>CAXREY010000041.1:0-7128 GCA_964229845.1 Phycisphaerales bacterium UBA1924
CCCGGCTCGTTGTCCCTCCCCGCGCCCCCCCGGGGCGGTGGTCCGCCGAAGGCGGATCGGAGGGGTCTTGGGGGATGTTCTTGTTCGCGGAAGACCCCTCCGTCTCGCTGCGCTCGACACCTCCCCGCGGGGGCGCGGGGAGGGATAGTTAAGAGTCCTTGCGGAAGACGGCGACGATGTCTTCGACGGGGACGACGAAGAGGCGGTTGTCGCCTTCGAAATCGACGGGGATGGCGTGCTTGGGGTTGAAGAGGACGCGGTCGTAGTTGCGGATGGGGTAGTCTGGGTCGTTCTCGACCTGGGCGGCGATGGTGACGACGCGCCCGGTGAGGGTGGGGATCTCGATCTTGTCTGGGAGGTGGATGCCCTTGGAGGTCTGTTTCTTGTCCTCGTCCTTGCGGATCAGGACGCGGGCGCCGAGGGGTTCGACGGTTTCGAGTTCGGTCTTTGGGTTGGATTGGGCCATGTGTGATGGTAGGGGGAGGAAGGGACTTGGGACGAGCCACTGGCCACTTGGGAAGAGGGAAGAGAACAGCAAGACTGATCGCAGGGGACGCATAGGTCACGCAGGGGATGGTGAGGCGTTAATGGTGGTGGTGCAGGCGGTGAGGAAGAAGAGCGTGGCAAGGATGAGGTCGTTGGCGTCGTGTTCTGGTACACTGGCAGCGATTTGATTTCATAATCTAGAAGGAGCCATCATCATGATGTGGGGCAACTTGTTTCTGACTGCGCTGCCGTTCATACCGGCGTCGATGCTGGTGTTGTTCCTGTTCGTGCTGATTCATGTGCTGTATCGGGCGTTGTTCGTTCCTCCGGGCTTCGATGACACGAAGGGTGGGCATTGCGCGGCGTGCGGGTATGTGCTCGGATCGCTGAGCGACAACCGCTGCCCGGAGTGCGGTGTGGATCTGCTCAAGGCGGGTGTGCTGACGCGGCGGATGTTCATTCAACTCCGTGGATCGAGCGTGGGTGCGATATCCGCCTGGACGGTGATGGTGTTCTCAGCGGGTGGTGTCGCGATCGCGATCTGGGGGAGCGTGGTCCAGACCAGCTACTGGATGAACAACGCGATGACCGGGATGGGCGGCTCGTACACGCAGATTGTGACTTACGGACCTCAGACGGAGTGGGACGATGAGACGAGGGAGCTGACCGGGGACACGTTCGAGGTCCGCTTTGAGTTGCCGTCTGATTCGATGAGCCAGGCACTGATTGATCCGCTCCGCGTGGTGCTCGAGCTGCCCAGCGGCGATGAGTACACGATGGAGATTGAAGAGCGCGGTGCATGGACCCTCGGGGGCCCCGGGGGGGACAGGGTCGGTGAGGGTGAGGCGCTGAATGCCGAGACGATCGATCGGTTGTTTGAGGCCGGGGGGTTCGATACCTCGGACGAGGCGTACCGGTCGTATTCGGGGCAGATATTCGTGCTCGCGGATGTGGCCAAGTCCGGCGGTGTGAGCGCGATCCAGTCCGAGGGGCATACGAAGCTGATGACCGTGCAGGCGACGGGCGATTACGCGTACGCGCTGGCTCAGAACGGCTGGAGTACGAGTGGCACGGCCGGGACCGGGTTCGGTATTCCTGGCGGGATCCCCTACACGCTCTGGGGCCCGGTGCTGTACGGGTTCATCGGTCTGGTGGTGGTGTACTTCGTCGGTCTGGTGATGATCCTGCGGCGTCGCCGGAAGATCCTGGCGGTGGGGCAGTACACGGAGGTGCGGGGGGCGGCCTGAGCTCGCGTGCTGAAACCGCCTGCATGGTGGGGGAGGGCGGCAAAGTTTGCTGCTCGACCCTCGTGGGATTGAAGTGGTGGGGGCGATGGGCCGATAAGCGGGGCAGCAACTGAAACAGGAGATCCGATCATGAGCAGCCAGGCCCGCGTGAATCGTCGTCAGTATGAGCGTTTTCTGCTTGAGCCGGGGTACACCAGTGCGGCGGCGCGGGTGCATCCGGACGAGCAGGTGTTCACGCGTGAGGGGCACGTGTACGACCTTTCCGAGGGCGGGGTGTGCTTCGAGATGGACGAGGCGATCGAGCCGGGGAGCACGATCTCGCTGCGGATCGACCTGCCGCTGAACTCGGGTGACATCGGCCCGGGGCGGAGCGTGTTTGTGACGGGGAACGTCGTGTGGTGCGATCCGGACGAGATCGGGCCGGTGCGTATGGCGCTGGCGATCACGCGGTTCGACCGTGCGGGCGATAAGGGGCGGATGATCCGCTCGTTGACGAGCCAGCGGTACCTGCGGGCGGCGTGAGTCGTCATTGAAGTGTTGATTTGGTGAACCGCCCTTTGGGGTGGTTTTTTTGTGGGGGTTGTGCGATCCTTCCTTGATCTGGCTCTTTGTGCCTCCCCCGCACCTGGCGGGGGAGGTGCCGAGTCCCTGAGGCGGAGGGGGTCTTGATGTGCGCGCCTTTCTCAGAAGACCCCCTCCGACCTTGAACTGCGCTCAAGCCCACCTCCCCCGCCGGGAGCGGGGGAGGCACAAGAGGGAAGGGAGGCACGAGAGGAGCGTGGATCTTGGCATGCGGGGGATGCCGGAAAGGGCCGGTGCCTGCCCATACACTTGGGGCATGAAGGTACAGGTGATCGTGATCGGGGTGTTGCTGGCGTTGGTGCTGGGGGTGCCGTTTGTGCTCAGCGCGGGGAAGACGGGGTCGTCGCATGATGATGACCTGCGGACGCTGATCGTGGTGACGCCGCATGTGCCTCAGATCCGCGATGAGTTTGCGCGTGGGTTCGCGGCGTGGCACGAGCGGGAGTTTGGCGAGGCGGTGAGCATCGACTTCCGCACGCCGGGGGGGACTTCGGAGATCCGCAAGCAGCTCTCGGCGATGTTCAAGGAGAGCATCAAGAAGCTCGCGTCGGAGCCGAGCTGGGAGATCGGCGCGGGCGGGCTGCTGCCGGAGGGGACGATCCCGTTCGATGTGATGTTCGGCGGCGGGTCGTACGACCATGCGCAGCTGATCGGCGGGGTGAGCGTGGATGTGCGGCTCTCAGAAACCGGGAGCACGACAACGACCATGACGCTGGAGGTGCCGATCTCGCGCCCGATGGACTTCGAGCAGGGCGAGCTGGACGCGATGTTCGGCGAGAACCGGATCGGGCCGCAGGATCTGTACGACCCGGGGCAGTACTGGATCGGGACGGCGCTGAGCAGCTTCGGGATCGTGTACAACCGGGACGTGTTCGCCAAGCTGGGGCTCGAGGAGCCGACGGCGTTCGAGGACCTGACGCGCCCGGAGCTGTGGGGCTGGATCGCGCTGGCGGACCCACGTCAGTCGGGCTCGATCACGACGACGTTCGACTCGATCCTGGGCAACGAGGGCTGGGAGCAGGGCTGGCAGACGCTGCGGGGGATGTGCGGCAACACGCGGTACTTCACGAACTCGTCGACGAAGCCGCCGATCGATGTGTCGCAGGGCGAGGCGGCGGCGGGTCTGGCGATTGACTTTTATGGTCGTGGGCAGGCGCAGGTGGTGAAGGACTCGGGCGGCGGCGACCGTGTGGGCTACAGCGACCCGGCGGGTGCGGTGTATGTCGATGCGGACCCGATCAGCATCATCAACGGCGGCCCGGACTACGAGCTGGCAACGCGGTTCGTTCGCTACTGCCTGACGGACGAGGCACAGGCGCTGTGGCAGTTTGATACGAGCCTGGAAGACAACCCGATCGAGAGCGACGGGGAGCCGATGGGCCCGCACTGGCACGCGCTGCGCCGGATGCCGGTGAAGCGGAGCATGTATGTGCAGTACTTCGATCAGTTCGTCGACCAGGTGGACCCGTTCGAGATCGTCAGCGATGTGAAGAACCCCGGCTGGCGGACGGGCGTGCAGGTGATGATGGGGTGCTTCGGGATCGACATCGCGAACGAGTGCCGGGCGGCGTATCGGGCGATGCACGATGCGAAGGCGTCTGGGCGGTTCAGCGACGAGGAGCTGGCGGAGCTGGATGAGCTGTTTTATGCGTTCCCGGAGACGGAGATCGAGGGGGAGCTGGTGGCGTTCACGGCGGATACCTACCGCGATGTGCGCAACCAGTGGCGGACGCGGCAGGCGGAGCTGGAGATCGAGTACACGAAGTTCTACCGGGCGAACTACAACGAGATCGTGAAGCGGGTGCGCGAGCGGTTGTGACGGCTGGTGCCGAGCGATGATCGATGAAGGAACCGTCCAACCCCACCCCCTGTGGTTGGACGGTTCCTTCCTTTTGTGTGTGGGTGTTGTCGTCGGGTGCCCTGCTTCGACCCGAAGGGCGAAGCAGGAACGGGGGACATAAGCATGCAATCTTGTGCCTTCCCCGCCCCAGCGGGGAGGTGTCGAACGGAGTGAGACGGAGGGGGTCTTCTGAGATATGCGCACGCCTCAAAGACCCCATCCGTCTTCGGCTTGCGCCGAATCCACCTTCCCCGCAAGGGCGGGGAAGGAGCGCCGTACACGGCGATCGGAGAGGTGCCGTGCTTCGACCCGAAAGGCGAAGCAGGAACGGGGGACATGAGGATGCAGTCGTGTGTTTCCTCTCTTGTGCCTCCCCCGCACCTGGCGGGGGAGGTGGTCCGCCGAAGGCGGATCGGAGGGGGTCTTGTCATGCGTTGGTTACTCAAGACCCCCTCCGCCTCGGGGACTCGGCACCTCCCCCGCCAGGAGCGGGGGAGGCACAGGGAACACACGCAGGTATGCAGCAGGCACAAGAGCACGCACGACATAGACGCAGAAAGAAGGAACCGTCCAACCCCTGCCCCAAGGGTTGGACGGTTCCTTCATGCTTGGTGCGATGTCGAGTTACTCAATCCCTCGCAGCGTCATCTCGACTTCGAGGGTCTCGTCGCCGCGTTGGACTTCGAGCTTGACGACGTCGCCGGGGGCGTGCTTGGTGAGGATGGGCATCCAGGTCTCGACGGAGTCGATGGCGGTGCCGTCCCACTTGGTGATGCGGTCGCCCGGGCGGAGGCCGGCCTGCGAGGCGGAGGTGTCCTCGAAGACGCGTTCGATGCGCATGCCGCCGTCGCGGGCGTTGGAGGGGATGATGCCGATGCGGACCTTGGGGCCCTCGTTGTCCTCGTCTGACTTCTTGTCGTCGGGGTGGGGTATGTCGCCGGCGTAGGTGGCGGCGTCGAAGGCGATGTCCGAGACGAGCGAGGCGACGCGCACGCAGCCCTCGTCGTCGAGCGGGTCGGGGATGTCCTCGGGGGCGTGGTAGCGCTCGTGGAGCCCGGTGAAGAAGAAGAGGGCGGGGACGCCGGCGTTGTCGAAGGAGGCGTGGTCTGAGCGGCCCGAGCCGACGGAGACGTCCTCGGAATAGGGGATGGCGGAGGCGTCGAGCGCGGGTGTGGCGAGCTCCTCGAAGCCCTCGCCGGAGGAGAAGCCGCCGATCTCGAGGAGCCCGTCGGAGAGGGTGCCGATCATGTCCATGTTGAGCATGAGCAGGTGCTGGTTGAGGGGGGCGATGGGGTTCTCGACGTAGTAGCGTGAGCCGTTGAGCCCGGACTCCTCGGCGGTGAACCAGAGGAAGAGGATGGAGCGGGCGTTGTCGTCCTCGGTGAGCGTTTCGTATCGCTGGGCGAGGAGCTGTGCCGCGATCATGTTGGCGGTGGTGCCGGTGCCGTTGTCGTCGGCGCCTGGGTGGAGCTTGCCTCGGTCGGACTGGCGGCGTGTGCCGAACTTGCCGAAGCCGACGTGGTCGTAATGGGACCCGATGACGACGTACTCGTCGGCGAGGGCGCCCTTGCCCGGGAGGATGGCGCCGATGTTGTCGGTCATGCGCGGGGTGCGCTCCATCTCGACGGCGAGGGTGATCTGCTTGTTTTCGTCGGGGTCGCCGAGGGGCTTGACGATGCCGTCCTCGTTGGCGAGATCGATGAGGGCCTGGAGGTCTTCGTCTGAGCCGAGGTAGGTGAGGATGGACTCCACAACCTCGGGGGTGGCGTGGACGACAGGGATGTCGTACTCGGGGCCGCCGCGCTCGCCCATGCGGTTGGATGGTGGGGCGGTGGACTCGACGGTCTCGAGGATGTCGACGCGGTCGTCGATCGCGCTGGGCGGGTTGACGATGATGACGCCCGCGGCGCCGCGCCGGTCGAGGGCGGTGACCTTGTAGGTGAGTCGGCTGTTGTGGGTCCAGCCCTCTTCCTTCCACTGGGACGACCCGTCGTCGTTCATGGGCTCGTAGTTGAGGACGATGGCGATCTTGTCCTCGACGGTCTCGTTGGTCTCGAAGCCGAGGTAGTTGTTGGGGCCGGAGACAACGGCGTAGCCCGCGAAGACGACGGGTGCGGTCGCGTCGGCAGCGCCGGAGTACGCGAGGGGGGAGGCGTCATCGAAATCGGTGTAGACGGTGTCGCCGGCGGTGAGGTTGACGCTGGTGGCGGCGGTGTGCTTGCCCATCTGCATGGGCTGGCGGTAGTGGTTCGGGAGGTCCTCGACGGAACCGTTGAGGTCGGTGTCTTGTATGAACGCGGGGCGGAGCCCGAGGTCTTCGAGGTGCTGCTGGATGTAATCGGCGGCCTTCTCGATGCCCTGCGAGCCGGGCACGCGCCCTTCCATCTCGGGGGCGGCGATGACGGCGAGCATCTCGTCGAACTGCTCGACGAGCGCGGGGTCCATCGGCGGGAGGTCTTCGGGGGTGATGTCCTCGGCCTGGCGTTCCTGGGCGCGACGGTTCTCGTCGAGCTGCTTCTGGGCGCGCTTGCGGCGGATGTCGTCGGCGGTGTCCGGCTGGGACATCGCGAGGAGGGTGGGGGCGGCGAGCGCGGCACCGATGAGCGCGGCGTTGATCAGTAGGCGTGGGGTGGGCATGTGAGATCCTTCACGACGGGAACAGAGTTGACGCTTGTATGGTAACGGGTTGGGTGGACAAAGTTGCGGCCTCCCCCGCACTAGCGGGGGAGGTGGGTCCGCCGAAGACGGAGTCGGAGGGGGCTTCTTGATATTGGTGACAGGGTATCTGACGAAGACCCCCTCCGTCTCACTTCGTTCGACACCTCCCCCGCTGGAGCTTTATGCGCCATTCGGCGCTTGTTCGGCACTTGCGCTTTGCGCAGCCCGCGTCCACAATGTGCTCTTACCAGGGAGTACACGATGGAACGCGAGCTTTGGATTGTGATCAGGCGGGGGCTTCGCGCCCTGCCGCGT
>CAXREY010000042.1:0-18872 GCA_964229845.1 Phycisphaerales bacterium UBA1924
GCGGGTGTTCAAGGACGACCCCAAGTTCATGACGGGCGCGGAGATGGTGGCGCTCAAGAGCGACCCGGACCAGATGAACTTCGTGGACCACAAGCGGATCAACCTCGCGAAGGGGATCGCGTCCATCGAGGTGTTCCGCGACATCAAGCAGCGCGCCAACCGGGGCGAGAGCATCGAGCTCACGAGCCCGGCCGGCCAGCGGGTCACCATCCTCGCGGGCGGGTTCAGCTCGTCCAACGAGACCTGGACGCTGCTGCCGGACCGGGTGACCAACAACATCGAGATCCTGATCGCGGATGCGAGCGGGCGCGCGGACCGGCTCCGCGCCGAGCAGGCGACGCTGAGCCCCGAGCGGGCACGCACGAACGATCCGCTGCAGACCCCGGCCTCGAACACGCCGACGCTGACGTTCTCGCTCGATCTGCAGGGGGTCTCGATCCTGACGGACGACGAGACGAGCACGCAGCAGAGCTCGACGCAGTACGCGGGGCTGCGGTTCGACTCGGACCCGCTTGGGGAGCTGCTCACGCACCCGAGCGCGGAGCTGCTTGGCGTCGCCGAGCCGTACATCAACGAGTCTTCCGCGCAGTACGCGGAGTTCCTCGTCAGGCCCGCCGAGCGTCTGCGCCTGCAGATCGAGGACCTGCAGCGTGAGATCCTGTCCAAGCAGCACGAGCGCTGGGCGATGGCGCTCGCCTCGTTCGTGATGGTGCTGGCGGGCTCGGTGATCGCGCTGCGCCTGCGTGAAGCGCAGGCGCTGGTGGTGTACATGTGGAGCTTCTTCCCCGCGCTGGGCACGATCGTGGTGATCGCCGGCGGTCAGTCCGCGGTGCATGAGAAGGGGGCGCCGGCGCTCCCGTTCATCTACATCGGGGTGCTGGGGCTGCTGATCTACACGTTCGTCGCGTACCGGAAGCTCGCGAGGCACTAAACCATGGGCGCTGCGCCACCCGATCCCGACCGCACGCTCTGGTGGGACCCGATCGCCAGGCGTGCATCGATGGTGTGGGCGCTGATCATCACGCTGCTCGCGGTGCGCGTGGTGTGGCAGCTCGTTTCGCCGTACACCCTGATCGAGGACGAGGCGCACTACTGGGAATGGTCACGCCACCTCGCGTGGTCCTACTACTCCAAGGGCCCCGGCGTTGCGTGGGTGATCTGGGCCTCGACACAGGCGCTGGGCGACACCGAGTTCGCGGTGCGCCTCCCCGCGGCCATCGCCACGCTGCTGGGGACGATCGCGGTCGTGCGCACGACGTGGGTGCTCTTCGGAGATCGGCGACTCGCGTTCATCAGCGCGGTCCTGTACAACGGCATCCCCGGCTTCGCCGTCGCGGCCATGCTGATGACCATCGATGCGCCCTACATCGCCTGCTGGGCGTGGGCATCGCACTTCGCGCTCGTCGCGATGCTCCGGGGTCGACAGCGGGCATGGCTCGGATTCGGCGCGATGGTCGCGCTCGGCTTCCTCTTCAAGTACACCATCCTGCTGCTGATCCCGAGCGTGCTCTTCGCGCTCTGGGTGACGCGGAACGACCGGGCACGAGTCAGCGGCGTGTGGGTCTCGCTCGGGATGCTCGTATCGCTGATCGGGCTGATCCCTGTGGGTATCTGGAACGCGCAGCACGACTGGGTCACCGTGCGCCACCTGCTGGGCCACCTGGGCGTGGCGGGCGGCGACACCGCGAACACCGCGGCCGGTCGCGAGGCATGGACGATCGTGTGGCTCCTCGAGTACATCGGGCTGCAGGTCCTCGTCGGGGGGCCGATCCTCGGGCTCGGGTTCTTCGCGTGGCTCAACGCAAGCAAGCGCGCCGATGAACGCTCCCTGCTTGTTGTGCGCACGTGCGTGGCGATGGCGCTGCCGCTGCTGGTGTTCTACCTGCTGGTCGCGCTCAAGACGCAGACCGAGGGCAACTGGGCGATGGCCGCGTTCGTGACGCTCATCCCGCCCGCGGCGTGGTGCGTCCGCGACGGGGTGGCGCGGGTCGACCACGTGATCAAGCTCCTATGGGGCGTGGCGGTGTTCGTGCTCGTCGCGGGGTTGCTGCTCTTCCCGGGTGCCCCGAAGCTTGCGCGCGTGCCGGGCATCGGCCCGCTGATTCCGATGTACCGCATGACCGGCCTGCGTGAGCACGCCTCGGATGCCCAGCGGGTGCTGGATCAGCTGCGAGCGCGGACAGGGCAGGAGCCCTTCGTGATCACAAATCACTACGGCCGCGCATCGCTGCTCGCGTTCTATCTGCCCGATCAACCGGCGGTCTACTGCTCGAGCGCGCACATCGGGGGTCGGAAAACCCAGTACGACATCTGGGAGCACACGGACCTCTCGGACCCGGGCACGCTCGGCGCGCTCCTCGGGCGTCCCGCGCTGTTGCTGGGTGGGCCGGAGCACCACTGGGACGCCGCGTTTGACACGATCGAAGACATCGGACAGCTTGAAAGCGAGCCAAAGGAACAGGGAACAAGCTACATCGGCTTTGGATTCCGGGGCTTCGAAGCGTGGGAACCGCTCGAAAAACACGAGCAACCCTGAATACACTGCCCGTCCGGAAGAAGGGGCGATTGACTTGCGTTATCTGACACCTCGAGAAAAGCGGCGGAGACGATCGCAGCGTGCTCGCTTCGCGGCCGTCGTTCTCTGCGCGTTCGTGCTGCTCACGCTCCTCGATATACCGCTGCTCCACGCGCTGTATCACGAGCCGATCCAGCACATCCAGGATCAGGACTGGTACCGCTTGTTCCGGATCATCGGCTACTTGGGCACGTGGCTGCTGGTCTGCATCGTCTACATCGCGCACGACCGCCACCAGCACCGCGGGCTGGCGGTGCTCTTCAGCGCCGGTGCCGCGGGCATCGTTGCGGAGCTGCTCAAGCTGACGATCGCGCGGGAGCGGCCGGTTCAGGACGGCATCATCCAGCCGGGTCTTTACCACTTCCGCGGGCTGTTCTCGGGTTTCCAGGACGGATCGAACCTCGGGCTGCCCTCGAGCCACGCTGCGGTCGCGTTCGGAGGGTGCCTGATGCTGGCCCACTTCCTCCCTCGCGCCCGAACCACGCTGTTCCTGCTCGCCCTGGGGTGCGGGCTCACACGGATGCTCACGGGCGCACACTTCGCGACCGACGTGTTCGTGGGCGCGTTCATCGGCTGGGGCTGCTCACGCATGATCCGATCCTTCGCGAGCGTCCCGCTGCCCGAGCTGCGGCCGCGATACCGCCTGCCGGTCTGACTCGCTAGGATAGATCCTCCATGACCCTGCTCGATCGCTATATCGCCAAGCAGTACCTGATGAACGTGATCGCGCTGACGGTGATCCTGTTCAGCTTTGTCGTGGTCATCGATGCCTCGCTCAACATCGACGAGTTTCTGCAGCGGGCCGCGGACCTCGCGGTCCAGCGTGGCGAGGAATCGCCGGGCGCGGTGCGGCGATGGATCGTCACGTTCCTGCTGATCGTGGACTTCTGGTGGCCCAAGCTGCTGCAGCTGTACTCGTTCCTGATCGGGATGATCCTGGTGGGTGCGATGGGGTTCACGTTCTCGCAGCTGAGCCGGAACCGGGAGTTCATCGCGATGATGGCCGCCGGGATCGGGCTGCATCGGGTGATGAAGCCCATCATCGTGGTCGCGGGGTTCTTCATGGTGCTCCAGATCGTGAACACCGAGTTCCTGATCCCGCGTGTCGCGCCGCTGCTCGTGCGCGATCACGACGACATCGGGTCCCGCTCGCTCGGCAGCTCGGTCGTGCCGCTGACGCTCGACGGGTCCGGGCGTCTGTTCCGTGCCGCGAACTTTGATGCCGACACCAACACGCTCGACGGCGTGTACATCCTTGAACGGGACGAGAACGGCAAGGCGACCCGCGCCATCACGGCCGCGCACGCGACCTACAACGACGGGGGCTGGGACTTTGAGGACGGCTTCGCGCAGGCGCGGGGTGTGGCCACGCCGCAGCCCGAGGTCCCGATCGGTCGGATCGAGACGTCGCTGGACCCAAACACCCTGCGGATGAACCGCTACGAGTCGTACGCGCAGTCGCTGAGCTTCATGCAGGTCTCGCAGATGCTCGATCGCCCGACACTCACGGACCCAGCCAAGCGGAACCGCTACGCCCGCATCAAGTGGGGCCGGTTCGCGATGATGCTCTCGGGCCTGCTGGCGCTGGTGATCTCGATGCCGTACTTCATCACCCGCGAGCCCCGCAACATGGTGATGCAGTCGATCAAGTGCGCGCCCATCGCGATCGTGGCGCTGATCGGTGGCGTGCTGGGGGCGAGCGCCACGATCCCCGGGCTGCCCGCGGCCATCGGCGTGTTCATCCCGGTGATGATCCTGTCGATCGTGGCCGTCGCCCAGACGAGCGCGATCAAGACCTGATCGCTCATCGCCGAGTCACTCGTCTTCGACGCCAAGGTCCTTCCTGGTGAAGAGCGCATGGAACGCCACGCCGGCGCCCTCGATGTTCTCACGTGCGCCTTCCTGACGATCGATCACGCTGATGATCGCCGGGACCCTGGCCCCCAGCGAGCGGAGCACCTCGACGGCTTCGAGCGCCTGCCCGCCGGTGGTCGCGACGTCCTCGACGAAGACGACCAGATCGCCCTCGTTCACCGTGCCCTCGACCTGCTTGGCGGTGCCGTAGTCCTTCTTCGCGTTGCGGACGAAGATGCTGGGCAGACCGGTCTCGAGCGACGCGACGGTCACGAGGGGGATCCCCCCCAGCTCCGCGCCGGCGAGGCGGACCACCCGCCCGTGATCCTCGCTGACCTGCTCGACGATCTGCGCGAACATGGGCCCGAGCTGGCGGAGGATGGTCGGCTGGGTCGAGAAGCGGTACTTGTCGAGGTAGTAGCTGCTTTTCCTCCCGGACCGCAGCGTGAACTCGCCACGCAGGAGCGAGGCGTCCGCGATCGCGGAAGCGAGCTGGGCACGGTCGATCGGTTCGTGGGCAAGAGATGTGTTGGTCATGGGTGTCCGGAGGGTGTTTGGTCCGAAAATGCGGCTGTCGGGGTCGAAAAAATACAGATTGGGGAACAACTTGCGGCGATCCGCGACATAATTACGAGCCCGGGCCGTTGTGCTCGGGTCAGCGGACCGCTGAACCGATGATATCCCCACCGGCGGACCAAGCGTGGTACGCCATGGGATAGGTGGGAATCCGTAGAATGCTGCCCAGCGATCTGCACAGGTCGCGGGTGTCAAGATCAGATGTGTGAGGAATCGGGAGGATTCAATCAATGAACCGTCAATCCAAAGCTGTCGTTCTCGTGTGTGGGCTTGCGCTGAGCGTGATGTCCGCGACCGCCAACGCCCAGGTGGCCCCCCCGCCGACCGAGCCGGCGCAGGACCAGCCGACCTACACCCCGCCACCCAAGCCCGAGCCCAAGCCGGCGGCCACCCCCAGCGAACCGCAGCCGCAGGAGAGCTTCGAGGCACGCCGCCGTGACCGCAACACCGAAGACCTGCCCACGAACGTCCCGTACCCCAAGCTCGCGCAGCCGGGCCCGGACGGGCGCATCCGCCGGCTCCGCCAGCTCCCCGATATCGCGGCGCTGCGTTCGAACCCGAACGTCGGCCCCAAGTCGGTCGAGAACATCATGCCGCTGATCTACCTCCGCCGCTACAAGATGGAGACCGCGGTGATCGACAACCTCGATCTCTACTGGGAGCTCACCGGCGGGCTGATCGCGGACATGAACATGGGCAACATCAACGAGATGGGCCGTGTCGCGGACATGATGAAGCCGCTCGTCCCCGAGGTCACGCTGAGCCAGGACCTGCTCAACAGGCAGATCCTCACGCGTGTTCAGGGCGGGATGAACAAGTACATCGTCAACGAGTACAAGAAGGCCATCACCGATGAGATCCAGGTCCTCGACGGTGAGGAAGGGCTCCAGGAGGTCATGCGTTTCGTGCTCGAAGACTCGCTCCACGAAGCACAGCTCGCCTACCAGGGCATGCTCGTTGAACTGATGGACGACGTCGAGAAGGTCGTTGAGAAGGCGGGTATCGAGAAGGGCAGCGATGTCCAGGCGCTCATCGACGCCCAGCAGGAACCCAAGCTCAACCCCGAGGAGCAGTTCACTCAGATCGAGGAGTTCGATCAGGTCTTCCGCAACCTCAGCTACGACGAGGCGAACGCGATCTTCACCGCGATGCGCGGCATGCGCGAGTTCGAGAACATCGCCCCGACCATCCAGACCGTGGACGTGCTCCACGAACGCAAGAAGGTGCTGCAGAGCGATTTCGGTGTCAAGATCACCGACGAGCGCACGGGCGAGGTCCGCTTCAACAGCGCGGAGCAGGACAAGGAAAACCAAGAGAATCCGGAGCAGCCCAAGCCCGAAGAGTCCGACGGCTGATCAGCCCGATCGCAACCCGATACGAAACACCCCGCCTTGAGCGGGGTGTTTTTTATTCGGCGTCCTCGCTTTGCGGCGCGTCCTGCTGGCCAGCGGCGCTGGCCAGCGGCTTCATCAGGGGGAAGGGCAGCACGTCGCGGATGCTCCGCTGGTTACCCAGCAGCATCACGATGCGGTCCATGCCCAGCCCGAGCCCGCCCGCGGGCGGCATGCCCACCTTGAGCGCGTTCACGAAATCCTCATCGAACGATCTGAACGTCGATTCCTCGTCGTCCACGCCCGAGAGCTGCTCGCGGAACTTCTGGGCCTGCACGTCCGGGTCGTTGAGCTCGGTGTACGCCGGCCCGATCTCCATGCCGCCGATGAACAGGTCCCAGCGGTCTGCGAGCGGGACGGGGCCCTGCTCGGTGCCGGGCTTGGGTCGCGTGAGCGGCGAGAGCGACGCCGGGTAATCGAGCACGAACGTCGGCCGCGCGGGATCGATCATCGGCTCCGCGACCTCCTCGAAGAGCTCGTTGACCAGGAAGATGTCGGCGATCGCGGTCCCGTCCTCGCCCTTGGTCTTGATACCGCGCGCATCGCACGCCGCACGCACCTTCTCTATATCACCGATGGAGAACCCGAGCGCCTTCTCGAACAGCTCGGAGTAGGTGATCCGCTCGAAGGGCTTCTCGTAATCGATCAGCAGCTCCCCGAATGGCATGGCATTGGAGTTGATCCCCTGCTCTGATGCGGCGATCTGCGCGAGCTCGCGGATCAGCCCCTCCGTGAGCTCGAGCATGGTCTCGTAGTTGCCGTACGCCTGGTAGACCTCCAGGCTCGTGAACTCGGGGTTGTGGCTCTTGTCGAGCCCCTCGTTGCGGAAGTTGCGAGAGACCTCGAACACCCGCGGCATGCCGCCAACGAGCAGCCGCTTGAGGTAGAGCTCGGGCGCGATGCGCAGCGAGAGGTCCAGGTGCAGCGCGTTCATGTGCGTAAAGAACGGGCGCGCCGCGGCCCCGCCCGCCAGCGTCTGCAGCACCGGCGTCTCGACCTCGACGAAGTCGTGGGCCTCCAGGTGACGGCGCATCGCGCTCATGAGCTTGGAACGCAGCAGCAGCGTGCGTGTCGTGTCCGGGTTCGACCACATATCAACGTACCGCTGGCGGTAACGCATGTCCGGGTCCTGCAGCCCGAGGCGCTTCTCCGGCGGCGGGACGAGGCACTTGCTCGCGGGTTCGAGCGTGCTCGCCCAGCACGTGACCTCGCCGGTCTTGGTCTTGGTCAGGGGGCCCTGCGCGATGACCAGGTCCCCGTTGTCGAGCAGCTTGGCGAGCTGGAAACCGTTCTCGTCGCAGTCGCGCTTCGAGATAGCAATCTGGAAGCTATCGCTCGTGTGATCGCGCAGGTTCAGCCAGACGAGCTTGCCGTTGTCCCGAGAGAGAACCACACGCCCGGCAACACGCACGACCGGACGCGTATCCACGACGGGCGGCAGGTCCGCCTCGGGCAGCTCGGGGTTGTCCCGCTTGGCCTGCTTGTGCGCCTGGGTGGTGTCCTTGTTCTCGGTGTCGGCCACCTCGTCGTAGGCGTCGTGCGCCTGCGCGAGTGTCAGCAAACCGTCGGCGCGCTGCCCGTAGGGGTTGAAGCCGAGCCCGCGGACGGCCTCGCGGTTCTCGCGCCGCTGCTGCTCGAGGCGATGGATCTCGGCGGCGGCTTCCTGCGCGTCGAGCACGACTTCATCGTTCTGTTGTTCTGTTTGCTCACTCACGCGTGATCGTACACGCACGGACCCACCGGGTCACTGTGGGCGGGGCTTGGATCCGCCGAGCGTCAGGTCCACCCGGGCGGTCATCTCCGCGTTGCACAGCGGGCGCGTCATCGGGTCTTCCTCGAGCATATCCAGCAGGGTGATCCCCTCGAAGCGTTCGATCAACGCCTGGGCGGCCAGATCGAGGCGCGTGTGCAGCGGGCACAGGCGACCGGAATGGTTCTCGAGCTTGAGCGGGCACTCGGTGATCCGCTCGATCGGGCTGATGGCGTTGATGACGTCGAGCATGGTGATCTCGCTCGCCGGGCGAGCGAGCCGGTAGCCCCCGCCCACGCCGCGGCGACCGGTGATCAGGTCCGCCTTGGCAAGCGACTGGAGCACCTTCGCGAGGTAGTTCATGGGGACGTGCGTGACCTCGGCCAGCTGGGCCGTCGAAACAAGCCCGTCGGGCAGGTACGCCAGGCAGCTCATCGCGCGGAGTGCGTATTCAGTGGTCTGTGAGAGCAAGAGTCGCCTTTCAATCCGGACCCGGAACACCGGTAATTAAGAACAAGTGTATAGTACCCGAGTTCCTGTCTCAACGTAATTCTAAGCCCAATAGCGCTATCGATCTCTCTATATCCTGCTTTCCCGGCACGCTCGAACCTCAAGACCGGACCGCGGGGTCGCTCAACGCTCGCTGGCCCGCGTCCCGCCCGTCCTCGGGGATTTCCCGCAGCAGCGTATCGATGATCTGATCGATCCCGATCTGATCCGCTTGCGCGTTGAAGTTGGTCAGCACGCGGTGACGGAGCACGGGGTGCGCGATGGCCCGCACGGACTCGATGCTGACGATCCCGTTGCCGACGAGCAACGCGTGCGCCCGAGCACCCTGAATCAGTGCCTCACTGGCGCGCGGGCCGGCCCCCCAGCTGACGTAATCACGCACGATGTCGGGCACCTGCCCGCTCTCGTCGCTGCGGGTCGACCGCACCAGGCGCAGGGCGTATCGCATCACGTGCTCGGGCACGGGGGCGCTGCGGATAATCTTCTGGACCTTGGCGATCTGGTCCGCGTCGATGACCGGGCGGATCTCGACCTCATCCTTCTGAGCGCTCCGCCGGATGACCTCGAGCTCTTCTTCTTCGCTCGGGTAGCGGACAAGGACCTGGACCATGAATCGATCGAGCTGCGCCTCGGGGAGCGGGTAGGTCCCCTCCTGCTCGAGCGGGTTCTGGGTGGCGAGCACGAAGAACGGTGCGGGCAGGGCGTGGCGTGTGCCGCCGATCGTCACCTGCCGCTCCTGCATGGCCTCCAGCAGCGCGGCCTGCGTCTTGGGTGGCGTTCGGTTGATCTCGTCGGCGAGGACGACATTGGCGAACACCGGTCCCTTGACGAATCTCAGCGAACGGTGGCCGGTGGCCTTGTCCTCTTCGATCACCTCGGTGCCGGTGATATCGCTGGGCATCAGGTCCGGGGTGAACTGGATGCGTGAGAAGTCCAGCGACATGGCCCGCGCGATCGTGGAGATCAGCAGCGTCTTGGCGAGCCCCGGGACCCCCACCAGCATCGCGTGCCCGCGCGAGAACACGGCCAGCAGGATCTGATCGACGACCTCGTCCTGCCCCACGATGACCTTGGAGATCTCACCGCGGAGCGCGTCGTAGTGCTCGCGGACCTGCGCGATGAGCTGCTCGCCCTCGTGATTTGATGAACCGCCTGATTGCATGATCGGCCCTCCTTGCCCGTCTGCCATGGTCATCATACCGAACACGCGAGCGGCGGTGTTCATTGCATCCGAGTGCATCCTGAATTAAAAATGGCAGCTGCGCGGGGTCTCTGCACGCAGCTGCCGGATTCGATCCTGTAGAACCAGGATCGGCGTCGTGGCTTGTGGTCCCGGCAGGTATGCCGGGTGCCGATGCGGTCTGATTGGGATCGGGCCGCACCTGCTTTCAGGAATTACCGAGCGGAAAACGCAAAGTTTCGAGCGGATGACAATTTTCTACCCGCCTTTACGCAGCGAACGCGCATCGGTTCAATCATCATCGCGTTCCATGCGATCGATGAGACGCTCGAACAGGTCTGCCATGCGATCCATCTGCTCCTCCATGCGGTTCATCTGGCGTTCAAGGCGGTTCTCGAGGTCTGTCAGGCGCGTTTCGAGCTCTGCGAGATGATCTTCCATTTCCTCGGCTTCACGCACGAAAAGGCGTCCGTCCCGGAGCTCCATGACCTGTCGCTGGGCGTCACGCATGGCCGCGCGGGCCTTTTCCTGGGCGACCGCCGCGAGTTCGCGCTGACGGAGAACCTCGCGGTGCTGGCGTTCGGCCTCGGCGAGGTGCTCCTCATGGGCGTGGGCGTGCTCATCGGACGCTTCGGGTGAGAAGAAGAGCCGGTTCTTCCCGGAGTCGTCCGTGAAGAATCGGTTCAGCCCGCCCAGGTGCTCGTGGAGCTGCTCCTCGACAATGGCGAGCTGTTCCTCGCTGATGCCCGATTCGCGGAGCGCCTTGTGGATCTTCTCGTGGAGCTCGGGCCCGAAGCTCAGATCGAAGGCAAAGCCATCGCCCTCATCCTGCCAGACCTTCGGGAACTCGAATTCATCGCTGATCTCGATATCTGAGCGGGGGAAGCTCGCGACACCCAGCTTGTCCGCGTTGTACGGCGCGAGCTCCGCTTTGATCTTGACCGTGTCGCCGCCACGGAGCACAACCAGCTTCAGCGGGTCGCCCGGGTTCTTCTCACGCAGGACCTTGCTGAGCAGTTCGCCGTTGGCGTAATCGCTCCCGTCGATCGAGACAATCACGTCGTAGGCCTCGAGCCCGGCCTTCTTGGCGGGGAGGCCGTCGATCACCTTCTCGACAAAGATCGCCTGCTGATCATCGCCGAGCTTGAGCTGCTTGCGGACCGCGTCGCTGGGCTCGGTCAGGTTGATCCCGAGCATGACCTTGGGCTGAGAAATCAGCTGGGCCACGCGGATGTTGGTCGGCAGCGGCGCGTCGGACACCGCCGGCATCTCTGGCGACTTGGTGGTCCACGAGAGGGTTGCCTTCTCACCCTTGCTCCACTTGGCGATACCCGGGACCTTGAACTCGGTGAGCACCTTGCCGTCATCACTGAGGAACACGACGACATCTTCTTTCAGCTTGATGCGATCGTGATCGATCTCCTTGCCATCGACCTCGGCGTATTTGACGATGCCGTTGATGACCTTGACCTCGTACTCGTGGTCATCGTCGTGGCTCCTGATGACGAAGACGTGCTCTTCCTTCGCGTCCTTTGCCTGCTTGTCCGCCTTCTCGTCGGCCTGGGCGGGCTTGGCCTTCGTGTCGTACTCGACCTTGAACTGGGCGTTCGCCATCGAGGCGGGGAGGCCGGTCGCGGCGATCAGCGTCGCGACGATCGCCTGCTTGCTGATTGTGCTGAAGATCTGCATGGTGAAACTCCTGTCGGTTGTGCTTGTTGATTTCTCGTGTGTAGGGATCGGGATGCGCGCCCGGCTCGTGCCCGTCATGAAGATGTAAATTCGCTCAGAACGCGCCGTACGTGCCTCGCTCGACGCGGACCGGGACCGGGAAGGTGTTGCCCGTTTCGTCCTGCATCATCCGGTAGGCCTGATCGATGACGCGTCGCTCGATCACCTGACGCAGGTAGAGCACCTCGATCGTGCCGTCGGGCAGCGGCGTCGTCTCAACAACGACCTGCTCGGGCATCTCCGCGACGACCTGCCCGCTGCGTTGGCCGGCGTCCAGGTATTGCTCGAAGGCCTGCTCGGGCTCCGCGTCCTTGAGCCCCACGCCCGGGATGCCCGCGATGAATCCGGGCTGCGTGGTGTGGCTGGTGGTGGGCATGCCGAGCGACCAGACGACGATCAGCGTGGCGGCGATCGCCCACCCGCCCCACTTGGAAACAAAGCTCATGCGTTGGCGGGTGCCTTCCTCGTCGATGATGCCGCCGGGCAGCTCGACGCGATCGGCCACCGAGAGCTCGTTCATCAGCTCATCGCGCACGCTGTCGTGCTGCTGGTGGGTTGTGGCGAGCTCGCACCAGATCTCCGGCTCGTTGGCCGCGAGCGCCCGGAACCGGTCCCAGTCGCTGGTGCTGGCGCGCCCGTCGATGACGCGAGAGATCAGCAGATCTCGCGCATGATCAGGCAGCAGCTCGTCGAGCATGCCGTCCCGGGCTTCGTGGTTGATGTTGTCGTCTGCACTCACGGTGCACCTCCGATCGCCGAGCCCTGCGTGTTTGCCCGGCGCTTTGCTTCTTGTTTCTGTTGCTGCGCGAGGATCTCACGCAGCATGCGACGCCCGCGGGCGATGCGTGTTTCGATCGTAGTGACAGGCAGCCCCATCGCGTCGCCGATCTGCTCGTAGCTCATCGACTGGAGGCAACGCAGCAGCACCGGCTCGCGGTAGCCCGCTGGCAGACTCCTCGCCGCGTGATACACCCGGCGTGATTCCTCGCTGGCCAGTGCCATCTCGTCGGCCTGCTCCCGGGCGTGGTCCCGCGCGGGCTCCATGCCGACCAGGCGGAGCATCGAGCGTTTGCGCCGCGTCCGCTTGCGACCCTCGGCCCGGGCGATGTTGATGGCGATCGTGCGGATCCAGCCGCGGAACGCCCTGGGGTCATCGAGCGTCGAGATTTTCCGGCACATCTGCATGGCGACCTGCTGGAGCAGGTCCTCCAGATCCGCCTCGCGGGACTTGTGGGCGAGGACGATCGCCCCGATCCAGCGTCGGGAGTCGTCCCAGAGCAGCGCGAGCGCATCACGATCACCCTTCATCGCGGCGCTGACCACTCCCTCGTTGACGCGTTGCTCGTTCAACTTCCTGCGCTTCCTCCGCCGGGGCGTGCGCGGCCCCGACTCGTTCCCTAAGATGCTCTCCGCTCGGGTCCCTGTCACGGTTGTACCGAGATTCGCGCGAATTGTTCGGGTTTGTCCGATTCCCGGATCAGACGATTGAGTGGTCCGAGAAAATTGATCGACCAGGCCCCTGACAGCACCCTATGAATGATCGAGCACGATCCGAATGAGCCGAAAGCTGATCAAAAAACGCGAGCCGGTCAACCTGCCCGGCAGGGAGGACCCCGGCGGGTACGATCTCGACGAAACCTTCGTGATGTCGTTCGGCGATCACCTCGAGGACCTTCGTAAGCGTGTATTCCTCTCCATCGTGGGGATCGTGCCGATCTTCTGCATCGCGTTCGGGTTCGGGCGCACGCTGCTGCGACTGCTCATCGAGCCGGCTCAGGAGCAGCTCACCAAGGCGGGCCAGGGCGCGCAGCTGCTGGCGACCGGCCCGTTCGAGACCTTCGGCGCGGTGATCCAGATCGCGCTCATCATCACCGTGCTGGTGGGTGCGCCGTGGATCCTGTTCCAGCTCTGGAAGTTCATCTCGCCCGGGCTGTACAAGCACGAGCGCCGGATCGTGCACCTGCTGCTGCCCTTCTCCGGGCTGCTGACGATCTGCTCGGTCACGTTCCTGTACTACGTCATCCTGCCGGTGATTCTCGCGTTCTTCATCGGTTTCGGTGCCAAGGTGTCCGGCGAGCCGATGGTCCCCACCGCGCCGGTGCCCGAGGGCACTGTGTTCCCGATGATACCGGTCCTGCAGGCCGACCCGGAGAACCTGCAGCCGGGCATGGTGTGGATCAATGAATCCCTGCTGCAGCAGCGCGTGTGCGTGGGGATCGAAGCCGACGGCCAACCCATCATCCGCGTGCTGACCCTGACATCGAACATCGGGATCGCCCAGCAATACCGGATCAGCGAGTACATCAAGACCATCCTGAACATGGGGCTTGCGTTCGGCGTGGCGTTCCAGACCCCCGTTGTGGTGGTGATGCTGGGCTGGGTGGGGATCATCAACCCCACGACCATGCGCAAGTATCGCAAGCACGCGCTGGCGGTCAGCACGATCCTTGGCGCAGTGCTCACCCCGGCGGACCCGCTGTCGATGATGCTCCTGGCAGGCCCGCTGTACCTGCTCTATGAGCTGGGGCTGCTGATCCTGCACCTGGTCCCGATCGAGCGCGTTGTTGGGCGTGATCCGATGCGAATGTCTCAGGACGCCAGCGCGACGACCGACGAAGACGCCGGGGAGGGATGATGCGTCAGCCGCACCGACCCGAGCCCGAAGTCACCGATCGCGATGTAGCGATGATGGAACGCGCGATCGGCCTCGCGCAGCAGTCGGCGGACGCGGGCGAGGTTCCGGTCGGCGCGCTCGTGTACAACACACAAACCGGGGAGATCATCGCCCAGGCACACAACACCCGCGAGATGCACAGCAACCCAGCCGGTCACGCGGAGTTCTCCGCCGTCATGGGTGCGTGCGAGCGGATCGGTGATTGGCGCCTGAACCATTGCACGCTCGTCGTCACGCTCGAGCCCTGCCCGATGTGCGCGGGGCTGATCGTCAACGCGAGGGTGGGACGCCTGGTGTACGGGGCGAGCGACCCCAAGGCGGGCGCGGTGCGATCGCTGTTCGAACTCTGCGACGACCAGCGCCTGAACCATCGCTGCGAGATCCATGCCGGCGTGCTCGCTGATCGGTGTGCCGAGCAGCTCAGCGACTTCTTCCGCGCGCTCCGTGCCAAGCGCAAAGCCGAGGGGTGATCGCGGTATGCCCGAGCTGCCAGAAGTCGAGACCGTCCGGCGGGGCCTTGAGCCGACCATCGATCACACGATCGTGGGCTGCGACCTGCGCCGGCGCGATGTGATCCGAGACCGCAGCACCGACGCCCCCAACCCGCGTCGCGGGCGGATCGAGCCGTGCTCGCTGGGGATCGGGCAACGCATCGTCGAGTTCATTCGGCTGGGGAAGCAGCTCGCGATGGTCCTGCGAGACCCGCACGGGCACGAGCGGGTGGTGGTGATCCAGCTGGGTATGTCCGGGCAGGTGTCGCTGATCGACTCGGCGAGGATCCCCAACGCCAAGCACGTGCACGTGGTGTGGACGCTCGACGATGGGCGGCGTGTGTGCTTCCGGGATGCCCGCCGATTCGGGGGGATCACCCTGCTGCCGAGCCGGGAATCGCTGCGTGCGTTCTGGGCGGCCCTCGGGCACGACGCGCTGGGGATATCCAGCCAGCATCTGCGCAGCGGACTCTCCGGCAGCACGAGATCGATCAAGGCGGCGCTGCTGGATCAGGGCGTGCTCGCCGGCGTGGGGAACATCTACGCGGACGAGGCCCTGCATCGAGCGGGGATCGACCCCAGGAAGGCGTGTGATGCCCTCAGCCGCCCGCAGGTGACGAAACTGGCCCGGTGCATCCGGGACGTGCTGCGCACGGCTGTGGAGGCACGAGGATCCACGCTGCGGGATTATCGCGATGCGAGCAGCAAGCCGGGCTCAGCCCAGCTGCTGCACCGTGTGTACAACCGCGCGGGTCAGGCGTGCACGAACTGCGGGAGCACGATCGAGCACACCAGAATTGCTCAGCGAGCGACCTGCTGGTGCCCGGTCTGCCAATGCTGAGTGTGTATTCAGGAGTATGTTCACCCTATTCGGGGTACACGAACTATCCACATGCCATCCAATGGGGGCATTCCACCCGTGTTGTCTGCTCAACCACGACCCGGAAGTGCTTCTTCTCTTCCCTACACAGAATTGAATTGATGGTGGTGGTGGTAATTGAAGCGCCCAATGTGTGGGCGAATGACGCATTATCTCCATAAACTATTTAATAGCACTCGTTTACGCGATCCGGTTGAGCCATAGCGACTTGTCGGTTGTGTGTCGGCTGCGCTGAAATGCGCGCTGTTGCCGCGTGGTGCTTTCGTAAACAGACGCTTACCGAGATCGTGGAGTCGGCGCAATCGCGCGCAATCGGGCGCTTTTCCACAACTACTCCACAGCGCAGATGACAGGTCAAGTCGGGTGCGCATGCGCAGAATTCCGGGTCGGATGAGGGAAACTACGCACTCAGCGGGCACGCAGGCGGGATTCGATCGCGCGGATCTGCGAGAGCAGTTCCTGGTCTTCCTTGCACTTGCGTGAGATCGTGCGCACGGCGTGCATCACGGTCGTGTGGTCTCGCCCCCCGAAGTGGGCACCGACCTCCTCGAGCGAGTGCTTGGTCTGCTGACGGGCCAGGTACATCCCGATCTGGCGCGGGTGGGCGATGGACTTGTGGCGTCGCTTGCCCAGCAGGTCGGTGCGTTTGATGTGATAGAACGCGCTGACCTCGGAGATGATGGAGTCGATGGAGATCCCGGCTCCGGCGCTGACCATGGCGGTGGCGAACTCCTCGCCCAGGGCCTCACGCGTGAGGTCCAGATCGATGTCGCACTTCTTGGTGCTCGAGAAGATCTGCAGGCGGGTGATGGCGCCCTCGAGCTCGCGGATGTTGGTGTCGATGTGGTGGGCGATCTCGGTGGCGACGTTGTCGGGGAGCTCCAGGCCCCGCTCGTCGGCCTTGCGCTTGAGGATCTCGACGCGGGTCTCGAAGCCGGGCTTCTCGACCTTGACCACGAGTCCCCACAGGAAGCGTGAGACGAGGCGGTCCTCGAGCTCGGGGATGTCCTCGGGCGCGGCATCGGAGCTGAGGACGATCTGCTTGTTGCACTGGTAGAGCGCGTTAAAGGTATGGAAGAACTCCTCTTGCGTGCGGTCACGCTTGGCGAGGAAGTGGATGTCGTCGATCACCAGCAGGTCCACATCGCGGAAGGTGTGGCGGAACTCGACCATGCGTCCTGACTGCACGGCGTTCATGAACTGGGTCATGAACCCGTCGCATGAAACATAGTGCATGGTGATGTCGGGCTGGTGCTCTTTGATTTTGAGGCAGATGGCCTGGAGCAGGTGGGTTTTCCCCAGCCCGACCCCGCCGTGGATGAACAGCGGGTTGTAGGCGTGCCCGGGGTTGTCGGCGACGGCGACGGCCGCGGCGTGGGCCATCTGGTTGTTGGGGCCGATCACGAACTGATCGAAGCTGTACTCGGGGTTGATGGGGAGCGACTGCTCCCGATCGAGCCAGGCGCGCTCGGACCGCACGACCGGCTGGGGCGCGGGCGGCGCGGGGCGTCCGCCCTCGTGGGTGTGCTGGGGCTTTGGATCCTGGGTGGCCGCCTTCGCGTCGGCGCGTTCCTTGGTGGATCGCTCGTTTTTGGAGGCGTTGTCCCACTGATCGTCGGGGCCGAGCATGCGCACGGCGACGAGCTGCCCGGTAACGGATCGGATGGCGTCGTTGAAGGCGTCGAGCCCGTTCCTGCGGAGGTAATCGCGGTGCAGCTCGGACTGGGCGCGGACACCGAACGCGCCGGCGGAGAACCCGAGCGGCTCGAGCTCATCGAACCAGCGTCGTGCGACGCTGGGGTGCTCGGAGCGGATATGCGCAAGGACATCTTCCAAGACCTTTGTTGGGTGGTCCGGCATTCAGGGACAGCTTTCAATCTCAGCTGCAGCGCGTGGAGTCATGCTGCGTGTGCGTGTGTCGTTGATCGGACAACGCCCG
Organism: Phycisphaerales bacterium UBA1924; assembly: GCA_964229845.1. GTDB lineage: Bacteria > Planctomycetota > Phycisphaerae > Phycisphaerales > UBA1924 > UBA1924. The sequence goes on from CAXREY010000042.1 coordinate 17,549, forward strand.
GTGATCGGGTGGGCCCGGTTATTTCGCGATCCATACCGTAATCAGGATGCCCATACGATGTCAACCATCGCGTGGAGAACTCGTGCACAATTCCGATGAATCACCCTGAACACAAGAGCGCAGATACTTGTTGCTTATGTCTTTGTGGTTGTGCTGGTGTGCGCGAACACCTCACGCTACTCTTTGTGTATGACCGGCCTGGATCGGCATTTCGCGTCGTTGTCGCCCGAGGAGCAGGGGCAGACTTTGTCGCGCGCGTCGGACGAGCTTCGCGCGGGCCGATGCATCATCATGCCCACCGAGTCGGTGTATGGGGTGTTCGTCCGAGCCGACGACGCCGGGGCGGCGCTGCTGACCGGGCTGACCAAGCCCGCGAACTTTGTACACACGCCGCTGTTTACGCTGCATCTCGCGGATTTGGAGTGGGTCTTCCCGCTCTTTGAGCTCGATTCGGCGGTCGCGCGTCGCCTGATCCAGAAGCTCTCGCCGGGACCGACGCGGATTGTGCTGCGTCAGCCCGAGCATGTGCTCGAGCGGATCCGCGAGAAGCTGGGTGTTTCCCGGGGGGTTGTCGATCTGCGCGATATGTTCGCGTTCCGTGTGCCGGACCATCCGATCGCCCGCAGGGTGATCCGCGATTCGGGGCACCCAACGCTCGCGCGCGGGGTTGGGGTTTCGATCTGGGGGGGGTATGGCGGCTCAGACCTGGCCAAATCGACCGTCTTCGACGACGGGGACGCGCCAGATGTGATTATCAATGAAGGGCCCGCGCTGTACGGGCAGACATCATCCACTGTGAACCTCTGGCCCGACGGGCGATTCCGCCTGGGGCGTATGGCGGCGGTCGACGAATCGTACATTATGAACAAGCTGACAACTCGCGTCCTTTTCGTCTGCACGGGCAACACCTGCCGGTCCCCGATGGCGGAGGGGCTTGCGCGGGAGTGGGAGCGCCAACGCACCCCCAACGGACTCACGATCGAGGTACGGTCCGCCGGGATCGCGGCGGGCGAGGGGAACCCGGCGAGCCAGCAGACGATCGACGTCCTGCGGGAGCGGGGCGTGGAGCTGGGCGATCACCGGGCGAGCGTGCTGACGCCCGAGACGGTGGATTGGGCGGACCTTGTGTACACCATGACCCCGTCACACGCCCAGGCGGTGATGCAGATTGCGCCCAACTCGGCGCATAAAGTGTTCCCTCTGGATCCGCTCCACCCGATCGCGGATCCCATCGGTGCGCCGATCGGGGTCTATCGTGAGGTGGCGGATCAGCTCGGAGCCCTGATCGACGCACGCCTCAAGGAGATCATCGATGAGTAAGTCA
>CAXREY010000043.1:0-25946 GCA_964229845.1 Phycisphaerales bacterium UBA1924
GTTTCAATGGGCTATACAGGACTCGAACCTGTGACCCCCAGTGTGTCATACTGGTGCGCTAGCCAACTGCGCCAATAGCCCAGAAGCGGGAGGATTGTACCCCCCAGCCTCGAAAATGCAACTCAAGGACCCATTCGGATCGTCAAAACTACCAAGGGAAGGACCGGAAACGGGTTATTGCCCCAGGATCACGATCTCGACGCGGCGGGATGCCTGCTTCGTGCCCTTGGGCTTTGATGGGCCGAACGCGGCCGAGTAGATCCGGTCGTTGTCCACACCCTTGGTAACCAGATACTCCTCGACGGCCAACGCCCGAGCGGCGCTGAGACGCTCGTTGGTCTTCCACTTGTCCTTGGTCTTCACCAGCTTCTCCGTGTCGGTGTATCCCTCGACGCGTATCTCGTTGCCGCCGTACTGGTTGCGGATCACGCCGACTACCTGATCGAGCGTGCTCTTGGCGTTCGACCGCAGGTCCGCCGATCCGGACGCGAAGAGGACCTCGCTGGCAACACCCACAACAATCGCGCCGTTGCGAGCGCTGAGATCGACGCCACTGATCCCCTCGAACCCGGTGCGGGGCTGCGACTGGGCCGTGTTGAGCTCGCCCTGCAAGCGGGCGTTCTCGCCCCGGAGTTGCTCGTTCTGGCTCTGGAATGCGCTGTTGCTCTCATTGCACTGACGCACGCTCTCCTGTAGCCCGGCGATGCGTTCACGCAGCTGCGTATTCTCGTCGATCGCAGCGTCGTAATCACGCTGTGAGACAGACTTACACCCGACGAGCATCATGCTCAGGGCACCCATCGTGATCAGTACAAACTTCGGTGATTTCATCCGTGCACCTCCCGGTTGCAAAAGGGTCCTGTCAGCGCCGAACATCGTCGGCATGGAGTGAGTGTATCCAATCCGAGCCCGCGCGTGGGTCGCATCCCTGCCCAACCATCACGCACGCGAGCGGATCAGGGTAAGTCCAGCGGGACATCCATCCCGAAGATTCGACCTAAACCAATCTCTACCAATGGCTTGCCAAGCACAACCATCAGCGTGGCAATCGCGAGGAAGGGGCCGTAGGGCATCGCCTTGGTCAGCTTGTCCTTAAAGATCAGGGCGATCCCCGCATACGCAACGCCCACGAACGCGGCCAGGAAGAAGGCAATCGTCGGATCGATCCAGCCCAGGCATGCCCCCACCGCGGCCATCATATGGACGTCCCCCAGCCCCATCGCCTCTTTGCCAAAAGCGAGCGAACCACCGATCCGCACCGCCCAGACAACGCCCCCCGCGATCAGGTAGCCCATCAGCACCCCGCCGAGCACCACCAGCCAGAGGGGGGCGTTCACAGGGGCGTGCATGACGCCGGTCGCGGGATCCATCGTCCATGCGCCGTACTGCATACCAACGAGCTTCACCATGCCCCAAGCCCCTATGAGCCCGAGTAGCACAGGTGGGCAGAGGAACGCCAGCTCCTTCACCATCTCCCGGCGGGCATGGGGATACATGAGCCATTCTTCCATCCCTGACTCTGGGGCAGCCAGCTCTTCCGAGGGGGTTGCGGGTTCGGTATCCGGATCCTGCATTGCCGCGGGGTCTGTCCCTGATTCAGGCTCCACAGACAGCGGTGTCTGCGCTTTGTGGTGCTCCTCGTACCAGGCATCAAAGTCGGAGAAGCTCTGCGTGAGCCAGCCCATGCGGAGCATGAGGTTCGACACCCCAAGGCCAACGATCCCGCCGATACCCATGCCGATGAACTTCCACCCGGTGAGCCCACCGGTCGCGATCGTCCAGACTTCCCCGGGTGAGGTTAACCAGCGCAGGCCTCCTCCGTTTGGGACGATCCAGATCCCATCGAGGCCGAGCTGATAACCCGGGTTGCCGTATCTGATGTAAAACCAGACCGCATGCCCCGTATGCAGGAGCAGCGCGGTCAACGCGGGCACCCAGGTGAGCTGGAGCGGTATCGTGGAGGTGCGTGCATCGATGATGGTCATCGCGACCAGACAACCCACAAGGACGAGCAGCACGACCGTTGCCGGCCAGGTCATGGCCGCACCGTTCTGTGCCCATTCCGGCGCGATCTGCCCAAGCCCGAGGATTGCGTCCTCAGGAACGATGTACCACAACGCCCAGATGGCGCCGAAGAGTATCGCGACGACTGTCTCGACGATCGGGTACTCGGGTGAGATCTTCGCCTTGCAGAAGCGGCACTTCCCACGCAGCAGGATCCATCCGAGGATGGGGATATTCTCTCGCCAGGTGAGCTTGTGATCACATTTGGGGCAGCGAGAGGTCGGCACCACGACATCGAGGCCGAGCGGCATCCGATAGACAAGCACATTGACGAGCGACCCGATGCACGCCCCCACCGCGATCACAAAGAGCAGGATCGTGAGGGAGGGCAGCATGTAGATGAACCAATCAGGCATCGCTGAATCATCGGCCAGATGGAGATTTTCGCTCGAAAGAGAACCCGCTCAGTCCTCCGACGACTCGAGCGTATCGGCGTTGAGTTCCGTGATACGCTGCTCCGCACGATCGAGGATCGTCCGGGCCCGCTTCACAAGCTCGATACCCTGCTCGTAGCCCTTGATGGAGTCCTCCAGACCGAGTTCGCCACCCTCGATCTGGTCCACGATCCCTTCGAGTTGCTCGATGAGCTGCTCGTAGGGGATCTCTTGCTCAGCTTTGGATTTCGATTTACTCACGTGGAAGTCTAGCTCACCCAAACAATCCGGGGCCGTCGACATCCTTGCGATTGGCGGATCTCTTTTTCCGCCTCGGAGCGGGCTTGGTGGGCGTGAGCCTTGGATCCGCCCCTCGCCCCTCGTCCTCGACACGGGACCTGACCCGGCCGTCCGAGAGCACTGTTTCGAGAACCGCCCCTGGTTTGGTGTCTTGAGTCGATCGGATGGCTTTGCCGTCGTCGCCCAGCGTCAGGGTGTACCCGCGTGAGAGCACCTGAGCCGGGCCGATCGCATGGAGCTCACGGGCTGTGCGTTCAAGGTCCTCACGACGCTGGGTGATCGCCCGACGCATCACACGCTCCAACCTCGCCGCGAGCTGATCCACCCGCTCCTGTCGGCGGGCGTGCACCGCCGCCGGCTGAACGCGTGTCAGGCGGATCGCGAGCTTGTCGAGAAACGCCCGCTCTGACGCGATCTGATGACGGACACCGGAGCGGGCACGCCCAAAGAGGGCGTCCAAGCGGTCACGATGTACGCTCAGTACCTCCCTCGGGTCGCCCATCGAGCGGGAGGTCTGGATCTGCAGCAGGCGCTGACGCTCGAAACGGATCCGATGACTCGCCCCTCGTCTGAGCCGGGCCTGAAGTGATGAGAGCTGCTCGAGCAGCGCGTTCCGATCCGGCGACAAGCGCATCGCGGCCTGCGTCGGCGTCGCGGCACGCTCGTCCGCGACAAGCTCCGCGATCGTGGTATCTGTCTCGTGCCCGATGGCTGCGATGACCGGCAGCTCGGATTGGAATATCGCCTGGGCGACCTCGGGTTCGTTGAACGCCCACAGGTCTTCGAGTGAGCCGCCGCCGCGGGTGACGATGATCGCGTCGATCCCGAGGCGATCACGGTTGGTATTGAGAGACCGTATCGCACGGCTCACCTGCCCCTTGGCCTGATCGCCCTGGACCCGGACATCAACGATCGTGAGCTCAACGGAGGGGCACCGCCTGGCGAACGTATCGATCACGTCTTGGACAGCAGCCCCGTCCTTGCTCGTTACGATCGCGACGCGCCGCGGGAATGTCGGCAGGGGCTTCTTGATCTCCGGATCGAACCACCCCTGCTCACGGAGCTGCTCAACGAGCTGCTTGTAGCGTTGTTCGAGCGCGCCCTCGCCCACGGGCGTGATGGAGGTCACGATCAGGCTTACCCGCCCGGCGGGGGCATAGAACTCAACGCGCCCCCTCGCGATGACGCGTTGCCCGTGCTCGGGACTGGTCGCCGACCTCTTCGCGGCGGACGCGAAGAGCACTGCGCCGATGACCGACTTGTCGTCCTTCAATGAGAAGTAGTAGTGGGTCCTGTGGGAGAGGGAGCTGATCTCGCCCTCCACGGTCACACGCGCGGGAAGCCCTGCGCGCAAGGCATGATCGATGCTCGAGGCGAGCTCAGAGACCGAAATCGGGCGGTCGCCAGCCCCACCAAAACCAGACGACGAGGGCGAAGTGCCCCCGTCGTCGGCTCTCTGTCCAGACTGTGCGCCCTTCATGCGTTTGGGATCGAACGGGAGTCGCCCTGTCATACACAGAGCATACCGCCGATCACGCGGGCGATCATTCCTTGCTCGCGACTTCTTCCTTCGCGTCGGCCCCGTTACGCTGGATCACGCCAACCCGGCTCGACGTATCGAGATGCGCGGGCAGGGAAACACGCACAGGGGTTTCGCCAGCGTTCATCAGGAACGCGATCGACCCCATGAGGCCCGGGTTCGCGTTGACCTGCTCGCGTGGCTTCGTGCGGGGCATGTCCGCTGGGCGACGGAATGTCGCAGCGGGTTCGGGCAGCTTGGCTTCCTTCTTCTCACCCGCCTTGGGGTTCGTGAAGCTGCGCACGCCGTAGTACCCGTTATCACGCAGCCAGTTCACTCTCGCCTGCTCGAGCTTGCGGAAGAGCTCCTTCGTGCGGTCGATACGCTGCCGCCCGAACTGAGCACGGTCCGTCTCCAGCGATGTGCCGCGGAAGAGCTGCTGCGCTGTTGCGTCGGTCGCGTTGGGGATCGGCACGAAGGGGTCGATCGCGAACGTGCCATCGAAGATCTGGATGTAGATCAGCGATGGGCCGTTCTGGCCGCCCAGGAGCTCACGGTCCGAATCGGACTCCCATGTGACCTGACCGTCCCGCGAGCGGATGCCGACGACCTCACCGCGCGTCTCTTGAGAGAAGCGGATCTGGCGACGATTGACGGCCGTCGTGTCGAATATATCCGGGTTGATCTCGATCACCCTTGGGGTCGTGATCTGGCTGTTGCCGCACCCGTTCGCGTTGCATGGTCCCAGCGCGAGTGTCGCTGCACCGATGATTGATGTGATCATCATCTCTGTGCCTCCGATCTTGAATTGTCTACTGCCGGGGCCAGCACGCACACGCAGTGCCGCCCGGCACTTCAGAAGTATGCACGAGAACCCGTTCGCTACCAACGACTCTGACGGAACCCCCGTCATAAACACCCAGATCGGATGGCTATCGGCCCCGGATACGTCCGATAGCGGTCAGGACTCACTCGGCTCATCACGCGTGGCGACCAAATCGCTGTAGGCATCGCAGAGCGATTCGATGTGCAGCGCTGAGCGACGGTTTGTTCGGATGTACTCGCGAACCATCGAGGCGTGCTTCTGCGCGGTCTCACGCGAACTCACAACCGATCGAACCCTGTCTGCCCACTGCTCCGGCGTCGGCCGGGACACGACCAGCACGCCCGAATCTTCTGTGAGCGGCTGGATCATATCGTCATCACCCGCGATTACCACCAGCCCAGCGCCCATCGCGTCCAGCAGGAGCGTGCGTTCCTCGTGGAGGGTTTCGGGGTAGGCGAGCACATCGCACCGCAGAAGGAGATCGCGCCTGTCCTCCGAACGGTCGATCACCGTGAAGCGGTCCTGAAGCCTTTGCGCCTTGACACGCTTCCAGAGCCCAGCGCGTTCTACGAGTTCGAGGTTTGCGAAGATCATCACGTCGCTGCGCTGTGCGATCGCATCCGCGATCCCCTCGTAGGCGGCCTGGCAGAACTCGCTCTGACGCCCCGAGCCCATGAGCACCACCGAGATCAGCTTGTCATCCCGGAACACCGGGACGGGCTTGTCCGGTACATACGCGCCCCACGGGACACAGCGAACCATCGCGTCCTTGATCGCTCGGCGGATGTTGGCCTCGAACGAGCGTTCGGGCACAAGGAACATCGCTCGATCGTCAGAGTCAAGGTTCAGCCCTCGCGCGTTCTCCGCGAGGCCCGCGCGCCAGACTTCCAACGCCAGCCCCGCGCCAAGGATGCGGGCCAGTTCCTTGCCCATCCCCCACGCGCCGCCTCCCATCACGTGGATCACGTCGACCGGGCGCGATGAATCGTCGGACTGCTCCGAGAGGCTTCTGGCAATCTGCATCGCTCGGATCTTCTGGGTAATCATGAGCCCGCGGTCGGCGTACCAGATCGGGTCGCCCAGCACGCCCACACCGAAGCCCCAGAGGTCGCGGTCTTTCGGCAAAACCAGCTGGGCTTCGATGCCCTCGACCGCGAGCCCGACAACAACCCGCTCGATCAGCGCTCGCTCGTGTTTGGCGAACTGTGCGTCGGCCAGGATCAGCACTCGCATGCGATGCTCGCATTCCCGGGGCCGTGCCCCGATGAGCAGGCTCAGCCCTGCTGCTTCTTCAGATCGCTGACGCGGAAGGTGAGATCCGGCGGCGACGAGTCGTCGTTCTTGATCGCCTCGGTTCGCCAGCAACCGACCCAGTGGTCATCCGCGACCTTCCGGAGCACATAATCCCCGGCTGGCTCGTCTCGCTTCTGAAGGTCCGCCGGCGGATCACTCCATGGCCACCACGGCGTGATTCCCTGATCGCCACCGGGCAGCTTCTTGAACTCTTCGGGGTTGTTCACGATCTCAGTAATCGTCGTGAGCCGGTCCAGCTTCTTGTGCACGACGGGGATGCTCGCGAGCAGTCCCTTTGTGTACGGGTGCATGGGGTTGTCGAACAGCGTGTAAACCGGCGCGAACTCAACGACACGCCCGGCATACATCACGCACACGACGTCCGCGTTCTCCGCGACGACTCCTAGATCGTGCGTGATGAGCATGACGGCCATGTCCCGCTCTTCCTTGAGATCCTGGAGCAGCTCAAGGATCTGGGCCTGGATCGTCACGTCCAACGCGGTTGTCGGCTCGTCCGCGAGCAACAGACGCGGCTGGCACGCGAGGGCCATGGCGATCATCACGCGCTGACGCATACCACCGGAGAACTGGTGCGGGTAGGCCTTGATCCGCCCCTCGGGGTCGGGTATGCCCACGGCGTCCATTGCCTCGATCGCGATCTTCGCCGCCTCCTTGGCGTTGACGTCCTGGTGGAGCGTGATGGCCTCGATGATCTGATCGCCAACGGTGTAGACCGGGTTGAGTGAGGTCATCGGCTCCTGGAAGATCATGGCGATCTCGTTGCCGCGGATCTTGCGCATGTCCGCCTCGGACTGCTCGAGCAGGTTGATGACCTGACCGTTCGCCATGCGGTACATGATCCGCCCGCGATCGAACCGTCCGGGGGGTCGGGGCACGAGCTGCATCGAGCTCATGGACGTCACGGATTTACCGCACCCCGACTCACCCACGACCGCCAGGGTCTGGCGTGGGTATACGGTCATTCTGACCCCGTCGACCGCCTGGATACGCGGGCCCGAGCCGTTGTCGAAGGACACGGCGAGGTCCTGAACCTGCATGATCGGCTGCTCGGCAATCTTGGGCTTTGCGCTTCCGCTGGACTCTTCCATGGTTGCATTGCTCATATGTGACTCCTCGCGTCGGACATCAGACGCGTGCTTTCTTGAGTTTGGGATCGATCGCGTCTCGCAGCGCCTCGCCGATGAGGTTGTAGGCGAGCGTCGTCAGGAAGATCGCGGCCCCTGGGAAAATGGCGAGCCACCACAGGAAGCCCCCCGCCTCGCCCGAAGCGTTCCGCAGCAGGCTCCCCCAGCTCGCCTGCCCGGTTGGGCCGAGCCCGAGGAAGGAGAGCGTCGCCTCGATCAGGATCGCGGCCGCGATCAGGAACGAGGACTCGACGAGCACCGGCGTGACGCCGTTGGGCAGCATGTGCTTGAACAGGATCGACCAGAGCGGGAGCCCCATCGCCTGAGCTGCCTGGACATAGTCTGTGTGGCGAAGCTTCATGAACTCAGCACGGATGAACCTTGCCGCGCCCGTCCATGTAAAACACCCGATGATGGCCATCATCACGTAGGTATTCCGCGGCAGCAGACCCGCCGCGACGATGAGCAGGAAGAGGACCGGGATGGCCATGAAGATCTCGACGACGCGGTACAGCAGCAGGTCAACCCATCCGCCGAAATACCCCATGAGTGCGCCGATGGTTACCCCGATGACAACCGCGATGCCGGTGGACACGAATCCGATTGAGATCGCGAGGCGGCACGCGTGCATCATCTGGGACAGCACGTCCTGTCCCAGCGTATCCGTCCCGATCGTGTGCACGGGCGCGTCGTGCTCCAGGATTGCTTCTCGCATCTGGATGAGGTTGGTGATCTGCCCATCGTCAACCCGCGATTCCAGCTGATCCACGAACTCGTCCATCGGGTAGGACACGAGGCCATCCACGGATCGTCCGATCGCTCGCAGTTCCTGCATCGTGTCAGCAGTGATGGGGATCGAGGCGAGTTCCTCTTCGTTGTACCTGGCGCTCCGCCCCTCTGTCCGTCGCTGCCACGCCTCGAGCCGGGACCAGGCCGCGTCCAGCGGTGTCGCGCCGGGGGGGCGATTGAACATCGCGGGCATCGAATGCGAGTGCGAGTACGGGACGACCGTGTACGTCGCATCGACCAGCCCGCGCGATTCGCGTGCCCGGTAGTCGAAGTTGTTCAGCGTGGGTGTCCACTTCCAAGAGACGATCCCGCCGGCAACAATCGCGACACCCAGCACGAACACTGATCGCCCGACGCTGCGATACACAAAGATCGAAATCAGCAGGAAGGGGATCATCGTGACCGCACAGAGCAGCGCCACCGACACAGGGACGAACAGATCTGAACGCCCCCAATCCGCAACGAAGCCGACCGCATCGCGGTGCGTGAACGTGCTCTCGATCATGCGTGCGAACACGACGACCAGGCCGATCTGCGCCGATGCCGCGATGATGAGGCGGAGCTTGGGACCGAATCCCAGCGGCCCGATCCTGAAGAACAGGAAGAACGGTGCGAGGGTGCCGATGACGAGCAGCGCAACATCGGGCGCGCTGAGCGATTCGATCAGGGGTGAGCTGGTGCCCTCTTCCGATCGGAGCATCAGGGGATGGCTCGAGGCGATCAGCGGCGCGTAGATCGCGAAGAAGCTGACGATCGCGATCCAGACGATGCTGGCGACAGCCGCGGGGCGTCTAAACACCTGCGCCCAGGCCTCGGCCCAGAAGCTCTGGGCCGGCTGGTGCCCGATGCCCTGCGCGAGCTGCACGCCCGTAACGGAGCTCGGCTTATCCGCCTGCACTGGATTTGCGTTCTTACTCATTTGTACGAAATCCTCGGATCAGCAAGCGCGTACAGGATGTCCGCGAGGAGGAGCGCGATCAGGTTCACGCCGGCGATCATGAGCGTGTTGGCGAGCAGCAGCTCGCGATCGCGGAGGTTGATCGACTCGAGCGTGAGGCGGCCCATCCCCGGGACCGTAAAGATCTGCTCGATCACCACCGAGCCCGCGAGCATCGCGGGGAAGATCGAGACAAACATGGTGATGAGCGGGAGCAGCGAGTTGCGGAACACGTGGCGCATCACGATCGTGTTCCCGGCAACCCCCTTGGCTTTCGCGGTGCGGACATAATCCATGTTGAAGTTGTCCAGCATCGCCGCGCGGGTCTGCTTGGAAAGGATCGCGAAGCCGCCATAAACCAGGCACAGCACCGGCAGGCACACGTGCCAGATCAGGTCGAGCAGGTAACCCGGCTCCCAGTTTCCTTGCGTGTTTACGCTCGGCAGGTACGTGTACCCCTCCGAAGCGGTCGAGTGGAGCCCCGAGACCGGGAACCAGCCGAGGTAGTCGTTGTTCGCGAGGTAACCGATCGCCAGCACGCCCGCCAGCGGGATCGGGAAGGACCACAGCGCGATGAAGAACGCACCGCTCAGGCGGTCGAACATCGAGCCCGCCCTGACCGCGGCCAGCATGCCGCACGGGATCGCGATGAAGTAGATGATGGGCGTCGCGATCAGATTCAACAGGATCGTGATCGGGATCGCGTCAGAGATGAGATCGACCACGGGGCGTGATTTGGTAAACGAGCGCCCGAAATCAGGGCTTGAGATACTCACCCACGAGTTGCCGAACCCCGCTTCAGGGAAGGGCTTGGCGTCGAAGATCCCTTTGAGAATCCCCCACTGCCGCCAGGCCTCGTCGTACGCATCGATCAGCACGCTGCCCTGTGCCTGCACCTCTTGCCAACGCGCATCATTCTCAAAGACGTCCTTGTTCCGTTCTACTACGCCGTAGCGGATCTTGCCGTTGCTGTCGCGGATACCCCGGAGGGCGTTCTCGTCCGCGATACGCCCGATCAGCTCGTCGAGCAGCGCTTTGTTCGCGATCATCGCGGCCCGCGCCTGCGAGTACGCCTGGCTCTGTCTCCGATACGCCCGCGACTTCTGCACCGCGATCTGCTCGTCGGTCAGGCCCGCGCTCAGATCGAACTCGTATGGGACCGGCTCCGCGTCCTCGGGGAGTTCTTCAGTGAAGAACGACCAGAGCGGCGGCTCCTTCGGTGTTTTCGGTGACCGGATGAACTCGCCCGTCGGATCGATCTGATCGCGGGTGCCGAACTTGATCGGGGAGATGCGACCCAGCCAGCGGACATACTGAACCGGCGCCGGGGCATCCAGCCCGTACCGGTCTTCGAGGTATGCCTCGCGGATGGCGCGGGTGTTGGCTTCCATCTCACCGCCGGACACGCGCAGGGATGCGCCGATCCCGCCCGGGGCGAGCGCGATGATCATGAACACGACGAAGGTGATCCCGATCAGTGTCGGAATCATCAGGAGCAAGCGTCGGAGAATGTATACGCCCATGCGTGGCCTCGTCCCTTCGCTTGGTCAGTTTGCTTGCATCGGCGCGGTGTAGTACTCACGCTGTTCCAGCCCCTTGGGATAGGGATGGACGTTCGTGAACTCCTTGCTGATGAATCGCTTCCAGGGGACAACCCGGATGAACGTGTACGGCTGCTCTTCGTGAACGAGCGAGTGGAACTGGTGGAAGATCTTCATCCGCCTGTCAAAGTCCAGCTCTGCCTTGAGGCCGTCGATGTACTGGTCCTGACCGCCGTCCCACTGGATGAAGTTGTGGCCCTGATTCTGGATCGAATCGGTGTGCCAGATCTGCTTGGGATCGGACTCGGGCGCCGACGCGGACCAGCCCAGCGTGATCGCGTCAAAGTCGCGGTTCTTGAGGATCTGGTCGTACAACGCCCAGTCGACAATCTTGGGCGTGCACCGGATGCCGATCGCGGCGCACCGGTCGACGATGTACTTCTGCATCCGCTCGGCGGTCTGCCCGCCCGAGGCGCGGGTGAACTCGAACTCGAACTCGACGCCGTCCTCGTTCTCAAGGATGCCGTTGCCGTCACGGTCCTGCCAGCCCGCTTCCGCGAGCAGCTCGAGCGCACGCTCCGGATCGTACGGCCACGGTTCGATGTCCGGGTTCGCGGCCGGCGAGGGCGGGTTGTTGGGTCCGACTGCGACATAGTCCAGACCGGCCCAGATATCGCGGATCATCTGCTCGCGGTCGAGGTTCAGGGTCATGGCTTGACGGACGCGCTTGTCGTGGAACGGGGTGAGCTTGCCGTCGCGGGGTCCGCACTGCCACCCGATGAAGAGATAGCCGGATCGCATGTTCAGCCACTTGAGCGAATGGGCCCGCTCTTCCCAGTCAGCACGCTCGGTCATCTCGAGGAACTGCGGAGCAGACGGGTTGATCATGTCCGTCTCGCCGTTGGTAAACGCGGTGAGCTTAGGCACGTCTTCCTGGATCACGTTAAACCGCAGCTCAGCCAACGCGGGCTTGGGCCCCCAGTACTGCTCGTTGCGGACGAGCACCGCGGTCTCCCCGGGCGTCCACTGGTTATCGGGATTCAGGTTGGCGAACTTGAACGGCCCCGACCCCATGGTCAGCGCGGTCGCTTGGTTGATCTGTGTCGGTGTGAACTTCTCGTAGAAGTGCTTGGGAAGGATGTAGAACTGGAGCGCCGCCTGCAGGTTGTACGCGTCGGGCTCGTTGAATGAGATCTCAACGACCTTGTCGTCGATGACTTCGACCTTCTCGATCTGCGTGAGGATCGAGCGCAGCGACTCGGTTTCGAGTTCCGGATTATTGATGTAATCGTGGAATGTCCAGCGGACGTCCTCGGCGGTCACTGGCTGCCCGTCGGAGAATCTCGCGATGTCGCGGATTTTGACCCGCACCCAGTACCCCTCGGGGTCGTACTGCCATGCCTCGGCGAGCCAGCCGGTGAGCTCGAGCGTCTCGGGATCGAACTCGGCGAGGCGTTCACACACCTGATCCTGCACACGCCGCCCGTAGACGTCCTCGCCCAGGATCGGGGTGAGCTTGGCGGGCTGTGCCTCGAAGGTCTCCTGGAACGTACCGCCGATGCGGTAGCCCTCATCGTCACGCGGGTCGGACGCGAAGCCGGGCATGTCGAACCAGACGACCTCTACATTCGGATCGCGGACCCACGATTCGTCGCGGGTTGCAGCGGATGCTGAACCATTGGCCCCTGCACCGTTGGAAACGATGATGCCCGATTCCAGCTTGCCTTCGAGGCGGGCGAGCTGCTGCTCGATCGAGTCGATTTTCGCGACAAGCGTCTCGTTCTGCTCCCAGCGACGATCGTCCTGCCTCATCGCGAGCACGCCGAGCACCATCACGATGACGACGAGCACCAGAAGCACGAAATCCTTCAAACCGAACTTGTTCTGCATAGACAACTCTCACTTGCGTGGACTTGGGAGCCAGATCCCCTGAAAACGGGATAGGTAGTTTATCATCTCGATCGCTTCGGATCGAACGCTTCACGCAGTCCTTCTCCGACAAAGTTCATGGACAAAAGCGTGATCCCGAGCAATAAACACGGGAAGAAGAGCAGCCACCAGTGGCTGCGGTATGTGTTGATCTCGCCGAGCCCTTCGGCGGCCAGATTCCCCCAGCTCGGGAGCGGCGGCTTGACTCCGATGCCGAGAAAGCTCAGAAAGCTTTCCTGCAGGATCGCCTGCGGGACGGTGAGGGTAGCGTAGACGATGATCGGGCCGACGAGGTTGGGCAGCAGGTGGCGCACAAAGATCCGCACGGGTGAACTGCCGACCGCCCGAGCGGCCTCGACGAACGGCTGATTCTTGAGACTGAGCACCTGCCCCCGGATCACGCGGGCCATCGTCAGCCAACTCACACCGCCGATCGCGATGAGCAACGTCAGCACATCGAGCGTGGTCCGCTGCCCCACGCTCAGGTCCCGCGCGGGGTAAATCAGGTTGGCCTCGCCCAGCAGCTCCTCACGCAGCGGCTGATCGGTCGCCAGCACCTCGACGGCCTCAGACTTCGTCATCGATTCCCCCTGCCGCTCCGCCTGGAGGATGACCTGCTCACGCATCCAGCCCTCTTTTGCTTTGGAGCGGGTCACCCACTCATCGACCATTGCGTTGCTCGCGACCGCGAGCAGCACGACGAGCAGGATGTACGGCAGCCCATACAGCACGTCCACGACGCGCATCATGAACGAATCGACCTTCCCCCCGATATAGGCGGCGAGGGCACCGTAAATCGTTCCGATGCTGACACTCAGCAACGCCGCGGCGATCCCGATCGAGAGCGAGATGCCACCACCCGCGAGCAGGCGGACCGCGAGCGAGCGACCGAGCAGGTCCGAACCGAGCACATAGCTTGGCCACAGCGGCCTGATCAGCTCGAGTTCCTCATCGCCCGCTCGTGCTTCGAGCAGGGCGTCCACAGTGATTCCGTGTTCCTGAGCGACGATCGCGAGGGTGTCACGATCGACGGCGTTGTTCGCCCGCTCGATCGCGTGCGCGTCGTATCCCATCCACGATGGGGGCAGGCGTCCCTCGATGGGTGCGCCCGCGTCGTAGCGGGGCACGCCGCCGGGAGCGCTGAGCGTCCAGGGCAGCGTGCCGAGGCACGCGACAAACATGATTGCGAGTACCGCAAAGCCGATCATGCCGGGCTTGGACCGCGTCAGCGGGTTATCCCGGTGGCGGTCTGGGGCGCGCATCGCGAGCACCGGCTCGTGGTCGTCTCCCCGCATCTTTGGATTCGCCGTCCCGCTGGGCATGAGCACACCTTATCCAAACCCGTGTGTGCGTGCTGACCGTTCACGCACATATTCCCTGACAGGATTCCGCGGATAACCAAGAAAAAAAGCGTGCGACCAGCGCACGCTCGTGAGAAGAAATCAGAGAGACAGGATTTGAACCTGCGACCTTCTGGTCCCAAACCAGATGCTCTACCAAGCTGAGCTACTCTCTGCCGGGCACAACTGTAGCCCGTCCGAGTGCACTTGGCACCCCGTCGCCTTACAGCGGGACCTCCTTGAGCAGGACGATCTTGGGCTCATCGCCCGGCTCGATCACGTTCGAGCGGTCGATCACCATGATGTACCGCTTGTGGAGCGAGGGGATCAGGGGGTCCTCGGGTCGCAGGTTGGCCACATCATCCTCGCGGTACCCCTGCACCACGAACCAGACGGCGTAGAAGTCCGAGCGGACGCTGAGCATGTTCAGCACGCCGTTGGCCAGGGCGAGCTTCTCGGCGTAATCGTCGATGGTATTGCCCACCTCGTACTCGCCGAGGGCGCTGCCGAAGACCTGCGGCACGATGGTCGTGTCGTCCTGAATGCCCTGGGCCCGATCGTCGTACCCGAGCATATCGATCGCCATGTGGCGATGGAACTCCCACAACGAACCTGTCGTTTCTGGGTCGATCCGGACCGCGAGCAGCTCGCCAAGCGAGCCGAAGCCCGGCGTGGGTCGGAGCCCCTGGATGCCGGTCATGGCCTGACGATCGAGTGTCACGACCGAAGAGCCGGGATTGTTGATCGCGTCCTCGGTCAGGAAGTTCTGCGAGAGACTCTGCACGTTCGCATCGTTGACGCTCGTGAAGAGCGGATACGCGAAGTAGTTCATGCCGATGGCGCTCGCGGAAGCCGCCGTGTAAGGGAACGCGTACTTTCTGTCCCGGTATGTCACGATGCCGGTCGCGACGTCCGGGTTCTCGATCAGCTGCCCGGGCGTGCTGTTCGCGGCGGGCAGGGCCGTGGGCGCGTTGGTATCGGTGAGTTCCGAGCCCCACCACTCCGGCACGACGCTGCCGCCGGCGGAGGTATTGACGAAGCCCGTCCGCATCGGGGCGAGCCCCGGGAGCAGACGCAGGACCTCGACGGGGGCCGTGTTGATGTTGATGGTCCCCAGAACCGGGCGTGTGAGCGCGAGCTCGAGGTCGAACTCCGTCCCCGTGGTCACCGGATCGGTCACACGGGCCGGGCGATCGAACACGCGAGCGCGATCGATGACACCAAGCGCCGCAGGCACGCCGGCACCGCGGATCCGGTCGTCGCCCGGGGTGAACACGATCGGGCTTTCCGCCGTGTTCTGGTTGAGGAACGGCACGAAGCGATCGAGCGCGAGATGCCCGTCGTCGAGCACGCCCACCGGGTTCGCAGGGTCCGTCACCGCGTCCCACGTGTTGGCCCAGACCGCGTCCGCGGCGACCAGATCGGGCCCGGTCGGGGTGGGGTTCTCGACGCCCAGAGCGATCGCCATGGCATCGCCCGCGGTCATCCATTCCAGTTCTTCATACAAACCCTGCCCGACCGTGGCGGCTCGGTTCGGGTTCGGTGCGTACGTTGGGCCGATGCCCCATGCGAGGAGCAGGTCCGCCAGACGAGGTCGTTCACTGATTGTGTTCGCCTCGGTGATGATCTCAGGCACGGGCAGGCCCGTCGTCGGATCCAGGTTCGCGACACCCGATGACGGGATGGTCATCGTGGGGAACTTGTTGATCGAGTCGTTGCCCGCGTCGTCATCAAACGAGGCCGGGCGATCCGGGTAGGGTGTCACGACGTCGCTCTTGGCGTATGGCTCGAGCGCGAGCGTCTGCACAATCGCGAAACCGCCAGGGTTCCGTGAGTAGTTGAAGAACTCGCCCATGGTCTCCGTGATCTCATAATCAGCGTGGTACTCCGGATCGACTTCCGGATCGCTCACATCATCTCCATTTGAGAAGAACGAGTTGGGATCCATCGCATCGGTGAGACGGTCATTGCCGGGGTCGAGGTAGCGGCTCTCGATCTGCAACGAGAGCGGGTTCTGACGCGAGCGGAGCATCCACGGCGTGACCTGACCGACGCTGGGTGCATCCTGCGTCGGGCTGTCCATCCGGCGCGTGGTGACCCAGTCCGCGATCGTGATGCCCGTGTTGTCGTTGCGGGCACCGAGCTGCGCGGGGCGCGAGCCGGGGATAGGGAAGTCCTCAGGGAACGACCATGTATCCTCGATCTCGACCTCTGCACCGTTCCAGTCGCTGGCCATCGAAGCGGGGACACGCATGCGATCCACGAGCATGTCGTTCTCGATGAGGTTGCGTTCGGTCGCGCTGGCGATGTCAGGGTCAGTGCTCTCCTCACCGTGGGTGATGATCTTCTTCCAGAGCCGTACTTCCTGGGCATCGGTGCGTGAAGCATCAAAGCCGAGGCCTGAGAGCGGCGGGAGATTGAGCGGCTCAAAGCCGTTTGTGTCATCGAGCAGCGCCCCGGTCGTCGGGTTGAAGCTCATCATCATGACCGGGGTGCGTGTGGCGATCCCCTCAACAACACCGAGCTGATGATTGACCCATTCTTCCGCGGGGCCGGTCCAGCCAAACCCATCCGGTCCTTCGCCGAGCCCGTCTCCGTTGCGATCTACATCGAATGAGTTCGGAAGCGTGCCCCATTCACGGAGGTACGAATCCCATCGCTCATCCGGAGCGGGCTGCCCCGATCCGATGTTGTCGAAGCGCTGATCCGCGATCGCGTAAAACACGCGCGTCTCGCCGGGCTGCAGCACGACGTTACGTGTGATGAAGTCGGGGAACGAGCCGCCAGCATTGGTGACAGGCATCTGCCCGCCAGTATTGACCGCAAATGCATCTACCGGGTTGGTAATATCTGCATCGTTGTACGCGGGTGTGGTCGTCGGGTCATCAATATCAAAGTAGCTGCCAGGCAAACCCTGCGCCGGGTACCACTCAAGGTACTGGGCGAGCTTGAAAAAACGTCCGTTGTACTCAAGGTAATAGTCGAAGTGGAAGTTTGAGTTCGGATCGATATCGTCAGGATCGATCGCGCCCCCTGCGAGAACCTCATACTTGCGTGTAAGAGGTTCACCTGCGGTGAAATCCTGCGGAGTTTCCGAGTTGTATTTTTTGCCACCGAGGCTGATCGCCTCGTCGTAGGGGTTGTGCAACTGCACCGCGAGCACCTGCATCAGGTAGTCCGGGTTCGACTGCGAGACGCTCGTGTCGATCGTCACCTGCCTGGCGTCCTCACGCGCGGGGTACATCAGTGTCCCCGGGCGGAAGCGGCTTTCGATGGGAAGTGGAGAATCGAAGTAATCCGGGTCACCGCCGGCACCCGTTGGTGCATCCGTGAACGCGTAGAGCATGGAGACTTCCGTAATGACCGGAGTCGCCTCGATGCCGTACACATTGACCGCTTGGCGTCCCTCAGGCAGACCGCTGGGATACAGCTCGCCCACTCGATCCAGCGTGTTCCCTTCCACGATCCCCGGGAAGAGCTGGTACTCGCGCTCATTCTCTGGATTCACCGCATCAGCATCGTTCGCAATGTCCATCGCGTAATCTTGCAGGTCGTCCGGGGTCTGGTTCGAGTCGAGGATCAGTGTCGCGATGGTCGGATCGTTGTCCGGGTCCGTCATATCGCGCATATTCACAGCCGCGTGCGCCGCGGCTCGCAGCGCCAGTTCCGGGCCGCGGTGGCCGTAGAACAGGGAGGAATAGTTGTAGTTGGCGAAGCTCGTCGGGTCGGATTCCCATGCGCCGACGGTCTGCATGTCCGCCAGCTCGCTCACCAACGCCCCGGCGTACAGGCGGAAGAGGGCCTGCGTGCTCGCGGCCGAGCCGCTCAGGAGCGACTCCAGGCTCGGGAGCTCGGAGTCGGCCTGCATCGCCTCGGGGACCGCGGCGTCGGTCACGAACGCGTCGGGCGAGAGCGGCACGAAGCCGCTGATCGTCGTCAGGCGCTTGCGGGGTGTCAGCGCCATGAGCGCCATCGCGTTGCGGGAGATCTCGCCGATCCGCAGCGTCTCGGTCTGGTTCTCCAGCGACGGCGCGATCCGCATGTCGTTGTAACTCAGGATCCGGCTGTGGCTGAAGCGATCGAGGTTCAGGTCCCGGTTGCTCAGCAGCGGGCTCATGCGCCGGGTCTGGCGCGGGTCCTCGAAGCCACTGCTCGGGAGCGTGCTGTCGTAGCGTGCGTCCACGGTGCGCTCGAGCCGGCTGGTGAAGTCCGGGTCGTTGAGCCCGTGGTAGGTGAGCAGCTCGGAGAGGTCATCGAGACCGAACAGGCCGGCGGTGCTCGTCGAGAGCCCCGGCGTCACGGCGTACTGCTGCCCGACGCTCAGGAACTCGTTGTATCGATCCTCGGCGGTCGGCGTCATGCCGGTCTGCGGGTCACGCTCGAACTGGAGCAGGTCGGTGTTCTGCGTGGCGCTCGCGCCGCCCTCGAGGTTGTAGCCCCGGTAGTTGTTGTCCAGGGTCCCGCCGGTGCTCAGCGCCCGGCGCAGCGCGGAGTACGCGTAGCGACCGATCAGCACCGAGGGGGCTTCCGAGTCCAGCAGGCGCAGATCGCCCGAGTCGTTGACCGTGGTCTGGTAGTACTGGTAGTCCTGGGACTCGCGCAGGAAATCCGTGAAGCGTTCCGGGCCGTCCCAGACGTAGGCCGACGCGAGGTCTTCGCGGGGCGTGTACGGGCGCGGCGCATCGCTGAGCGAGAGCGGGATGGCGTTGGACGTGCCCTGCACCACCGAGGCGTAGTTCGAGGCGGCGTCCTGCATCGTCAGCAGGCGGCGCAGATCGATCTCCGCGGGCGTGCTCCCGAGCGGGTACTCCGCGTTCGGACGCACGAGCTGATCCGTCGCGGTGTTGACGTTGACCATCGAGCTCAGGTCCACGGCGCGAGCAGCGATGAAGTATCGCATATCGCCATCGTTGAAGAGGCGTGCGATATCGTCGCGCGACTGGCTTGAGTTGCCCGCGGAGCTGTCTCGGGCCGTGGCGAGCTCGAACCAGCGTGAATCCGCGAAGCCGTCGGCGTCCGCGTCCGCGTACTGGTACGGCGGGTAGTCCGGATCGGCCCACGTCGACTCGTCGCCGTTTCGATTCAGCAGGGCGAAGGGCTGGTTCATGGGCATGAACATAAACCGCTGGTACATCGTCCACGCCGCCGGGGTGTTCTGGATATCAGCCCCGCTGAGACCGATGGGCTGTGGGTCGTTGTGCCCGGGGACCCACACGGTGCCCGTCGTGGTCGGGTCGAACGCCTGGAGGAGCGACTGCGGATTGCCGAGTTCCGCGACGTTCAGCAGCGAGAGGTAGTTGCTCATCCGCCGGATCTGGCGGCCGTCCGCGCGTGGCGACGAGCCGAAGCCGGGCTCGGCGTCGAAGCCGCCGACGACGTTCTGCGCCACCGCGTTCGTGCCGACCGGCGAGCCGTTGGGACGCAGGTTGAACAGATTGACCGGCCGCCCGTCCTGCGCGAAGTTCGAGATCTGCAGCCAGTCGCGGTGATCGAGATAGTTCGCGGCGTTGGGGAAGTTCGGGTTGAAGGGGATCGTCGTGCCGAACGGTCGCAGATCGGTCCCGGACTGCGGGTTGCCGGGGTTGCCCAGGTATGTCGGCGTGGTCGAGGCCAGCCACGGATCGCTGGCGACGCGGTAGTCGCTGGCCGGGCTCAGGCCGTTCATGCGGAACGGGCCGCCCGTCGGTGTGAACAGGAGCGCTTCGTCCGCCGCGTTCCCGATGCTGCCCTCGCTCCGGCGTGTCCAGTCCGTGAACGGCGCGTCGGTGACCTCGCGTCGTCCGAACGCGGTCCCGTCGGCGCGGTACTGCACGAAGGAATCGAGGCGGTCGTCACCGATAACACCCGCGAGGTACTCGCCGATGCGGTGGGACGTGTCGCGCTGCTCCACGCGTGTGCGGAACGCCTGAGCCGCGCGTCGGTCTGTGCGCCCGATGGAGACGTACACCGCCGCGAAGACGGCGACCAGCGCGAGCGTGCCGATCACGATCAGCAGCGCGGAGCCGCGTTCACGCGGCCCGCGGCCCGCCATGGCCCTCAGTTCGATCGCCGTGATGGTTCTGCGTCGCTTGTGCTTCTTCATGACTCTGACTCCTCGCCCGGCTCGCGGGCGATGTGCGCCTTGTGGGTTGTCTGCTCGACGGCTCGTGCCGCTTGGCGCCGGCGGTGTCCCGCGTCGAGCGTCCCCAGTAACTTGTGTCCCCGTCGCCTCTCCCGGCTCATTGCGCGTCCGGGATCTCGAAGATGACCTGGTAGGTTTCTTCTACCTCACGGTCCGTTGGATCGCCGAGCGTCATCGTGATCCGGATCAGCTTGGGCCAGGGCCAGGCCCCGCCCTCGATCGTCTGCCCAGAGGCCACGTCCGCGCCCGGGTGCGTCGCGAAGCCGAAACACGCGGCCTCGACGTCGGGCTGCGAGCCGCTCAGCGGCGCCACCCCGGTGACGAGCCATGACGATGTGCCACGCGGACGCGGCAGATCGCTGCGTGAGGGGTCGTTGCCCGCCTGGGTCAGCCCGCGGTTGAAGTATCGCGTCGCCGCGCGCTGGTCGTCGCCGTTGAACTCGATGATGCCGTCGTTGTCGGAATCCACGAACCGCTCGAGACCGTACCACTGGATCTGCTTGAACTGCGGATCCGTCACGGCGCGGCTGTGATCAACAAAGCCGTACGACCATTCCACGATAAACTCGGTGCACCGCGGGACGAACACGGACGAGCCGAGCATCTCCTGGTTCGCCTCGGCGTACGCCCGCTCGAGTCGGCCGCGGTCGGTATTGGCAAAGTCCGTCTGGTCGTAGAGCAGGCGAGTGGGGATATCCTCGTAGCGGATGCCCGCGTAGAAGTCCGCCGAGTTGACGGTCCCGCTCCCGCTGCTCGTATTCCATGCGCTGGGCAGCGCGTCGATCATCCACGAACGGATCGCTCGGGCGTGGTTCACGTCGAACACATCCGCGGCGATATTCCACACGCCCAGATCGTTGTACTTGCCGAGCTTCAGGTTGAAACCATCGCCCGGGTTGGGCGGCGTCGGCAGGTTGTAGAAGTTGTACTCGAAGAAATCTCGCGTCGTCATGCCCGACGGAGGTGTCGGTGTCGGCAGACGCCCGAAGGCGTTGTTGTAGTTCAGGTAGAATCCGGGGAACCGCTGCGGGTTCTGGGCGGCGAGCGACTGGAGCTCCGTGCGGATCGTGGCGATATCCTGCGTGACGACATCCACCATCCCGCTCGCGCGGAGGTACAGCGGGTAGAGGTCCGCAGAGCTTGCCTGCCCCGCGTACGAGAGGTCGTACAGGGAGACGTTGATCCGATCGCCGGTGGCGGGGTCGAACTGGCTGCTGCCGTTGAGCGAGGTAAAGATGCTCCGCGCCGCGGGCTGAAGCATGATCTGACGATCCGAATCCGTGAGTCGCGGGCGCTGGGCAGGATCGTCGCTGCTGAAGCCGAAGAGCTCCGATGGCACCTGCTGGCCGGGCCCCTGCGGGTTGGTCAGCAGCGTGACGTGACGCAGCAGCGCCCAGTCGCGGGCGAACTCGTTGGGGTTCACGAAGCCGGGTGTTCTCTGTCCCAGACGCGTGTCCAGGGTGGCATCGTAGTTGTTGTCCCAGGGCTCGGGGTTGAAGAACAGGTTCAGCGGCTGCTGGTAACCGGGATCGGTCTGCGCGATCTGCGGGCGGCGCTTCTGGCCGTGCCCGTAGTAGATCGCCGCCTCATTCGAAGACGCGATCATGCTGGGCACGATCGGGCGGCGCTGCGAGACGAAGTCGCCACGCGCGAAGAACATGATCTCATCGGATCGACGCGGACGCCCGACAAACCCGTTGCCGTCGAGGTCACGCTCGTCGCCGCGGTACAGCTGGATGTCGTTCCCGCCCGCGGCGTTCTTGTTGATAATGACGAGGAAGCCGTCGCGCGTGAGGGCCTGGAAGTCCTCGCGCATCACCCGCTCGATGCGGGCCGCGAACTGGTTGAGCTGCGAGAGCTTCCGCCCCTTCGCCACCGTCTCGCCAACGCTCTGGAAAATCGTCGCGACGCCGAGCGAAACGGCCGCCAGGATGCCGATGACGACCAGCATCTCGACAACCGTGAACGCGCTCCGGCTCCGTGGTGTTCGTGGATGGTTGTTCATGAATCATCCTCCAGCGTCACGATCCGCACAGCCACCGGCTCACGCGGTGTAAAGATCACCTGACGGACCCAGCTCGCCCGCTTCGCGCGTTCGTTGGCCAGGCCGTTCGATGCCGTTGTGTTCTGGTCAGGGCGGACGCTGTCCGTCTGGCTGCCGCCCGCGTTCGCGTACTCGAACGGCGGATCGATGACGACCACGCGCCGATCGCTGGGAATCGGGCTGGTGGAATCCGGCTGAGCCGTTCCGACCACCCGCCGCACCACGCCGGTGTTGTCGACAAGGAGCTGGCCAACTTTGCTCGCGAGGTCGATCGAGGTATCGGTAAACTGTCCGGGCACAAACGCAAGCCAGTCGAGATGCTCGGGGTAGACCTCGACCTCAAGCATCTGGATGTTCGCGTACACGCGTGAATCGCTGCCGTCATCCGCGGCAGGACGCGCCTCGTTATCGGTGTTCAACGCGACCGGGAGACGGAAGAAATCCTCATCAAATCCGCCGCCGGAGTTCGGGTCCACGCCCCGAAGAACTTCGCTGAGGGTCGCGCCGCGGGGCACGCGGATGCGTGCATCGACGCGCCGCACAAAGATGGCCGCCTGGATCCGATCGCCGGTTGGCTCACGACGCAGCGCGACATCCCACACAAACTTGGGCTGCTTGCCCGAGTTCGGCTGCGGGTAAAGGCGGGCATGAACCGGGAGCTCTGTCAGTCGCGGGTACGTGTTGGCATCGCCCGGCGCCCGGTTGGCATTGAAACTCCAGATCCCGGATTCGGATCCCTGGAAATCAACGGAGTTGAACGTAGAAAAGTCGCGGTAGTACCCGGGCACCGAGGTAGACCAATTATAAAACTCCTCGCCGAACTGCGGGACAACCCAGTCATAGAGGTACTGCTCGTTGTTAGCGAACGAACGCTTCCCGAAGGACTCGTCGAGCAGGCGGAAATCAACCATTTCCGGATTGCGGAGCAGCGACTCAGCAGAGGCAGCCGCGTTCTCACCTTCAATAACCGCGAACGAATCGCGCTGCTCAGCAATGATCGCGGGGAACACCGCGCCAAGCCCGAGCATCCCGATCGCGAGCACCAGCACCGCGATCAGCACCTCGATGAGCGAGAAGCCGGCTCTGTTTGGGACCGTGTGATCTGATCTCATCGGAACACCTCCTGCATCTCTCCTGTGTATGACTGAACAAGGAAAATGCGAGAGTCCGGTTCGTCATCGAAATCGATCTGGTCGTTAAAATCTGTGTCGCCGTCGATCCACTGGTTCATCAACTCGATGACCTGCTGTTCGTTGCTGGGCGGGTTTGCAGCATTCATAAACAGCGACATGTCGATGGCCTGTGTCACGTCACGATCGTCCTGATCGTGCGGCAGGTACAGCGAGTTCGTGTCTCGGTTTACGCCGCGGGCGCCAAGTCCCAGCGCCAGCTTGCTGATGTCATACAGCGCGACGCGTGAGACGGGCTTGACCAGGATCGTGTCGTTGCTCGCCGTCCCGATGAGCTGCTCGCGGAGCTCGGCATCATCGTTGCCGTAGGTGACACGATCGTTCGTAAGATCGGGTGAGCTCAGGACGCGTGACGCCCAGACCTCCAGGTCCTCGGCGAGATCGATCCGCAGGGTCTGCTCGTACGGCGAGAGCGGGTTCCCGCTCGGCTGACGCTGCCTGCTGTTGCGGGGATCGACGAACAGCGCCGAGCTTGTATCGCGGCTCACCGCGCCAGTGCGGGCGTCGAAGCGGATCATGAACGTCTGACGGGCAGTCTTGATGTTCGCGTTGACGTTCGAGAAGTTGCCGTTGAGCGAGCCGCCATTGATCTGCGCATCGCGCGGGAAGAACCCGGTCTCGGGGAACACCCAGTGCGGGTCGCCCTTGATGCCGCGGTTTGGATTCGTATCGCCGTACTTCTCGGAGTTGTACCAGACCGCCGCCTCGTCGCCGGCAGAGTCGTAGTCCAGAAGCATCCCGGGCGCCGCGTAGCCGTTAACCATCCAACCCTCGGGGAGCGTGAGCACCTCGCCAATCGGGGCCGGGACAAACACATCGCGGTCGAAGTACGGCTGATCGCCGAACCCGCTGGAGGCAGGCCCCCCACCGCCGCCGCCCGGGCCGCTGGGCGCGGTCGAGGCCTCACGGATCGTGCCGACGTGGATCGCGGGGATGATGCTCACACGCTGAACCTCGGGGTCGTAGACGAAGACGACCGCGCCATCCTTGCCGGTGTTGATCGCCACATCGCGCCCCATGATGGAGCACGCCTGAATCGCGTTCACGGCCAGCGTGCGGTTCGACGAATAGATCGTCGCCGTGAACGCCGGGACCGCGATCGTGAGCAGCAGCACCGCGATCACGATGACCACGAGGAGCTCGACGACCGTGTACGCGGACCGGGAGGAGCGAGTTATGGATTCATTCATGTATCGCATCACTCACCCACCTCGTAGAGATTGTCCACCCAGACCTGCCTGCGGAGCTCCGCCTGCTCTTTGCTCGAGCCGGGAACATCTACACGCAGGAAGCTGGCGATCGTCTCGATCGATTCGGTGCCGAAGTACCCGTCCGGCCCGGCGCTGACGACCGCGTAGCGGGCGTTACGCAGCGCGGTGTTCTCGCCGATGAAGTTCACATTCGGATCATCGAAGTTCATCGGATCGTTCTGCACCTTCTCATACTCGACGGGATCGATCAGCACGGGCGGGATGTTCAGATCCAGCTCGCTCTCGATCACGATCCGCCCGTTGACCAGGCGCCCGGGCTCCCAGCGGTAGTACCGGAACGCGGTGCCGAAGCTGTCCACGAAGGCGAAGAGCGTCGGCTCCTGGCGCGGATCGTACATCGATCGCACGTCCGCGGGCGTCGGCAGGCTCGCGCCGCCGGTGCCCGGCTCATGCTCAGAGAGCTCCTTGGGCTCGACGTAGCCGTTGACGATGCGGGCGCCGCGTCGCTCGACGTCCATGAAGGGCTCGTACTTCTCACGCACGCTGCCGACCGGGTAGCCGACGCCCAGGAACGAGCCGTCCAGGATCGGACGCGTCATGCCCGGCCCGCTCACACCATCGACATACTTATCAAGCACGCCGGTCAGGTAGTACGCGAGCGCGTACTTGGAATAGCGTCGATCGTTCCACGACTCATCCGCGTCCCACGTCGCGTATGGCCCACCCATGTTGCGCCCCCGGAAGAACGGCGCATCGAGCCCGGTGTTCCACACGATCAGCGTCTGGTACTCGTACGGGCCGCCGGTAACGAGGAATGTCGGGCCATCCTCTTGCGTGGCCCCGCTGAGGAACACCGCCGGGCGGAACGCATCGTTCCCCGAGCTGATGGGCATCCCGTCATGAACCAGCGGCGGCAGGAACCCGAACTCCTGCTTGAACTGATCGACCGCCTTCGCCAGTGAAGAGACGGACTGCTGGGTCGCGGTCCGTCGCCCCGCCTTGGTGGCCCGGTTCAGACCCGAGAGCGTGAGTGTGAGCAGCACGAGTGTGATGACGAACACAATCAGCAGCTCGATCAGGGTGAACCCGCTTCGCTTGGTATTGTTGATATGTTCGTGATGATGATTCATCTCGTATACGTTTCCTCACTCGTCCCGAGTGTGTGATTCGTGGATCGGCCCGGAGTGCTCAACCGCTGAGCGACTCGAGCATGCTGATCATGGGCAGGAACATCGCCACGACGATCGTGCCCACCATGCCGCCCAGGAGCACGACCATGATCGGCTCGAGCAGCGAAACCAGCGACGCGACGGCCACGTCGAC
>CAXREY010000044.1:0-11310 GCA_964229845.1 Phycisphaerales bacterium UBA1924
CGCGGCAGGGCGCGAAGCCCCCGCCTGATCACAATCCAAAGCTCGCGTTCCATCGTGTACTCCCTGGTAAGAGCACATTGTGGACGCGGGCTGCGCAAAGCGCAAGTGCCGAACAAGCGCCGAATGGCGCATAAAGCTCCGCAAGGGCGGGGAAGGAGCGCAAGAGCGTGGGGAAGGAGCAAGAGTTGGGTGCCCCTCAGCACGACACATCAAAGAACCGCTGATCGCTCCCGCCCTGCCCGACCTTGAAGGTGATGGTCTTGCCGCACTTGGTGCAGCGGGCGAGGTAGCGCTCGCCGTTGACATCGCGGTAGACGCGCTGGTACTGCCCCGAGCACACGAACCGCACCCCGAGCCAGGGGCGGGCACCGGGCGACTCGTTCACGGGTTCCTGCGGGCGATTGGATGGCGAGATACGCAGCGACATCGGACCCTCTATCGACCAAATCGGCCCGGATCCTCAATCGCGCGGGTCTCCCCCACTCCGGCGCTCCTTCCCCGCCCCTCTTCGTGCCTCCCCTCTTGTGCCTCCCCCGCTCCCGGCGGGGGAGGTGCCGAGTCTCCGAGGCGGAGGGGGTCTTCAAAGCATCGCACAACCTACAAGACCCCCTCCGATCCGCCTTCGGCGGACCACCTCCCCCCGCCGGGGCGAGGGAGGCACAAGATCACCGCGCATCCAAACACAAGAAGGAAGGAACCGTCCAACCCCACCCCCAGAGGTTGGACGGTTCCTTCCTTCCACCCCGCCATACCATCCCCCATGCCCGACCGCCCATGGAAAGACGAGTACACCCTCCTCTGCGAAAAGTGCGGCTACGTCATCGAGGGGCTCGACACCGACGGCAACTGCCCCGAGTGCGGCAAGCCCATCGCCGAATCGCTCCCCGAACGCCGCGTCGGCACGCCGTGGCAGCAATCACCGGGCGTGGGGTCGCTGGTGCGGACGTGGTGGATGACGCTGAGGCATCCGATGCGGACGCTGGATGTGATGATGCTGAATGATCGTGAAGGGACCGGGCTGTCACTAAAAACACTCTTCATCGCTGGGATGTGGATGTTACTCTTGATCTGTTGCGTAGAACTGCTCAACCCGTACTCTCTTCTGGGTCACTTTGATGCCATCTTGATCAGCGTCGTTTGTGCACCGATTGTGATCGTTGCATTCATCATCCTCACCGCGATCGAGCTCTCAGGACTCATCGTTATCAGCAGAACGCGTGGCTTCAGAGTCACACAGCCCATCGCGGACAACATCGTGAGCCACGGCAGCGTGGGTTGGGTGTGGTGCGGAGTATTCATCGCACTGAGCCTTTACTGCTTCGGGCAGTCATCTTCACCGAGCGAAGAAATGTTCAGGTTGCCACCTTGGAATGCTCAACCGAACATCAGCGGATATGAGCTTATGGACCACTATGGAGTCATGTCGCGTATCTTCTTCCTGATGAGCATACCCGGCTTCCTCTACTTCGAGACCTTCGCCTACCTCGGCCTCCGCCGCTGCAAATACGCCAACCTAGTCCGCCCGGACGCTTCTTAGCCGGGTGCCACGGCTTGCTCCGCCGCAGGTGGACAAGCCGTGCCCTCCGCAGAACCTGGGGGGATTCAACCAACCACCCCCGACAAAGGCAGCGCACGGGTTGTCAGCCGTTGGCTGAGCAACCCGTGGCACCCGGAGTCGATCCGCAAACCTCACGACGAACCAACCACCAATTCACCCCGTACGACCTAGAATCTCCCGATGCAGCCCAGAAACCCAACCCGTCCTATCTTCGTCGGCGACGACCGCACCGGAATCGTCCAGATCGGCGGCGGGATCGGCCCCGATCACCCGCTCGGAATCGGCCTCTCCGCCCCCACCACCGCCGCGCCCATCAGCGTGCAGACGATGACCGCGGGCTACACCCACGACATCGACAAGTGCGTCGCCGAGATCCACAAGCTCACCGCCGCCGGGGCCGACGTCGTCCGCGTCGCCGTACCAGAGCGCAAGGACACCGAGGCGCTCCCCGAGATCCTCAACCAGACCACCGTCCCCATCGTCGCGGACGTCCACTTCCACTTCAAGCGGGCCCTCGAGGCCGTCGAGGCGGGCGTGCACAAGATCCGCCTCAACCCCGGGAACATCAACGACCGCGCCCAGGTCGAGGCCGTCATCGACGCGTGCAAAGACGCCAATGGTGGAAGAGGGATCCCCATCCGCGTCGGGGTCAACGAGGGCTCCATCATCGAGCGCAAGGACAAGCAGGCCCGCGCCAAGGAGCTCGGCGCGGTCTTCTCCGACCAGAAGCACGGCTACCTGCTCTCGATCATGATCGCCAAGCTCGAGGAATACCTCGACATCTTCTACGAGCGCGACTTTTACGACATCGCCATCAGCGCCAAGTCCATGGACGCCACCGTCGTCATCGACGCCTACACCGAGATCGCCAAACGCTTCGCCCACCCGCTGCACCTGGGCGTCACCCACGCGGGGCCCAAGGAGACCGGCTGCATCCGCTCCGTCGTCGCGCTGGGCTCGCTCATGGCCAACGGCATCGGCGACACCATCCGCATCTCTTACGCCAACGACCCGATCTACGAGGTCGAGGACGGGCTCGAGCTGCTCTACTCCCTCGGCCTGCGTGAACGCAAGGGCGCCGAGCTGATCGCCTGCCCCACCTGCGGTCGCATCCAGGTCGATCTCTTCTCGCTCGTGCAGGATGTCAATAACAAGCTCTCCGAAGCCATCGAGGTCCCGATGAAGGTCGCCGTCATGGGCTGCGTCGTCAACGGTCCGGGCGAAGCGGAAGGCGCCGACGTCGCCGTCTTCGCCGGCGATCGCAAGGGCATCATCTATGTCCAGGGGGAGAAGGTCGCGACCGTCGGCGAGGACGAGATCCTCGATCGGCTCCTCGACGAGTGCAAGGCCTTCCAGCAGCGCGTCCGCTCGGGCGAGGTCAAACTCGGCGAGAAGAAGGTCGACATCGTTCCCCCCGACCCCGAGGGCGAGCTGGGCAGCGGCTGGGAAAAAATGGCCGCCCAACGCATGGGGCACACCCCGCTCACCGTCGAAGGACGCTGAGCCGATCCCCCACTTTTCGCTTGTTCATCGGGTCGGGTTGCTCATAGAGTGGCCTTGGAGGAGTGAGGACCATGCCAAGAACATCGCCTGTGCTTGTTCTCACGGTATCGTGCGCCGCATGCTCCGCCGCCGCGCCCAACCCGTTCTGCTCGGCGGACTTCAACAACGACCTGACGCTCAACTTCTTCGATGTCTCCGCGTTCGTGGAGACCTACCTGAACCAGGACAGCAGCGCGGATCTCAACGGCGATGGCGATCTCGACTTCTTCGACATCTCGGCGTTCCTCACGCAGTACCTCGTCGGCTGCCCCGACCTGACCGACACCGACGGCGATCGGATCCCGGACTTCGCGGAGACCGACGACGGGCGGTTCATCGATCTCGGACGGGTCGGCACCGACCCGCTGAACCCAGACACCGACAACGACGGCATCGATGATGGTGACGAGCTTCTGGGAACGCTCGGCGGGCTCGACCTGCCCGCGCTCGGCGCGGACCCGCTGCGACGCGATATCTTTGTGGAATGCGATTGGTTCGCGGGCGACTTCGACGGTTTCGTGGCCGACTATCGCCCGACGCCCGAGGTGATCGCCCCGATCGTCGACGCCTTCTCCAACGCCCCGGTACCCAACCCGTACGACGCGGAGCCGGGCATCAGCATCCACTTCGACTACGGCCAGGGCGGCCCGTTCATGGGCGGCAACCAGCTCCCGGGCGCCCCGCTCTCGATCATCTTCGATTTCGAGTTCAACATCGTCAAAGAGAGCCACTTCGAGCAGAACCGGCGCGGGTATTTCCACTACGCCATGTTCGCGCACCGCTACAACGACGTCACCAACACGTCCTCCGGTGTCGCGGAGCTCCCCGGCAACGACTTCATGGTCACGCTGTCGGACTACGCCACGCCGCAGATCATGACCAACACCATCATGCACGAGCTCGGGCACAACCTCGGCCTGCGCCACGGCGGGGATGAGAACCGCAACTGGAAGCCCAACTACAACTCGGTCATGAACTACCGCTACCAGTTCGCCGGCGTGGACACCGACATGGACGCGCTCGGCGACGGGCCGCCGGATTACTCGCTCGGCTTTTCGATCGCGCTCGATGAGAACAGCATCCGGGAGCAGGCGGGCATCGACGGCGTGACCCCGATCGACTGGGACGACGACGGAACGATCGACCCCGACGCGTACACGGCCAACATCAACTGCCGCTTCCTGATCGACGAGTGCGGCGGCGACGCCGTGGGCTGCTGGGACGACGAATGCAACCTCCTCAGCGATCACGACGACTGGAGCGCCATACTCTGGAGCCGTTTCGAGACCAACGTGGACCGCGACCGCGAGCCGGAGATCGTGGAATGTGCCACGCCGGGCTGGATTCTTGACTGATTCGGCCCCCGCTCCGCGTTCGATTCTGCCCGAGATGGCGTGAAAACTCACGCCGTCTCTGCTACATTCACTGCATCACGATGCAGGGGCAAACGAATTGATCAAGATCTCGCACATCTCGATGGACAACCCGCTCTACGAGCAGGAGGTCGCGCTCCGCACGAGCGTGCTCCTCGACCCGATCGGGTTCACGTTCGAGGACTACCTCGGCATGGCTCCCGGGCGGGAGAACGAGTCCGAGCATTATGTCGCGACGCTCGATCACCCCACGGGCATCAAAGTCGTCGGCACCGCGACCCTGTTCATCACCGAGGACGACCAGGGGCTGCGCACCGGCAAGGTGCAGCAGGTCTGCGTCGACCCCCAGCGCCAGGGCGAGGGTATCGGACGCCGCCTCATGATCGCCATGGAGGCACGCGGGTTCGGTGATCTCGGGCTCGAACAGCTCTACTGCCACGCCCAGCTCTCGGCCATGCCGTTCTACGAGCGCCTCGGCTGGCAGAGCGAAGACGAGGTGTTCGTCGAGGCGGGGATCGAGCACAAACGGATGTACATCTCTGCACCCAAGCCCGTCGATCAGGAACGGTGATCTGGAACTTTTTTCGCCATCCCCATCGATTCCGCCCCGTTTTCCCGGCATAATACGTTTGTGAACCATGAGTTAGACCAGCACGATCAGCACCTGGACGGAGACCAGCTCCGGGCGATCTTTACGCAGCACGGGCTGCGGATGACGCGCCAGCGTGAGGCCGTGTATCGGGCATTGTGCACCAACCGCAACCACCCGACCGCGGAACAACTCCTGGCCGAGGTTCACCAGATCGATCCCGAGGTCTCTCAGGCCACGGTGTACAACACCCTCGATACGCTCGTCGAGTGCGGGCTCGCCAACCGGATCCCCGCCTCCACCAGCGGCGGCGCTTGCCGTTACGACGCGGACATCCACGAGCACGTCCACCTCGTCCTCGACGACGGACGAATCCTCGACGTCCCGCAGGATCTGTCAAAGCGGCTAATCGACTCGGTCCCCGACGCGCTGCTGGCGGAACTCGGCGACCGCCTCGGCGTCACGTGCTCTGGGATCAAGATCGAGCTCAGCGGCGTCTAATCCGCTGAAGTGATCACCCGCACCCGCAAGTCATCATCCATCAGCACCTCAAGCGGCGAGCAGTTCGCGATCTCGTGTGCGTACCTGCGCACACGCTCGATCTGATTCGCACGCAGGCGGAAGCGCCTTGCGAGCGAACGAAACGCGTGCTCCTCAGGATTCAGCTGAGCCAACCGCCTGGCGCGGAGGACGTACCAGGCGACGAGCACCACAACCGGGATCAGCACCGCGACCCAGGCAAATCCGATCAGCCCGGTCTCCGCTGCCGCGGGCGATGTGCTCGCGGGGACATGCAGCGTGGTTGGCTCGGCTTCCTGCATCACGCTTCACCCGCCAGATTGTGGGAGAGATCGCTGCTGCTCGAAGCCCCGCACCGGATCTCTGACGCGAGCCGCCGGATGCAGCGCCTGGCCCGATCCCTGAGCCGCGGATCCTCGTCCACCGCCGCGAGTTCCTCGAGCTGTGCGATGATCGGGCTCCAGCGTGTGCCGAGCCGGTCACGGTTCCGCGATACCACCGTGTGCTGCGCGACCCAGGAGCCCGCGAGCCGGTGCATCGGGCGCGGATCACCGAGCAGCTCGATCAACGCGCCGCTCGCATCTCTGGCTTTCTCGGTCTCGGATTCGACGCCGCTAACAATCGCCCTGCGGACCGCGTTGGCTCGCGCCCGGTGGTCCTGATCGTCACGGAACACCATCAGGTGATCGAACGGTATCTGAGCGTGCTCAACCGCGTTGGCACGCGTGCGCGGATCGCGGTCACCCAACGCCTCATCAAGGATGTACCTGGCCGCGTTGCTCTGGACCCGCGCGAGCGCCGCCACCGCGCACGCGCGTGACCGATGCTCGCTGTACTCGCTCTGCACGATCCCGATCAGGTCCAGCTCGAAGCGACGCTCCACTCCCAGCAGCCGGATCATCATGATCGTCTCGAGGCACGTCGATGGCATCGCCAGGCGATCACGCATCGATCGGATGAAACCCGCCGGATCCGACTGCATGTAGCGGCGGGCACGCTGGCGCGACGAAGGGAGCGACGGGTCCGAGATCGTCAGGCGAGCGAGCTCATCGCGCGCGATACGCCGGGTCGCGTCGTGGGGCGAACGGGACGCCAGCTCGCTCAGTCGGATCCGAGAGGTGGATGATGGCGAATCGAACCGTGGCGGTTCGGCCCCCAGCGTGCTCCATCGGATGCCCGCGTGCCTGCTGATGACCCCGTCCGCATCGAAAATAAAGTCCTGCAGGTCGAGGCCAGGGCACAGCCCCGCGGCTCGCAGGCGGATATGCAAACTCTCGTCAGCGAGTGTCGGCTCGATCCGGCCACGCCGGGCCTGCTCATCACCGCCGATGAGCGCGTTGAGCGACACGACGCCGAGCCGCGCTGATCCGCTCAGCGTCTTCCACTGCTGCGGGGCGGGGAGGACTTCCTGTGCTCTGCTTGTACTCCGGGGGCTCGTGAGCGAACAGAGCCTGCTCGCCCGCGCTGGCCGCACAGCGAGGTGCGCGTTCCGGAGCATGACCTCGTGCTCGATCAGCGACTCGGGGACCCTCAACCGCTCCAACGCCGCGTTCGAGATCGCATCGATGGGGAG
Organism: Phycisphaerales bacterium UBA1924; assembly: GCA_964229845.1. Classification (GTDB taxonomy): domain Bacteria; phylum Planctomycetota; class Phycisphaerae; order Phycisphaerales; family UBA1924; genus UBA1924. The sequence goes on from CAXREY010000044.1 coordinate 7,155, forward strand.
CCATCGCAACGCGCGTTCACGCAGGAGCGGGCAGTCCGTCCGCTTGAGCAGTGTCCGGATCGGCGCGTGGCTCGGGTGGTTCCGCATAGCGAGAAGCCGACGCATCCGGTCGCTGATCTCCCGCTCAACCCTCGACGCGTTCCGATGATCGATCAGCAGCAGCAACGCCACGAGCGGCGATCGGCACCGGTGCGATGTGAAGCCGTACGCGGCATCCGAAACCGCCCGGAGCAGCACGTGCCGCTCGAGCTCAAGCACGTCGGGATCTGCGGGGAATGAAACCACGCCCTGATTGGCGATCGACGCGTAGTGCGCCCCCAGCAGCTCGCTCGGCACATGGCGGAGCTGACGCAACGACATACGCAGCACGGCCTCGTCCGCTGCCTGGCGAACACGCTGCTCCTCATCCCCCAAAAGCGAGCAGACGATGTGCCCGAGCGCGGGATCCGCGGTGTCGTGCGCGATGGAGATCGCCGCGAGACGGGCGTCGGCTTCGGCGTGCCCCGCGAGCACCTTGGTCGTTTCGATCCAGCGTTCACGCCCGACCGCGAGCGCCAGCGGACGCGCATCCGCCGGGATGTAGGGCCACGCGCGTGCCAGCGCCAGCAGCGCGTCGTCGGCGTGACGCTCACGCCAGCGGGCGGGCAGACGAGTAATCAGCTCGATGGGGCCCGCCGCGTGGGCCTGATTCCGGTGACCGTCCGTCACGCCCCGCCCCTGGGCGGCCAGCTCGATGAGCATCAGCGCCATCGAATCCCGAGCCGATCCGCTCGCACCGCGCAGCGCGTGCCCGAGCGTCACGATCCGATCGCGCAGCCCGAGACGCTTCGCCTGCTCAAGCGATGATGGGAGCGCTGATTGTGGATGACCGCCACTCATGTTTTGTTTATGTTTGGGTGAAGCCTCGAATCGCATCCATACTATCGAGAATCCCTATGTATTGTGGTTGAGATGTGCGTAAATCTGATATCTTGTGTACGATGAGGTAAAAATCACCAAATTTGTCAGTATTCACAAAATGGGCTTGGGAAAACCAGTTTCGTCCCATAAACTCATCTCTTCGTCGCTTTTTGGTCATCCACTCAAGAAAACGACGCGTCGGGAAGTTGTTTGACCCGGTCTCCACACACAACAACCTCGGCATGGGAAGGAATCCATGACCCAAATAAAAACCGCACACACAAACGCGAGCTGCCTTCAAACATACCAATCTGTTCTTTACTCCCGCCCGCTGCACCCGGAGCTCTTCTCGATCGTTGAGCACCGCAACGTCAACTTCGGGCCGTACCAGTTCGAATCATGGCTGATGGAGGGGCGCCACATGTGCCGCTTCGAGATCAGCGGCGCCTGCGCCTGCGAGATCGTCAGCGAGAGCAGCCGCGGATTGCCCGATACGGGCATCGTCGAATCGCTGCTCTGCGCCGGCGAGCGTGAGTTCGAGTACCGCTTCCCCCGCTCGAAGCTCAACTACATGGCCAGCGTCCAGACCGAGCAGCTCACCTCGAACCTCTACCTCTCCACGTTCGAAGAGCTCGACGACTTCGCACGCGAGGAGCAGGCCATGGTGCACCGCTGGGACGACGAGATCGGCCCCTGCATGAGCATCCTCGCCTATCAGCGCCTCGCCAAGGAGGTCCACGTCCAGGCCTACCACTTCATCGCCCGCGAGGGGCTGGTCCTGCGGACCCAATCGCTCTTCGAGCACCTCTAAAGCCAAACCAGCTTTCCACAACCAACCCGGGCCCGCCCGGGTTTTTTCATGCACACCCGCGATTCGCTCTGTGAGATCGCCGATCATCGGGCTATGCTCTGTGCGATGCACACGAACCGCCCATCTCGGCAGACCGGCACGCGCCTGGAGGAGATCCAGAGCCGCCGAATTATGTGGCCCCGCTGAGGGCCCGCGGGTGATCTTCCACCCACGCCGACCCCACGGGGCACGTGCGAGCACCAAACGCCCGCACCCGAAACGCATCCACACACGCCAATCCCACTGAATACGATGCATCACGCGGCGATCATTGCCGACCCGTCGCGTGCAGGAGCCGACCGATATGTCCGACACCCAGACCGACAAACCAAACTACAAAAAGACCGTCAACCTCCCCAAGACCGGGTTCCCGATGAAGGCCAACCTGATCCAGAATGAGCCGGCATCGCTCAAACGCTGGGACAAGCTGGACGGCAAAGCCGGGCTCTACAACGCCATGCGCGAGAAGGCCAAGGGCTTCGACAAGAAGTTCGTCTTCCACGACGGCCCGCCGTACGCCAACGGCTCCATCCACCTCGGGCACCTGATGAACAAGTGCCTCAAGGACTTCGTCGTCCGCAGCAAGTTCATGAACGGCTACAACACCGGATTCGTCCCGGGCTGGGACTGCCACGGGCTCCCCATCGAGCACAAGGTGATGACCGACCTCGTCGAGTCCGGCAAGGCCGACAAGCTCGACGGGCTCGACGACGACACCCGCCGCATGGCCGTCCGCAAGGAATGCAAGAGCTACGCGAGCAAGCAGGTCAAGCTCCAGACCGGGCAGATGCAGCGCCTACTGACCGTCGCCGACTACGAGAACCCGTACCTCACCATGGTCCCCCGCTATGAGGGCGCCGTCCTCGACGTGCTGGCCGGTCTCTGCGATCAGGGATTGGTGTACAAGGCGCTCAAGCCCGTGCACTGGTCGGTCGCCAACGAGACCGCACTGGCCGACGCGGAGCTGGAATACCAGGACCGCGAAGACCTCTCGGTGTACGTCGACTTCGAGGCCGCCAGCGCCGACGCCGTCTACGACGCGTTCGGCCTGACCGGCGACGCCCGCCCCGGCGCGACCCCCAGCTTCATGATCTGGACCACCACCCCGTGGACACTGCCCGCAAACCTCGCGATCGCGGTCCACGAGAAGTTCGAGTACGCGCTCGTGCGCGTGGACGGCAACTACACCGTCATGGCCGTCGAGCTCGTCGAGAAGGTCTGCAAGGCCGCCAAGGCCGAGGAGGTCGAGACTGTCGCAACCACCACCGGCGACAAGCTCGTCGGGCTGGGCTACAAGCACCCGTTCCGCGACGAGGCCCCCACGCCCGTCAACGAGCCCGACGCCGACACCAGCAACTGCTACACGCTGGTCAGCGCCGACTACGTCACCCTCGAGGACGGCTCGGGCCTCGTCCACACCGCGCCGGGCCACGGTGCCGACGACTACCAGACCGGCCTGCGCGTTGGGCTGCCGGTCTATTGCCCGGTCATGGGCGACGGCGTCTACGACGCATCCGTCCCCGATTGGCTGGCCGGCATGTCGATCTGGGACGCCAACGAGCTGATCGCCAAGAAGCTCACCGAATCCGGGCACATGTTCTACGCCCACCGCTTCATGCACTCCTACCCCCACGACTGGCGGTCCAAGACCCCGGTCATCTTCCGCTGCACCGAGCAGTGGTTTGTCGATGTCAACAAGCCCACCGAGCGCGACGGCAAGGGCCTGCGCGAGATGGCACTGGCCGCGACAGGCGAGGGCGGCAGCGTCAACTTCGTTCCCGCGTGGGGACGCAACCGCATGCACGGCATGCTCGACTCACGCCCCGACTGGTGCATCTCGCGCCAGCGCGCGTGGGGCCTGCCCATCCCGGCGTTCACCATGCCCGACGGCAGCGCCTTCATGACGCGTTCCTCTGCACAGGCCGTCGCGGACCTGATCCGCACGAAGGGCTCGGACGCGTGGTTCACCATGGCCCCGGGCGATCTGCTCGCGGAATACGACGCCAGCAGCGACCCCGACGCGCCGCAATCACTCAAGGACGGCACCGTCTCGATCGGCGAACTCAAGAAAGGCCAGGACATCCTCGACGTCTGGTTCGAGTCCGGCTCGTCGTGGAACGCGGTCATGCGCGACCGCTCCGAAGGCGAAGACTACCCCATCGATCTCTACCTCGAGGGCTCCGACCAGCACCGCGGCTGGTTCCAGCTCTCCCTGCTCCCCTCGCTGGGCGTCATGGGCGAGCCCGCGTTCCGCACGCTGCTCACCCACGGCTTCATGGTCGACAAGGACGGCAAGAAGCTCTCCAAGTCCAAGGGCGCCGCCCTCAAGGACCTGTTCGATCGCTACGGCGCGGACGTCCTCCGCTGGTGGGTGTGCTCGCTCGCCTACGAGAACGACGTCAAGGT
>CAXREY010000045.1:0-88612 GCA_964229845.1 Phycisphaerales bacterium UBA1924
CACCCACTCCTCGACCTCGCCTACGCCTCCTCCCGCTCCTTCGACGGCGACCCCATCGCCAAGCACGCCAAGGTCTCGTTCAACAACAAGAAGTTCGAACAGATCCAACCCGCCGAGATCGCACAGCGCGATGCCGACATCGTCATCCTCGCGCTTCCTGACGCCGCAGCCGCGCCCTTCCTCGCAGCACTCGAAGCCAAAGGCCAGGACCCGCAGCTGATCCTCGACCTCAGCGCCGACCACCGCTTCGACGACAACTGGGCATACGGCCTCACCGAGCACAACCGCGATGCCATCGCAGATGCGACCAAGATCAGCAACCCGGGCTGCTACGCCACCGCAGCACAACTGGCACTCAAGCCCATTGCCGACCAGCTCGCGGATACGCCCCACTGCTTCGGGGTCTCCGGGTACTCGGGTGCAGGCACCAAGCGCACATCGCGCAACGACCACCGTGCGCTGCTGCACGGTGTGCTGCCGTACAAGCTGGTCAACCACACCCACGAACGTGAGATCACACGCCACCTCGGCACACCCGTCCGCTTCTCCCCGCACGTAGCGCCGTTCTTCCGCGGCATCTCGCTGACCGTGCAGGCCAAGCTGCGTGAGCCGGTCTCGATCGACCAGCTGAACACGCTATACAAATCGGCCTACGAAGAGTGCAACCTGATCGAAGTGACCGGCGAGCACATGCCCCGCGTGCAGGACATCGTGTCCTGCGACGGCGCGGTCATCGGCGGTATCGCCATCAACCCGGATCGACCGGATGAGATCGCGGTGGTGTCGGTCATCGACAACCTGCGCAAGGGCGCCGCATCGCAGGCGATCCAGAACATCAACCTGGCCATGGGCTACGACGAGCTCATGGGACTCACCACCGGCAACGAGGGAGACGGGGCATGACCTCTCCGAACATCGAATCCAAGCCTTCTCCATTGTGGGCCAAGCCCGGCGCGATCATCGAGCGCGACGCCATGAGCTTCATGAGCCGCGACGACGTGCTCCTCGACCGTGAACTCTTCCTGTTCGATATCGAAGCGACCAAGGCGCACGTGCGCGGCCTCAACCGCATCGGACTCATGAGCGACGAAGAAAACACACAGATCGACGCCGCACTGCACGATCTCGCAGAGGCGTTCCGAAACGGATCATTCGTCCTCGACCAACGATACGAAGACGGGCACACCGCGATCGAATCATACTTGTACGAACAACTCGGCGAGACCGGGAAACGGGTACACCTCGGCCGATCACGCAACGACCAGGTCGCAGTCGCCCTCCGCCTGTACATGAAGTCCGCCCTCGAACAAGCCGCAAACGGCTGCAAGGAAACCGCGATCGCCGCACTCAAGATCGCGCGAGAACACGAGTTCGCGCCCATGCCCGGCTACACACACCTCCAGCGAGCGGTCCCCTCATCCGTCGGCATGTGGATGGCCTCGTTCGCCGAGAGCTTCTCCGAATGCGCCCATCTCTGCAACCTCACACGCACCTGGATCGATACGTCCCCGCTGGGCACCGCCGCAGGCTACGGCGTGAACATCCCCCTCCCCCGACAGCAGGTCGCCGAGGAACTCGGCTTTGCCCAGATCCAGATCAACCCCATGGCAACCCAGGCCGCACGCGGTCGCACGGAGCACCAGGTCGTCGCCACACTCTGGCAGATCATGCAGGAGACACGACGCCTCGCATGGGACCTCTCACTCTTCTCAAGCCATGAGTTCGGGTTCGTCGAACTCGCCGCCGGATACGTCACCGGCTCTTCAATCATGCCCAACAAGAAGAACCCGGACATGGCAGAACTGCTCCGCGCGTCAACAGCGGTCATCGCGGGAGCCCTATCAGAAATACAGCAGTCGATGAGTCTCCCCAGCGGCTACCAGCGGGACCTGCAGCTCACAAAGGGTGCGCTGATCCGTTCAGTAAACACCACGCTCGAAGCCCTCTCCCACCTGCCCCGGATAATCCAGACCATGACCCTGGACACACAGCGCATGCGTTCGGCCATCGATGCACCGATGCTCGCAACCGATAAAGCAGTGCAGACCGCCTCAACCGGCCTCCCCTTCCGGGACGCATACGCGCAGGCAGCCCAGAAGATCAACGAACTCGAACGCACAGACCAGAGCATCGACGAGAGCATCCACGCACGAACCTCACCCGGAGCGTGCGCCAACCTGATGCTCGATCAGATCGAGCAGCGGATACGCACTCATAGCACACACCCCAGCAATCAGCTGAAGTAGTTATCGCCGATCCCGTTCTTCCGCATAAACTCTTCAAGGTACACAGACTTCTCCTTCCCGCCGGTCACCCCCTGCTCAGCGAGGGATCTTTGGAACGCGTCACACACGCTCGAGCACGTGCCCGTGTGCTGCGTCCACGTGCCGTACAGATCACCCCGCTCCTCCTTCTTCTTCTCCGCGACAAAGTTCATCGCACTCTCGTTGGCCGTCTTGAACACCTCTTCGTTGATCGCTACATCATCGCCCATCGCATTCGTCCTTTCCATTTGTTCCACGCGCCTACAGCACGCCTGATTCCAATAGATGTATTTCCGACTCACATCGGTAGGATGAAGTACCGGATAAACCGCGCAAGACCCGCCGCGGGACTGTTCATCGTGTCAGCATCGATGATGACCGGCGCGTTCCCTACACGCTCGAGATACACCGCGCTCAGATACATATCCACGATGTTGAGCTCAGACTCGACCGTGAACCGAGTATGCGCGTGCCAAGCGAGGATTCGCGCTGGCGGAACACTCGCACTCGAGCGTTTCTCTGTCCCGATCGTCGGGCTCCCAGTGCTCAGAAGCACCAGCGTGCCGGGCCCGGTCGCAGTCGGAAACACGATCCGCCCGAACACCGCGGACGAGACTCGGAAGCTCACCTCACTCGATAAACTGATCCCCTCGCTCATCGCCACGAAGTTCTTATAGTCGAAAACGACTGTCTCGCCCTCTTCCAGGTGCCAGGAGATGAACTCAGCACCACGGACCGCGGTGAAGTACACCGGCCCACGATCACCCCCGAATCGGATCCGGTTCATGGTGTAGGACCCGTAACGGATCCGCCGCGCAATCCCGGCGAACATCTGCGGAATCGCAAAGTTCGGCGCACGCCCATTCGGCTCAAACCGGCGTGAAACATAATAATCCTCTCGCGACGACGCCTCGATACCGAACTGGTTCCCCCACTTGCGGACCGACCCATGACGCGGCTCGCCACCTCGCCGGCGCAGCGACACACTCGCCCGGCTCCGCTTCGTGAACGTCACCCGCGCAAACACGTACAGGTAGCTCCGGATCATGATCATCACCAGCGCGATGTTCGAGAGCAACTTCAGCACTTCGATCGTCCGGAAGACAGCATCAACACTCGACTTGCACGCCGCCTCCGTTTCGTCAAGAAACTCGGTCGCGCGTGCCTTCGTGTCATCAATCACACGATCCGCGCTGCTGCCGACCTCTGCGGCCTTCGTCTTCGTCTCCATGTACAGGCGTAGACCCTGACGCAAGCGAGTCCGGTCGTAGCTGCTGCGGATGCCGGACTTGATCGATTCGATGATCTCATGGAGGATCCAGCAGGGCACGTCATACCACGCGCAGTCGGCCTCGCTCGGCGCGAGCCCAGGGATCTGCGCCGCGGGCGGTACCGACTCCATGTACACCCGGAGCACCTCGCCGGGTATCGCGTCCACGTTGTTGTCGATCTGATCTCGCACACCCTCCATCTTGCGGTGGAATGACGTCTCTGCGATTTGGAACTCCCGCTCGATCCTGGCGTGGATGTCCAGACGCACGTCGGGTGTGGTCCTTGCAGCACCACCCTGCGCCCTGCTTGTATCTGTCAGTATGCCGTTCTCGTAGATTGACTGCATGGTCGCGTCGTGTACGCGGTTCGTGATCACGACGGATGGGATCATGAAGAGGAGGATCGGTGACCAGAAGACCAACGCCTTCACACTCAGGAACGCCGCACGGCGCAGGCCGATGTCGAGGATGATGGTCAGGTTCTGCCAGAACACAAGGAACACGAAGCGCAGGCCGAGGGTCAGCCCTGTGAACAGCATCGCGATCGGTGTCGGCGTCATCGTGAAGAGCAGGATCAGCGTGCCGAAGTACTCTGGTGATCGCACCCGGCCACGCAGTATGAAGAAGGCGAAGGAAACTCGACCACCCCATGCGATCGCGGCGATGACGATCTCGTTGCTTGGGGCTTGCACGCCGGACTGGGCGAGCATCATCCAGCCGATGTATGTATGACCACCGGCGAGGCCGAATAGCAGCAGCAGCCAGCGCCGACGGATGACCGAGACCAACAATGCGACCGCGTACACCGAGTACATGTACCATCGCAGCTGGTTTGCGAAGTCGGCTCCGGTCCCTGGATGGCTCGTGAACAGCAGCATGCTGACGAGCGCTGGGAACGTGCTTGCCAGCACGGCCGCGTAAAGGAGGCTGTCGGAACGGCACGCACGCCACACACCCGATACAACTGTTCGAATCACTCGGACTGCCAAGCTGATCATCTGCCCCCCTCGATTGTGATCGGGGGCAGGCGCTGGTGTGTGCTGCCCCGTGAGGCCCAGCCTATCAAGTCACGTCCAAGTGTGCGCAGCGCTCATCGCTGTGCGGCACCCGACATACACAGTATCAGTGCACCCCGAGGGCGAGCATGTTCCCTCGTAGGCCACCCTGTGCCACAACTTTGTGCCATTGCACATCAAGGCGACACGGAATATGTGTACTGTGATTCTTTTCGGTTTTCTGAATGCTGTGTTCTGGGTGCAGGCGTCTGCCGGCTGGCTTTGTCGTCGTCGCATTGCTGCGGGTTGTGCGCCCCCGTGTAGTTGGGGCGGGTGTCGGGCTCGGCCGCGGGCTCGGCCGCGAGCTTGTTTGGATCTTGGGGCGGGGGTGCTCGGGTGTGGGTTGAGGGTGTGCTGGCCTTCGGCGCATCGCGTCCGGGGAATGGTTGTGGTGTGAAGGGTTGTGTGGTGCCAACGCGGGTGATGAGGTTGCGGGCGGGGGGTGTGGGGTGTTGATGGGTGTCGGTGGGCGTTGATTGGGTCGGCGTTGGCGGCGTTGGCGGCTCGGGGTGCGCGGCCGCGGGTCGGTCTGGGTAGGGCTCTGGTCTTGGCTCTGGGTATGGCTCTGGGTATGGCTCTGGGTTTGGCTCTGGGGCCGGCTGTGGGGCCGGCTGTGGGTATGGCTCTGGGTTGAGATTGGGGTTGGGGTCGTCCGGCCAGTCGCTGATGGGCTCTGGTTGTGGTTCTGGGGCTGGTTCTCGCTCTGGTTCTGGGTGGTGCGTGCGGCCTGGGGGGTCGGGCTGCGGGTCTGGATCGGGTTGGGGATCGGGCTGGTGTGGTGTTTGGTGGTCACCGATCGGGTCGGCGTTGGTGACGCGGAGGATCTGGGCGGCGGCGAGGCGGATGGTCTCGGTGTGTGTTGGGCAGGATGGGTGCTGTGCGGCGATGTCTTCGAGGGTGCGGAGGGCGGCCGTGCGCCGGAGGGTGTCGGTGGCGGTGCAGCGTGTTTGTTCGACAGATTTGAGGCGGGCCGCGGCGTCCTGGAACGCCGGTGATTGGACGACGGCCTCGAGGTCGTCGAATGAGAGGTCGTGTCGCGAGCAGATGTCGATGGCGGTGAGGCGTCGGTCGATGAGGTCGAAGAAGAGGTCTGGTGTGAGCTGTGTGCGTGACATGATGGGGTGAATGTACGCGGTGGTGTGGGGGTTGGGCAAGGGTGTTTTTGGGTTTTGGTTGGTAATGAACGAATTTTGCGCACAAAGGGTGAGATGCGCCTTTGAATCAACTAGCTTGCAACAAGTTCATCGAGATTCACATCACGCCATCGAAGACCCGAGCTTCGGCGCGGACCGGCCTGCGATTGATACTGTACACTGCAGCCAAAACACGCCGCATTGCCCTCCGGTATGATCTGTTCGTGGTTGCGGAGTTTTTGTATCTCACGATCGCATTCTTCTCATCGCTCTTCACGATGCGGAGTTGTGCAAACCGGCTATTGGCTCCTGTCGCTTCCCGATGGAGCGGCGTGCCCTCGAGTATGGCGAGTTCATTAAATCTAATACGATCAATGTACTCCGCATGCTCTTCAAGAAAACTCGCAGTTTGAATCAGGTCACTTGCGTCCTCGCCTGGGAACCCTCGAAACATCGTGCATCTGACGCTGATTCCTGCTTGATGAGCATGACGTATAAACTCCGAGTTTGCTTCTACTGCGCTTCCCTTATCCATAGCATCAAGCACTCTCTGGCTTCCAGATTCGAGACCAAAGCTGATGCGACGCATACCTGCATTGGCGGCAGCCATCAGATCCGCCTGGCTCAGACCATTGTCTTTTCTCTTATCGACATGTACGGTGCCAACCCACTGTGCCCCGGGGGCTTCGTTCTGTATTCTCTCGATGATGGCTCGCCACATGTGGGGGCTTGAGTTCAGTTTTAAATCTAAAAAGAGGAAGTTTGAACTCTGATGACGCTGAGCGAGTTCTCTGATTTCGCTCATGACCGAGTCCACAGTGCGGGTGCGAAATGTACGACCGTTCGTGCTCACGACATCACTGCAGAAAGCACAACGCCCCCACTGACAACCTCGGCTCGTCATAACTGGAATGAGCGGCAATCGGTATCGATGCCAAGGGAAGTCCGAGTAGTCAGGAATAGGAGAGCGATCAAGTTCACGGAGTGGTTGTGCGGGGCTACTGCTGACGCCGTTCGGCAAGAAGACGCCATCAAACTGCAATAAATCCCCGCCCTCTATCGCGGCTTTCACTATTTCAGGGAGTGTAAGATCGGACTCTCCACCGATGACCGCTCTCACACCGGCGATTCCTGCCCAAGCCCTTGCGACTGCGGGCTGATTGAACATTGGACCACCGATGAGTAAAGGCACGCGCTTGGCAGCCGCGAGCGAGGCGATCGCTTTGACTGTGTCATAGTGCTGTAAGTATGCAGACAAGAGCATCGCGTCTGGATTCGTATCCAGCATCCGCCCAACCTCTTGCATCACCCTTTTGTGTGGCTTCTCCGACCAGCGGCGGCGAAGTGTCCTGCTTGATTCGCGGGCAACTCGGACAACGCGGCTGTTGGAAAGGCGCAACCGACGATGCAGATGATCTCCGTACCATTCTTGGCGTTCGCGTTCTGCTGCCGGGACATCATGTTCCAGAGGCGAGAGTACATCGACAATAAGTCCCGCTTCTCTGAGCGACGCTACCAGTATCCCGATCGCCAGCGTCGGGAAAGTCGCGAAGTTGTTCAGATCAACCATGGCTACGCGGTACGCATCGCCGGGGGGCGACGATGACCGAAGATTTGCTGGGCTTGACTTACTGAGTTGATTTGAAGTACTAATCAAGATTCAATCCCCTGAGACACATGGACACACCTCACCTGCTGACGATGGATCAGTTGGGTGTTCGCATCGAGAGCCCGCGCGTGATGAAGTGCGTCCAGATACCAATATTTTGCTGAGTTGTTCTGCAAGGACCTTTGGGCTGTGCAGCTTACAAGCCTGCTGATGACCCGCCTCTCCCATTTCGATTAACTCTTCTTCGGTCGCCTGAAGGTACTGTTCAAGCGCGTTCGCCAGACCATCTGCGTCCCCAGGAGCAAAGGTCCAGCCGTCAACACCTGACCGCACGAGTTCGGGTATGCCATCACACCAGCTCGCGATCACTGGGCGGCCCAATGCCATTGCTTCCATGAGTGATACTGGCAAACCTTCACGAAAACTCGGGAGCAGTACCGCTGAGGCCGAGCTGATCTTTCGTTTTACATCTTGTCCACTCAGCGCCCCACAGAGATGCACATGGCCATCTAGATTAAGATCTGCGATCATCGAAGCCAACTGATTCCTCATTGAGCCTTCACCAACGATATCAACATGAGGCAGTTCTGATATGGACGAGAGTTTCGACAGGGCATTGAGCAGCAGCGGGAGTCCCTTTGCAGCTTCTAATCTGGATACAACGCATATACGGTGTTGATTTTCTGAAGGGAACGGCGCAATCTGCATGAACTTCTGGCTGATGGAACATCGCAGAATGTGTATTCGTTCCCAGTCGGACGGCGATGCCCAGCGGCACAGCTTTGCCTTGCAGTCAGATGAGATTGCGGTCACAAAGCTCGACTCATGCACTGCCCCGGTTATGTCCCATCTGCATGCGGCATCGAACTCGTCTGGGCCGTGGTAAGCGATCGAGAAGGGCGGCCCTCCCATGCGATGTGCTAATCGAGCAATTACAGCCGCGTTGCCACCCAGATGTACTCTCAGGTGATCTGCGTGATGTTTCCTGCAGTTGATACAGACCAGTACGGCTTGCGTGATATACGCAGCCATTCGATGTGGAGCGACTCCTCTTTTTATGCAGTATCCCGCAGCAAAGCATGATGCCAAGAACACCCTGGCTGGATGAAGGCACACGTACTTGAATATCGAGCTCATAAAATCAAGCTTGCCCGTTTCTCGAAAAACTGTGGTCGCCTGACGCTCATCGAGATCGTCTTCATCAACCAGGCCGGTGTCGCTGCGGCAGCTGAGTCTCTGAACTTCATGGCCGAGCGACTCCAACCCATTGATTTCGCGACGAATGAACGTATGGGTAACTGCTGGATACAAGTTGATAAAATAGCTGATGTTCAACGATGTCCCCGTACATCCAATCATGAGCTAGCTGGTCGGATGTTCTGACTTAATGAAACCGTAGCATTGTGCAGATTTTCAGGGAGCTGTCAAACAACCACATCTTCAACTCTGATTTCAAGGCCCAAATATCACTTTATCAGACCTTGGCCTTGCTCTTTCACACACAATCGCATGATCAAAGTTCCGCCCGAATGGCGATCCTGACACACCTACCGAGTAAATGGCTTTGTGACATTCCTTCCCCTGTGGCGGGGAGGGTTCCCCGCCGGCCCCTCTTTGGGGATGGGGGCTTTGGGTGTTTGCTTTGTTTGTTTAGGGGGTCGCCGTTTGTGTGCGCTCGTTCTGTGCGTACTCGGGGCGGGCGCGGTTGTGGCATCTGGGGGCAGTATCGTGCGGCACCGGTGGGCGGCTGGGCTTGGGGATCGCTGGGTGATGTGTGCTTTGGGGCGGGGCGAGGGGGGTTGAGGCGGGGCTTCGTTTGGGTTGGGGGTGTGGGGAGGGACGAAGACCCCCTCCGTCTTGCTGGGCGGGGGACCTCCCCGGAAGCCCGGGGGAGGAGGGAAGAGCCCCCTCCGTCACTGCTTTTGCAGTGACACCTCCCCCGCAGGTGCTGGGGAGGCCGCGGGGAGGGACAAGAATAAGACTCCCTCCGTCTCGCTGGGCGAGGGACCTTCTCCGGAGGCCCGGGGGAGGAGGGTAAAGACCCCTCCGACCTCGGCTGCGCCGAGCCCACCTCCCCGCGGGGCGCGGGGAGGGACAAGATTAAGACCCCCTCCCCCTCGCTGTGCGAGGGACCTCCCCCGCTCCGCCTATGGCGGATCTTCGACAACGGGGGAGGCCGCGGGGAGGGACAAGAATAAGACCCCCTCCCCCTCGCTGTGCGGGGGACCTTCTCCGGAGGCCCGGGGGAGGAGATGGGGAGGAGAGGGGTGGGTTGGTTTACTGGGGTGGGGAGGATGTGGATTGGGACTCGTCGGTGATGACGACTTCGCGGGTATCTGGGGCGAGGGGGAGGAAGGCGTCTTGGGTGATGGGTGTGGGGTGGCCGTCGACCAGGGCGGTTGCGGTCTTGGCGTTGGGGAGCCATGAGAGGTTGAGGCGGTAGCCCTCGGGCGGGTGGCAGGTGGGGTCGATGTGGAGGCGGGTGGTGGTGCCGGTGCGCTGGATGGTGTAGCTGAGGGTGCCGTGGCGGGTGACGAGGCCTCGGATTCCGATGGGTTGGGGATCGTCGAGCCATGCGGCGGGGATGCAGGCGGCGAGGACGAGGTGGTCGTCCTGTTCGTAGCTGAAGAGGGAGAGGATGGAGAGGATGGCTCCGGAGCCGACCCAGGTGTGGGGCATGTCGCCGACGAATCGGCAGGGTGCGTCTTCTCGGTATGCGATCTCGCCCCACTGGTGCCAGGCGGCGGGGGCCTGAAGGGTCATGAGCCAGTCCATGTACTCGTGTGCGCGGTCGATCCAGCCGAGGCGGACGAATGTGCCGACGTTTCGGACCTCGTAGGGGGTCATGGCGTCCCAGCGGTCATCGCCATTCATGCGGGCCTGGGTTGAGGCCCATGCCTGCTCGAAGGTGTGCTCGAGGAGGCGGGGATCGATGCGTTCTGCGGCGCCGGTTGGGTAGTAGGCGATGGAGGTTGAGGTGGCGTCGAAGTCGCCGAGCTCGACGCAGCCGGGGACGTAGGAGATGTCGTGGGCTTGTGTGGCGCGGTCGATGGATTGGGTGATGGCTTTTCCGAACTCGTCGGCGAGCTGGCGGATGCGCTGGGCGTCTTGCTGTTCGTTGAGGCGGAGGGCGATTTGTTCGGCGTCGCGGAGGCCTCGGTAGACCCAGAAGTCGTCCCAGTAGGAGTGCATGGGTTTTTCGGAGTAGCCCTCGTGGCTGATGGACTCGGGCATGAGGCCGGCGCAGGCGCGGGTGATGGGGTCTGTGGACTGGGTGAACTCGGGGGTGAGGCGTGATGAGCGCATGTGGTCGATGTAGTCGATGGTGCGGAGGACGCTGGGGTACATGTCGCGGGCGAAGGCGGTATCGAAGTTGCCGGCGGCTTCGGCGCTGTTGCGGATGGCGAAGAGGTATTGGCCGGGGGCGTCGTTCTCGTCGACGGGGTCTGGGCCTCGGGCGTCGACGACGCAGGGGATTTTGCCGTTGGCGTATTGGTATGTGCTGTACCACTCGATGAAGTCTCGGGCTTCTTTCTGGTTGCCGAGTGCGATGAGGGCGGCGGAGGTCATGGCGCCGTCGCGGATCCATGAGCGCTCGTAGGAGCGTGATCCGGGGCGGATGCCGGGGCCGTCGGCGTTGATGAGGATGTAGGCGAGGTTGGCGCGGATCGTGTCGCGGAGCGTTTGGGCGGATTCGGGGACGAGCAGCTCGAAGCGGTTGAGGAGGCCTTCCCAGCGGGCGGCTTCGTGGGCGCGTGCCTGGTTGAATGTGGTTGCAGAGGTTGTTGCCGGCTCGTCGGTCATCGGCATGGTGACGTCTATCTCGCGTGATTCGCCGGGCTTGAGGGCGATGTGGTAGCGGATCGCGCCGGATGGGAACTGGCCGGTTTCCGCTTGTGGTGTGGTTGACCAGGGCGATGCGGTCGTGAGTGTGTGGGTGAGTGTGCCGCGTGATATGGCGTGGGTGAGGTGGTCGTCCGGGGGTGTTGTTGTGTGCAGGAAGGCCTTGCCGTCTATGTGTATTGAACGGGGATTGAGCTTCAGGGATTGGGCTTGGGCGGTGCCGCCGACGGTGTTGAGGAACTGGGCGGCTGGGAGCACCTGGAACGGGCGTGCTGCGAGTACGAGCGCGAAGGACTGGGTGTGATTGGCGGTGTTGGTGACGCGGTACCGTGCGTGGAGCAGGTCGGGGCCGGTGAGATCGGTTGCGACGGCGGTGATGTCCAGGCGGAGGTTGTCGAATGACCAGTGCACGGATGGGATCGGCAGCGCGCCGTCCATGAGCGACTGGGAGATGGAGGCGTCCGCCCAGGTCAGGGCGTTGCCCTCGCGGAGGATGAATGGTTCGAGCGCGTAGCCGGTCTTGCGCGGCTCGAGGCGGCCGGTCACGGACATCAGTGCCTCTGCGTCATGATCGGGCAGCCCGATCACGGTCCAGGGGGTGAGCTCGTTGAAGTAGTTTGGGTATGCCCCTCGGGGAGCCGCTTGCGCGAGGTCATGGATGAAGGCGTTTGCGTCGGGGTAGCGCTCGACGGGGGAGAACTCGATGCGTTCCAGGGTTGCGGGTTGATCGAGCACATCGATGCGGACCTGCTTGGCCTCGGATTCGGGGAGGAAGAGCGTCTGCGAGCTGGCGTCGAGCACGCGTTCATGCGCGATCGGTGTGAAGTGTGCTCCGTCGGGCGAGGTGTGGACGCTGAAGCGGCCGGCGGATCCCTTGGCCCAGTGCACGCGGACGGCGCTGAACTCGACGGGGGCGTCGAACACGAGGTGTGCGGAATCCCCGGGGGCAGCGTGCCACTGGGCGTGGCCGCTGGGGCCAACACGTGTCTTTGTGCCGTGCTGGTCGATCAGGGTTGGTTCGGTCGGCTGCGGCTCGGTCTGTGGGAGTTGCTCGTAGGTGAGCTCATCGAACCAGACCTGCCCTTTGCCGCCGCTGGTTGCAGTGACGGCGATCTCGATGGCGCCCAGCTTGTCGAGCGGCGCTGCACCGCTGGGGCCCCATGCGAACGAGACGTGGCGGCGTCGGATCGATTCTGTTTTCCAGTCCTCTGGGAAGCGGATATCGCGCTGCACGCTCCACCAGACGTTTTCGAGTGATGGGTCGATCAGCTTGAACTCGAGCGTGTTGCTCGGCCCCTCGCCCTTGTAGCGCAGGGCGAAGCGGTAGTTGGGGTCGATCTGCATCTCGACACGCTTGCGGAGCACGATGTAGCCCGCTCCGGCGCTGAAGTCGTAGTCGAGGCGGATCGAGCCGTCGTTCTGTGTCAGCTCGCCATGCACGCCGTCCGCGAGGATGAGTTCCCAGTCTTCCAGCCGATCGAAGCGGTCGATTGCGCGTGACTGAGCCGATGCGTGCGTGGTGACCAGTGCTGTGATGATTGCAGCGACCAGCCAACGCAGGGGCGCCTGATGTGCGGTCATGATTTCTCCTGAGGGTCAGGGGCAGCCGTTGCTGAACGCGCTGAGGTACGCGGACACGTCGAAGAAGTTGAACTCTCCGAATGGTCGGGCGAGATCGGCTGCGGGGTTGGCGGAGTTGAAAGCGCCGAGGAAGATCGAAACATCGAAGAAGTTCAGATCGCCCCGCGGCGGCGCGAGGTCGGGCGGGCAATGCGGGCGGTACGGGATCGCGAGGACGGCGTCACCGGTGCCAGGCTTGATCAGCTCGGCCAGCCCGAGGGCGCCGATGGCGACGTCGGGGAGCCCGGCGTCTCCCGGCGTGTATCCCGGGTCGATGTCCGATCGTCGGTAGAGCAGCGAAGCGCCGGTCGCGAACGGCTGGCGTGCGCCGTGGCGGTAGGCGTGGTACGCCCCCACGCTCGGGGCGGTGCGCCCGGTCGTCGAGAAGGCCATGAGCGCGGGGAATGTGGTCACGTCGCCGGGGTGGTTGGAGAGCGAGTCCGCGTTGTACCCGCCCCACTCCGGCTTGGTTGTTCCGGCGCTGAAGACGGTCATGTATTGCGGGGCGTTGTCGTCGACCCACGCGCCGTGCGAGGCGAGCAGGTGTTCGAGGTGCTGGTCCCAGCTCCCGCTGCCGCGCGTGGCGTTCTGGGCGATGAATGGGTAGAGGGAGACGAACGCGGGCAGGTGATTGCCGGGCGCGTTTGTGGTTACGGGCATGCCGTCCACGAACTCGGCTTCGGGGAGTGAGGTGCGGTCGAGCCAGGTACTCAGGGCGTCCGACGTGTTGGCGTACGCGGCGGCCTGCTCGATGAAGATGACGCCCTCGTTGTACGGCGAGCTGGCCGTGCCGAAGTCCGGCCCGCCGGTGGCGGCGGCCCTGAAGTACATCGCTTCTGTGCCCTGCTGGATGTAGCTGTCCCAGTTGCTGATGCGGGCGATGATGGCGTCCGCCGCTTCAACGATCTGGGCATCGCCCTGATAGAAGCGGCGTGCGCGGTCGGCGGCCATCACGATCAGCATGGTGCTCAGGGTGGCGTACTCGTCGCTCCAGCCGGGTGCGGAGGCGCCGGTCCACGGGTCGTACCAGTGGTGCATGATGCCGTCCGCGGTGACGCTTGGGGCGATGCCGTCGGGCATGAGGCCGGCGTAGCGGCGCAGGATGTCTCGCACGGTATCGGCGGAGGCCTGATCGCCCGCGAGATGGTCCTTGGCGATCTCAAGCATGATGAGCCAGGCCGCCCCGTCCGGGCTTGGCGGATGGAAACGCGATCCGCCCGCCGCGACGTCCGCGTCGATGACCCAGCCGCTGGGCTGGCCGTCGGGTGCCACGAGCCCCTCGGCGTAGGTGATGACCTGCTGGAACTCGTCGCGGACCCATGCTTCGTAGTCGAGTCGGGGGTCCGCGTCGTCGCGGATGATCTGTGCGCCCGAGGGTGTGCCCATGAGCAGACGCCCGCATGGCGTTGCGGCGAGATCGCTATGGATCGTGGGCAGGTTGAGGTACTGGGTTGGGGCGTAGGCGAGCAGCCCTGTTGCCTGGAACCGGGGCACGTGGGTGATGCCCGACTCTCCCAGAACGAATGCGCCTTCCTGAAAGTCTGCGCCGAAGTGATCGCTGTACGCGACCGCGCGGGCGTCGTCCACTGGGCCGACGCTTTCCGGCGAGGTGGTTGCCTGTGTCAGATCGATGCGGAAGAGTTCTGTCTCGCTGACCGCGAACAGGAGCTTGAGTTCGCGGGCGATGCCGAGCCCACGAACCATGTCGCCGCCCGGGAGCGACCAGGTGGACAGGAGGGCCCCGCTGGTGATGTTCCTGCGCGCATCGAAGATGTGCACCGGGCCGGGCTGGGTTGAGACCCAGAGCTGCCCTTGGTGGTGCAGCGCGTCGGGCGCCGCTCCGCCCGCGTCCCCGATGTCTGCGCGAGCGAACACGCTCAGCTCATCCTTGGTGATGTCGTAGCGCACGAGGGCGTCGGGGCCGAGCCCGTCTGGGCTGGGCGCATCATCGCAGACCACGATGAAGAGGGCACGCCCTGATTCGGTCCATGCGAGTGCGCGGGGTCCGTCGTTGCCCTGATCGAGTGTCATCCAGGGGAGCAGGGCCTCCAGCTCATCGCGTGTGATTCGGTGCATGAGGTCTTGGCGGATGTCCCGGATCTCGATCGAATCCTGCGTGGTCTCGCTGGTCGCGTACCAGCCGCTGAGCTGCGCGGCCGCGACCGCGCTGACCTGGTTTGCATGTTCCGTGTGCCACGGCTCAGCGGCTGGCGCGCACTGGGCACTTGCGCACCATGAAACGAGCGTCAGGATTGAGAATCTGAGACAACGCATGCTCATCCGTTCACATACTCCAGGGGACACCACTCGATTCACGCTCGACGAATGTCGTCGCTAGTCGCGCGTGGCGTGGCGCGCTGTCCGGCTCTTCGATGCGGCGGATGATGGCCTCGATGGCGGCGTGGCCGATCTCACGCACGGGCATGCGCACCGAGGAGAGCTTCGGCCGCACGAGGCTGCACAGTCGGGAGTCGTCGAAGCCGACGATGCGGAGCGAGCCGGGGATCTCGATCCCTCGATCACGCGCGGCGTTGGCGATCCCGATCGCGATCTCGTCGTTGGCCGCGAAGACCGCGATGTCCTCGAGGCGTCCCTCGTCGATCATGCCCTCGGCCCATTCCCATCCCCAGTCGAAGGAGAACTCGCGGCGGGCGATCTGATCGCTGCGGGGCTCGTGTCCCTTCTTGCGGAGTGCCGCGCAGAAGGCGTTGAGGCGTTCGTCGGAGTCGATGTTGCCGCGGTGTGCGCCGACGAAGTAGCAGCGGTCTGGCGTGTTCTCGCTGAGGAGGTGCTCGATCGCCTTGCGGGCACCGGTCTCGTTGTCCACGACGATGGTTTCCACTTCCAGCCCGGGCTCGTCGAAGCCGATCACCACGGCGGGGTGTGAGAGCTGGCTGATGCCCTCGATATCCACGCCCGATCGCTCGGTGAGCATGACGATGAGGCCGTCCACGAGATCGAGCGCGAAGCCGTTTCCGGGGCCGCGTTCGACGCGGTGGGCGTTGGAGCTGACGAGGAGGTGGTAGCCGAGCTCGCAGGCCCGGTCGTCGAGGGCGAACATGAGCTCGGAGTAGAACTCGCCGTGGATGTCGGGGAGGGAGACGCCGATGACGCGGCTGCGCTTGGTGAGGAGCCCCTTAGCGAACAGGTTCGGGCGGTACTCCAGGTCCTCGATCGCCTTGCGGACCCGGTCTGCGGTGGACTGGGAGACCTTCTGTGGCGTATTGAGGACCCGGCTGACCGTGGCGATGGAGACCCCGGCGCGTTCTGCAACGCTTCGGATTGAAACCGCCCCCGTGCGCCCGTTCTCGCTTGCTTCCTGTCGTTTCATGTGGGACTATGGTAGCATATGAAAACGCTTACACAAATCCTTTTTCCGGGCATGGTCGCGATCGTGGGCACAACCCTGGGCTGCGCAGCCGCCCAGCAGGTGGATGAGCAGGACGAGCGAAGATTGCATGCTGAGCGCGTTGTGATTGAGGCGGAGGCGGGGGTCGATCGTCCCCCGTTCGCGTTCTCTGGGGAGGACGAGCGCCTCCTCGATGATGTCCAGCGGGCGACCTTCCGATATTTCGTGGAGGCGGTGAGCCCGGAGACGGGCATGGTGTACGACCGGACGAGCAGCGATGTGGTGAGCGTCGCCGGGGTTGGGTTCCAGCTCGCGGCGCTGCCGATCGGTGTCGAGCGTGGGTGGATCTCGCGTGATCGGGCGGCGCGGCATGCCCGGCTGATTCTCGATTCGCTGATGAGCGAGCCCAGCAACCGCAAGGGGGGGCTCTTCTATCACTTCATCAACCCGCACGATGCTTCGGCCCGGCGTGTGGGGCGGGAGCTCGTGGTCAGCACGGTCGATTCCGCGCTGCTCTTCTCGGGGATGATCGTTGCGGGCGAGTATTTCCGCGGTGAGATCAAGGCGGATGTTGATCGGGTGCTGCGTGATGCGGACTGGTCGTTCTTTCTGGGCACGCCCGACTCGGGCATGCCCGGCACGCCCTACCTGAGTCTGGGATGGAAGCCGGCTGACGATGCTCGACCGACGGGGGATGGGGAGCTGCTCCCCTACTACTGGATCGATAGCGGCGATGAGCACCGGCTGGCGACGCTGCTGGGGGTGTGCGCGCCGGATCCTGAGCATCGTGTCCCGAGCGGCACGTACTGGGGGTTGCGTCGGCAGCTGGGCTGGCACGAGGGGCAGGGTGAGATCGTCTGGTTCCCGTACTCGGGGGCGCTGTTTACCTCGTTCTTTGCCCATTTGTTCGTGGATTATGGCACGCTGGGGGCGGACAACCCGGGGGCGCACGGCGTGCCGCAGCGGGCCGGGGTGGACTGGTGGGAGAACTCCAGGCGGATGGTCAATCTGCATCGGGATCGTGCGATTGACAATCCGTTGGGGCTCCCGACGCTGGGGGCGGATCTGTGGGGGTTCTCCGCGAGCGACGGGCCGGGGGGGTATCTGGTCTCGGGGCAGTTCCCGGCAGGGGTCGAGATGATCGGTTCAATCCCGGGTCGGGATTTCTCGACGTACCGGGGCGAGGACAACTGGGGCGGTGGTGTGATCGCGCCGTATGCGCCGGGGTCGTCGATCATGTTCGAGCCGGCGTTCGCGGTCGAGGCGCTGCGGGCGTCGCGGCGTGTGATCGGTGATGAGGAGACCGGGGGCGTGTGGACGGAGAACTGGGGATTCAGGGACGCGTTCCGATTGGATCACGCGGGGCGTGCTGACTGGGTGGCGGAGGATTACGTTGCGATCAGTCAGGGGCCGCTGATTCTGGCGATCGAGAACGCGCGGTCGGGGCTGATCTGGGAGTTGTTCATGTCGCACCCGTTCGTTCAGGACGGCCTGAGGCGGCTGGAACTCGAGTGATTGGTGGGTTTCTGGGGCCGCCCAGAGGCGTTTGAGGTGTGAATTGGATGAAATTATCGCGGTTTACCCTTGCGGCGTGGCGGCACATGCCTCAGAATGTAACCGTTTTCAAAGGTTGGTCCACTGACTCCTCCGCGTGGGGGACGATCGGCACACACGAGAGATCTACAACGAAACGAGGAGAGATACATATGACTCTGAAGACAGTGATCGGCACCGCCATGGTGGTCTGCGTCAGCACCGTCGCGAGCGCGAGCGTGACCGACATCGCGAGCTTTGTGGATGCGCCACGCCTGTTCAACGACTTCTCGGGCAGCAGCCTGACGTTCGCTTCGAACTACGACGCGATGGGCAGCAGCGTGACCCTGCAGGAGAGCGACTACGGCTCTGGCGGGTTCGCGAACCGCCACGTCGCGTGGTTCGGTGATATGGGCGGCAGCAGCGTCGACTTCGATTACGGGGACGGCTTTGACATGCAGATGACCATGCAGATCAACGAGGCGAGCAACGTGGGCAATGTTGAGGCCGGGTTCCAGGCCGACCTCTTTGGGCTGGGGCTCTTCGGTGCCCTGACGAGCAACGGCGAGATCGCCGCGTTCGGGTCGGTGCTCCCCTTCCACTCGTTCGGCACGGGGCTTTATAACATCGGGGACGAGCTGATGCTCCGCATGGTGCACACGCCGGGTGACGGTGAGGGCATGGGCGCTCCGTCGACCATGGAGTACATGTACAACAACCTCACCACGGGCAGCGGCTGGGTGAGCAGCGGCGCGATCGACTTTACGACGACCGAGGGCGGCATCCCCAGCGCGTTCGACATGTTCACCGGGGTGGGCGCGCAGATCAACTCGCCCGCGATGGACGGCGTGGTTGATATCAGCTACAGCAACATCACGGCGGGCGTCCCTGCCCCGGCCACGCTCGGGCTGTTTACGCTCGCTGGCATCGGCGCTGCGTGTCGTCGCCGCTAGAACACCCTCCAAGCAGCAGTGCAGACTGTTGAATAACCACAACCGGGCGGGTCGCTCAGCGGCGTCCCTCCCGATTCAGAACTGACACCCCACTCCCTTTGTTTGTTGAGGATTGAGCATGACGCTCCAGCACCAGTACGGACGCTTTATCGAGGACGGCAACGCGTACGAGATCACCGATCATCGCACGCCGCGCCCGTGGACCAACGTCGTCAGCAATGGGCGGTACGGGTTCGTTATCAGCCAGAACGGGGCCGGGTTCTCGTGGCTCGATCACTGCCAGCTCAACGTGCTGACGCGGTGGAGCATGGACCATATCCGTGATGATCGGGGCAAGTTCATCTACCTCTCGGACCTCGACGAGGAGGAATGCGTTTGGTCGGTTACGCCGCACCCTTGTCATACGAAGTTCGACTCGTACCGGTGCGTGCACCGCATGGGCAGCACGACCTTCGAGTCGTGCTACAAGGGGATCGACGCGAGCTGGACGCTCGGGGTCGCGCCCGATGATAACGCGGAGCTCTGGACGCTGACGATTACCAACAGCTCGGACCGGGCGCGGTCGATCGGTATCGGGGCGTTCTTTCAGTGGTGCTGCGACGCGGCGCCGGACAGCACCCGCGAGTTCCACCGCCTGTTTTTTACCACGCGTTACGACTCCGGGCGGAACGCGATCTACGCGACCAAGAACGTCTGGAACGCCCCCTTCGGGACACCCGAGGACCATTGGAACCGGTCGTGGCCGTACGTTGCAGGGTTCTCGATGCCCACGCATGACGGGGACGAGCACTGGGCGACCGCGGACACGGAAGCATTCATTGGCCGTGAGGGCGATCAGCGGAAGCCCGCGGCGCTGACCGGGGATTGCGAGCACTCGTTCGGGCGTTTCGCGGACCCGTGCGGAGCGCTCGGGGCCCGCGTGAGGCTGAAGCCGGGCGAGTCGATCACGCGGACGTTTGTCCTGTCGCTCTCGGAAAGCCAGGAAGAGCTCGAATCCACGCTCGACAAGTTCTCCGATGCGGACGCCATCGAGTCCGCACTGGATCAGACCACGGGCAACTGGGTGCGGATGCTCACGAAGACAACGGTGAAGACCGAGTCTGAGGACTTCGACCTGCTCAACAACACCTGGCTGCCGTACCAGGCGATCAGCGCCCGCCTCTGGGCCCGCAGCGGGTACTACCAGCAGTCGGGGGCGTACGGCTTCCGCGATCAGTTGCAGGATTCGCAGGTGTGGCTCCTGCGTGAGCCCGATCGCTGCAAGCGGCAGATCATGCTTCACGCGGCCCATCAGTTCAAGGACGGCAGTGTCTACCACTGGTGGAACCCGATCACGGAGACTGGTCTGCATGATCAGTGCAGCGACGATTACCTGTGGCTTCCCTTTATCACCTGCTCGTACCTGCGGGAGACGGGCGACCTTGGGATCCTCGACGAGACTGCGCCGTTCGTGGACGATGAAACACCCCAGACGCTGCGAGAGCACGCGAAGCGTTCGATCGCTCGCGCGCTTTCGCGCCTGAGCGATCGCGGGCTGCCGCTCATCGGGGACAACGACTGGAACGACGGGCTCTCGTCGCTCGGGGGCGGCGAGTCGGTCTGGGTCGGCTTCTTCCTCATGATCATCCTCGATGAGTTCGGCCAAGCACTGGAGCGGAGCGGCGATACTGAGACACCCAAGCAGTACAAGGAGGCACGCGAAGCGCTGCACGAGGCGATCCGCGAGCACGCCTGGGACGGCGAGTGGTTCCGACGCGCCACCGACACCAACGGGCGTTGGCTGGGCTCGAAGGACTCGCTCGAGGGCAAGGTCTTCCTGAACGCCCAGACGTGGGCCCAGTTCGCGAACGCGGGCAGCGACGAGCAGCGTGATTCGGCTTGGCAGGCCGTGCGTGAGCATCTGCTCACGCCGTATGGTCCGCTCCTGCTCGCCCCCGCGTACACGGTGCCGGACCCGGACATCGGGTATCTCTCTCGGTACGCGCCGGGCTCACGCGAGAACGGCGGCGTGTACATGCACGCCGCGACTTGGGGGCTGATGGCCGCCGCTCAGCGAAAAGATACCGACGCTGTGGGCTCGATCTGGCGATCGATCTCGCCCCCGCTGCGTTGTGAGGATGCCGACGCGTACGCGGCTGAGCCCTACTGCCTGCCCGGCAACGTGGACGGGCCGCTCTCGACCTGCCCCGGGCGTGCGGGCTGGACGTGGTACACGGGCTCCGCCGCGTGGCTCAACCGCGTGAGCATCGAGCATCTGATCGGCGCCCGCGCCGAGTGGGACGGGCTGCGGATCGATCCGTGCCCGTATCCGGAGATGGGCGAGGTGCGGGCGACCCGTCTCTGGCGCGGGCGGGAGGTTCACATCCGGTTCGACGCCCGCTCGTTCAAGCCCGATCATCGCTGCGTGCTGACGGTCAACGGCACCGTTCTCGATGAGAACCTCCTGCGAGAAGAATCGCTGCCGGGGGACGCGAGCGTCGATATCCGCGTGGACTGGGAGCCGGCGGACCAGCCATCTGCGACAGTTCATGTCCGCAACCGCGAAAGGAGCCAGACATGACCCACGAAACGTGTGCCCCTGCCAGACGATTGCGTCGTTGCGTTCGCGCGTTCACGCTGATCGAGCTGCTGGTGGTCATCTCCATCATCGCGCTGCTCATCAGCATCCTGCTCCCCTCGCTCGGGAGCGCGAGGGCCTCCGCCCAGAACATCATCTGCCAGAATAACCTCCGCCAGATCGGGCTCGGCCTGCAGATGTACTTCGACGACCAGCGTGACCCCGCCTTCATCGATCTCTACCCGTTCACGTTCGACCGCGATGAAACCAACCCCGTGACCGGCAACCACGACATCCGCGCTCAGCGGTGGAACGTGATGCGTCAGCTCGAACCGTACCTGAGCGGCCAGGCGCAGGACGCGTTTATCTGCCCTTCGGCCCGCGGAGCGTCATCGGTTCTCGACGAGCAGACACGCCTTGAGATGGAGTTCGGCGGGCGTGTTCAGGTCCTCGACTACGACAACGACGGCGTCGAGGAATACTCCGAGTACTGGTTCAATGATTCGCCCACGAACACCGCGGACCCGCACGTGGGCGTCTCGGGGCAGCGCTTGCGTCTCATGAAATACCCGTCGGAGGCCGTCTTCGCTATTGACGCGGTCGACTGGATCCCACGCCACCGCGTCCGCGCCGAGTTCGACGCGGTTGGCCTGGACTCGCAGGGTGCGAGCAACATCCTGAGGGGCGACCTCCGGGTGCAGCAGATGAGCGAGGCCGAGTACATCCTGCAGACGGATAAGTACGGCTCAGCGCCCAACTTCTGGAACTGGGGCCACTACTACCCCTGACCGAACCCGGGCCCATCACCAGGAGCACACATGGGACTACGAGAAACCCTCAACGAGAAGCCCATCATCGGGCGAAGCCTTGCGGTCATCGCGATCTTCTGCGCGGCATACTTCCTGTTCCGAGCCCTCAACAGCACCGAGCCCGACAGCTTGGAACGCAGATCCGAGATGGTCACCATCCGAGACACGGAGACCGGTGACGAATGGGAGATGAACCGCGGGCAGTTCGAGCGGCTGCTCCTGCTGCAGCAGGGAAACATCGACCCCAGCGGCGGCATTCCCAGCAAGTTCTCTGACGGTAAGCCGGTTGGCGTGCTCGTCGACAAGGACGACTGGGAAGAAACCGTCGAGCGGATCAACGCCATGAAGGCCCGGTACAACTCCGACGGCTAATCAGTCCGCCGCCTCGCGCCGCTTCTTGAGCGCGTCCTTGATCTCGTATGCGCGCTCCTCGTTGAGCGGGTACATCCGGATCAGCATGAGCGAGATCACGCACAGCCCGATGGGCAGCCCGATCTCGAAGACGCGGAGGAGCAGCAGTGTTGTGTCGGTCTGGATGTCCGCCTTCTGATCGAAGCCGGTCAGTTCGATCAGTACGCCGGCGATGAAGTATGCGACGGCCATCCCCATCTTCATGAACCACCAGAAGACCGAGTAGTAGGCGCCCTCGCTGCGTGTGCCGGTGTTGAGGTCGTCCTCGTCGCAGACGTCCGCGACCATGGCGCTGGCGAGCGTGAAGAACATGAGCATGCCGGCCGCGAGCAGCACTGTGGGGATGAGCGTGAGGTAGGGGTAGCTGGGGTTGTAGCAGACCACCTTGAGCGCCTGCGCGGAGCCCATGAACAGGATCGCCAGTGTCATGGTCTTGTTCTTGCCCATGAGCTTGCTGATGTAGACGAGCGGGAAGACCGCGACGACCGAGGTGATGCCCCAGAGCGTGCCGTTGTAGCCCAGCAGCGAGGACGCGGCCTCCTTGTTCCCTGAGAAGAGGTAGAACACCGCGATGTAGTTCGCGAAGCCGTTGACCACGTTGAAGCCCATGACGGTCGCGAAGACAATCCCCACGAGGATCAGGAAGGTCCTGTTGGAGCCGGTCTGCTTCATGCTTGTCAGCAGCGACTGGCGCTCCTGCCTGACCGCCTCCTCGCGGTGTCCCTCGTTGCACAGGAACGCGCACGCGAAGGCGGGGATGAGGACGATGCCGGCGGCGAGGTAGGCGACGTTGCGCATGCCATCGACTTCGTCCCCGCTGCCCTTAAACAGGTCCCAGTTGGCCATGGCATAGAACCAGGGCGTCGCGATGGCGCCGACGTTGCCGATGAAGCTCTTGGCGCTGAACAGGCGTGTGCGCTCGTGGTAGTCGTCCGTCATCTCCATGCCCATCGCGCCGTGCGGGATCTCGAATACCGTCACCGCGGTGTAGAACACGAGCGACATGAGCAGGAAGTACCAGAACTGGGCGTCGGGGTCCCAGTCGCGGGGCACCGACCACATCAGCACGAACGAGATCGAGACCGCGATGCCACCGAAGAAGATGTACGGTCGCCTCCGCCCCCATCGCCCCTTGGTGTTGTCGGAGAGGTAGCCCATGATCGGGTCGGTGATGGCATCCCAGAACCGTGGGACCATCTGTGCGACGCCGACCATGATGGCGCTGATGCCGAGGCCGATGTTGAGGATTAGGCCTGAGAGCTGGCCGACGGAGTTGAACAGCGCGATGGGAACGAAGCCGCCCATGCCGTAGGCGATGAGCTGCACCCATGGGATTCGGTCTCCCGCGGCTGTCTTGTGGTGCTTGTGATCTGCAGACTCGGATGCTTGGGTCATGTGGTCCCCGTGCTTCTGCGAATATCAGCGGAAGGTGTTATTTGAAAAACCGCCCCGCGGCGCTTGGCGCGGGGCGGTTGTGCGGTTTCAGGATTACACCTCTGGGAGGTGAGGTGTCACGGGCAGCCGGCGCTGTATGCGGTGAGGAATGCCGAGACATCGAAGAAGTTGAACATCGAGTCGTTGTTGAGGTCTGCCGAGGCGTCCATCGCGTTGAACGCGGTGAGGAACGCGGAGACGTCGAAGAAGGTGAGTTCGCCGTAGGGCTCGGCGAAGTCGGCGTCGTTGCACGGGCCGGCTGTTGTGCCCTGGACGATGCAGAGGTCGTCGAAGTAGACGGTGCCGGTTGGCGATGTGCCCGGGCCGAAGTCGCCACCGAAGAAGCGGAACGGGAGGACCGTGACGCTGGTGGGTTCGGGGGGGAAGTCGCCGACGTCGAGGATCATCTGGTCTGTGACGGTGAATGAGAAGGGCATCCACTGGCCGTCGGTTTCGCTCTCGGGGAGCGCGAACTCGAAGGCGCCCCAGATGGAGAAGTTTGGCGGCTCGCGTCGGAACTCGAGCTTGACGCCGACGATGGTGTCCATGATGACCTCGCCCTCCGGGACGAGGTAGTAGCCGGATACGGTGACGTCCCCGCCGAGGTATGTGTAGTCTGGGTCGTAGAGGTCGGAGCCGTCGGGGCGGAAGAGGTTCGTGGTGATGCCCTGGAAGCGTGATGCCTCGCCGGTTGCGGGGCGCATCCTGATGGATCGGTTCCCGGACCGGACCTCTGCGCCGGGATCGTTGATGTCGACGTAGTCGCTGGCGGAGAGGTTGAAGGCGTTCCACCCGATGGGGAGGGCGGTGTTGGCGGGGTTGGGGTCTTCGAAGCCGGGGTTGGTGAGCAGGTTGGCATCGTCGTTGGCGACGGCGGTCCCGCCTGCCAGCGTCACCGCCGCGATCGCGGCGATTGTTGTGTTCATGGTGTTGTGCATCTCAAGTCTCCTTCATGGCCTCGCGTTTTGGCTCCCCCTAATGTAAAGGTTTTCATAGCTGATTCAAGCCCGGCGTGCTCATTTCTGGCGATTTTCTTCGCTCGTACCGGGCGGGGGGGCGGGTATCGGTGCTGGCCAATAATAAAGACACCCGATGCGACTGCACCGGGTGTCCTCAAGGCGGGTGATGAGATATGAACTCGAGGCGTTCGCGTTGGCAAGGTGATGGCCGGGCTTCGATATCGCCTTGTTTTCAATCACTTACATATCTCGCGATTCCTGCGCACAACTCTGCGCAGTGCGAGATTGTCCGATGCTGACGATGCCGGGCAGCGAATAGTGGCGATGGTTTTACCCGGGGTTGCTCGAAGCCGCGTCCATGCGGAGCGACTCTTGGAAGGCGGCGAGGAAGGTGTCGCAGTGTTCTTCGGTGTGCTCTGTGCTGAGGTAGAGCTTGGTGCCCATCGGGTTGAGGAAGATGCCTTGCTTGATCAGCCCGAGCAGGATCCGGCGGGCCTTGGCGCGATCGCCGGCCCTTGTTGAGCGGTAGTCGTAGACGGGCTCGGATGAGAAGATGAACTGGGCGAGCGGGCCGTCGCCGATGACCTGGCCGGTGATGCCCTGCTCGTTCATGACACGCTGGAGGCCGTCGCGCAGGTATTGGCCCAGCTCGTGGAGTCGGGGGTAGATGCCGGGCTGCTCGAGGTGGTCGAGGGCGGCCCAGGCGGCGGCGCAGGAGATGGGGTTGCCGCCGAGGGTTGAGGCGGTCCAGACGTAGGGCTCGTTGTTCATGCGGTGTTCTTCGACGATCTGCATGAGCTCGCGTTTGCCGCCGAACACGCCGATGGGGAAGCCGCCGCCGAGGGCTTTTCCGTAGGCGACGAGGTCGGGCGTGACGCCGTAGTACTGCTGGGCGCCGGCGAAGGCGAGGCGGAAGCCGGTGACGACCTCGTCGAAGATGAGGAGGGTGCCGTGCTGATCGCAGAGGCGGCGCAGGCCGGGCAGGAAGCCGTCGATTGGTGCGATGCATCGGTGGAAGGGCTCGACGAGGATGGCCGCGAGCTCGCCGTGGTGTTCTCGGATGATGGCGGCGGTGTATTCGAGGTCGTTGAAGGGGGCGACGAGGATCTGGTCTGCGGCGGTCTGGGTCACGCCGTGGCATGAGCGTTCCGCGTTGGGGAAGTCGTTGAGCTTGTTGGGGAAGAGACTGGTGACGCCGAGGTCGTTTGCGCCGTGGTAGGCGCCTTCGAACTTGAGTATTTTGGTCTTTGCGGTTGCGGCGCGGGCGATGCGGGCGCAGTAGTGGGTTGCTTCGGTTCCTGAGGCGCAGAATCGGACGCGGTCGCATGCGGGGCTGATGGAGATGATGCGCTCGGCCAGCTCGAGGGAGCGGCGGTTGACGCAGGCGAAGTTTGAGCCCAGCGCTGCCTGGGCCGATGCGGCGCTGATGACACGCTCGTTGGCGTGCCCGACGAGGACGGAGCCCCAGCCCATCGACATGTCGAGGTATTGGGTGCCGTCGGTATCCCAGAGGTGTGGGCCTTTGCCGCGTTCGACGACGATGGCGAGCTCCGGCGGGAAGTTGAACTCACCGTTGGAGCCCGCGGGGAAGGCGTCGAGGCAGCGTTCGCGCTCGGTGCGGGTGAAGATGGAGTCGATGGTCTGGGTGCTCATGCGATCCTCCCCCTTATTCGGGTGCGACGAGGTGCTCGAATGTCAGGGGGAGGCGGACTTTGTCGGGGCCGGTGATGGCGAGCTGGAGCGACTCGCCGCCGTGGTCCTCGAAGTACTCGACGACGATGGTGTGGAGCCCCGGCTTGAGGTCGATGCTCGCGGATTCCTCGAGGGGGCCGTGGGAGCCGTCGTTGTCGATGAGTGTGCGTCGCCCAAGCTTGAGGCGTGAGCCGTCGTCGGACTTGAGGTGGAGCATGTAGGTGCCGGGCTCGTCGACCTTGAGCTGGGTTGTGTATCGGATGGCGAACTGATCCTCGCGGACATCGATGGTTGCGAGTCCGATCTCGGGGCAGGTGCCGGTTGATTTCGGGGTCATGCGGTTGAAGTCCGGGAGCATCTCCCAGCGGGGCTGGCCTTCGGGGGCTTCGTAGTACTCGAATGCCACCGGCTTGGGCGAGTCTGAGCGGAGCAGGCGGTATGTGTCCGTGGTGACGCGGCTCTCACGCCCGCGTATGAATGCCCGGGCGCGGATGGTGGTTGTTTCCTCGATGACGATGGGGCCCGCGTAGACCTTGGAGTGCTTGGTCGGCTCGGAGCCGTCGAGTGTGTAGGTGATGTCGGCGGCGGGCATCTCGCAGCTGAGCTGCACGATGAGCTCGTCCGCGGCGATGAGGGCGCCGGGGGGCGTGATGCGGGGTGCGGGCAGGTACTTGCTGTCGAGCCATTCGCCGTTCGTGGCGCTGGTGAAGGACTCGGTGATGGGCTTGCCGATCCACGAGGAGTGCATGGGCACGCCGAGGAGGTATGCGGCGGTGCAGGCGGTGTCGTAGGTGTTGATGTCGCGGGTGATCTCACGGCTGTTGGCGACGCCGGCGCCGGCGATGATCCAGGGGATTTCCAGCTCGGCCATGCTCTCGCCGCCGTGCGATTTGCCGACGCCGCCGTGGTCGGAAGTGACGATGACGACGGTGGAGTCCCAGGCGCGTGCCTCATCGATCGCGTCGATCATCTCGCCGATACGGTCGTCTGCTCGTTTGACGGCCTCGAAGTACTCTGGCGTGTGCCAGCCCTTGCCGTGTCCGGCGCCGTCGACGTGGTCCAGGTGGATGAAGAGCAGGTCGGGGCGGTTGTACTTGTACTCCTCCACTGCCCGGTGCATGGTGGCCTCTGGGCCCTCGGTGTCCGCGGCGACGTCCACGACGTCGTGATCGAAGAGGTTGCCGAACCCGCTCCAGTCGTAGACGACGGCGATCCGGGCGTCCGGTCGGTGGCGGCGGACCTCGGAGAACACGCTGGGGAACCGGCCCTCGACGCCTTCCTTCGACGGCATGATGGCGCGGCTCCAGAGGCGCCAGTCGTTGGAGGTGATGCCGTGCTGCACCGGGCCTGCGCCCATGATCATCGAGGCCCAGTTGGGCGAGGACGAGGTCGGGAACACGCCGCGTGCGTGGAAGCTGTAGGCGCCCTGGGCGATCAGGCGGTTCATGCTCGGCGTGAGCCCCTCATCGACCCCGTGTGGGCTGAGCCCGTCGACACCGATGATGATCACCGTCCGGACGGGTGAGTCCTTCGAGTCGAACGCGGTCGCGAGTTGCGTGAAGAGTGCGAGGATCGCGATGAAGAGGGTGCGCATCGGCGTGCTCCTGTGTGTGCGAGAGGTTGATTGGGTTGTACGCTCAGCCGCACCCGTTGAGGAACGCCTGCAGGAAGATCTGGACATCGAAGAAGTTGAACGCCTGATCCATATTGAGATCGGCGGTGGGCGATTGGCTCTGGTACGCGACGAGGAACTCGGATACGTCGAAGAAGTCCAGCGCGGCGGAATCGCCCCCGAACTCGGCGGCGCACAGGCCGGTCACGATGACGTTGTCGATCGCCCACCACCAGTCGTTCGCGGCGTCGAGCATCGCGAACTCGAGCTCCATCGACATCGCGCCGGGGGGGTTGTGGATGTCGATCGAGATACGCTCGTTCGTGGCGTCCGGGTGGAACTGGTCGCCCGCGACGCTCCGCCAGTCCAGCAGCGTCGTCTGTGGGCCATTATCAAACGAGACACGGACCTGGGCCCGCTGGGAGTCTTCCGGACGCCAGCTCGAATCGAAGCTCAGGCGGATGCTGCTCGCGCGGGCGGACGCGACGTCGAGGGTGCCGGTGCGCATGATCGCGTTGTAGGGCCCAAGGGACTCGGGATCGCCGAGGTCGTCCCACTCGTCGGGGTCCGCGACGGCGATCGTGCCTCGTGCGGAGACGAACTCGCTCCGGCGCTGGTCCGCGGCGATGTCGACCCACCAGTCGCGGTCGGTGAAGGCCCAGCCCTCCCACTCGGTCACGCCCTGCCCAACGATGCCCACGCTGGGGACACCGGTATCGTCGAGTTCCCAGCCGCTGGGCGGGGTCTCGGTCCAGACGGTGCTGGCTGGCGGCTCGTCGATGCTGGGGCCGAGGGGGAGCGATTCGAAGTTCTCCTGCATAATGGTGATCCGATCACCGGCGGCTTCGCCGACCACGACGACGTTGTCGATCGCCCACCACCAGTCGTTGCCCGCGTCGAGCAGGCCGAAGCGCAGCTCGAGCGTCTGGGCATCTTCTGGCATCGGGAGATCGAGCACGACCATCTCGTTGACCGCGTCGGGCTTGAAGTTGTCGCCCTGCTGGGACTGCCAGTCGGCGATGACGATCTCGGATCCGGCGTCGAACGAGACGGCCACGATGGCCCGCTGGTCGTCCTCCGGCCGCCATGAGGAGCTGAAGGCGAGCTTCGCGCTGCTCGGCTCGAGCATCGAGACATCGATCACCGGCGATTCGAGCCAGGTGTTGAACGTGCCCGGGTCGTGCGGGGCGTCGTCCCATTCGTCGGGGTCGGCGATCGCGGTTGCGTCCGAGGCCTGCGTGAACCCGGTTCGGCCCTGATCGCCCGCGACGCTCGCCCACCAGTCTGGGTCCGCGAAGCCCCAGCCACGCCATTCTGTGACGCCCCCGCTCGGGACACCCGAGCGATCGACGGCCCACCCACCCGGCGCCTGATCGGTCCACACCTGGTCGCCCGCGCCGCCCTCATCCACGCCCGGACCGAGTGGCACGGCATCGAAGTTCTCGCTGAACGCGACGATGACCTCTAGGCAGTTCTCGCAATCGCTGTTGAGACCGAGCCACTGCCCGCCCTGTGCGATGCACACGTTCTCTCGGAGCTCGTTGCATATGCCGCTCAGGAAGCAGCAGGCCCCGGTCGGCGCGGGGCCTGTTGTGAACGAGGACTCGTCCGACCAGTCGCTCCAGCCCAGGCCCGAGTCGCGGTAGCGGACACGCCAGTAGTAGGTTGTGTCGCCGTCGAGCAGCTCGATGTTGATCTTTGAGATGTCCGCGTCCTCAACCGTGTTCACGCTGTAGGAACCGGATTCCCCGCCGGTCGCGCCCTCGTCCATGAACCAGTTCTCGAAGCGGATCCACTCGGAGACCTCCGGGTTGGAAAAGTCGCCCTGGGTCGTGGTGAGCTGGAACTCGCTCTCCAGATGGAAGCCGCCGTCGGGGTCGTTGAATGGGGTTGCTTGGAGCTGGACGAGGTCCGGATCGATCGCCGTGTCCCCGTCCGACGGCAGCTGCGTCGTTGGTGTGTTCGGGGGCTCGTTGTACCGCTTGATCGTGATGTCGTCCATGACCTCGTTGTCACGGTCGATGAAGTTGTTGCCCCGGTTGATGCGGCGCAGGCGGAACTGCGGGTCATCCCCGGCCTCGACTTCCATGATCACGAAGCCCCACTCCGGGAAGACCCGCTGGAACTCGTCGTAGTCGATGTCGCTCTGGTCCCAGTAGTCGATGCCGCCCTCGCCGGCCGCGACGTTGACCCACATGTGGTTGTGGTCCTTGCTCTGGCCACGCTCGTAGGCGTGGGTGTGGCCGAAGAAGTGGATGGAGGGCTTTCCGGTGGCCTCGGAGAATGCTTCCATCCGCTCCACGACCTGGCCTGTGTACGCGGTATTGCCTGGCGTCCAGATGCCGGAGAGGTGCGGGTGGTGCAGCTGGGCAAAGACGAAGTCGATGTCGTCGTTGGTTGCGGCGTCGTCGAGGACGGCGTCGAGCCAGTCGAGCTGGGCCTGGATGCGGTACGCGCCGTTGCTGTCGAGACCGATCAGGCGGATGTTGCCGTGGTCCTTGTACCACCAGTGCTCCTCGTAGCCGGGGGTGCCGTTCTCGGGGAGCTTGAAGTAGTCGAAGAACCAGTGGGCGTCCTGCTCGTGGTTGCCGGGCACGGGGTAGATCGGGACGTGCTGGTAGAGGTTCTGGGTTTCGTCGAAGTACTGGTCCTTCCACTGGTCGTAGTTCGAGCCGGTGGAGACGAGGTCGCCCGGCTGGATCACGAAATCGAGCTCGTCGTGGAGGATCGGGCCGAACTCCTGCTGCACGAAGGCGATGATGCCGTCGTTGATGGTGCGGGTGTGCATGTCCGAGATCGGGCCGCCCTGGGTGTCCGAGAGCGCGGCGAAGCGGAACGGGTCTTCGGCGCTGATCTCCGCGGGGGTGCGGAAGCTGAGCACGTCGCTGATGGCGCTGCCCGAGCCGACGCGGTAGTAGTACACCGTGTCCGGCAGCAGCCCGCCCATCATCGTGTGGTGGATTCGGGCGCCGTTCTGGCTCGCGCCGGAGGAGCCGGTGGCGCTCATGCCGAGCGCGGGGGTTAGTCCGTATTCCACCACGCTGGGCGCGGAGGATGTTGTCTCCCACATGATCCACATACGCTCGGGGCTCGCGTCCTGGAGGACGGGGCCGACGCGGATGCTCTGGGCGAGTGCTGGAGCAGAAAGAATGAGCGCGCCGAGCGCGAGAAGCTGTTGGGTGTTCATCATATATCTCGGATTGTTGTGGGCCGTACCCGTGCGGAAAGGAATGTGAATCAGGGCTCCTCGCCCTTGCGCATGGGGACCTCTGCGAGTGAGGGCGTGCCCAGCTCGTCCACGTTTACGCCACGCTCGGTCAGGATCGCGTCGTAGTTGGCGAGTGTCTCCTCGAAGCCGAGCAGCATGTCGGACTTATCGCCGGATCGCGTGCGGTTGGCCTCGGCGACCTGGGCCGCCAGGGCCTGACGCATCGAGATCAGGTCCTCGACCGGCATCTCCTCAAGCGCCGATCGCATGTCCTTTTCTTTGATGCCGCCGGAGGCGCCGGTGAACTTCAGAATGAGCCCCCCCGCAACAAGCAGCAGCACACACGCGATGATTACTTTGATCGTCTGGGATCTATCCATTCCGATACCTGCTCCTTTAAAAGGATCGAATGACACGGATGCCGTGTACGGTTGCTCAGGGGTTGTAATCGGGGTCATTCAGACGCATCTGATCCTCTGGATCGCCCGAGTAGTAGTAACGCAGCTTGGGATCACCGTCCTCGCCGACCTGCTTGCGGTTGAACTCCTCGATGTGCCCGTCCGCGAACATCGTGTGGCAGTCATCGTTGTGTCGGAAGTACGCCTCTTCCCAGTAATCCTCGAGCCCCCCGTAGCCGCTGTCGTACTGCGTGAGGCCGTCGAGCGCGTCGTTCCCGGTTTCCATCTGATGCTCGAACGCGTCCTGGAATACGATCATGTCGTTGGGGCGCCGCAGCTGAGAGAGCGGGCGGAGGTACGAGACACTCGAGCGGATGATGATGCCGCCGCGCCCCTCGACCTCTTTGGTCGCGTTTCGCCAAAGCCCATAGCGCGCGATCGGGTCACGGTTATCGTTGTCGCTCGCGCGAAGCCCGTTCAGCCCGTACGACTGATACCGCTGCGTCTCGTAGATGAACTCAAGGTCGGTGCCCCAGTACGGGTACGGGTCCATCAGCTGGAACTTTGGGTCTTCCCAGACCTCGAACGCGTCGTTGATGTACTCGTCGTAGAACACGCCCCAGTACGCGAACTGATCATCGGTCTCGAAGCGTGCGCCGTTGAGATCGAAGCGGGCGCCGTAGTTCTTCTCCTCGTTGCCCCATCCGCGATTGTCCTCGCGGTAGAGGTTCATCGCGAAATCGATGGATCGCATGTTGACCTTGCACTTGAGGGTCAGCGCGGCCTCGCGGGCCTGTCCGAGCGAGGGGAGCAGGATCCCCGTGAGCAGCGCGATGATGGCGATCACGACGAGCAGCTCGATGAGCGTGAACGCTCGGCGTTTGATCGATGGTTGGTGGGCGGTTCTGGTGTTCATCGTTGGTTCTCCCAGCTGAGGAGGTTCTTGTGGAGTGGGTCATCCGGTCAAGTCCCCACCGCCGGTGTCCCGGCGGCGGGTATTGTGGCTTCAATCAGGGAGCATCACGGGCAGCCCGTGTTGAATCCCTGCAGGAAGATGGAGACATCGAAGAAGTTCAGCAAACCGTCGCCGTTGAAGTCAACGTCGATCGGGTTGTCGACGACGATGCGGATGGCGTTCTCGGAATCGCGCGAGCCGGCGCTGTTGTTGGCGACGGCCTTGACCCAGTAGATTCCGTTGGGGATGCCGGGGATCATGTAGTCGCCCGAGGCGTCGGCGGTGCTGCTCTGACGCACGTCGGTGAACTCCGCGTCCTTCGCGAGCAGGACGGTGTAGTCATCGGCGCCAGCCGCGTCACCAACGCTGATGACCGGGCGGCCGGTCTCGTTGAAGATGTCCGCGGCGATGAAGCTGTAGCCGGGCGCGTTGCTCGCGGAGCCGTCGCGCTCGCCGGTGACCTGGATCGAGTCCACGGCCCACCACCAGTCGTTGCCGCCGTCGAGGTAGGAGAAGCGGACCTCCATGGTGCTGGCGGCGGGGTTGTCGATGTCGAGGCTGATGATCTCGTTTGGCGCGTCGTCCTTGAAGTTGGGGTCGGTGTCGTCGGAGACCCAGCGGAGGACCTCTTCCCATGAGCCGCCGTCGTAGCGGACCTCGACGACCGCGGTCTGGAGGTCCTCGTCACGCCATGACGAGAAGAAGGACAGGTTGACGGTCCCGGGGTTGACGCCGGTCATGTCGAAGGCGGGGGTGGCCATCATGGTGTCCATGAGGTCGATGCTGTCGGGGTCCTGCCCGTTGGCGTCGAAGTCGTCCCACTCGTCGCCGTCGGCGATGGCGACGCCGCCGCGGGAGAGCCCGCCCTCGGAGGGCTCGACGAAGTCGGTGCGGTCCTGGTCGCCGCAGGTGAACGCCCACCAGCGCCCGTCGGCGATGTTCCAGCCCTGCCATTCGGTGACACCGATGCCGGGGAGGTTGAAGTCGACGACCCAGCCGGCGGGGAAGTCGGGTGTCCAGACGTTGTCCATGACGCCGCCGGTGCCGGTGTCGATGCCCTCCTCGACGTTCTGCCCGAGGGCGATGTCGTCGAAGTTCTCAAAGAAGAGGACCTGCTGCGACTGCGCGTTCGCCGCGGCGGTCATCCCACAGACCGTGAGCAGCGAGCCCAGGATCTTTGCTTGGTTACGGTTCATTGTGTCTATCTCCTTGTCCGGTCGACCTTCGGGGACCGGATCAGATGTGTATTGATTTCAGTGCCTTCAGATTCGCGACAACCGGTCTCGATTCAGCCGCCGTTGAACAGCTGCAGGAAGACGGATACATCGAAGAAGTTGAGGGTGCCGTTGGGCTGCAGATCAACGAAGCAGTTGTTGTCCACGCCGATGCGGACGACGTTCTCGCTGGTGCCCAGGTCGTTGCGTGCAATAACCTTGACCCAGTACGCGCCGGCGAGCAGATCGCTCGCGCCGGTTGTAAACTCGAGGTCCGTCGTGGTCTGAGAAACGACGACATCGTTAAACGCCTCATCGTTCGCGAAGACAACGTCGTACTCGATCGCGTTGAGCGACTGCGACCAGCTCAGCGGGACAACCGTGGAGTCGTTGAACTGCTCGATGCTGAGATCGAACGGGCTCGGGGGCTCGACGGGCTCGCCGCCCTCGCCCGCGACCTGGATGTTGTCGACCGCCCACCACCAGTCGTTGGTGGCGTCGAACATCTCGAACTGGATCTCCATGGTTGTCGCGCCCATCGGGTTGTTGATGGCGAGCTCGACGGTCTCGTTGGTCGCGTCAGGATGGAAGTCCGGCGAGGCCGAATCGGACTCGAAGAGCAGGACCTGCGTGAAGGGGCCGCCGTCGAAGGAGACGTTGACCGCCGCCTTCTGGGTGTCCTCTGGGCGCCAGCTGGAATCGAAGCGGACGATGACGGTGTTCTCGGTCACGCCGTCGATGTTGATCTCGGGGGAGGTGAAGCTCGTGTTGAACACGCCCGTCGAGTCGGGGTCGATGCCGAAGGGGTCGTAGTCGTCCCACTCGTCGGGGTCGGCGATGAGCACGCGCCCCTGGGCCTTGGTGAACTCTTCGCGGAGCTGACCGTCGGCGGAGAGCCAGAAGTCCCTGTCGGCCACGGTCCAGCCCTGCCATTCGGCACAGCCGACACCCGGCTGCGCCGCGGTCGAGCCACCAACCCCGTCCCAGTCGTAACCGAAGAGCTGCGTCCAGCCGTTGTAGCTCCACGTCCCATCGAAGGCGGTGTTCATGAAGTCACCACAATCGACGGTGGCCGGGACCGGCGGCTCGCCGCACTCGGTGTTGATGTTCGCACCGCCGCAGATGACGCCATCGCCCAGGAACGCTTCAAGGACACAATCAGCAGTGCCGGTCTGAACACCCTCTTCCTGATTCACAGTGAGCGGGAAAGACTCGAAGTCTTCCGAGAACAGCGTCACCAGCGGGTCGCCGGCGACGGCCGATCCTGCGGCAGCGCCCAGGAGCGCCAGCAGAACCGCGTGATTCGTCTTGATTGCCATGTGTGATCTCCAGTCTCCAGTAGCAGAATCGCATCGGCGCACCGTGTTGAGTGCCCAGACCGACACGTTTGTGCGCTGACCATACACACCGAAATCTGAAATACATGACAACCATGGCACGAATCTGAGTCGTTAACACCAATTTGATTTCTCCATTGCGAAACGGAAACATATCGAACCCGATCTCTTAATATTATTCTTTTTCTAAGGTTGCGCTATGGCCCACCACTGCCCCCCGAATCCAGTATCATGCTCCGCCAATCAGGTGCCGGCGTGATCGGAGCACCCCAACCCCGTCACCATAATTCACCGAAAACACGCCTGTATCCGCTGCATTCAGCAGGATCACACTTCAACCGGCACATGCACAGCGAATCGATTTATCCACAAACGACCGGCAGCCGCAAGAACACCGGCACACACCAGCACCCGCTCACGGAGAGCAACCATGAACCGTCTTCATATTGTCATAACATCCATGTCCTGCACGCTCGCCGCAACCGCAGCACACGCGCACCCCGCGACCACGGCCAGCGAAGACCGCTTCATTCTCGGCGCCGAGTTCGACCGAGATCACGTGCGCGCTGACGCCGTGCACGCCGTGAGCGGCCACCATCTCCGCACCGTGGGCAAGGGCACCATCGCAACGGATGCGCTCGGAGAATCACTCGAGCTCTTCGGCGCCGGTCTCGACGGCCATGGCGCGTATGTTCTTGTTGCCGAATCGGTTGAGCAGTTTGATGATCTGCCTACTCACGAGCTGACCGTGACGTCATGGGTCCGCATCGACGAGCCCACACGCTGGGGAGGGATCCTCTCCGCCGTGAGCGACAACGGGGATCGTGAGAAGGGATGGGTGCTCGGCTACGACAACGATTCATTCACATTCGGGATCTCCACCACCGGAGCCGACGACGGCGATGGAAGGCTCACCTATCTCGACGGCAGGACCGCGTTCGAGCCCGGGCGCTGGTACATGGTCACCGCCACATTTGATGGAGAATCAGCCCGACTGTACGTGAACGGCAAGCTTGATGCGGAGACGACCGACCAGCACGGCGAAGTGCTCTACGACCAGCAGACCCCGATCGCGGTGGGCGCGTACGTTGACTCCAACGAGCTGCACACGATGCAAGGCCGGATCCGAAACGTCTACCTCTTCGATGAAGCCATCACACCCGAGCAGATCACCGAGGAGTTCGAGCGGAACAGTGTGATTACTGAGATGAAGCCGGAATCAGAGATCCAGCTGGAATGGACCGTCGAGCCCTTCCTCTGCTACGCGACTCAGCGGTCCGTTTCCGTGGTGTGCGAGCTTCCGGTGCCCGCCGAAGTCACG
This sequence comes from Phycisphaerales bacterium UBA1924, assembly GCA_964229845.1. Classification (GTDB taxonomy): domain Bacteria; phylum Planctomycetota; class Phycisphaerae; order Phycisphaerales; family UBA1924; genus UBA1924. The sequence continues at coordinate 36,538 of CAXREY010000045.1, forward strand.
CTCAGGTACCGGCCGGCCGTCGGAGATGTACGCGAGATCCACTCCTCAGAGAAGAGCGGCATCCACACCATCCGCATCGAAGGCCTGGAACCCGGAGAGCCGTATTACTACGAGGTCATCGCCGAGTCACCAGAGGGCACACGCGTACAGACCGACCCCATGTCCTTCCAGGCCGCCGTCGAACGGGGCAAGGCGTTCACCTTCGTGATGATCGGCGACACACAGTCCAACCCCGATGTCGTCAAACGCGTCTCGGACATTGCGTGGTCGCACCGGCCCAACTTTGTGTCGATCGCGGGAGATCTCGTGACCACCGGCACAAACAAGTCGCACTGGACCCACCACTTCTTCCCGAACATGCGTCCGCTGATCAACCGGGTGCCCATGTTCCCGATCCTGGGCAACCACGAGCAGAACGCCCGCCACTACTACGAGTACATGGACCTGCCCGATCCGGAGTACTACTACAGCTTCAGCTACGGCGACGCGGACTACTTCATGCTCGATTCCGAGAAGCCCATGGGTCCCGGCTCGGAGCAGTACCTCTGGCTCGAGGACAAGCTCGCCAGCTCCGATGCGCGTTGGAAGTTCGTCGTTCATCACCGCCCGCCCTACAGCTCCGACGAGAACGACCACGGCAACTCGTGGCTCGGCCCCACTACGCTCGGTGATCTGAATCCGCGTCAGATGGTGCCGCTCTACGAGAAGTATGGTGTGGACATCGTCTTCAACGGGCACGTTCACGTGTATGAGCGGACGTTCCCGCTCCGGGACGGCGAGGCGGTGGAGCACAACGGCGTGATCTACATGACCATCGGCGGCGGCGGCGGCGGGCTCGAGGACTTCACCCCCTTCAACCCCTGGTTCGGGAGCAAGAAGGTCAGCACGCACCACATCTGCTACGTCGAGATCGTCGGCGGGCACCTGCGGATGCAGGCGATCGACGATCAGGGGCGGCTCTTCGATCAGATCGAGATCCGGAAGTAACGGCCTAATCGTTCAGCGCGTCGCGGCACTCGTCGAACAGGCGGTATTGGTCCGTCGCGATCAGATCGACGCCCGCTTCCAGCTGGGCCTTCCAGCGGATCTGCGCCGCCTCGATCGAGCCGGTGTTGTACCCGCCGCCAAACCCGAAGAGCGCGCCATCTGCCTTGGCGTGCCCGTTGATCGTGTAGAAGCGGATGAAGTAGCCCAGCTTGTGCGCGTGATCGACGAGGGCACGCAAACGCTCGGCCTCCGCCGGCTCCCATTCGCCTGCCCTCGTCGCTCCGCCCGCCTCGATCACGTGCCATGAGTTGTTCCACCAGCGGTGGAAGTTGTCCGCGGGAAGTTCGATCATGGCCTCTGGGGGGAACTCGACGCGTGCTTGTCGCTTCTCATCATCGCTCATCCCGCTTGTGTCCGGGCCGCTCGCTTGGCGACGCCCGAACGCGAGGATGGGCTCGCCGGGGTCTCGCTCATCGTGGAACACCCGGCGTTGATGGGGCGTTCCGGTGAGCAGGACCAGGATCGGCCCGACCTTGAGTTCCTGACGCTCGGCGATCGTGCCCGATCGCGGCGCGGTGGTCAGCCAGCCCTGATAGTGTTCCAGTGTCCGGTGGATCGCCTCGATGTGCGCCGGCTCGTCGTCCTTGATGTCGAGGTCGAGCACGATCAGCGGCCAGCCATCGCGTTCACCCGGGTCGCTCTCCGCCCGCTCGATCGATGCCTCGACGTCCAGGCGCACGCGCTCGAAGAAGTGCTCGGCGAGCGCGGGCTCGCCGCCGTCGAATGGACCGTTGTGCGCCACGATCGAGGACGGGATGCCGTCGCCGTCGTGGTCGGCCCAGCACAAATCCTGCTCGATCGAGAGCGGGTAGCCGGTCGCCAGCGCGCGGTCGATCCGGTCTGCCCACATGCCGGCGTAGGGGTAGCAGTTGTGCGCACTGAGCAGCGAACGCTCGCCCGGCTCGTGCTGCCCAAGCGCGCACGCTGTTGCTCCTGCGATGACCAGCCCGTTCCAGATCCTGTGCATCAACATCTCCCGATACAGGTCGTGTGAAGATTGTGCTCACGCCCTCTGGCGCATGCGTGGGCAGGTACCATATCCGATCTGAGCGATGGAGCAAGCCGATGGCGCGGATCACCGAGGGCGATCAGAATCTGAGCGTGGAGCGCGAGCACTGGCAGAGCGCCTCGCCCGCGAACCAGACGCTCCAGCGCGATACCGAGCTCTACTACCACCAGGTCCTCTCGACCCCGTGCCTCGATCAGATCGTGCGGGCGGACGGGCCGTACATCTACACCGCGTCCGAGCGCCGCCTGCTCGATTTTCATGGCAACTCGGTGCACCAGCTCGGCTTCGGGCACCCGAGTGTCATTCGTGCGATTGAGGAGCAGATGCGCTCGCTCCCCTACTGCACACGGCGTTATACGAATGACACGGCCGTCGAGCTTGCAGGGCGGCTCGTTTCCACCGCGCCGGGGGGCCTGCGCGACCATGCGCGCGTGCTGCTCTGCCCCAGCGGGTCCGCGGCGGTCGGGATCGCGCTCAAAATCGCCCGGGCGTGCACCGGACGCCACAAGACCGTCGCCTTCCATGACTCGTTTCATGGCGCCACGCTCGACGCGGCGTCTTTGAGCGGGCAGGATCTTTTTCGGCGGGGCATGGGCCCCATGATGCCGGGCGTGATGCACGTTTCGCCGCCCGCAAACCCGGGGTGTGGTTTCTGCGTGAGTGCGAACTGCAGCGACGCGTGCGCCGCGCCGATCGAGGAGTTGCTGGCCCAGCACGATGTGGCGGCGGTCGTCGCGGAGCCCATCCGTGCCACGACCGTTCGCGTGGCACCTGGGTCGTTCTGGTCGCGCGTGCGTGCGGCCTGCGACGCGACCGGGACCATGCTGATCTTCGATGAGATCCCCACCGGGCTTGGGCGTTCGGGCACCCTCTGGGCGAGCGAGCACACGGGTGTCACGCCGGATCTGATGGTGATCGGCAAGGGGCTCGGCGGCGGGATCTTCCCGCAGGCCGCGGTCGTCGGGCGAGCGGAGCTCAACGATATGGGTCCGACACCGGTGCGCGAGCTTGCGATCGGGCATTACACGCACGAGAAGTCGCCGGTCGGCGCTGCTGCTGCGATCGCGACGCTGGACACGATCAACGGCGAGGGGCTCGTCGATCGCGCACACGATCTTGGTCGGGTGTGGCGTGAGACGTTCGCGGGGGAGTTCCATTCGATGCGTTGCGTTCGCGAGCTGCGTCAGGTGGGGCTCATGCTCGCGATCGAGTTGGAGGACCCGGAGCACGCGGACCGGGTCATGTACGAGTGCCTCCGCAAGGGCGTGAGCTTCAAGGTCGGCGGCGGGAGTTCGCTTGTGCTCTTCCCGCCGCTCAATATCGAGAAACGCCTGATCGACGACGCGACGCGGACCATCCTCGACGCGATCGTGGAGACCGCGTAGGTTCCCGCAGCGAAGATTCACCCGATCTTTGCACGCCCTTGCGAGCCATTTGTCCCCTGCGTGTTACTGTGTTTTCTTACGACGCACGCAGCCGATCTGAACCGTTCCACGCTCGGCGCACACCCCGAGAGCCACATGCTACGACACAAACCGCACACCATCGGTACCTGCCTGTTTGCCGGTTCTTTCATGCTCTGTGCACCAGCTGCCCTGACGCAGGCGGCCGACGATTGGACACCGGCTGACCTTGCTGGCGATACACCCAGCGGCGTGCTCCGCTACCAGATCCTGGATGCCGAGGGCGAACCGGCGCCGGCCCGTCTGACCTTCATCGCGCCCGACGGCTCACGCCCGGAGCTCTTCCCGAACGATCAGGCCCGCCCGGGCGACCTTGCGGTGCGCCGCAACGTGGTGTACACGCTGTCCGGCTCGGGCGCGATCACGGTGCCTGTGGGCACCTACGAAGTCTGGGCCTCTCGCGGGATGGAGTACGAGGTCGAATCGCGTACGATCGAGATCACGCCGTTCAGCGAGGCCATCTGGACGCCGCGGCTTGAGCGGAAGCTGGACACTTCCGGCTGGGTCAGCGGCGACTTTCATCTGCATACGCTGACGCACTCCGGGCACGGCGACTCGAATATGCCCGAGCGTGTGATCTCCCTGATCGGTGAGGGCGTCGAGTTCGCTGTCGCGACGGACCACAACCATAACACGGACTACGAGCCGACGATGCGTGACCTCGGTGTGCCCGAGGCGCTGCGTGCGGTTGTCGGCAACGAGGTCTCGACGCCCATCGGCCACTTCAACGCCTTCCCGCTGGACGCGGACGAGCCGATCATCGACCCCGAGATCCATGACGGGCACGAGCTGTTCAAGATCATCCGCGAGCAGAAGAACGACTTTGGTACTGTGCCGGTTGTGCAGGTTAATCATCCGCGATGGGGTGGGATCGACTACTTCGGTAGCTTTGGGCTCGATCCGGTCACCGCGACCTCAACCGACACGAAGTTTTCCTATGACTTCGACTCTGTTGAGATCTTCAACGAGAACGAGGGCTGGGGCTACATCGATGCGGACGAGCGTGACCTCCCGCTCGGCTCGGGCTCCTTCAGCGTCCTGCGTGACTGGTTCAACCTGCTCAACCGCGGGCACCGCATCGCGGCGGTCGGCAACTCCGACTCGCACGATGTCGCGTCCGAGCTTGCCGGCTGGCCCCGCAACTACATTGCGAGCAGCACCGATGTGCCGCACCTGATCGATCCCGCCGAGATCGCCGCCAATATCCGCGCGAAACGGGTGTACACCACATACGGCCCGATCGTTGACTTTTCTGTCAACGGCGTGGCCATGGGCGGCGATACGAACACCATCCCCAGCACCGAGCACGACCGCGACGCCGGGTGGGTCGATGTCGCGATGCGTGTGCGGGTCCCCACTTGGATCGACTGCGATCGGGTCATGATTGTCGTCAATGGCGAGATCATGAAGACGATCGATGTGAGCGATCAGCACGGCATCGTTCGGCTGGACACCGTCGAACGGCTTGAGCTTTCCGGGGACAGCTGGGTCTCGTTGCTTGTCGAGGGCGACGATCCGCTCGACCCGATCGTCCACACGCAGGGACGACCGATCTACCCGTGGGCGGTCATCAACCCGGTCTGGGTCGATGTTGACAATGATGGCCAGTGGACGGCACCCGTTGAGCAGGCCAGGCTTGCGTTACGGCAGAATCGGCCTGAGCAGGTGCGTCAGGGACTGATTGGTGCACCTGCGAGCGCATGGGAATGCACGCTGATCGCCGCGGCCGAATCGGGCACCTTCCACGCCGACCTGATCCGTGAGTCGCTCCGTCACGACAACCGGCGCGTGCGACTCGCCGCGACTGGTGCGCTCCAGATGCAGCTCGCCAAGCTGCAGCAGCGTGATCGCGAGCTGGATGAATCCCAGCGCCGGCTTTGGCTCGGTGCCCTGCGCGACGCGCGGGCACTGGCGGGCGACGACGAGTACCTGCGTATGCGTCTCCTGCTGGCCCTGAAGGCGGCCGGTGACGAGGGCGTCGAGCGGGACGCGCTGGCCATGCTCGCGGACGAGGATCATCGCGCGGGACTCCGCAACGGCTTCGACAAGATGCTGTCACAGATCGTCTCCGGCAGCTTTGTCTCCGAGTGGAGCGTCGCGGGCTACTTCAACGCCCCGAGCTTCAGCACGCTGGAGGTCGCGATGACCCCCGCGGAGATCAACCCGCGCGCCGAGCGGTTCAGCGCGGGCAAGGACGGAGAGCCCATCACCTGGACAGCGTACAGCGCCGACTCGGATGGATACGTAGACCTCAGCGCATTGAACAAGGACGCGTCCCCGGACAACGCGATCAGCACCGCACGCGTCTGGTTCGTCTCGGACGGCTCGGAGATCGCCTACACCTTTGGGGCCGACGACGCTTCACGCGTGATGCTCAACAGCGAGATCCTCTACGAGGATTTCACCGACCACAGCGCCAGCCCGCTCCAGCAGGTCGGCACCATGAAACCCAGGGCGGGCGTCAACACCCTCACGGTCAGCGTCGAGAACGGATCGGGCGGCTACGGCTTCTACCTCCGCCTGTTCGATGACGAGGTCGTCGAGTCAATCACCACAACACCGCCGGAAACCCTCTCTGAAAGGTCGCGATGAGCACTCTCCAACTTGTTATTTTCGATATTGCGGGCACAAGCGTCAAGGACATCGGCTTCGTCGAGCACGCGTTCCTGAGCGTCTCTGACCGCCACGAGCTCGGGCTCGATGCCGCGTGGATCAAGCCCCGCATGGGCGTGCACAAGCTCGCGGTCATGCGTGAGGCCCTGGAGCATTCCGGTAAGCTCGACACGATCGAGCCCGAGCAGCTCTCCATCGAGTTTGAGGACGCGATCGATGAGCAGGTTGAATCCGGCAGCGCCCCGGCCTTGCCCGGTTTTATCGAGCTGTTCAACGATCTCAAGGATGCGGGCGTCAAGGTCGCTTTCACGACCGGCTTCTCCCGCAAGACGGCGGAGACGGTCCTCAAAGGGGCGGGGATCGACTACGAAACGCTGGTTGCGTCCGATGAGGTTGAGAACGGGCGTCCTGCTCCGGACGTTGTGTACGAGGCGATGCGTCGGGCAGGGGTCGAGGATCCCGCACGTGTTGCGGTCATCGGTGACACGCCCAGCGATCTGGGCAGCGGTATGAACGCAGAGGCCGCGCTCGCGATCGGCGTCGGACACGGCACGCATGCCCTGAGCGACCTCGAGGGTCACCCCCACACGCACCTCGCGGCCGACATGAACACACTGCGGAACATCCTCGAGCCGCACACCGGCATCCCCACCCGCGAGCACGCCCATGGCTGATTCTGATGTCGTCGTTGTCGGTGCCGGTATTGTCGGCCTCGCGACCGCGATCGCTGCGCATCGCAAGGGGCTGAGTGTCACCATCGTGGATCGGCATCACGCGCCCATCGGAGCGTCGATCCGAAACTTCGGGATGATCTGGCCCATCGGGCAGCCCAGGGGGGCGCTCTTTGACCTCGCGATGCGCAGCCGTGCGATCTGGCTCGAACTGAGCGAGCAGGTTGGGTTCTTCTGCGAGCCCTCGGGCTCGGTGCATGTGGCCCATCGGGAGGACGAGCTGCGCGTGCTCCGCGAGTTCATCGCGGCCGAGGGCGAGGATCGCCGGGCGCAGCTGCTCATGCCTGAGGAGGTCCGAGCGCACACGCCCGGCATCAACCCGCGCGGCCTGATCGGTGGGATGTACTCGCCGCTGGAGCTCAACGTCGAGTCTCGGACTGCGATCGCCCAGATCTGGGAATGGATCCGCGAGCAGCCCGAAGTTGAGCTGATCACCGGGTTCGAAGCCGCGCGTGTCCAGCCCGGTCGTGTCGAATCCACGGATGGTGTCATCCTCGAGGGCGACCAGATCTACCTCACGGCGGGGCACGACGGCATCGCGCACTACCCCGAGCTCTACCCCCGCGAGCGCTTCGCCCTCTGCAAGCTCCAGATGATGCGGACCGTCCCTCAGCCGGACGGCTGGAAGATGGGCACGCATGTCGCGGGCGGCTGGACGCTGCGCCATTACGGGGCCTTCGCGGATTGTCCATCGCTCCCTGAGCTCCGGGAACGGATCAGCGAGGAGCAGCCCGAGTTCGACACGCACGGCATCCACATCATGCTCTCCCAGCACTCCGCGGGCGATCTAGTCATCGGCGACTCGCATGTCTACGGCGACGATATCACCCCGTTCGATGACGACCAAGTCAACAACCTGATCCTCGAGCACGCCAAGCGGCTTGTCGATGCCCCGAGCTGGCGGATCGATAAACGCTGGCACGGCGTCTATCTCAAGCGGACCGATGGGAGAACGCTGCTGGTCGATCAGCCCGAGCCGGGCATCACGGTCATCAACGCCATGGGCGGTGCCGGGATGACGCTCTCGCTCGGCGTCGCCGATCTCGTGGTTCGAGATCCGCAGGCGGGCGTCCGCGGGTTCGGGTCATGCGTTACACAAAGCGTTTGACGATCCACGAGCACCCGAAGTCGATGATCGAGACCAGGATGATGATGATCAGCATGATCGTCGCGACTTCCTGGAACTGATACGACTTGAGCTTCGCGTCGATCAGGAAGCCGACGCCGCCTGCGCCAACGAGGCCCAGCACGGACGCGGATCGCACGTTGCTCTCGAAGCGGAGCAGCGTCTGCGAGATCACGATGGGGAAGACCTGGGGCAGCACCGCGAAAGAGATCACGTGCGGCGAGGGAGCACCGCTCGCGAGCACGCCCTCGACCTCGCCCTTGCCGATGGTGTCCAGCGCGTCCGCGAAGACCTTGCCCAGCACGCCGAAGGTATGGACGGCGAGCGCGAGCACGCCGGCGAACGGGCCGAGGCCGATCACCGCCACGAAGATCAGCGCCAGCACGAACTCGTTGAACCCGCGGCACGCGTCGAACCCGCGCCGGGTCAGGAACGCCCCAAGCCGGCGCCCGCCGCGGTGCCAGATCGAGCCGCCGGTGCTCATGATCTCGAGTGATCGCTGCGACGCGATGAGCGAGACGGGCAGGGCGGCCACAAAGGCGATGAGCGTCCCCCAGATCGCGATCGCGATCGTCTCGAGCGTGTACTCCATGTAGAGCTCGATGGACTCACGCCCGGTTTCCAGCGGGAAGAACCCGCCCTTCCGCTCCTGCTCGGCCCGCTTGGCCGATCGCATCACGCGTCTTTCCCACTCCTCCTCCGTCAGCGCCGATCGCAGCTGCTCGTACCGGGTCTCCACACGCTGATCGAAGCCCTCCGGCCTCGCGTCGTTCCGCGTCATCCCGAGCTCATCCAGCACCTGCTTCTCAGCGTCCGAACGCAGGCTCAGGCGCGTCGTGCGCGCTGCCTGGTCGTACACCCGTTCACGCTCTTCGTCGCTCAACGACCGTCCGAAGATGTATTCAACCGCCTGCTCGCGGTTGTTGATGAGCGTGATCGGGCTCAGCTCGCTCTTGTGCGCGGACCACGTCAGCGCCGAGAGGATCAGGAGCGGCGCGGCGAACCTGGTCGCTGTGAATACCGCCGATACCCCTGCGACCAGCGATGCCAGGGTGATCGCGTTCGCGATGTGCATCGAGAACGCCGCGTTGAGCACGATCGTAAGCACGAGCAGGATCGGCAGCGGGATGGCGAAACGCCAGATCGGGATCGGGCGTTTCTCGGGAAAAGAATCAGCCGTCATTCGCTTCTGCCATTTCCGCCTTGCGTTGCTCAAGGACACGGATGATGTCGTAATCCGCGTCCGTTGCGGGGACGAAGCCGCCGCGTGCCATCTGTTCCATCGCATCCTCGTCTTCGCTCAGCGCGACGAGCGCGTCGGCCACCTGACGGTGGAACGACTCGGGCAGATCATCGCGGACAGCGATCAGTCCGGCGGGGATCATCGGGCTGCGCCAGATCTCAACCAGGTTCGACGAATCCAGACCGGACTGTTCCATGGCCCGCAGATCCAGCGTGTTCGTCGCGGCAACTTCGAGGTCGCGAGCCAGCACGGCGCGGACCGCGTTCCCGTGCGTGCCCGTGTATGAAACCTCGCCGAAGTACTCGTCGGCGCTCATGCCGGTTTCTTCGATGATCCCGATCGATGGGACGAGAAAGCCAGAAGTCGAGTTCGGTGTGGTAAAACCGAAGCCCTTGCCTTTGGCATCCGTGAGCGAGGCGATCCCCGAGTCCTTGTGCGTCACGATGATCCCGAAGTACCCCGCGAGCCCGTCGAGATTCAGCTCCTTGGCCACAGCGATCGCACCCGCGATCCTGTTCGCCTCGACATAGCTCTTTGGCCCGAAGTACACGACGTCGACCTGCTTGTTCTTCATCGCGGTGATGATGCCCATGTACTCCGTGGCGCTGAAGGCCTCGACGGGGCGCCCGAGTTCCTTCTCGAGTTGGGTGATGACGGGCTTGAACCGCTCGACGATGTCCGTGCCGCCCTCGGAGGGGATCAGGCCGAGACGGATCGGCCCCTCATCCATGGATTCGGCCTGCGTGTTCTCACTCTGCTTTGAGGTCGCCGCGTCGGAGCAGCCGGCGAGCAGAACTGAGACGATCGCGGCGAGCGCGAGGTTACACCATAGCTTGAGGGAGGCTTGCATCGTTGATAATCCCTTGGGGTTCGATGACACCCTGAGAACGGGCATCGGCGCTTGACGGGTGCTGTGCTTCTTCGAGCTGGTCGCCGTAGAGCATCTCGAGCAGCTCTTCGTTGAGCTTGTCTGAGGTTGTGTCCATGACCATCCGCCCCTCGCGCAGGCCGATGACCCGCTGGGCGAACCGCGTCGCGACATCCACCTGGTGCAGGTTCGTGATGACCGCGACGCCGTGCGTCTCGTTGATCTTGCGGAGCATGTTCATCACCTGCTCGGCGCTGCGCGGGTCCAGCGACGCGATGGGCTCGTCCGCGAGGATGATGTCCGCGCGCTGCGCGAGGAGTCGGGCGATGGCCACGCGCTGCTGCTGCCCGCCGGAGAGCTCCGTGGCCCGCTTGGGTGCCAGGTGCTCGATCTCGACCTCGCGCAGGCACTCCATCGCCCACTGCCGCTCCTCACGGTTGAACTGACGCCAGATCGTGGGCACGATCGCGAGCCCTTTGCGTTGCGCGAGCGTGCCCACGAGGACGTTATCGAGCACGCTGAGGCGTGAGACGAGGTTGAACTGCTGGAAGACCATGCCCACACGCTGGCGAACCATGCGCAGCTGGCGCCCTTGCGCTTGGGTGATGTCCTGCCCATCGAGCTCGAGTCGTCCCGACGTGGGGTGGAGCAGGCGGTTGAAGATCCGCAGCATGGTGCTCTTGCCCGCGCCGGAACGCCCGATGACCGCGACACGCTCGCCGCGCTGGATCTCGATATCGACGCCCTCTAACGCGACAAACTGTCCGGCGTAGGTCATCCCTAGTTGCTGAGCTTTGAGGATGGGCGTCACGCGGTCTGACCTCGGGTGTTGTGCGAGCTGAGGCGTGCGTGAGCGACGCACGCCGGAATGATCGTTCACGATACCAATCACCGCGGGCGTGCAGGTGCTCGTGAACCGCTCTTAACCGAGATTGAATAGTGCCTAAGGTTCGCTTTACAGAGCGAAGAGCCGCCTGTGTCTCGCTTGGCATCCGTGGTCGTTTGTTTGCTCAAATGGATTGTGCACGACTTCTTCTGTCGCGCTGCACAGAGCATCGCATACCAGAGTCTGGACCGAGATCCTGAGTGGGCATGAGAGGCGGGCTTGCTGGCCTCGCGGCTGCGTTCTGAATCTGAGCACAGCCGAGGCATGAGTCGGTCTCGACCATCGAAGTCTCGTGAGATCCACGAGCCCGTTGCCTGATCGACCTGGCAAAAAAAGACATCGCCCGGCACCTTGCGGCACCGGGCGTCTAAAGCGGGTGATGAGATTCGAACTCACGACATTCACGTTGGCAACGTGACGCTCTACCACTGAGCTACACCCGCGTATTCGGTTGTTTGCGGGGCTATGGAGGGCCTCGCGGGGGTAAAGATATTCCCGTTTTGGGCGTGCGTCAAACCGATCGGGCAATGAACCTGCAAATGGGGGCTGGGAGGGGGGATTTGGGGGGATGATCGGGCGTTGAGGACGGGTTTGCGGGGCCGCAAGGGCTCAGGGGGCTGTGGCGGCCCCCACTGTTGTTGGGGTGGATTCGCCGCGGGCCTGTTTGATGGCCTGCACGACCTGGGGGATGGTGTAGGCGCTGGAGACCCAGGGCTGATCGAGGCCGGGGCCGTAGATGGCGAGGGTGGGGATTCCGGTGCGGCCGAGGTCCTTGAGGGCCTGGTCGCCTTCGGGGTTTGAGCCGGTGAGGTCGACCTTGAACATGATGGTGTCGTCCTTGGCGAACTCGGCCTTGACGGCGTCGGAGCCGAGCACGGTCTTCTCGAGGACTTTGCAGTTGATGCACCACTCGGCGGTGAAGTCCTGGATGACGACCTTGCCCTCGTCGATGGCCTGCTGCATGGCTGCGGGGCGGTAGTCGTTCCAGGTGGTGAGCAGGAGCCCGCCCTGGGTTGCGGCCTCGGCGATGGCGGCCTGACGGATGAGGTACTCTTCGCGGGCGTCTGCGGTGAAGCGGTTGGCCACGAGGAGGCCGGCTGCGGCGATGGCGATGGCGATGATGGAGAAGGCGGCACGGTTGGCTGGCTTCTTTGAGATCTCGAATGTCTTGTAGATGAGCCAGAGGCCGGCGGCGATGGCGAAGATGGCGGCGATCCAGATGTGGAGGAGCTTGGCGAGGTAGGGCTTGCCGGCGACGAGGGCGATGAGGCCGGAGCCGATGAAGTAGGCGGCGGCGGTGAGCAGGAGCAGGCCCATGATCTGCTTGACGAGATCGGATGCGGGGCCGGTCTTTGGGAGTTTCTTGAGGAGGCCCGGGAAGATGGAGAGGACGAGGTATGGGAGTGCCATACCGACGCCCATCGAGGTGAAGAGCGTGATGACGAAGGCGGTGCCGGTGTTGATGGCGGCGGGGACGAGTGCGCCGGCGACGAATCCGAAGCAGGGGAGGCCGAGGATGGCGGTCATGATGCCGAAGACGAAGGAGCCCCACGCGGTGTCGGCCTTGGGGTTGACCATGTAGACCTTCTGCGGGAGGTTGATCTGGAAGAGCCCCATCAGGCCGAGACTCATGAGGGCGATGAGCAGGCCGATGATGGTTGTGAGCCACCAGATGCCGAAGATTCTTGAGGGGTCGGTGAAGTTCTGGAGCGTGAGGACTGGGATGGCGAGGGCGGCCCAGAAGGCGACGACGCCCAGGGCCATCCAGAAGCCGAGCATGACGGTGCGTGCCTTGTCCTCGCCCGCGTGCTGGGAGAGGGTCATGACCTTGATGGGGATGACGGGGAGCACGCAGGGAGTGAGGTTGAGGACGAGGCCGCCTGCGGCACCGAGGAGTGCGAGGATGATGAGGCCGGTGAATCCGCCGCCCGGGAGGGGGATGCCGAAGAAGGTTGAGTTGTTGGCTGGTGGCGGCGACTGCTCGGTTGTGGTCGTGGGCTGGGGCTGCGCGATCTGATCGGGGTTGTAGGCGGTGAAGATCTCGGGGAGATCTGAGGGGGAGGGCGCGTTGGGGTTGATTTCGAGGGTGGCGTTGACGGTGGCGCTGTCTGGGTTGAGGCAGATGGTGTCGTCGCAGGCCTGGTACTTGAGGGTGAGGGCGAGTTCGATCGGGCCAGGCTGGGCGTCATCGGCGACGGTAAAGGGGACGTAGACGACCGCTTCGCCGCCGTAGACGAGGTAGTCGACGGGGTTGCCGGTCATGAGGAAGTCGACGGGGAAGGGCTTTGGTTCTGGCCACTGGATGGGGCCGAAGGTGATGGCATCGGTATCGGGGAGGTCGAGGGTCGTCGCGTAGGGGTAGAAGCCGTCCATCTCCTCGGGGACGATGGGCTCGTTGAGGTTGGTGTGCCACTTCTCGGCGTGGTTGATGATGACGGCAATGACGCCCTCGGCTCCGGGGGCGAGCTGGGTGGCCGAGGTCTGGATGGAGACCTGGACGGGCGGGGCCTCTTCGTCGGACTGGCTGGGGGCGGACGCGACGCTGGGCTGGGAACCGAATGTGTCCGGGAATGAAGGCTGCGCGGCTACGTGGCTTGAGCACGCGAGCAGGATCAGCGTCGAGATCAGGGTCAGGTATCGCATTCGGTTCCTTTGTGTGGCTCGTTTGCCGCGGGTGTGTCCCGGATGTAGGTCGTGAACCCGGGCGGGCGGAAAAATGTTCCCTCGGTTCAGAAACCGGGATTCCTGGCCTTGGAAGGTGAAGAGAAACCAGACCAAGGACCGATATCGGTTCAGTGTATCCCCGCGTAAGCGGGGTTGTCGCCCTGCCCGTGCGGGCTCGGATGAGGAAGTGTCGCCGATGAGCATGCTCGATCAGAATGACATCGATGCCTTGTTGGCGGCGAGCGAGTCTGAGGACTCGATCGATGACCAGGAGCCGGAGAAGCAGCTTTTCTCTCGGAACCACACGGACATCGACCAGGTCGAGATCCGCCAGTACGACTTTAAGCGGCCTGAGCGTGTTTCCAAAGATCAGATGATGGCGCTGGAAACGCTGCACGAGGCGTTCGCTCGGAACTTCGGGGCGTCGCTGTCCGGGTTTCTGCGGACGATCGTCGAGGTTCGTGTGGCGGCATGTGAGCAGATGACCTACGGGGAGTTCGTATCCGGGCTGCCCAACCCGACGAGCTACAACCTGATCCAGCCGGACACGCTGGAGGGGCAGATGTGCCTCGAGGTGTCGCCGCTGATCATCTATCCGATCATTGACCGCCTGCTCGGTGGTACGAACCAGGACCTATTTATCCCGCAGCGCCCGATGACGGCGATCGAGCAGCGGCTGATCTCGAATGTGATGGGTCGTGGGCTCGATGCCCTCTCGGAGGCCTGGGAGAGCGTCCGCCCGCTGAAGTTTGAGATCACGGCGACGGAATCGAACCCGCAGCTGGTCCAGATCGTGCCGCCCAACGAGGTGGTGATGGTGATCGGGCTGGAGGTCCGGATGGCCTCGCGGGCGGGGACCATGAACCTGTGCATCCCCTACAACGTGATCGAGCCGGTGATGGAGGAGCTCAGCTCGCAGAGCTGGTTCGCCGTCAGCCGCAACGAGCAGACGCAGAGTTCGACCAAGCGGATCACCCAGAACCTGGACCAGACCGGCGTGGAGGTGTCCGCCATTCTTGCTGAAACCACGATTACGCTGCGTGACCTGAGCGAGATGAAGGCGGGCGATCTGATCGTGACTTCGACCCCCGCGGACTCGCCCTCGATCGTGATGGTCGGGAAAGAGGCCAAGTTCCGGGCAAATATCGGGCAGCACAAGGGGCACCGTGCGATCCGGATCACGAAGGCCATGAACCACGGCGAGCGTCGGTACACGAATCTGCCCAAGCAGAAGTGACGAAGGTCCGCTGTTGATTCTCAGGCGTGCTCCGTTCTATACTTATTCGGATGCCGGGTACGGATCCCGGCTTTTTAGGAGCCTTCGGTATGCAGACGGTTTCACGCCATGATTGCTGAGCGCGTTTCGATGCGAGTCGAGACCGCCCCTCTTGGGAAGGATTGGTCCATGCGTTAAACGCGTGATCCATCCTGTCGGCGACGGGACCCTTTCCCGGGCGTCATGGCGACTGCAGACCGCGGCAATCGATGCACGCGGTCGTTTGCGTTTTGGAACACAATCGGCCTTGGACCATGGGTGCCCGTTTGGGGCACAGCGACAATCGGACAACTCAACAACCCATCAACCCGACGCCCAGAGCATTGCGGGGCAAAGACAGACCAACGGAGCGAACCGTGAACACACAAGAAATGATGCGCATCCTCGACTCGATCGCGATGGAACGCAATATCGATAAGTCCCTGCTGATCTCCGACCTGGAGACGGCGATGGTGTCCGCGTGCCGCAAGTTCTTCGGTACGCTGGACGCTGAGGAGTTCCAGTGCAGCGTGGACCCGATCTCGGGTGATATCCAGCTGTACCGGTACGAGGAGCCGCTCGATATGTCGCCGGAGGATTTCGGTCGGATCGCGGCCCAGACCTTCAAGCAGGTGATGATCCAGCGATTCCGCGATGACGAGCGCCAGTCGCTGATGGACGAGTTCTCGACGCGGGTTGGCACGCTGGTGACGGGGACGGCGCAGCGGTACGACCGCGGTGCGCTCGTCGTGCAGATCGATCGCGCCGAGACCGTGATGCTCCGCAGCGAGCAGATCCCCGGTGAGCAGTTCAACCCGGGCGATCGCGTGCGTGCGATGATCCTCGATGTCAAGGACATGGGCTCGCAGGTGAAGATCTACCTCTCGCGTGCCCACCCGGACTTTATCCGACGCCTGTTCGAGGTCGAGGTGCCCGAGGTGCTCGAGCGGACGATCGAGATCAAGGCGATGGCCCGCGAGGCCGGCTACCGGACGAAGATGGCCGTCGCTTCGATCGATTCGAAGATCGATGCGGTCGGTGCGTGCGTTGGTATCCGCGGCTCACGAATCAAGACGATCGTCGAGGAGCTCAACGGCGAGAAGATCGATATCGTCCGCTGGAACGAGTCCTCGCAGATCCTGATCGCCAACGCCCTCAAGCCGGCCGAGGTCAACGAGATCTCGCTGTGCTTCGAGCTCGGGCGTGCGACGGTGGTCGTGCGTGACGATCAGCTCTCGCTGGCGATCGGCAAGCGAGGCCAGAACGTGCGTCTGGCGGCCCGCCTGACGGGCTGGGACGTTGACATCCTGACCCCGGAAGAGTTCACCAAGGGCCTTGAAACCCTCTCAGAGACGCTCACCAAGGTGGAAGGGGTCAACGAGGAGATGGTGGACCGTCTCGCGGCGCTGGGCATGATCTCGGTGTTCGACATCGAGGAGATCGGTGGCGAGATGCTGATCACGGAGCTCGAGCTGAGCGAGGAGCAGGCGGAGCTGGCGGTCGAGCTCTGTGCTTCGCGTGCGAAGGAAGTCGCGGAGGAGCAGGAGCGCGAGAAGGCGGCGGCGGAAGCCCGCAAGGCCGAGGAGGAGCAGGCTGCTGCCGCGATCCTCTCGGGTGCGGTCGACGGCGAGGACGCATCTCCGGATGTTGCGGCTGCGGCGATCCTCGGTGCGGCGGCCTCCGGCGAGGACGTCGACACGGGCGATGGGGACGGCGGCGACGCTGTGCCCGATGCGGATTCGGAGAACCGGGCCGCGGACATCCTGGGTGGCGACGCATAACGCCCCACGGCTGGCGAACGACCCCATAGCAGAACACGATTTAGAGACAGAACGCAAACGAACGCGGAGTAGCATTTGGCGAACAAACGAATCTTTGAGATTGCAAAGGAACTGGGCATCAAGTCCAAGGCCATCGTGGAGAAATGCCACGCCGAGGGGATCCCCAAGGACGTGATCAAGAACCACATGTCCAGCGTGTCTATCGGGCTGGAGCAGACGATCCGGGAGTGGTTCGCCAACGAGAGCGAGGGCGAGGAGAACCCGCACACCGCTGTCGAGCAGGCCGAGAAGGTTGACATGGACAAGGCCCGCGCGAAGAAGAAGGCGGCGAAGCGTGCGGCGGAAGACGACGGGGGCGATAACGCCACCGACGATTCCTCCTCGACGACCGCCGTCGCTGAGCCCCCGAAGGCGACGAAGGCGAAGCCCGCTGCTGCCGCGCCCGCGCCGGAGCCCGAGGGAGATGCGCCCGAGGCGGCCAAGGCGGAACCGGCCGAGCCGACTAAGGCAGCGCCGGTGCGTGTGCCTGCCGGGCTGTCGGAGGCCCCCCCACCGCCCGCGGAACCTGAGCAGCCCAAGCAGCCCGCTGCGGCGGCCCCTTCGGATGACGCGGATGGATCGGGCACGGATGAGTCGAAGGTTGTTCGCCCGCCGGCCCCGGACATCAAGGGCCCGAGCGAGCCGCCCAGGATGAATGTCCCTTCGCGTCCCAAAACGATCACGCCCGCGGGTCCTCAGCTTGAGAAGAAGGAACAGATCAAGCTGTCTGGCCCGAAGGTGGTGCGTGTCGAGGCGCCCGAGAAGATCGAGGCCCCGCGACGTCGTCCCCCCCGTGGGCCCGGTGGCGGCGGTGGGTATGGCGGCGGCGGTGGAGCCGGTGTCGGTGGCGGGGTTCCCCTTGAGGGACGCCCCCCGCGTGGCGCGGGCAACTCGCGTCGTCGCGGCGGCGATCGTCGCGGTGGGCCCGATGTCAGCGAGGGTCGCGGCTGGACCGCGGCGGACCTTGCCGAGCGCGAGGCACGCCTGCAGCGCAGCGGCGGCTACCTCAAGCAGCGTCAGCAGCAGATGCGTTCGAGCGCGAACGCGTCGCAGTCGCCCGCGAAGATCGGTGGCAAGGTTGAGATCGTTGCGCCGTTCTCGATCAAGGATCTTTCCGCCGCGACGGGCGTGAAGGGTGCGGACATCGTCAAGAAGCTGTTCATGCAGGGCGTGATGGCGACGATCAACTCCGCGATCGACTCGGAGAAGGCCCAGGAGATCATGATCGACTGGGACATCGAGCTCGAGGTCACCGAGGCGAAGACCGCCGAGGAGCAGGTCGCCGAGCAGTTCGCGGAACGCGAACGCAAGGACGAGCGTGCACGCGGCCCGATCGTGACGATCCTCGGCCACGTGGACCACGGCAAGACGTCGCTGCTTGACCGCATCCGCAACGCGAACGTCGCGGACGGCGAGGCGGGCGGTATCACGCAGGCGACAAGCGCCTTCCGTGTGCCCGTGAAGACGGGAGACACCGAGAAGTTCGTAACCTTTATCGATACCCCGGGCCACGAGGCGTTCACGGCGATGCGTTCGCGAGGCGCGAACGTCACGGACATCGTGGTGCTGGTTGTAGCGGCGGACGACGGCGTGATGCCTCAGACGAAGGAATCGATCTCGCACGCGAAGGCGGCGGGTGTTCCGATCATCGTGGCGCTCAACAAGATCGACAAGCCGGAGGCGACGGACGCGAACATCCAGCGGATCCTTGGTCAGCTGGCCGAGAACGGGCTGAACCCGACGGACTGGGGCGGCGACACCGAGATCGTCCGCACCAGCGCGGTCAAGGGCGAGGGCATCCAGGACCTCTTGGAAATCCTCGACCTTCAGGCTGAGGTGCTCGAGCTCAAGAGCGACTTCGCGGGACAGTCGCAGGGCACGGTCATCGAGGCCCGCCCGGAGCCGGGGCGAGGGAACGTCGCGAACATCCTTGTCCAGGAGGGCAAGCTGAGCGTGGGCGACTTCATCGTCATGGGGCGTGCGTTCGGTCGTGTTCGCGATATCACGGACGACCGCGGCAAGAAGCACAAGAGCGTGCTTCCCCCGCTGCCGGTGCAGATCTCGGGCATCAACGAGCTCCCGGACGCGGGCGACAAGTTCTACTGTGTCGGCTCGCTCAAGGAGGCCGAGAAGGCCGCGGATCAGCGTCGCGAGCGTGAGCGTGAATCGCAGCTCTCGCAGCCGAAGCTGACGCTGGACAACATGTTCTCGCAGATCGCGGAGCGGGATCTTCAGGAGATCCTGGTGGTCCTCAAGGCGGACGTGCAGGGTTCTGTGGACGTTCTTCGCAGCGAGATCGAGAAGGTCGGCAACGAGGAGGTCAAGGTTCGTGTGATCCACTCCGCTGTGGGCGGCATCACCGAGAGCGACATCCTGCTCGCCGAGGCCTCTCGCGCCATCATCATCGGCTTCAACGTCATCGCGAACGCGAAGGGGCGGAGCTTGGCCGATGACAAGGGCGTGGAGATCCGCAACTACCAGGTGATCTACCACATCGTGGAGGACATCAGGAAGGCGGTCGAGGGTTTGCTCTCGCCGGATATCCGCCAGGAGGTCCTTGGTCACGCGGAGGTGCGTCAGGTCTTCAAGGTCTCGAAGGTCGGCTCGATCGCGGGTTGTTACATCACGGACGGCAGCGTGGAGCGGGACGCGTTTGTGCGTGTCACGCGCGACGATGTCATCATCGAGGACAACCGGAAGCTCGAGCAGCTCAAGCGTTTCAAGGACGACGTCAAGGAGGTCCGCTCGGGCATGGAGTGCGGCATGAAGATCATCGGTTACGACGACATCAAGGAAGGCGACGTCATCGAGTGCTTCAAGAATATTGAGGTCGCGCGTACGCTGGATTGAGCACGGAGCCGCTGATGGTTGTTGGAGTGATGCAGGTCGAGATCTCGATCGACTGGTCGGGCTCGCTGAAGGACAAGCGGCGGGTGGTGCGTTCCCTGCGCGATACGCTGCACCGGCATCACATGGTGAGCGTGTCCGAGGTCGAGGATCACGAGATCCTCAACCGTGCGACGCTGGGGATCGCGGTTGTCGGCGTGTCGGGCGGTGCGATCGGTGTGACGCTGGATCGGGTTCTTGAGCGGATCCGCTCGGTGGCGGACTGCGAACTGACCCGTACGAGCCGGGAGCTGCACCACGGCTGGGGCGCGCACTTCGGTGACGCCCGTGACGAGGACGAGATGGGTGCGTGTGATCGGGCGGAGCTTGATGCGTCGCTCATCGAGCGTGGCGAGGCGCAGCTGGGACGGGAGAGCGCGTGAGAAAGAGAAGCCTTCAGATCGCATCAAATATCCAGCGCGAGCTGCAGAACCGGCTGGCGCGTGGGCTCGCGGACCCGCGGATCAAGGGCCTGATCACGGTGACGCGCGTGGAGCTGAGCGATGACCTCAAGCACGCCAAGGCGTTCATCTCGGTGATGCCGGAGAAGCACGCGAAGATCGCGATGCACGGGCTGACCAGCGCGACTCGTCGGCTTCGCAAGGATGTGATGGACCGGATCCACATCAAGGAGATGCCGACGCTGCGGCTTGTCTATGACGAGGGGCACAAGGCGCAGATGGACGTGATGGCGCTGCTCGAGAAGGACCGCCAGGAACGCGAGGGCAGATTCGGCTCGGGCGATGCGACGGCCGAGGAGTCGGGTGAGGGGCGAGGAGACGGCGCATGACCCCCGATCTGAACGTGAGCATGGAGAAGCTCCTCAAGTCGCTCCGGAAGAAGCACGGTTCGGACGGCGGCGTGAGCGCCGCGGAGCTGTTCCCGGATGAGCGGCTGATCGATGAGTCGTTGATCAATGAGATGGTCATCTCGATGCTGCTGTGGGAATCCACGATCGCGCACGCTGAGAAGGGGTTCGAACGGATCCGCTCGGAGCTGGTGGACCTCAACGAGCTGCGTGTGTGCACGCTCGACGAGCTGATCGGGGTGCTCGGGTCACGGATGCCCCGCTGCAGCGAGCGGGCGCTGCGGATGATCACGGTGCTCAACACGATCTACGACCGCGAGAACGCGCTGACGCTGGCGCCGCTGAGTGAGATGAACAAGAAGGACGTCCTCGGGTACCTCGGCTCGATCGATGGGCTGCCGTGCTACGCGGCGTCCAGGGTTGTGCTCTTTGGTCTGGAGCTGCACGCGTTCCCGCTGGATGAGCGGATCGCCAGGAAGCTCGCGGGCGAAGAGATCATCGGGTCGGGCCTGCAGCTCGAGCAGCAGGCGGCGCAGCTGGAGCGCGGCGTGCGCGCGAGCGACGCGATGGAGACATACACGCTGATCGAACACTGGGCGCAGGGGGCGCGTTCCGGTTCACGGCGGAAGAAGGCAGGCGAGAGCACGGTGAAAGGCGCATCCTCATGAAGCAGCAGCGAGCAGTCCCGATCTCCACCGTGAGCATGGGGCTGACGCTGCTCCTGTGCACCGGTTCGCTGGTTTCCTGCGCGTCACAGCCGGGGCGTGAGGACCGCCAGATCGAGGCGACCTCGGGCATCGAGGACCCGATCCGGGTGCTCGAGGCGCGTGCGGAGCTGGAGACGCTGAGCCCGCTGCGCCGCGTTGACGACGCGATTATCCGGCGTCTGCTGCAGGACACGACCGACGCGTTGACGCCCGGCACGGAGGCGTACCGGCGGGCGCTGCTCGCCCCAGAGGATATCGAGCTGGAGCCGATCCCCGCGCTGCGGGTCGATGCCGGGGCCGAGGAGATCGACCCGATCCGGCGGGGGCATGCGCTCAAGCTTTATACGCGGGCACGCACGCTGCGTCTGACCGGGCAGTTTGAGCAGGCCGTCGAGGGGCTCGAGCGGGCGATCGAGATCGACCCGACGTCCGCGACGCTGCACACGATGCTGGGTGATACGTACGCCGAGATGGGTGACGGGGTGAGCGCGAACGAGGCGTACACGAGGGCGCTGGAGCTGGGAGACCGCTCCGCGTCGACGCTGGTGGCCTTGGCGACCAACGCGTATGCGCTCAACGACCACGAGCGGGTGATGGCCCTGTGCACGGCGGCGGTGCGGGGTGAGCAGTCGGGCGATCGGGTGGCCCGGACGCTCGCGGGGATCATGCTGGGCAACTCCCAGATCCGTCTGGGGTATCTCCGAGCGGGCGCGGAGTCGCTGGAGCAGGCGCTCGGTTCGTTCACGACACGGGTCCAGAGCCCGCGGTGGCGCCAGCAGATCATCCAGATCCAGGGGCGTCGCCCCGCGTTGTGGGTGATCGTCGGTGACGCGTGGTCACGGATCGGCTCGCACGCGCGGGCCGCCGACGCGTACGCGACGGCCGCGGAACTGAGCAGCGGGAGCACGGCGGGGCTGACCTCGAGGCGGATCGCCGAGCATCTGCGTGAGGGGCGGCCCGCGACGGGGGCGTTGCTGCTGATCGATCATGTGCTTAAGCACGCGCACGACCTGAGCCCGCAGGAGGGCGAATGGGTCGCGGTTCTTCGGGAGATCCCCTCACTGCGCGGGGTGCTGAGCGACGCGATCGGGTCGGTGCGTGACGGGCTGCCCGCGTCGCACGCGAGCGCACGCCGCGCGCTGATGCGGCTCGAGGTGCGTGGCCTGGACGCGGATGAGGCGCTGGCTCGTCTCTCGGGCAGCGGCGCTGATGCGCGGACGGTCGAGGGGATCGCGCGGGTGCTGCGGTCGTTGGCGACGATGGATGAGCGGCTCGAATGGGCGAACGCGCTGGTCGAGCGGAACCCGCTGAGCGCGGAGGGTGTCGCCGACGCGTTGATCATGCTCCCCCACGCCCCCGGTGAGATGCTGACGGCGTTGCACGGGCGGGGCCTGGAAGGGTCGACGCTTGCCGCGACGCTCGCGGTCCACCTCGGACGCGCTGATCTCTACCCGGGCGTGTTGTTCGACGGCCCGCTCGATGGCATGCCGACCGCCTGGGTGCGGGGGATGGCGCAGGTCCACGCCCAGCGGGGCGAGTGGGCGCTCGCGAGGAGCTTTGGCGCCGAACTCCGACGCCGGGCAGACGAGGGGGATCGCGAGGCGATCCGCTCGCTTGTCAGCGCCTCGATCAGTCTGCAGCGCCCGGACGATGCGCTCGCGTATGCGCAGGATCTGACGGCCCGCGAGGACGTGAGCACGGATGATCTGCTGCTGCTGGCGCGGGTCGCGACGGTCCTGGGTGATCATGCGGCGGCGCGTGCTGCCCTGGAGCATGGTGCCGCGATCGATCCGAGCGACACGCGGATCTCGGATCGCCTGATCCGCTTGTACGGCGCCGGTGGCCCGCTCGAGGACGAGGATGCGATGCGTGAAGTCATCCGCCGGGTGAGCGAGGCGGCACCGCGGAGCGAGCTGTTCTCGCTGCTGCGAGCCAGCGATCTGGCCCGTGGCGGGCTGCTGAGTGAGGCGGAGTCGATGCTGCTCCAGCGGAACGAGCAGCGGCTCGGTGATGTTGTGGGCGATGATCTGCTGCTGAGCATCTGGAAGACGCAGGAGACCCAGGGCGACGCGAACGCGTTGCGCCGGGGTGAGGGCTGGCTTTCGGTGCGGCTGAATGAGTACCCCAACAGCGTCCGCGCGGGGCTGGCGCTGGCCCAGGTGCACTTCGAGCGCGACGATCGTGACGGCGCGGTCGAGACGCTCGCGGGGCTGTGGCAGCAAACAGGCGTGCACGAGGTCGCGCGTGCGTATGAGCAGCTCCTCCGCGAGACCGGCGCCAATGAGCAGGCCCTCGCCAACGCGCGAGCTCGCCTGGGCGAGGGCGGCGGTGTCGATACGACGATCGAGCTGGCTCAGACGCTGGCCATGAGCGGGGATGCAGCGCAGGCCGGTGAGGCCGCGACCCTGCTGGAAACTAGCCTGCCAGGCGATATCGATCTGCTTCCGGCGCAGGAGCAGCAGCTGGCGCAGGTCGTGTACACGATGGCGGAGCACGCAGAGACCGAGGGGATCGACCCGGAGATGCTGCGTGTTGTCGATCTGATCGAGAATCGGACCGGTCCGCTGAGCTTCTTCATGGCGCGAACGAAACTGCTGCTCAAGAGCCGCGAGGCGCGGATTGATCTCGATGAGATCGAGTCGCTGATCGAGAAGCACACGGCGGGGATCGATGATCCGCAGCAGAAGCAGCAGCTCGAGGCGCTGCCGATCCAGGTGCTCCTGGGCGAGGACCGTGGGCACGAGGCCATCGCGCTGGTGACACGGATGGGCATCAACGGGGGCGAGATCCGCGAGGACCTGATCGTGGAGACGTTCCGGCTGCTGGGCGCGGTGGGCGAGAACTCCGATCTGCTCGGCGTGCTCGACGCGCTCTACGACGCGGGTGTCATGCAGTCGGTCATCGAGCTCACCACGGCGCGGCTGGGCACGCCCGAGCGGGATCTGGAGGACCTTGATCCGGACGAGCAGCGTGCCGACCTTTCGTACACGGCCGGCGCGATGGCGGCGGCGTTTGAGCGTCAGGATCAGTCCGAGGCGTACATGCGGATCGCCATCTCGTTCGATGAGGACCACGGATGGAGCAACAACGACCTGGGGTACCTGCTGGTTGAGCGGGGAGAGCAGATCGACGAGGCGTCTGGCATGCTGGAGACGGCCGCGAGCGTGCTGAGCACCCAGTCCAACGTGATCGACTCGCTCGGCTGGCTGCGGTACAAGCAGGGCATCTTCTTCGACGAGGTCGATGAGATGACCGGGCAGCTGCTGCGCGAGGGGGCGATCACGCTGCTCGAGCGGGCGAACCGGCTGGACACGAGCCGGTCGAACGCGACGATCCTCCAGCACCTCGGGGACGCGTACTGGCGTGCGGGGCAGAAGCAGAAGGCGATCGAGGCGTGGGTTGCCGGCGAGAACATGACCCGCTCGAGGATGCGGACGCTCAACGCGCAGCCGCCGGCGCAGCGGAATCAGCGGGCGATCGACGCGCTGGGC
Organism: Phycisphaerales bacterium UBA1924; assembly: GCA_964229845.1. Classification (GTDB taxonomy): domain Bacteria; phylum Planctomycetota; class Phycisphaerae; order Phycisphaerales; family UBA1924; genus UBA1924. Next base: position 61,155 of record CAXREY010000045.1, read on the forward strand.
GAGGAGCTGCGGACGCTGCGGTACCGTGTTCAGGATGCTGAGGCGGGCGGCGATCCAGATATCGCGCCGGTCTTCGGCGAGGCGGGCGGGAACTGAGTTCCCCTGCCAACCTGGTCAAGATCAAATCGGTAGTTGCCCCGCATCGCGCCACACGCTGATCGCATGGGTTGCGGCGGTCAGTGGATCGCTCAGGCCGCGTAGATCCAGGGTGACCCATTGCTGTCCCGACACGATCATCGCTCCCGCGTAGGCCGTGGTATCGAGCTTGCCCCCAGTTGCGCCAACGACGCAGCGCCCCATGGCGTTTGTGTCGCAGAGGCGGGCGCTGGCGAGGTGATCGCCGGCCCGTGTGATTGCTTTCGCGGGCGACTGCCCATCGGTGAGATAGTAGACGGGGTCGATGCCAACACCGATGCCGGCCTGGTGTTGCGAATCCTCATGCGTGATCGCGTGATCGGCCAGCGTGCTCCCGCATCGCTGGGCGACTGCGGCCAGTGACGCGCGGGCGGTGCTGTCCATCTCGGCGGGCAGGACCAGCGACACCACGGGGCGTGAGCGGTCGCCCACCAGCGACGCCAGCTCCGTGGCCATCTCCAGCGCTTGCGAGGCGGCATCGATCGCCCGCTGGCTTGCCGCGGGATCAGCGAAGTGTTCCGGCGGGATCCAGAGGTCGAGGCCGGCGAGCTCCAGCTCGCAGCGACGGAGCACGGACGCGATGTCGCGCCTGCCCGAGCGGGAGAGCTCACGCGGGCGCAACCCGGAGGCGGTTGCGTCGAGCGTGATGCCGCGCACGCCCAGCGTCGCGATCGCGTCGATGGCGGCCCGCGCGGGTGATCCGGGCGGCATCGCGAAACCGGCGGCGGAGACCGAGATGTCGGGGAGGCCGAACATGCCGGGATGATATGCGCTCTAGGATCTGATCATGAGCAGAGCACTTCTTGCCCGCGCGTGCCAGATCCTTCATGTTGTCGCCCTCTCCGTCTGGATGGGGGCCGTGGGCATGTCGGGGCTGGTAGCCGCGATTGTGTTCCCGACGATGCGAGACCTCGATCCCACTTTGGGTGCATACGCTGGGTATGAGGGCGACCACGCGCTGCTGGGCGCGGGGCGGATCGCCTCCAAGGTATTCTTCAGCGTGGACATCATCCAGTTCGTGTGCGCTTCGATTGCCCTGGGGACGATCGTGCTGCTGGTGGTGACGGGGTACTCGCTGAACACGCTGGCGCGGGTCTTCCGGGTCATCGTGCTTTGCATGACGCTGGCGCTGCTGAGCTATCACCTGCTGCTGTTCATGCCAGAGCTTCAGCGCTTGCTCAACGGCTACTGGGAGTACGCGGCCCAGGGAGACACGGGCACGGCCGATCAGTACAAGGATCGCTTTCTTGAGTATCACGGCACCGCGTCGAGGATCCTGGGCGGGCTGACGCTGATGGTGCTGATCAACATCGTGCTGGCGTGCATCACCATCACGGCCCAAACTAAGGACGGGGCCAAGGACGGGCCCAAGAACGGGAGTGCCAAATGAGCACCCAACCCCACCCCAAGGGCAAGGACAACCCGCGCGGGCTTCGGGATATCCCGTTCCGGCTCCCAGAGGTGACGACGGCGGAGAAGCGGCGCGCCAAGCGCATCGCCGATGCGCTTCAGGAGCACTACCCGGACGCGTACTGCGAGCTGGACCACTCCAGCCCGCACGAGTTGCTGATCGCGACGATCCTCTCGGCCCAGTCGACCGACGCGGGCGTGAACAAGGCCACGCCGGAGCTGTTCAGGGCGTTCAAGACGCCCCACGACTACGCGGACGCCTCCCCCGAGGAAATCGAGCCGTACATCAAGACGATCGGTCTGTATCGCAACAAGGCGAAATCGATCTATGAGGCGATGACGCGCATCGTCGAGGAATACGGCGGCGAGGTCCCCGGCAACATGGAAGACCTGCTCACACTGCGCGGCGTAGCCCGCAAGACCGCCAACGTGGTGCTGGGCAACGCGTTCGACATCAACGTGGGCTTCGTGGTGGACACGCACGTGCAGCGACTGAGCTGGCGGCTCGGGCTCACCGACGACCCCAACATGAATACGGCCATCATCGAGAAGCGCCTGATGGCCCTGTTCCCGCGTGATCTGTGGTCACGCCTCGGGCACCAGTTTGTCTTTCATGGCCGCTACGCCTGCACGGCCCGCCCGAACTGCGAGCACGACCACCCGATCTGTCAGAAGTATGGGGTGAACTGCGACAAGCCGCTGCCGACGAAGTCGTCGAAGAAGAAGGCCTCGAAGAAGAAGTAAGAATCAGTCCTCTTCGCCAGCTTCAGGTGCGTTCTTCGCGCCGGACTCTTCGTTGAACATCCCGTCCTGCTTGAGGTCCCAGTCGGGGTCGTACTCGGCTTCCGGAGCGGGCTCCTCGTCTTGAGGGATTGGGAAGAGCACCCAGTCCCACTGCGACGACTCGTCGCTTGCGTACGCGGCGGCTTGCTCAGTGGTCCACCACTCGATGCGCCTCTTCACGCGGTACGTGGAACCATCCCACGCCTCCTCCGTGTCCCAGCCCTGCTGGCCAGCGTTGTCGATGCGGTCGGGGCCGACGGAGTAGACGAGGGGACCGTCCTCGGTCAGTGTGTAGCCGAGGGGTTCGCCGGTGAAGACGTCGAGCGGTTCGAACGTGAGCAGGTCGTCGTCGATGTCGTTGATGGTCTCGGGGAACACGCCGTGGCGCTCGTAGTGGCGGTGGGCGGCGATGCCGAGGCGGAGGCCGACGACTGTCTGGGTGTGTTGGCGGATGCGTTCAGACGCTTTCTCAAGTGCGGGGAGCATGATGTCGAGGAACCGGGCGGAGATGAAGTTGAGCTTGGCGCGTTCCTGCTCGAAAATCTCCCAGCTGTCCGTACGCTGCCCGTCCCAAGGCAGGGCTGCCTGACCGCTCACGCTCCGCAGGACGCGCAGGTCCACGAGGATCGCTCGCTGTGAGGACGCGTGCAGCTCCGCGTCGGGCAGACTCACCGGCTCGCCCAGGCCGCCGCCCATGAAACCGAAGTCGTTCTCGAGTGACTGGAGCGTGCTCAGCTTGAGGGCGCCACGGTCGTCGGTGAGACGCCGGATGGTGTCGTTGACCATCATCGCCTCGCCCTGCCACACGTAGCTGGCGTCGGCGTGCCGCGCCAGCGCCCGGTCCAGCCGGGCGAGCATCGGCTCGTCGAACTCGTCGCGGTGGTTCGCCAGTGCCCAGTCGATCGTTTCGAGGATGACATGCTCGACCGCTGTCTCGACTAGGACGCCGATCAGCGTTGGGATCTCGAGGGCGAGGCCGGAGCCTGCGAGTGAGGCTTCCATCGCGGAGACGAAGGTCTCCGCGTCGCCCTGCTGCAGCTCGAACGCGGCTTTGCTGCGTGTGAAGTTGGTGAGGTTGCGTTGGCGCCCCAGGGACGGCAGGAGCACCTCGATCATGGCCATGTTCGCCTGGGAATCGAATGTCATGGGGCCGGGGTGGTAGACCTCACGCTGACCCGGTTCTGTCTCCGGGTTGGCCTCGGCGTAGGCCACCTGCGCGGCGTGCTCGTAGGGCTCCATGTCCGTGTTGCTCCACCACGCGCCGAGGACGGGCTTGTGGAACGCCTCGATGACCTTGTTGAGCGCCTCGTCCGCATCCGCCGTCGCGAGCGCGGGCTCCAGCTGTGCCCAGTCCTGTTCGTTGGTTGGCATCGTGCCCAGTAGGTCGTGATCGAAGATCGCCTTGTGGGCGAAGTAGGCCTCGAGCATCAGCGGCCAGGCCTTGTCTTCTTCGGGCACGGTTTCCAGCCACGCGTTGTAGCTCGCGGCGGGGTTCCAGACGGGCTCGCCGTTGCCCGGGTCCCACCATGGCGACCAGTTCCCCCGCGTGGCCTGTTCCCAGTCGACGTGGAGATCTTCGATCTCCTGCGGCGTCAGCGGGGTTGTGTAGAGGAACCGGTAGTACGCCCAGCCGCCCAATGCCGCGAGGGCGAGGAGCAGGACGAGGGCGAGCACACCGAAGATCGTGAGTAACTTGCGCATGTCAGATCATACAGGAACCCGCTCCATGAAGATGCGGGCAGCGGGTCTGGCCTGGGTATGGCTTGGTGGCACGCAGGTTGTGGGTTATCGGGATGAATATCGCATTCATCGCCTTGCAGATGCTTGTGGTGCTCCTGTTCGGGCCGTATTCTGTGTACATGAAGCAGATTGGCCTTGTTGTTTTGTCGTTCGTGGTCCTTGCGTTTGGCGTGTGTGAACGCGTGGGAGCGCAGGGGATGGCGTGCGGGTTTGATCGGATCGGTGATCTCGGCGACCTGTGGACGACAGGGGCGAGATTCGATGACTCAACCATGACGCTGTTCTCGAACAACGTCGTGATGCGGTACGACATGGCGGAGCCGGGCAACCCGGAGCTGATCGAGGAGTTTGCGCTGCCGCGCACGCTGCGGCACCTGCGCTTCGTGGGCGATCTGGCGATGGGTATGCAGACCGGGCGTCTGTATATCTACGACATCTCCGACCGGGACGCGCCGGTGGAGCTCGGGGCGCACTCCATCAATAGCGTCAATGGGATCGAGGTGCTCGGCGATTTCGTGTACATCGCCCGGGACTTTCCGCCTGCTGAGCAGGGCGTGCATGTGGCAGACATCAGCAACCCGGAGCAGTACCCCACGCTCATGAAACTCGGGCCTGAAGCCGACGGGCAGACCATCATGCGTGAGGGCGACATGCTCTACGCAACGAGCGAGACGCACGGGCTGGTGATGTACGACCTGAGCGATCCTGCTTCGCCTGTGCTGATCGATAGTGAGCCGGTCAGCTACGACGGGCAGATCCTCTCGATCACGATCGACGATGGAATCCTGTACGGCTACCAGTACGGCTCGTCGATCATCACCATCGATGTGCGTGACCCGCAGCACCCGGTCTATCTCGATCGGGTCGAGTTCGAGCGGGCGTTCACGGGCTTCGGGCTGATGGGCGATTGGATCTATGCGAGCGACCTGCAGAACGCGGTGATGCTCGTGGACCGCACGGACCCGGCCAATCTGCAGAGGCGGATGACCTACGAGCTGGACAACGACATTGATTTCATCAGCGCCGGGGGCGGGGCGGTGGTGATCTACGAGCGGGGCGTTGGCACGAGTCTGTACTCGCCCGCCGGGAGCGACCCGGTCGGGGACCCGATCATGGAAGTCGATTCGGGGCTCTTCGGCTTCGCCCTCGATGGTGCGCTGATGTACCAGCTCTTCGAGCACGAGCTGCGGATCTTTGAGCGTGGCGGGCAGGGCGGCTACAGCCTGGTCGGGACCTACGCGAGCGATTATTCGATGCGCGGGATCGCGCTGGGCGATGGGGTGGCGTTTATCACGCTTGGGAGCGCGGGTCTCATGAGTCTCGATGTCTCGGACCCGGCATCGCCTTCGCTGCTGGCGGTGCAGGCATTGGAGCACAGCGTGTACGGGATCGACCTGGTTGATGACCTGCTGTATGTCTACGCGAGCGGGGCGAGCTGGATGTGGACGGTCGATGTGTCGGACCCAGCGCAGCCGTACATCGTTGCGTACTTTGAGGATTCGTTCGATGCCAAGCAGGTGATCGTGATCGACGACATCGCGTACATCCCCGAGGGGCGGAGCGGGCTGAAGATCTACGATGTCAGCGACCGGGAGAACCCCGAGACAATCGGGCAGTACGACACAACATTTGATGCGTACTCGGTGGCGATCGTGGACCAGATCGCGTATCTCCCCCACAGCTTCACGATCTCCGCGATCGACATCAGCGACCCGACCAGCCCGGTGCTGCTGAGCGAGACGTTCTCGCGGGATCGCGTGAAGAAGGTGATCGCGCACAACGGGATCCTGTACGCGCGGACCGATGGGGGTGAGCTTCTGGCGTTTGATCTGAGCGACCCCACCACGCCGGTCTTTGTGTCCGAGCTGGCGGGGCTTCTGATGCTCACAAATCAAGACGACCTGCTCTATACGCTGAGACTGGATGCGGCGAACTGGATCTATGAGCTCATCGGGGTCGATATCTCCAACGACTGCGCCGCGTGCGCGGGGGACCTCAATGGCGATGGGATGAGCAACTTCTTCGATGTTTCGGCGTTCGTGGCCCTGTTCGGGGGCGGCGATCTTGGCGCCGATCTGAACGGTGACGGGGTGCTGAACTTCTTCGATGTCTCCGCGTTCCTCGTCGCGTTCGGGGCCGGCTGCCCCTGAGGACGCGATCATCGCAATCCACAAAAAAACACCCCGCGATGGCGTGGGGTGCTTCAAGCGATCCCGCTGCGATTCGAACGCAGAACCTTTGGCTTCGGAGGCCAACGCTCTATCCAATTGAGCTACGGGACCAGCGGATTGTCGTCGTGGGGATTCCCCGCGATCAGCACTGAGTCTACGATCGCGCTTCACGCATGGCAACGACCCGGACGCAAATCACGCCTACGCCCCTCGCGGCGGTCCTGACGCTCACGTTCCTTGGCTCGCTGGGGACGGGGGCGGTGACCAATGGCTTCTCCTTCATCGCTACGGAGGGGCTGGGCTATACACGCACCATGAACCTGCTGCTGGCGCTGGTGCTCGGTGGGTCGTACATCGTGGGTGCGCTGGCGTCGGGACCGATCGTCAAACGCCTGTCTGATCGGGGGAACAACGCCACCCCGAGGGCCCTGCTGGCGGTGGTGCTCGTGATCATCGGCGGCGTGTGCTTCCTGCCCATCCTTGCCCAGCGGTTTGCACCGGCCCTGCTGGAGCTGGCCCTGTGGGTGCTGATCCTGGTCTTCTCCCCCATGACCGGGGTGCTCTGGCCGATCGTTGAGTCATACATCTCGGGCGGGCGACGCGACAGGGCGTTGCGGTCCGCGGTCGGGAAGTTCAATATCGTCTGGTCCGGGGCGCTGGTGGTCGCTTTCTGGGGTATGGCGCCGCTGCTTGAGCAGCGCCCGTTCTTGATCCTCGCGCTGCTGGGTGTGGCACACTTTCTGATGTGCGTGCTGCTGCGCTGGTTCTCCCCCTACCCACCTCGGCACCTGAGTTCGGATCATGAGCCGGTGCCGGCGGAATATAGCCGCCTGCTCACGCTGTTCCGGGTTCTGCTGATCGCGTCGTACATCGTGCTGTCGGCGCTCTCGCCGCTGCTTCCGGTTGTCGAGAGCCGCATGGGTGTGCCAGTCCACTGGATGACACCGATCGCCAGCGCCTGGCTGACATCGCGCGTCTTTGTGTTTGTGCTGCTTGAGCGTTGGCACGGTTGGCACGGGCGCTGGTCGATGCCGTGGATCGGGCTCGGGATGATGCTCCTGGGCTTCGCCGGTGTGATGCTCTCGCCCATGCTGAGTACGGGCGTGGGCACCGCCTTCCTTGTGGTGGCTCTGGCGACCACTGGGTGCGGGATCGCCATAACCTATTACGGGGCGTTGTATTACGCGATGGCGGTCGGGAATGCTGAGGTCGACGCGGGGGGCAAGCACGAGGCGATGATCGGCATGGGCTATACGCTCGGGCCGCTGTGCGGGCTGGCGGGGGTCGGCTTGTCGGGCAACGAGGACGACGCGTTCCGCTACTGGGTGATCGTGCTTGTGAGCGCGGCTGTGATCGGTTCGATGCTGATCGGTTGGCGGCTGCTGCGCAGGAGCCGGACTAGGGAAATCCCCCCAGCGCCCTCGCCACATTAAGAGCACCCAACGAGGCCCTTTAAACGGCAACTTTTTATCGGTTCGCACGTACAACATGTATCGGGTCCTGTGCGGGCTGCATGCTGTGCGACGCCCGATACCAATGGGAATCATTGGAGACCCGTGGGAGTTCTGTCTCCCGGGAGGGTTGAGCCGATACCCCATATCAGGGCCCATATGCGGGTCCGCAACGCAGGGTCTGCCCCTTCGCATTTCCCGTGGCCACGGTCCACGCCAACCAAACGGAGCCCACATGCTCGATCAGTTCACACGACGCGCCGCCCGGAAGACCACCCTCGGCGTCCTTGCTACTCTGGGGCTTATCGCGGGGTCCGCGTACTCCGCGAGCGATGTCTTTACGCAGACGCCCGAGACAACGCTGGTGGCTGATGCCGCGGTCGTGACGCCGGGTTCGATCTGGGATGCGGCGGTCCAGGGCGACTCCGGGTCGCTGATGTCGCTGCTGGACGCGAACCGGTGGGAGACGCTTGACACCTCTCTGGCATTCAGCATCGAGCGTCTGAACAAGAACATCGAGAGCCGCGAACAGACCCGCGCCGAGCAGATCAGCGAGGCGCTGGAGGAGTTGAGCGCATCGCTGGCGAGCTTCGATGAGTCGCAGTCGGGCATCGAGCTGTCGGACGCGATGCGTTCGGTCATCGAGCTGCAGCTCCTGTATGACAACGACGACAAGCTCTTCGAGCACCCGCAGGTGAACCGCACGGTCTCGCTCGCGAAGGCCAAGGCCGCTCAAGCGGAAGCGCAGGACGACTGGATGATCGCTTCCGAGCTGTACTACCGGCTCAATACCCTCTTCGACACGTCGGGAGACTATAAGGACGACGTTGAGCGGCTCTCGCGCCGCCTCGCGATGATCCGCATGTACGCGCCGGAGCGTCTCTGGGAGATCCGCAACGATCGGCGACTCGCGGAGGATCTGGACCCGCTGCCGCCTTACAACGCGTACGGCGACGATTTCCATGAGAAGCTCCAGGGCATCAACTCGATCACGGTTCGCACGGCGATCCAGCGAGCCGCCGATCAGCACGTCGGGCGTCAGACACGCAAGCACCCCGACGGCGTGACCATGAACGACCTGATCATTTCCGGCCTCGACGCGGTCAAGACGATGGCGACGACGACGGACCTTGCTCAGGTGTTCGACGGGCTCAAGAGCGAGCGGAACCGCGATGCGCTGCTCCGGGTCATCGAGAACCAGAAGATGCGCGTCGTGAGCAAGAGCACGCCCGCGAGCGCGTACGACCTGCGTCGCTCGCTCGAGGCGGTGCTGACCGCGGGCACGAGCGAGGCGGGCATCATGGAGGAGGCGATCCTGCATGAGTTCGGCAACGGCGCGATGAGCGCCCTCGACGACTACACCGCGATCATCTGGCCCGACGAGCTCGCCCGGTTCCGGCGCTCCACGCAGGGCGAGTTCATTGGCATCGGCGTGCAGATCCAGCTCGATGAGCTGCAGAACATCAAGATCGTGACCCCGCTCGAGGGCACCCCGGCGCAGCGTGCCGGCTTCCGCTCGGACGATGTGATCAAGAAGATCGACGGGCGGACCGCGGTGGGGCTGGGGCTCGATCAGGCGGTCGAGCTGATCACCGGGCCGGCGAACACCAAGGTGGACATCACGGTCGAGCGCATGGGTGACGATGGCGAGCCCTTCGAGAAGGAGTTCACCATCGTGCGTCAGAAGATCGATCTCCCGAGCGTCAAGGGCTGGTCAAAGACCGGGCCCGGCGATGACGAGTGGGATTACTTCATCGACAAGGAAGACAAGGTCGGCTACCTCCGCCTGACCGGCTTTACCGAGGATTCGACCCGTGAGTTTGATCGGGCGGTCTCGCAGATGAAGAACGACGGGCTCAACGCCCTGATCCTCGATCTGCGATACAACCCGGGCGGGCTGCTGGATCAGGCGGTCAACCTCGCGTCGCGGTTCGTGTCACGTGGGATGATCGTGAAGACGGTCGATGCGTCGGGGATCACCGAAACGCTGAACCAGGCGAAGCGTGTCTCGGACCACAGCTCGCTGTCGGACTTCCCGGTGGTGGTGCTGGTGAACGAGGGCTCGGCGAGTGCTTCGGAGATCCTGTCTGGCGCGATCCAGGCGGGCGCGAAGAAGGGCATGGTTGACGCGCTCGTGCTCGGCAACCGCTCGTTCGGCAAGGGCTCGGTCCAGAACGTCTACCTGCTCCCCGGGGCACGGGCGGCGATGAAGGTCACGACGAACTACTACCACATCGATGCGCCGCGGATGATCCACAAGGTGCCGGGCGCGACGGAATGGGGCATCGAGCCCGACGTCGAGATCGATATGCTGCCCAGCCAGCAGCAGGACGCGCTCCTGCTGCGTCGTGAGGCGGACGTGCTGCCGCTGGATGAGAACGGCAACATCATCGAGGACGCGGAGCGACCGGACCCGAACACGCTCCTGAGCGAGGGCACGGATCTGCAGGTCGAGACCGCGCTGGTCCTCCTCAAGTCCAAGGTCCATGAGAAGTCGCAGAAGTCCGCGATGAACGAATGAGCGGCTTTCCCAGTTTGACTCTCCTCAAGCACGCCCGAAAGGGCGTGTTTCTTGGTCGCTGAGCCACAGATATGAGTGTCTCAGGAGCCCGAAACTTGGCCCCCGGACGCCCCAAACGCCCCCCCTGTGCCCCTATACTGACGGTGCTCCAGATTCGGGTACCATCCCGGCTGGTGTCGGTGTGTGCTCGTTGCGGCTGAGCACGACAACATTCCCCGGTTCATCCGCGACACGCATTCATCTCAGGAACCCGCACATGACGCAGGCCACTGTCCAAAGCGAGCAGTCCATGACCACCGCGAAAGCAGATTCCCCGTCCGCCGGTCTCGCACCGAGCGCCAAGAACGCATCCGAGCTGCCCAAGGAGATCCTTCTCAAATGGCTCCGCGATATGCAGCTCATCCGCGAGTTTGAGAACCGCACCATGCAGGCCTACCAGCAGGCCAAGATCGGCGGGTTCTGCCATATCTACACCGGGCAGGAGGCCGTCGCGGTCGGGACCATCGGCTGCGTGAACGCGGACGACCCGGTGGTCACGGCGTACCGCGACCACGGGCACGCGTTGGCGCGCGGCATGACCCCCGAGGCCTGCATGGCCGAGATGTTCGGCAAGGTCACCGGCTGCGCCAAGGGCAAGGGCGGTTCGATGCACATGTTCGATCGCCAGAACTGGCTCTTCGGCGGGCACGGGATCGTCTCGGCGCAGACGCCCATGGGGGCCGGGTTCGCCTTCGCGACCAAGTACGAGCACGAGGTGCTGGGCAAAACCGTCGATGGCGGCGAGGCCAAGAAGAAGGTCACGCTGTGCTACATGGGCGACGGGGCGCTCGATCAGGGTGCGTTTCACGAGGCCCAGAACATGGCCTCGCTCTGGGGGCTGCCGGTGATCTACATCCTCGAGAACAACGGCTACTCGATGGGCACATCGATCAACCGCCACACGGCCAACCACGAGAACCTGATCGATCGGGCCAAGGGCTACGGCATGACCGGCGTGCAGATCGACGGGCTCGACATCATGAACATCTACAACGAGTTCAAGCCGATCGTTGATCAGTGCCGCGAGGAGTCGCGCCCCGCGTTCATCGACCTCAAGACCTACCGCTACCAGGGGCACTCGATGAGCGACCCGCAGAAGTACCGGACCAAGGACGAGGTGGACCAGTACAAAGACCGGGACTCGATCGCGAAGCTGGCGAGCGACCTGATGGAGATGGGTCACCTGAGCGAGGACGACTGGAAATCTTTGCAGAAGGAGCTCCGCGACGAGGTCCGGGCCGCGATCGACGCCGCCGAGAGCGCCGCGTCGCCCGAGGACTGGGAGCTGTTCACGGATGTCTACGCCAACCCCGAGAAGAACCTGTCGCCAACGGCTGACTACAGCCATGGGACGAAGAACCCGCTGATGTGATGCATGAACACACTCGGCCCGCTCATCCTGCTGGGCTTCACCTTTGCCCTGTTGCTGCTGGTTCGGGTCATCATTCTGCTCGTCCTCCGCTCGGGCGAGACCACGAAACGAAAACGCCCGCCAATGGGTGAATCACCGACTGTCATTCACGACGAACTCTTCTGGAACAAAATGAACGATTCAGATCTATGAGCCACCTGACACGTGTTATCTCGGGATTACTCGCCGCCCTCGCGGTGACTGGGTGCGCATCGAAACAGCATGCAATGGAAACCAATAAGACAAACTTAATCGAGTTCCTCGCCTTCGACGGCTGCCCCAATACTCCCGCGATGCGTGAATCACTCACCACCGCGATCGAAGAAACCGGCGATTCGTTTTCCGAAATCGACCTCGCAACACTGGATGACAACGATCTTCGACGCGGGTACGGCTCACCAACCATACTCGTCGATGGGCACGATCTGTTCAAGATGCCCAAACCCAACTCACCGACCATGAGCTGCCGGATCTATCCCGGTGGGCTCCCAGATACCGATACACTGATCGCCAAGCTCAGCGAGATGAAACCATGACCACCCTCCCCATGATTGAAACCGAGATCCACCCCGCCGTGAACAACCCCGAGCTGCCCGACTTTGTCGCGGAGCACGAGCTTCCCAGCCGTGAGGGCGACCGCGTCGTCCAGTTCCGCGAGGCGCTGCGTGAGGCGATGTCCGAAGAGATGCGCCGCGACAAGCGGGTGTTCCTCTTGGGCGAGGAGGTCGCGGAGTACAACGGGGCGTACAAGGTCAGCCAGGGCATGCTCGATGAGTTTGGCGCTGATCGCATCATCGACACGCCCATCTCCGAGAACGGGTTTGCCGGTATGGCGATCTCGGCCGCGATGATGGGGCTTCGCCCGATCGTGGAGTTCATGTCCTGGTCGTTCAGCTTTGTGGCCGCCGACCCGATCATGAACAACGCCCCCAAGATGCTCTACATGTCCGGCGGGCAGTTCGGCTGCCCCATCGTGTTCCGCGGCAACGACGGCGCGGGCGGGCAGCTGGCCTCCACCCACTCGTGGTGTGTCGAGGCGCTCTACGCGAATGTCCCGGGGCTCAAGATGGCGATCCCGTCGAACCCGTACGACGCGAAGGGGCTGCTCAAGACCGCGATCCTCGACCCGGACCCCGTGTTCTTCCTCGAGTCCGAGCGCATGCTGGGCGACAAGGCCCACGTGCCCGAGGAGGAGTACTACATCCCCTTCGGGCGTGCCCGGGTCGCGCGCGAGGGCGACGCGATCACCCTCGTGAGCTTCGGTCGCCCGGTAAACTTCTGCCTGGACGCGGCTGAAAAGCTGGCCGAGGAGGGCATCGAAGCCGAGGTCCTCGACATGCGGACCATCCGCCCGCTGGATATCGATTCGATCATCGAGAGCGTGAAGAAGACCAACCAGGTCCTCGTTGTTGATCAGTCTTGGCCGTTCGCGTCGATCGCCTCCGAGGTGGTCACGCAGATCTGCGAGCGCTGCTTCGACTGGCTGGATGCGCCGCCGCAGCGCCTGAACACCGAGGACGTCCCGACGCCGTACGCCAAGGGCCTCGAGTACAACTACCTGCCCAACCCCGACCGCATCTACGACGCGGTCAAATCGATGGTGAACGCGTAGCCGCCGCATGCAGCTGATCAGCGACCCCCAGCTCGCGACCGACGGCGTGCTCTTCGCGATCGACAGCGAGGGGCGCGATCTTGCGGACCCGTACGCGCATGCCGAGCCGAGCGGGTGGTCCTGGCGTCACCTCGCCCAGACGAGCAGCGATGCGCGTGCGTGGGTGATCGAGAAGTCGGGCATCCCGATCGGCGAGGCCAAGGCGATGGTTGCCGAGCACGCCCGCCCGCGCTGCGTGCAGTCCGACCAGGGGCTGCTGTTCATCGGCCGAGGCGTGAACCTCGACCCGGCCAGCGTGCCCGAGGATGTCAAATCCATCCGCGTGTGGGTGGATCAGGCGGGGATTGTCACGGTGGTGAAGCGACGCATGCGTTCCGCGGAAACCATCGCGCAGCGCTTCGGCACCGAAGAGGCCCCCAGATCTCCCGCCGACGTGCTGGTTCAGCTCTTCTCGCAGATGATGCAGTTCATCGCCCCCGTCGTTCAGGATCTGGGCGATCAGCTCGACGAGCTGCAGGACACGGTGATCGACGAGAACACCCCCACCGCGGAGATCTCGGATCTCTCCCCGCTCCGTTTGCGTGCGGTGAGCCTGCACCGGTACCTCGCCCCGATGTACGACGCGGCGATCACGCTCTGCAACGCCCCGCAGCTGACGAGTTCCAAGGCGCTCAAGGCGGAGGCGAACCTGATCAAGGATCAGCTCGGACGCATCGTCGAAGAACTCGCCGCGATCGATTCCCGCGCGTCGGTGACGCGCGACGAGATCATCTCGCAGCGGTCCGACCAGCTCAACCAGCGTGTGTACGTGCTCACGGTGCTCGCCGGGGTCTGCCTGCCGCTGAGCGTGCTGACGGGTATGCTGGGCATGAATGTGGGCGGGATCCCGCTGGATCAGACCCAATGGGGGTTCTGGATCACGACGATCGGGATGCTGACCTTGATGGCGATCACACTCGGGGTGCTTCGCCTGATAAAATGGATCTGACACAAGACTGAACACCATCCGGCGGAAAGACCCCGCCCGCTCTGAAGAGATAGACCAGGAGACGCTCCGATGCCCATCAACATCACCATGCCCCGCCTCTCTGACACCATGGAGCAAGGCACCGTTGTCAAATGGCATGTCAAGCAAGGCGACAGCGTCTCGCCCGGCGACGTGATCGCGGACATCGAGACCGACAAGGCGACGATGGAGCTCGAGGCCTTCGACGAGGGCACCGTGGCGGCGCTGGCGATCGAAGAGGGGCAGACCATCAGCGTCGGCGAGACCATCGTGGTGCTCGCCGAGGAGGGCGAGGACGCGGAGGAGGCGGCCAATTCGCTCAGCGCGTCGGGCGGGTCATCGAAAAGCGAGTCAACGGCCGCGAGCGAGTCCGGTTCGGATGCGCCCGCACCGAGCGGTTCGGGGAGCGCGACCGCGGTCCAGGAGCCGCCGCAGAGTTCCAGCGAATCGACCGAGCGGGTCTTTGCCTCTCCGCTTGCGCGGAAGATCGCCGAGGAGCACGATGTTGACCTCGGGTCGATCTCGGGCTCGGGGCCTTCGGGCCGGATCGTCAAGAAGGACGTGGAGGCCGCGATCGGAAACGGCACCACGGCCGGCTCGCCGGCACCGCAGCAGACCCAGCAGGCGAGCGCCCCGGCACCGGCACCGATGCCCGCGGTTGGCGCGACGCTGGAATCGAAGAACGTGGCGCTCAACAACATGCGCTCGACGATCGCCAAGCGTCTCGTCGAATCGAAGACGACCATCCCCCACTATCAGGTCACGGTCAGCGCCCGGATGGACGCGCTCCTGGCGCTGCGTGAGGAGCTCAACGAGCAGCTGAGCACGCAGGGCGTGAAGCTCTCCGTGAACGACTTCCTCGTGCGTGCGTGCGCGATCGCGATGCACCAGCACCCGTTCATCAACTCATCCTGGAACCCGCAGGGCCCCTCGATCGATCTGCACGGGCACGTGAACGTGGGCGTAGCCGTCGCTTTGCCCGAGGAGAAGGGCGGTGGGCTGGTCGTCGCCACGATCAACAACGCCGATCAGATCGGGCTGCGACAGATCAGCGCCGAGACCAAGCGCCTGGCGAAGAAGGCACGCGAGAAGGGGCTGAGCCCCGAGGAGCTCTCGGGCTCGACCTTCACGATCAGCAACCTTGGCATGTTCGGCGTGGACCATTTTACCGCGATCATCAACCCGCCCAACGCCGCGATCCTCGCGGTCGGGCGCTCCATCGAGAAGCCCTTCGTCGAGTACGATGAGGACGGGACGCCGGAGCTCGTGATCGGTCACGAGATGTCCATGACGATCTCAAGCGATCATCGGATCATCGACGGTGCGATGGCCGCCGCGTACCTCAACACGGTCAAGCAGCTGCTCGAATCGCCGGCATCGCTCCTCGTCTGATTGAACGGTTCACCCCATGCTTCGACGATTGAGCAACGCGCATCTGCTTGGCATCGCCGCCCTGATGCTGCTGCTCTCTGTCGCGGTTGCGTTCGGCCCGACGATCCGGTTCGTGCGGGGCTTCTTCGTGGGCACGCTGCACCCGCTGGAGCAGTTCGATTCTGGGGAGACGGTCGAGTTTGTCGACCCGGATCCCTATTCAGGGTACCTGATTTCGATGGAGGTCGAAGAGCGCAACCCGCCGCTGCCGGACATGGAGATCTCCATCTCGACCAGCGGCGGCACCACGCCAGAAACCAGCCGGATCGATCGATGGAACTCGATGATGGGGCGTGAGTACAAGCAGTTCCTGGTGATTGAGCCGCCCGAGGACGGGCGGCTGACCATCCGCATCGACACGGAAGAGAACGAGGATTTCCTGATCTACCGTCGCATCGACGACGTGCTGGAGCGCGAGGTTCGTGCCGCCGCGCCGATGTGGATTGCAGCAACTGTTCCGCTCACGCTCATGATCATCACGCTCTGCATCATTCTTACCCGATTGATGCGCGAATCGGATAAGCCGTCGCTAGATCTGCGGGGTGTGGGGTGAGTCGCGATCGCGAGCGTGACAACCCGCCTCAGTTTTTCATCGGCCCTGAGACCGCGGATGATCCCGGTTCGCTTCTCGATGATGCGCGTGAGCGAGTTCGGGATGAGGATGTCAGGAATAAGGAATCGCAACGTCTTGCCCGTCGATTGCTTGTGGCGTTCCTGTTGATCGTGCTGTTAGGCGTTGGTTTCTACGTAGTTCTACCCTATTACGGGCTGCGTTTGCCGCCGTTTGTCCCCATCCTGTGCTTTATTTCGATCCTCATCGGATCGCTGCTCACGCTGCAGGAGCGCACATAATGTCGCGTGCGGATGAGAACGTCTTCATAGTGACGCCATTCCCGAGATTGCACACCTTCCTTAAGCATGTTCGGGGTACAGTGTTAAGGCACTCCCATCGAACAAGGAACTTTTGCATTGACCAATCTCCATGAAGTGATTTACGTGAGTCGTCGTGCAGAGGGCGTTACGGATCAGGTCGTCGTCGACGATATCGTGCTCCCCGCGGGGATCAAAAACAACAAACTTGAGATCACGGGTTGCATCTGGTTCTCTCAGGATCGCTTCCTGCAGATCCTTGAAGGCCCCCGCGAGGCCGTCGAAGACGTGTACACCAAGATCCTCGCCGATGATCGCCACTTCGATATCACCACGGTCTCATCGAGCCCGATCTCGAAGCGTTCGTTCGCTCGGTGGGGTATGCGTTCGTTGAAGAACAGCAAGGAAGACCGGATCGAAGAGCTGATCCACGAGTATGCACCGAACTTTGCTGCTGCGAGGACACCCGCAGAATCTCCCGAGAGTTCCTCGGTTCTTGAGCAGGTCCGCGCGTACCTCGTCGAGCTCGCGACCGTTGAGCCGGCTACGAACTGATCAGCCGCCGACGATGGCCATGACGATGATCCCGATGGCGATCGCTGTCGCGACCAGGCCGATGCCGATGATCACCAAAACCACCTCAAGGCGTCGGAGACGACCGCGGATCGCACGATCGAAGTGTGGGTCGCGGGGCTTGAGACGGACCTTGACCTCGAAAACCATTTCGTAGCCGCACTCGGGGCAGATGACCGAGAGATCATCCAGCAGGGGGACGTCCCTGAGGGCGTAGTCGCAGCGTGCGCAGGCGTAGTCCCCTTTTTCCCGCGCCTCTTCGATCACGCTGGAGAGCGATTCGTTCATCGCAGGTCGTCTTCTCGCTTCGAGAACTCCTTGGGGAAGAAGGTCCGGATGGGTGCGATGATGGCGCACACGACCAAAAGCAGCGCCAGCATCGCGGCGATCGCCGCGACACCGTACCCGAAGAGGATCTGCTCGAACATGCTGCCATCGGTGTACCGCTCGCCCGTCTGGCTCATTGTGACGGAAGTCACGCGCGAGAGATGGCCGAACTGGTACATGCCGTACGCCAGGGCGCTCAAGATGGCCGCGGCGACGAGCATGCAAACGGAAGCTAGCAACGCCTGCGGCTTCGAGTCGCAGGGCTCGAACATCGCGCCGATGAATCCCATAGGCGTGTTCACGGCCTACTCCTTGTTTGAGCGGCGTCGCTTGAGCTCCGCGTCGATGAACGGGTCGAGCTCGCCGCGGTCGAGCACGGTGCTCGGGTTTGCCTCGACGTTCGTGCGGTGGTCCTTCACGCGGTTGTCGTAGAGCACGTAGCTGCGGATCTGTGCGCCCCACCCTCGGTGCTCGATCTTCCCGCCCGCTGCTTCCGTGATCTCCCGCTCGCGTTCTTCCTCGGCCATCTGCTCGAGCTTGGCCTGGAGAATGGACAGGGCCTGCTTGCGGTTCTGAGGCATTTCCTTGTGCGTGCTGGACACGACCTGGATGCCGGTGGGCTTGTGCGTGACGCGGACGGCGGTTGCCACCTTGTTCACGTTCTGCCCGCCCGGGCCGCTGGAGCGTGCGAAGACGACGATGTCCAGATCGCGATCGGGGATCTCGACCTCGACGTCCTCGAACTCCGGTGTGATATCCACGGTCGCGAAGCTGGTCTGACGCTTGCCCTGCGAGTTGAAGGGCGACACGCGCGCCAGGCGGTGCGTGCCGCGCTCGCAGCTGAGCATGCCGAACGCGAACGGGCCCTGCACGTGCAGGGTGACCGAGTCGAGCCCGACCTCGGAGCCGTGCGATTTTTCAACCTCTTCGAGTTTCCAGCCGTGCTTCTCGCAGTAGTAGAGGTACATGCGGAAGAGCATCTCGCACCAGTCGTTGGCCTCGGTGCCGCCGTCGCCGGCGGAGACGGTGAGGAAGCAGTCGCGGTGGTCGTGCTTGCCGCCGAGGAGCGATTGGATCTCGATCTTTTCCATCTTGCCCAGGAGCGTGTGGAGCGCCTCGTCCGCCTCCTTGAGCAGGTCCTCGTCGCCCTCTTCGCGTGACATCTCGTAGGCGAGCTTGGCGTTCTCGAAGTCCTCGGTCACCTGGGTGATTGGGTCCGTCTGGGCCTTGATGAGCTTGAGCTCGGCGACGACCTCGTTGGCCTTGGTCTGGTTATCCCAGAAGTCCGCCTGGCCCATCTGGTCCTCGAGTTCGCTCAGCTTGGATCGTTTGTTTTCATAGTCAAAGAGAGTCACGGATCGTTACAATCCGCGCCTCTAAGTCGCTGATCACGTTGTGATGCGCTTCTAGATGCATGTGTGCTCCTGGCCTTCTGGCGTACGAATCGAACAGAACTCTAGCATCCGATTCGGATCTCTGCCGTACACTAGGGCATGATTCCAGCGATCCTGAGCCGCACTGCCCTGCTGGTCCAAGAGTCCGGCGATGAGCCCCAGCGTGAGATGTATCGCCAGTGGTCCTCGCTCATGCTGGTCCTGATCCTGCTCTGCGTCATCGCCATCACCGCGCTGGCGTTCATCGTCACGCGTCGTCGCGCCCGGCGTCGCATGGAATCTCTGCCCAAGAAGAAGGACGCCCACATCGCCGACGCATGGACCGAGTCCGGCAAACGTATGGACGACTCCATCATGGAGTTCCGCGACGATTAGGCCGCTGTGGTTTCACGGCAGCGAGTCGAGCCATTCCCTGGCGCGGACATCGCCAAGACCGGCCGCCTGCTGCGCCCAGTCCCTCGCCTCATCCGTCCGCCCGGCACGCTGCAGCCAGAGCGCGGCCTCGAATCGGAGCCCGGCGTTGCCCGGCTGGCGATCGGCCGCGTCCATGATGCGCGAGGCCGCGTCGTCGAAACGTCCCACAGACCCCAGGCACTCGGCGAGGAGCTTGACCGCATCGGGCGTGCTGGCCTGCTCCATCGGCAGGGCCGTGAGCAGGTCGATCGCTTCCTGCGTTTCGCGGAGACGCTTGAGGGCGCGCGCCTCCATCAGGATCAGCCCCAACGCGTTGGGCTCGATCTCGCGTGCACGCCGGACCTGCTCCAACGCGATCGTGGCCTTGTTCTCACGCAGGGCGATCTCGGCGCGCATCGCGTAGACGCGTGCGTCCGTCGGGCTCAGTCGCCCGGCGATCGCCAGGTTCGCCTTGGCCTCCTCGAGCCGGTTGAGCTTCTGCTGGATCGCCGCGAGGTACAGCGGCGTTTCGGCGTTGTTGGGATCGAGGCGCATCGCGGCGGCGTAGTGCACCTCCGCGATCTCGGGGCGATCGAGCGTGTTCGCGATGGTCCCCGCCGTGAAGTGCGCGTTCCACGACTCGGGCCCGATCTCGATACCCGCCAGGTACTGCTCGTAGGCCATCGCGGCTTGGTTGGTCAGCAGGCACAGGTCGCCCAGCGCGTAGCGCAGCTCCTGATCCGTCGGGTAGCTCGCGACCGCTTCTTCGAGGACACGCTGGGCCGAGGCGTAGTCCTCCTCGCGGACATAGACCTGCACCGCGCCGAGGATCTCCTCGATCGATTCGGTCTGCGCCATGCCCGAGGCGGGGTTACCCGGGTTACCCGGGTCTGCCTGCTCGGGCGTGGGCGACGGGTTCTGCAGGATCGACCAGACCGCGTAGCCCGCGACCCCGAGACCGGCGAGCGCGAGGATGCCCAGCACCACGCCGGTGATGCGGGCGCTGCCGCGGCGTGAGGGGTACGGATTGCATGGTTTCTGGGTCTTTGGGGGGTGAGGCATATGCACACGATATCGTCCACGCGTACACTCAGAAACCAAGGAAGAGACGCAATTCTCCCCGTTTGCGCGGGATCACGCAGGGAACGAACCACGATGACCACGGACGCGACCATGCCGCCCATGAGCAAGGCCTACAACCCGGCCGACCACGAGAACCGGATCTGGCAGAAATGGACCGAGGCGGACGCCTTCGCCGCGGATCCCAGGCGGGTGCTCGACGGCGAGGCACGCCCATACTGCGTGCTGATCCCGCCGCCCAATGTCACCGCGGCCCTGCACCTCGGTCATGCCCTCAACGGCACGATCCAGGACATCCTCGTCCGCGCCCACCGGATGAAGGGGTACGAGACGCTGTGGATGCCCGGCACCGACCACGCGGGCATCGCCACCCAGACCATGGTGGACAAGAAGCTGCAGGAGCAGGGCAAGCCCGGTATCGCGGACTACAAGCGGAAGGAACTCGAGGGCGGCGAGGGACGCGACGAGTTCCTCGCCATCGTGCAGGAGTTCAAGGACGACTTCGAGCAGCGGATCACCAACCAGTTCCAGAAGATGGGCTGCTCGTGCGACTGGAAGCGCCAGCGGTTCACGATGGACGACATCTGCGCCCGGGCGGTGCGGGAAGCGTTCTTCCAGCTGTTCAAGGACGGGCTGATCTACCGCGGCAAGCGCCTGGTCAACTGGGACCCGGTCACGCAGACCGCGCTGGCCGACGACGAGGTCGAGATGGAGGAAGTGGACGGGCACTTCTACTACCTGCGCTACCCGCTCGTGAAGGAAATCGAGGGCGATCCGACCATCCCCGTGACTTGGGGCGAGCTGGCAGCGCGTGGGTACCCCGAAGCAGAGAACCACCCCGACGACGAGCAGGCGTGGATCACCGTCGCGACGACCCGCCCCGAGACCTACATGGGCGACACGGGCGTGGCCGTGAACCCGAAGGACCCTCGCGCCGGCGCGGTGCGGGGGTTGCATGTCATGCTGCCCATCGTCGGGCGGATCATCCCGATCATCGAGGACGACTATGTGGTCCTCCCCGTCAAGTACGGCGGCGAGGAGGGCGACGCGAAGGCGGAGATGTCCACCGGGTTCCTCAAGGTCACTCCGGCCCACGACCCCAACGACTACATGATCGGTCAGCGACACGATCTTGAAATGATCAACATCATGGCCCCCGACGCGTCCATCTCCGACCAGCACGGCTGGGACCGCGAAGAGCGCGGCGAAGACGGGCACATCTTCATCGGCAAGAGCCGCGAGGAAGCCCGCAAGCTCGTCATCAAAGAGTTCGACGCCCGCACCGTCGCCGAGGGCTCGGAGGGATCGCTGCTGGAGAAGATGGTCCCCCACCGCCACAGCGTGGGGCACTCGTACCGGAGTCATGTGCCAGTGGAGCCCTACCTGAGCGATCAGTGGTACTGCAAGGTGACAGACGACAAGCTGCGCGGGAATGCCCAGCGGGCGCTGAAGCCCGAGCAGCGGACGGAAGCGAGTTTGCAGGCCTGGCCCGAGTCCACTCCGAACGAGCCGCGACCGTCAGGGAGCGGACCCCACACAAACTTCTTCATCACTTTCACCACCTACGGAACCTGGCTGCACGGTGACGAACGAGGTTCAGCTGATCGCGACCACAACCTCCCGAGTACACCCTATATACCTGAGAACAATCCACGTGAAGCGTTTGAAGAATCCGAGTTAAAGCACGCCAAGGTCACCCTTGATGAAGTTGAGCGCGGGGTGGTTCTTGACTCGATTCAGGAGGTCTGTATTCACCGGGGCTGGTCGCTTCATGCATGCAATGTGCGAACCAACCATGTCCACATCGTGGTCAGTGCGAATCAAACGCCCGAGCGTGTGATGAACGACTTCAAGTCGTATGCGACGCGTCACCTCAAGAATAACGAGGACACTCAACGAGCCGCGACCGTCAGGGAGCGGACATGGACACGACATGGAAGCACCAGATACCTGAATACGGAAGATTCGTTCAACGCAGCGAAGCACTATGTACTGCATGAGCAGGGCAATGATCTCGGTTCGTCTTACGAGGGACCGCTCCCTCACGGTCGCGGCTCGTTGGGAGGCAATACCGACGGCACGATGACCTTCTACCCGTCCCGCTACGCCAAGACCTACGAGACTTGGCACGACAACCTGCGCGACTGGTGCATTAGCCGCCAGCTCTGGTGGGGGCATCGGATTCCGGTGTGGAATGGATCGGTGATAGGCCCAACTGATAAGGTCGATCGGTTTGAAAGCACGATGGCAGCTTGGTGGCGAGAAGGGAAACTGACTTCGCAACTAACCATCGATTCATCTGATCCCAATCCACCGCTAACAGATTCTGGCGAACCGTTAATCGGACAAGAGATTGCGGTATGTGTACGTGATCAGGACCCAGAAATTATTGCTTTCTTAGAGGAGTACGGTTTCACTCAAGACCCCGACGTCCTCGACACCTGGTTCTCCAGTGCGCTCTGGCCGCTGAGCACCATGGGTTGGCCGGACGCTTCCGCCGCCAAGGACTCCTCCGGGATCGAAGACTTCGAGGCGCTACTCCCCGCATTCAACCCGACGAGCGTGCTCTGCACGGCCCGCGAAATCATCACGCTGTGGGTCTCGCGCATGACCATGTTCAACCGCTACTTCCTCTCTACCAACCCTAGTGGGACGGGCTTCCAGCCCGTCTCTACTTCTTCTCCTTCCTCTGAAGACGACGGGCTGGAAGCCCGTCCCACTGAAGAGAAGATCCCCGGCCCCGCCCCCTTCAAGGACGTCTTCATCCACGCGATGATCCAGGACGGCGAGGGACGCAAGATGTCCAAGACCCTCGGCAACGGTGTGGACCCGCTGGACATCATCGACTCGCACGGGTCCGACGCGATGCGCTTCACGCTGTGCCAGATGACGACGCAAACGCAGGACGTCCGCATGCCCGTCGAGCTCGACGAATCGACCGGCAAGAACACCTCGCCCAAGTTCGACCTCGGACGCAACTTGTGCAACAAACTCTGGAACGCGTCGAAGTTCGCGCTGGGGATGTTCGAGAAGGCCGAGCTCAAGGCGGGCATCCCGATCAACCCCGAGGAGCTCTCGCTCGTCGATCGCTGGATGCTCTCGCGCGTCACCGAGGCGACCAACAAGGTCAACACCGCGCTGCGCAACTACATGTTCAAGGACTACGCGGACGCGATCTACGACCTGTTCTGGCGGGATTTCTGCGACTGGTACCTCGAGTCGATCAAGCCGACAATCGCCGACTCGCCCGAGCAGGCGGCCGTGCTGCGCAATGTGATCGACGCGATCCTGCGTCTCATGCACCCGGTGATGCCGTACATCACGGAAACGCTGTTCGAGCGTTTCGAGCAGCTTCCGATACGAGAGATCGAGGGGTTCAACTTCGAGCAGACCCAAGCCAACGAAACGCTCTGCCAGTCCGGCTGGCCCACGCCGAACGACGAGCTGCGGGACGAAGTGGCCGAGGATGCATACGAGCGTGTCCGCTCGCTGGTCACAGCGATCCGCGAGGTGCGTGCCACCAGCCAGGTGAAGCCCAAGCGGCAGATCACGCTGCACGTCAACGGGCCGCTGGCGGACGACATCGCCCGCTGGTCGCCGCTGGTCGAGACGCTCGCGGGCGTGGACACCATCACCGCGGACGACCCCGAGGGACCGTCCTCTTCGTTCATGTTCGAGGGCGAGGAGTACCAGCTCTCGAACCTCGCGGACGCGCTGGACGCCGGCGCGGAGCGTGAGCGCCTCGAGAAAGAGCTCGCCTCGATCGAGAAGAACATGAAGGGAATCCAGGGTCGTCTGTCGAACCCCGGGTACGTGGACAAGGCCCCCGAGCACCTCGTGCAGCAGACACGCGACCAACTCGCCCAGCTCGAGAAGGACCACGCCGCGACCAAGGCGGCGCTGGACAAGCTCGGGTGATCCGCGGGGCCCTGATCGTCGCGGCAGCGATAACGCTCGGCGGGTGCGCGAGCACGCCCGATCGCGGCGGCGATCCGGTCTCGACACCCCCCACCTCCGACATCGGGCGCTTCGTTGCGGACCGACAGCCCTGGTCGTTCCGCGGCGTGGCGGGCTACGAGTACCGCACGCCCAACTCGATCATCCGCACCACGAGCACGGACCGCAAGATTCTTGAGCGGTTGCCGCCGTTCATCGAACTGTCGATCCTGCACTACCAGTCGGACCTCGTGCGCCTGCCGCGCCCAAAGAAGCCGATCGAAACGTACTTCTTTCAGTCCCGTTCACAATGGGCATCCATGACCGAGGCGCTGATGGGCGAGCGTTCACCGGTGTACCTCTCCATCGAGCGTGGCGGGTACGCCTACAACCACATCGGTGTGTTCTTTGATCTCGGGCCGCGTGACTCGTTTGTGATCTGCGCCCATGAGGGCTGGCACCAATACGCCCACTCAACGTTCGCCGGCCCGATGCCCGTGTGGCTTGACGAGGGCGTCGCGTGCGTCATGGAGGGGTTCAAATGGGACGAGCAGTTCCCTGATCACCCCCGCTTCCACCCGTGGGCGAACATCGAGCGGTTCGATCAGCTTCGCCGTGCGGTCTCGAACGAATCGCTGATGCCCGTGCACACACTGCTGACGCTTCGACCGCAGGACCTGATTGAGCGCGGGGCACAGTCGGGCTCGTCGCAGCCCGCGGCTCTGGTCTACTACGCGCAGGTCTGGGCGCTCATCCACTTCCTGCGCGAGGGCGAGGGCGGGATGTATCGCGAGGGCTTTGAGACGCTGCTGCAGGACTGCTCGACCGATGGTCTGCGTGCCCGCTTGGGGGGGCAGGACCTTAAGCAGTTCAATACACGCCGCACGGGCACGAAGACCCTGCTCGCGTATCTGCCCGAGGGGATGACGCTCTCACAACTCGACGCTGAATACCAGCGGTTCGTCCGACGCATCGTTGGTGTCGGTGGGCGCGACGCGGTCGTTGCCGGACGCTCACCCCTCCAATGAAAACACCCGGCATGGAGCCGGGTGCGGATGGAGTCATTGATTCTGGGAGATGTTCAGCGGCGCTTCGCGAAGCGGATGCCCACGACGCCTGCGAGCCCGATGAAGCCGGCGAACGCGGCAGGGGGAAGCGGGACGATGTTGATCGTGTAGCTCATAAACTGGCCCGCGATGGAGGTCATGCCCCAGTCGGAGGTTGCGGGATCCATGCGGCTGAGGTGATCGACGCCCGGATCAGCGCCGCCGCCTGTCGAGAATACGTCAAAGTCAAAGGTGTCGCCGTTGCCCAGCCCGAGCGCTGAGAGCGACACGGCGAGCATCTGTGTGCCGCCTGCATGGCCCGAGTCGTCCGCGGTGACGTCGCCGCCGCCGAGGTAGGTAGCGTCGGTCAGACCCCAGCTGCTGCCATCGAAAGAGCGGAGTTCAGCGCCGGCGCCCGAGCCGCCGTCGTCGGTCCACGAGCCGATGAAATCGGTGATCCCGCGGCCCCAGTCGACGTTGCGGTTCCAGGAGCCGGGATCGACGGAGTTGTCGCCCGCGTTACGCCCGGTGTCAAAGCCGACGATGAACTTGCCCCAGTTGACCGCGTCGAGATCACCGGCCGTATTGATGCTGATGTAGACGAAGTTCGCGTCGTTGGTCACTTCGACCGAGGTGATGTCGAGGTGTGTGAAGCCATCGAAGGTCGGTGATGCGAGGTCTCCGGTCGCGTCGTTGTAGGTGTCTGCCATCGCACCGCAAGTGAGCAGCGACAGCGCCAGCAGAGTCTGTGCGTATTTCAGTTCCATTGATTCTCTCCTCGTCCTTCTCGGTCTCCCACGAGCGAGCAAGGGACAGGGGTATCCTAAAGGAAATCTCTTTCACGGACAACTCAATTGTGTGTCATTCATACGGAGAAAACGAACGAAATTACCCTGTTCTGGGGCGTTCGGAGGCATACGAAAAAACCCACCCGGCGTACCAGGTGGGCTTCGGAGATTGACGTCCCGAGATGGGTTTAGCGACGGCGACGAGCAGCCGCGAGGCCACCGAGACCGAGCAGCGCCATCGAGCCTGGTGCGGGGATGATGGTGTAGCTCAGGAAATCGCCAGCGGTGGACTGGTTCGCCCAGTCGTCGGTCGCGAAGTCGCTGCGGCTCAGGTGATCGACCCCTGGGTCGGCACCGCCGCCGGTCGCGAAGACATCGAACTCGATGGTGTCACCAACGCTCAGGCCGAGCGATGCGAGCGAGAGACCGATGCGCTGGATACCCGATGCGTGGCCCGAGTCATCCGCGTTGATGTCCGTGCCAGCCGCGTAGGTTGCATCGGTGAGGTTCCATGCGGCACCATCCCACGAGCGGAGCTCGCCGCCCGCACCGGATCCGCCATCATCAGCCCATGAGCCGACGAAATCGGTAATCCCGCGGCCCCAGTCGACGTTGCGGTTCCAGGAGCCGGGGTCGGTGGAGTTGTCGCCGGCGTTGCGGCCGGTGTCCAGACCGATGATGTACTTGCCCCAGTTGGTCGCATCAATATCTGCGTCGACGTGGATGTCGAAGTAGATGAAGTTCGCGTCGTTGGTGACTTCGACCATCGTGATGTCGAGGTGGGTGAAGCCCTGGCTGTAGAAGAAGTCGTGGACGTCTCCGCCGGCAAGGTGGTTGCCGGTGTTGTCGCTGTAGACGTCTGCCGACGCGGCTCCAGCGAGGAGTGCAACCAATGCAACACTCAGTGTGCCTTTGTTCATATCTCTGCTCCGTAGAGTTCCGCGGCTCGCATCGGGCATCAACGCCGACCCCCAGCGAGTAAAACGGTTCTGTTCCAATGTCAGAGCATACACGAAAGAACTTCCCAGAACAAAGCGTTTTGCGGGAGTGAATCGCAAAAAACACCCATTCTCAGGACGGAAATCCACGAAAGAGGCTATACGGACTCACTCCTGAATACTCGGATTCTGTTCGATATCCGACGGCACATTCAGGTATGGGAGCGTGTCCTCGACGATCCTGCGGACGACCGGGCCGGCGACCCACGAGCCGTAGTGCTTGCGATTGCGTACACGCTCAGGTCCGATATCGTCGAGCACAACCAGCACGACAATCTGCGGATCGCTCGCCGGCGCGGCCACGAGGAAGCTGGAGTGGTGCTGCTTCTCAAAGTACGCACGT
>CAXREY010000046.1:0-75354 GCA_964229845.1 Phycisphaerales bacterium UBA1924
GCCCGAAGGCCAAGCGCCGAGTCTCGTGGGGGTCATGATTGGGCAGTCACCGAGGTGCTGCGATGGGCCGAAACCCTCGGCACATGGTGCCGATAACAAACCGTGCGTGTCTTCTTTTCATCACCCGTGCGAGACCTGCACGGGCGGGGGGACGATCAACTGTTCGATACGGACAGCGGGTTGGTTCCGTCCGCTGACAGTTTCTTTCGACATTTTGTACGCGTCTTTTCACGCGCGGATGCACCCACGCGTTGAAACAGCGCGGAACCGCCCGAATTCCCGCGTCTCTCGTCCGGTAGTACGCTCAGGTGCCCCGGAGCTTCTCCATCACCATCTGCAGATCGGACCAGACTTTGCGCCGGTTTTCCTCGGTGTAGGAACGGAGCAGGTAGGCGGGGTGATACGTCGCCATGACCTCGATGCTCGGGTACGCGTCGAGTTCCTGATCCGCGATGATCCCGCCGGTGGGTGACGAAGGCGGGAACGCGTGCCAGCGACCCCGCAGCGAGCGCATCGGGCTCGTGCTCCCCAGCAGCAGGTGCGAGGCGGGCAGCCCGAGCGTCACGATCACCTTCGGCTCGATGATGCGGATCTGTTCGAGCAGGTACGGGGCGCAGAGGCGTGCCTCCTCGCTGGTTGGGGTGGCGTTGTTGGGCGGGCGGGTCTTGAGCACGTTGCAGATGTACACGCTCTCGCGCGAGAAGCCCATCGCGACGATCATCTTCTCGAGCAGCTGACCGGCGCGACCGACGAACGGGCGGCCGGTCTGGTCTTCCTGCTCGCCCGGGGCCTCACCCACGAACATCAGGTCAGCGTCTGCCGCCCCCTCGCCGAAGACGATGTTGGTGAAGCTGTTGTTGAAGTGCTGGTGCGGCGCGTCCTGCTCGTAGCGGGCCCTGAGCGCGTCTAGGCGGGGCTGCGCCCCCGATACCGCATCGCTCTGCGCCCGCAGCTCCGCGAGGGGCACGGCCGGGATGCGACTCATTTCATCGGCGCTCGGGGGTGCCGGGGCTGCGGGGGGCGGGGTTGCTGCCTGCGGCGCCGGCTTTGGCTCGATATCGCCAGGTGCCTGCTCGGCGCCAAGCCCCTCCGGTGCCCTGCCCAGCGGGAGGAAATCGACACCCAGAAGCTGGGTTGTCCGTGCGTGCTGGGCGAGGAGTTGGCGCGCGTCGGGGCTCATGGGTTCATGGTAGCAAACAACCCCGCCTGACAGGCGGGGTTGCGGGTCGAGTTGAGAATGTGATCGCCTCAGCCGTCGCTGGGTGGGTCGGTCGGCAGGTTCTGCTGGAGATCCTCGGCCGCGTCGTCCGCGCCTTCTTCGAGATCTTCCGCAAGGTCTTCCGCCTGCTGCTCCGCCTCGTTGAGCAGTTCCTCCGGCGTCATCTCATCGCCACGGTCGCGGGATGAGCTGGTGCCGGGCGTCGCCTGCGCGTTGGAGTTCACAGGGATCTTGGTCCCGCCGAGGAAGTCAGGCAGGAAAGCGCCGGCGACGGCACCGATGATCAGCCCGAGGATGAGCCCGGGAAGGAAAGCGTGTGAGAAGCTGCTGTTGCTGCCCGCGTTGGCGTTATCGTTGCTCATGTGTGTTGACCCTGTTGTGTGCCCGAGTTGCCTGATCGTATGCTCATCAGATCGGCATGGAACGGCCATGGGCTTGATGATACCTTAGCCCATGCTCCCTGATTCTCGCAGCGCCAAGCCCCAAAAGCATGCAAAACCGGGCGATCGGGCTCAGTCTTCATGATCCTGGGCGTCCAGCACCATGACCACCTCGTCGATCTGAGCGCCCCTGGCGTTGGCATAGCCCCGCTCCTGGCGCAGGAGCCGGAACCCGTTCTTCTCCATCACACGAACAGAGGACCCGTTGTCCATCGCGGCCCGCCCGTAGAGCGGGCGGGTCTTCTCGATCGGGAGAAACCGGCGGAGCGCCTCGGTTGCGATGCCCCTGCCCCACTGTCGGTGATCGATCCAGTAGGTGATCTCCCGGTCGCCTTCCATGGTGAAGCTGATGATGTGCCCCACCAGCACGGGATCTGAATCGGGCTCGGCCAGCTCGATGCTGCGCGAGGTGATGTCGTCGCTGGCGAGGAGCCTGGCCCAGTGCGCATCGTGGGCGGCACGGTCGGACGGGTCCTTATGGATAAAGGCGGCCATCTGTTGGGCGGGCGGGTGCTGGAGGTGCTCGTAGAAGGTCCCGATGTCGCTTTGGACGACCGGGCGGAGATGGATCGCGGGCGCAGCCATCAATCGAACTCATCAACCACGGACGCGATCTCAAGATTCTGATCGTCGGCGTCTTTGAGCTCCATCTCGACCTCACCCTCGTTCATGGACACGCTGACACGCTGGTCGCGGACGAGGACGAGGATGGCGAGGAACATCCCGACGCACTCGGCGCGGGTCTTGCCCACGATCATGGATCGCAGGCGGAGGGCGCTCGCGTTGCCGGACTTCGAGCGCTGCTGGAGGTTTTCGAGGATGTTGCTCGCGTGGACCTCGAGGGGGGTGTCGTCGGAGAGCACCTCGTGCTCGCCGAGGCGGTCGAAGTTCACGCTCGAGAGGATCTGGCGGAAGGCCTCGACGAGATCGGAGAGATCGAGGTCTTCCATCTCCAGCTCGCCCATCTCGTCGGCGGCCTCGCGCACGGCGTCGTCGTCGATGCCCGCGGCCTTGACCGGGTAACGCTTCTCCCAGGTCTCCTGCCGCTGCTGGAGTGCGTCGGCGGCGTCGCGATACTTCTTATAGGCGAGCAGCTGCTGGACCAGCTCGGCGCGCGGGTCCACGCCCGGCTCATCGATCGGCGTGTCGCCCTCCTCCTCGTCGCCGCGGTCCTTGCGGTCCGCCTCGGCGGCCAGGATGCGGGACTTGACCTCCATGAGCGTGGAGGCCATGACGAGGAACTCGCCCGCCACGTCGATGTCGATCCGGTCCACGTCGTCGAGGAAGCCGATGTACTGATCGGTGATCGTGGATATCGGGATGTCGTGGATATCGACCTCATGGCTGCGGATGAGGTAGAGCAGGAGATCCATGGGGCCCTCGAAGGCCTCGAGTCGCACGCGGTAGGGCTGGCTCATGGGATGAGTGTAGCCGATCTGGCCCGGATTGCGGCGAATCCCGGGCGTGATCGCGTCACGGGCAGCCGGCGTTGAAGTCCTGGATGAATGCGGGGACGTCGAAGAAGTTGAACTCACCGTCGCCGTTGTAGTCCGGCTGGTCGGCGAGGAAGGCACTGACGTCGAAGAAGTTGAGCTCGCCGTCGTTGTTGAGGTCGGCGGGGCAGGGGGCGGCGTCGGGGATGCCGTAGTGGATGCGGACGCTGCGGTTCCCAGAGCCAGTGACCACGAGGTCCTGTGCACCATCCCCATTCACATCCGCTGCATCGATGCCTGTGGCGTCTGAGTTATGGAAGGGGAGGGGCTGCCCAGAAAAATCGCCGTCTTCAGTTTGCAGGTGCACGTTGGAAACACCAGTGAATGCGTAGGTCTGCGAAATGATCAGATCCTGATCGCCGTCGTCATCGACGTCAAGGATGATCGCCTCGGTCCCATCGCCGGTTGAAAGAAACTCTTCACGCAGAAGCTGGCCATCCGCGTCGAGGTAGTGGATGACGGACTGGTAGATGTACGATGGCACAACCAGATCGGTGTTTCCGTCGCCGTCGATATCCCCCGCGGTGATCCAGTACGGGTATCCCGAGCTGATGGCGTGGCTCTCCGCGAACTGCCCGGTGCCGTCGCCCGCGTAGAGCTTGATCGCGCGCGCGGTCATGTCCCCCACCGCGAAATCGAGGTAGCCGTCGTTGTTGAAGTCGAGCGATGCGGGCTTGTAGTTCAGGGCACCGGGCAGGGAGGTGATCTGCGTGAGCCCGGAGAGCGCGGGCCCCGCTTCTCCTGCGTACACGTGGATGCGGCGCTGATCGCTCAGGAGGACGAGGAGGTCATCGCGTCCGTCCGCGTTGAAATCGGCGATCTCGATGCTGTTGAGGCGGGTCTCGCCCTCAAAAATGTAGGTATCAAGGATTTCCAGCGTCCCGTCGCCGACGATGCCGACGATGTAGAAACGCCCCGATGTAGTTGATGCGGCGATCAACTCGGGCTGGCCATCGCCCTCAAGATCTGCGGACTGGGTAATAAAGACGTAGCCGAAGTCGGGGTAGCTGGTGACGGTTCCGCTCTGGGGATCCACCGTGATCAGCGCGTCCGCGGTCGAGACGACGAGCTCAAGCTCCGGATCCGCATCGAGATCGACGGTGAGCACGTGGACCGGGTTCGAGTCGAGATAGAACGACGCGGAGCCGAAGTAGTCTTTAGACCGTTCGGGCATGGGGTTCTGGGAGAGCACCTGCTGTTCTTCGGTGCCGACGGGCAGGATCTCGGGCGTGCCGTCACCGTCCACGTCGTGCAGGGTGACTCTGGGCACTGGGAAGAAGTCGTTTGCGTACGTGGCGTCCCCCGTAAGCACCCAGCCGATTTCCCTTGGATGCAGGCGCTGCTCGGCTGCCCCGATGTCGAAGACCATCTGCAGCACGGCATCGTACGGGAAAGACGTGATCGGTTCGGTCCGCGCGACAACCAGCTCAGGCTGACCTGAGCCATCGAGGTCCTGCACCACCTCGAGTGGGAGGAGCGGCTCGTCGTAGGCCGAGGTTTCCAGTGTTGGGTTTGCGCCTAGGGCATTGAAGTAGACGCTGATGTCGTTCTCTCCCGGGCCGCGCTGCACGAAGTCGTAGCTCGGGTCCGCGTCGAGCTGGCACGGGATCGGGATCTCGGCGGTGTCGAGCGTCTGGGGTACCGAAGTAATATTGATCGGCTGACCGAAGCCCACCTGTCCCAGGCCGGGAACCAGCATGAGCTGCTGGGTGTCCTCGAGGTGCAGGAGCAGGTCGATATCGCCGTCGAGGTCATAATCCGCTGGCCGGTACAGCATCGATGAGTCTCGCAGTTCGTTGATGCTGATGACGGTGTGCCTTGCCCCGTCGGGAAGCGAGGACCAGCGGATGTGGAGCGTTCCGAATCTTGTCGTGAAGGCGAGGTCCTCGATCCCGTCGTTATCGAAGTCGGCGTGCTCGACCATGGGCGCGTACGAGTCGTTGCTACCAAAGTCGCTCCCCCCCATGTCCGGTACGTCGACGACCTGCCTCGAGCCATCGGCTTCGATGATCGTGTAGCCGTCGTATCCACGCTTCCGTGCAATGATCTCCGGCATGGAATCGCCGTCTATATCCGCTGCGGCCACCGTGAAGACCTCATAGAAGATGGTTCCTTCTAACTCGTGAGCATCGGAGAGCGCATATGTCCCGTCGGGGTTCGTGAATGTCAGCCAAACCGTGAAGCGGTTGAGTCCGGCTGAGAAACAGAGAAAATCATCCTGCCCGTCGCTGTTGTAATCTCTGGATCTCGCGATGACATACTCATCGATGCCATCCGGCACCGGCAGATCGAACTGTGCGATGCCGAAGAGCGGCCCCACGGAGTCCGACGCAAATGCGATGGGCGTGCCGAAAATTGCAGCGGGGATCAGTGCGGAGAATATGGCCGTGCGAGCGGTGTTTTTCAGTCGTATCATCGCCTGAAGCATACCACACTCTCGGGCGTATCCCCATCAGATTCTGCGTCCGATAGCACGAGGACTTTGACCGATGCCGACTCCGACCCTGCCCCCACTGCCCGAGCTCGCGCATTCGTTCGTGCTCGACCCGGACGTCGTCTACCTGAACCACGGATCGTTCGGGGCCTGCCCCAAACAGGTGCTCGATGCCCAGACGGCGCACCGCGGGCGGGTCGAGCGGGACGCGATGCGGTTCTACATCTATGACCTGTGGGAGGACATGGATCGATCGCGTGATGCACTCGGCAAGCTCATCAACACGGCTGCGGAGGATCTGGTCTTTGTGTCCAACGCGACGAGCGGGGTGGCCAATGTCATCGCCAATACCGACCTCAGGCCCGGCGACGAGGTACTGGTGACGCGGTTCGAGTACCCGGCGTGCATCAACAACCTGCGCCGGGCGTGCGAGCGGGCGGGGGCTGAGCTGGTGGTTGTGGACCTACCGTGGGATCCGATCGATGAGGACTCCGTGGTCAGCGCGATCATGGACCGGGTGACGGATCGGACGCGCCTGGCGATGTTCAGTCTCATCACCAGCGCGACGGCGGTGCGGATGCCCGTGGAGCGCCTGATCAAGGATCTGCACGCACGGGGCGTTGAGACGCTGCTGGACGCGGCCCACGGCCCCGGGTGCGTGCCGATGGACATCGCGGCGTGGGGCCCGACCTACTGCACGGGCAACGCGCACAAGTGGCTGTGCAGCGCCAAGGGCTGCGCGTTCCTGTACGTCCACAAGGACAAGCAGGACGGCTTCCGCCCGGTGATCCTGTCCAACGACGCGTACGACATCGAGCCGGCGATCGGGCGGTCGGGCCGCAGCGCGTTCAATCATGAGTTCGATTACATGGGCACGGACGATCGCACACCGATGCTGGTCGTCGCGGACGCGATCGAGGTGCTCGGGTCGTTCTACCCCGGCGGGATCGATGAGCTGATGGATCGCAACCGGGCGATGTGCCTGGAGGCGCGGGATCTGATGTGCGATGCCTTTGGGACCGAGCCGTTGGTGCCGGATTCGATGCTGGGGCCGCTGGCGGTGATCGATGTCCCCGCGCCGGGCATGGAGGCGCGAGTGCTGCGCGAGCGCCTGATGGTCGAGTTCCGGATCGAGTCGATGATCGTGCCCAACCCGGGCGGCGACACGCCGATGATCCGGGTGAGCCCGCAGGTGTACAACAGCATCGAGCAGTACCGCTACTGCGCGGACGCCATCCGCTCGATCATCGGGCTGTGAGAATCAACCTTCGGCGGACTCGGGCTCGTTTTCGCCGGGCAGCTCGGCGACGCAGGGCGAGCCGTACCAGCCGTAGTACGACCAGTCGTCAAGATCGGCGGCCTTGAACTTTGTTCTCGCCTGCTCGACGTTCATCGCGTCGAGCCAAAGGAGCTGGCGGACCTCGTCCGAGTCATCGTCGATCCGGTCCATCGTGGCGTCGATGAGCACGGCATCAGAATGCTCGAACACCGCGTCGGCGGGGCCGATCGCGAGCACGAACATCCGCCCGGCCCACTCATCGGGGATCTCGGGGTCCGCGAGGCGACGCTGCTCGTACTCCTTCTCGAGGCGGAGCAGCTCGTTGAGCGGTTCGTCGCAGCGGATGGTGTACATCTCGGGCTTGAACACGCCGGCCTTGACGCTGGGATCGGTGGCGACGAGGGCGCTGGCCCTGTCGGCCTCCGCGGTCGAGAAGACGAAGATGCCGCGGTAGGTTTCGTCGTTGCGGGGATCGGCGAGCGGGCCGGCGATGAGCAGGTCGCCCGCTTCCGCCATGCGGGTCATGTTGGCGAAGTGGCCCTGCATGGCCTCGGCCATCTCTTCCCGCCCGAGCCGCTCGGGCTCATCGAGCACGAGGTAGGAGAAGATGTACGAGCGATCCTCGCCAGCCATCGTGACGGGAAGGCCCGCGGCACCCGCGGTTGTCCCCACACCCGCGAGCGCCAGCGCGGCCAGTTTCCCGATTCCTGCCAGAATTACCTGCTTCATGGCCCGGTATACCGGTTCAGCAGAGGCGGGGTTGCGGCGTCGGGACGTGCGGGAGGAAGTCGGATATCAGGGGCGCTATCCTCTTGGCCCGGCAGCGTTTTGAACTCTGACGCCGGAGCTTGCACGACCCACTCAGGGAGAGACACACACATGCTCGGACGCGTTTTCAAGGCATACGACATTCGCGGCACCTACCCGGACCTGCTCACGGACTACATGGCCTGGCAGATCGGGTGCGGGACGGCCAAGTTCCTGCTCGAGGAGGCCGAGCAGGACGGTGAGACCACCCCCATGATGAAGTCCGTGATCATCGGGCGCGACATGCGTCAGTCGTCGCCCAAGCTCCGCGACGAGCTGGTCCGGGGGCTGACCTGCAACCACGCGTCGGTGATCGACCTCGGGCTCGTGGATACCCCGATGATGTACTTCGCCATCAACTACCTCGACTGCTCGGGCGGCGTCGTGGTGACGGCTTCGCACAACCCGCCGCAGTACAACGGGTTCAAGATCTCCAAGCGCAAGGCCAAGCCCGTCGGCGAGCAGACAGGGCTGAGCGAGGTCCGCAAGTACGCGGCCATGGTCGACAAGAACCTGGAGCCGCAGGAGGGCACGAGCGTCGAGCAGCGCGACCTGTGGGAGGCGTACGCCAAGCACGTGCGCAAGTTCCTCGACCTAGGCGGGCGCGACGTGAGCAAGCCGCTCAAGATCGTGGTGGACGCGAGCAACGGCATGGCCGGCACGATGTGCCCACGGGTCTTCGGGAAGAACGGCGAGTCGGTCGAGGGCCTCGAGATCATCGAGATGAACTTCGACAACTCCAAGGGCGAGTTCGTGCACGAGCCCAACCCGCTGGTCGCGGCGAACCTCGAGATGCTGTGCGAGGAGGTCGTCAAGCAGGGCGCGGACCTCGGCCTGTGCTTCGACGGCGACGCGGACCGCTGCGTGGCCGTCGACGAGAAGGGCCAGATCGTGCCGTGCGATATCATGACCGCCCTGCTCGTCCCCTACTTCCTTGAGCAGCAGCCCGGCAGCGGGATCGTGTACGACCTGCGCTCCACCAAGGCCGTCAAGGAAGAAATCGAGAAGCACGGCGGCAAGCCGCTGCGCGGACGCGTGGGGCACGTGTTCATGAAGCAGCTGCTGGCGGACAACAACGCGATCTTCGGCGGCGAGCTCTCGGGGCACTTCTACTTCCGCAAGAACTTCAACGCCGACAGCGGCGCGATCGCGATGTCGACGTTCCTCTCCGTGCTGGCGCACTCGGACAAGCCCATGAGCGCCATGGTCGCCCCGTTGATGCGGTACGTGCAGTCCGGCGAGATCAACTTCGAGAACGAGGAGCAGGACGAGGCGCTGGAAACCGTCATGGAGACCTTCGGCGACCGCGGCGACATCGACGAGCTCGACGGCGTGACGGTGGACTGCTTCGACAGCGAGGGCTGGTGGATGAACATCCGCAAGTCCAACACCGAGCCGCTGCTGCGTCTGAACATCGAGGCCAAGACCCAGGAGCAGCTCGACGAGGTGTACGCGGAGGTTTCGCCGCTGCTGGGCACCAAGGTCGACCACTGACCCGAGCTGATAAGTTCATGGAACGAAAAAGGGACGGGCGTTGGCCCGTCCCTTTTCTGATTGTGCTCAGGTTGGGATCAGCAGCCCATGTTGTAGCTGTTGAGGAAGGTCGAGACGTCGAAGAAGTTGAGCATGCCGTCGCCGTTGAGGTCGGCCGCGGGGCTCCCCGAGTTGTAGTTGTTCAGGAACACCGACACGTCGAAGAAGTTGAGCACCCCGTCGAGGTTGGTGTCGCTGGGGCAGGTCTGCCCGACGAAGAGGTTGCTGCCGTCGTTGTAGACGCGTGTCACGAAGCCGGCCGGTGGAGTCGGGATGACGACGGCATCGAACTTGCCATCGATACTGCTGCCCTCCATGATCTTGCGTGCCCAGTATCCGCTCGGCGCGAAACCATCGATGAACTGGACTTCCAGCGTGCCGTCGAGCGCGATGGTGCTGGTGCTGTCGAGCAGGTCCGCGTCGGTCGCGTCGACCTCGGCCTCGAAGACGGATGAATCGGAGTATGTGATCGGCTGCGACGCGAACATTGTGCCGATGCTCATGCCCGGGGCGGTGGTCCCATGATTGGTGAACGGCGCGTCGATCGAACCGATCCCCCCGAGGCGCTGGTTCTCGCCCATGGTGGCCATGGTTGCGTCACCGGAGATGAAGAGGCGTGAACGCGTATTGAAGGAGTTGAGGAGAACCGATCCGCTCCCGCCCAACTCGGAATCGTCGAGCCAGACGAGCTGGGTGGCGCTGCCACTCCCGGTCTCGTTGACGATGATCGCCTGCTCGTTGGTGACGCCGTTGCGGATGTTGAGCGATGTCGCGTTCACGATCCCGATGTTCGCGTTGCATTCCACACCGTCGAGCGTCGAGTTGCTCGCCTGCACCACGCCGCCGTTGATCGCGCCGAGCTGACCGTTGATGATGGTCGCGGTTTCGAGATCGATGAGCGTGTCAGGCCCGTTGGCGCTGATCTGACCGGATGGCCCCTGCGTCACGGTAATGGAGTTGAAATCGAGCTCGGCTTCATTCACCGCGATCATCGTGGCGTTGTTGGTCTTGTCAAGGATGTTGAGGAAGATCGTGCTCCCGGGGACATCCGAGCGGATGGTCCCGTTGTTGGTCATCGCGGCCTCGATGCGACCGAAGCCACGGATGGTGTGGTTCGCGGTATTTGTCGCGGTCGAGTCGTCGATGGTGCGGATGCGTGCGCGGGCGTCGAAGCTGTTGAGAACCACCTGCCCGTTCCCGAGGAACGCACCGTCGTTCACGAACTCGATCTGCGTCGCGCTCCCGAAGCTGTCCGGGTTGACGGTGATGGTCCCGTTGTTGGTGATCGAGTTGGAGATCGAGAGCGTGATGGCGTTGAGCACATGCAATTCGCCGCTGAAGTTCACCGCATCCAGCGTGGTGTTCACGGCCTCGATCAGCGCGCCGTTTGTGGTCGTCAGATCACCGCCGAGAATCGTGACCGTGTTGAGATCGATCCCCGAACCCGCGCCGTCCGCGGTGATCTGGCCGCCGCCGGTCTGATCGACCGTGATCGAGTTGAAATCAAGACCCCCGCCGCTGACGGCTTCCATCGTGGCGTTGTTCACCTTGTTGTCGATATTGAGGAAAATCTCGTTCCCGGGGTTGTCGGCGCGCACGAGCCCGTTATTGATCAAGTCCGCCTCGATGCGCCCGAACCCGCGGATGGTGTGGTTGGCAGAGTTTGTCATCGTCGCACCCACACCAGTCCGAAGACGGGCACGCGAGTCAATGCTGTTGAGCACGACTTCACCGTTGCCGAGGAAGGAGCCGGAGTTCTCGAAATCGAGCTGGGTCGCGCTGCCGAACCCGTCGGGGTTGACGGTGATGACGCCGTTGTTCACGATGGAGTTGAACACATCGAGCGATGTCGCGTTCGCGATGTTGTGCGACCCCGATATCGCCACACCGTCGTAGGTCGCGTTCGAGATCTCCACGCTCGCCCCCCCGGTGGCGTTAATCTGCCCACCGGTGATCGATGTACCGCTGAAATCAACGCGTGATGCCGCGCCGTCCGCGAGAATCTCACCCGAGACAGACTGCGTGACAGGGACGGCTGCGAAATCGAGGATTCCCCCGTTCGTGGCCATCATCATCGCGTTGTTCATCTTCGGGTTGATGGTCATCGTGAGATCGAGCGACGCGACATCCGCGTTCACGACGCCGTCGTTGATGAAGTCCGCTTCGATCTGCCCGTACCCGCGGATGGTGTGCGTGGCGCTGTTGGTCATCGTGACGCCCGGTCCAGTGCGGAGTCGTGCGCGTGAGTTGATGCTGTTGAGCACAACCTCGCCAGAACCCAGGAACGAGCCCGAGCTCTCGAAATCAAGCTGGGTCGCGCTGCCGCTGCTGCTCGGGTTGATCGTGATCACGCCGTCGTTGGTGATGGAGTTGAACACATCGAGCGTTCTCGCATTGGGCACATGCATCTGTCCTTGAAGAAAATC
This sequence comes from Phycisphaerales bacterium UBA1924, assembly GCA_964229845.1. Classification (GTDB taxonomy): domain Bacteria; phylum Planctomycetota; class Phycisphaerae; order Phycisphaerales; family UBA1924; genus UBA1924. The sequence goes on from CAXREY010000046.1 coordinate 11,632, forward strand.
AACGCCATCGAATGTCGAGTTGGTCACCTCGATCAGCCCGCCATTCGTTGTCTGGACATTCCCGTTGGTGAGGGTCGAGTTGCTAAACTCGACGATCGAGTCGATCCCGTCGGCGGCGATCGTGCCGTTCGTGCCCTGATTCATGCTGAGGGTGGAGATGTCCAGGTGCCCGCCATTACTCGCGCGCATGATCGAGTTATTGGCCATACCGGTTCCGATCAACTCGATCGTGAGTGTTGCGACATTCGCGTCGACCGTGCCGTTGTTCACCATCGAACCCAAGATCCGCCCATACCCCTCGATCGTGTGCTGCAGTCCCTGGGTGAATGTCACGCCGTCCCCGGTCGCGATCGTGGATCGTGAGCCGATCGAGTTGAGCAGGATCGTGCCCGTGCCGGTGAGCATGGCGTCGGCCTCGAAATCGAGTCGTGTACTGCTTGAGGAAGATGTGGGGTTGATGACGATCAAACCCTCATTGCTGATGTCACCGAATAGGTTGAGCACCCTCACGTTCTCAATTTCAAGCACCGCGCTCGGGTTCGTGATGCTCAGTTCCATCACGTCGCTCGTGGTCGCCAGCGACACGGTGTACGCCCCGGAGAGCCCGAGCTGGGCGTGGTCGAGCATGCCGGGCACCGTCCCGACGTCCCACGAGAAGCTGTCATTCCAGTTGCCGTCTGCCGGCGAGAGCCAGCTGTGTGTCGGAGCGCCCGCGCTCGCGATGAGCGACGCGATCGAAACGGCAGCGATCGCGCTGGCCGTGTGTGTGCGTGAGATCGTCATAAACAAATATCCCTTCTCTCATGAGTGTGTGTGCCCGCCGCACCCTCATGCAGGCGGGGTCATCCAATATGATGATATATGAGAGTGGGACAATTCCCCTATAAAATCTTCTCGAGGCGTTTCGGATTTCGTTGAAATGTGAATCTGGGCAAGGGCTGTATGGGCATCACGACGCGCTCAGAGCACGCACCCGTCCTGAAAAGCAGCCAGGAAGGCGCTGATATCGAAGAAGTTCAGCTGCCCGTCTCCCGATACGTCCGCGGCCGGATCGCCGCCGTTGTACGCATCTATGAATGCGCTGACATCGAAGAAGTCCTGGTCGCCGTCGAGGTCGAAATCGGTGAGGCAGGTGTGGACGATCGACAGGATCGGGCCCGCCTGATTCACGCGGATCGCCCGCCCCTCCGCGATCCCGGCCGCCTCGATCGCATCGAACCCGCCGGTGACCACGGGGGCGAGGAGGATGATGCGCGACCAGTATCCCTCGGGATAGCTGCCATCGAGCGGCTCAATGCAGAGCGTCCCCGCGATGTGGATCGACTGGTTGCTCACGAGGCTGTCCGCCGAGCCCTGATCAACCCTGAGCCGCAGGGCAGAGCCGGGCTGGAACACCACGCTCTGCTCGGCGTTGAGCACGCCGGTCTCGTTCTCACTTGAGGGGGCGAGCTCGCCCATGATCTCGATGTCCGAACGGATCGTGCCGGCACCTTGAAGGCGTACGGTCTCAGGGATCCTCAGCGGGGTCGAACTCTGGGTTGAGCTCAGGAGCATCGAGCGGAGCCCTTCGCCGGAGAGATCGATGACACCGCTGAGCTCGGGCGGCTGGTCCGGGTCCCACATGAGCCGCGCCGGATAGGCCGAGGCGGGTTGATACACGCGCAGGTTGCCGGTGAACTCCAACCCGGGGCCGAGTTGGAGCGTCGCGTTGTCGGCGACGACGAGATGACCGGCCGCATATGTCTGGTCGATCTCGCAATCCCCCTCGAAGCGGATCGTCCCGTCTGCAGCGAGGAGCTGACCGCCAGTCAGACGCGCGTCCTCGAACACCACCCTGGCCCCCTGAGCAGCGGCCTCGATACGCCCCGTGCTCCCCTGCTCAATGAGCCCGGCCTCGATCCGTAAAAGGCAGTCCGGGCTGGCAGCGATGAGCGATGTATTCTGCACGACCTCCCCGGGCTTGCCGAGACGGATCGGGTCCGTTTCCGTCGCGATGATCGTCCCCTCGTTGATGAAGGACGCGCCGATCGTGCCAAAGCCCTGCACGACCTGACCCGGTCCGAGGGTGAACGGTGCCCCGGTCGTGGTTTCGATCAGGGTGCTGCCATTGGCCTGGAGTTCGATCACACCCTCCCCATCGATCACGCCGTGATCTGGCAGGATCAGCGATGACCGGTAGATGCTGATGGTGCCATCGTTGATCAGCTGGCCGGTGATCACGGATCCGACGCTCGCGATGAGGTCGGCGTCCTCGATGTGCAGGTTCTCGATCTCGCTCGAGACGAAGACAAGCTCGGCGCCGTCTCGAATATGCACCGTTCCCCCAGCGCAGGTGCTTGAGATGATGTACATGGAGGCCTCCGGCCCGGCGATGTCGATCACCTGCCCGGGATCCAGTTCAATATCGGCGAACGAAGCATCAAGGTACCCATGATCTCTCACCCTCAACCCGCCACCGACATACGACGAGGAAGACAGCTCCATCTGCCCGCTCTCCTCGATGAGGAGCTCGGCGAGTGGTGACTGGTCCATCGTCGCGTGCGAGAACCTGACATGGCTCGTGCCCCCGATCCGGGTGCTACCTTCGTTCCCTAGCGTCCCGAACTGGATCTCGGCGCTGGAATCTGCGAGAAGGCGGATGTCTCCCTGGTTCGCAAGCTGCTCCTGCCAGAGATACAAGTAGTGAACGTCCTGATCCAGCAACAGTGTGCCGAGGTTTGTCGCCTGTGCGCTGAACTCGATGCCGGAGTTGATCGTGAGGTTCGGCTGGATCACAAACTCCCCTGCGCCCTCGATCCGCACACCGAGCCGCAGATCGGTCTGGATGCGGTACGGCTGATCAGCCATGAGCCCATCGCGGATCACGACCGAGGCGCGGAGAAATCCTGAGTCATCGACAAACTCAAGGTCGCTGTGCAAGGCGTCCAAGAGCGTGATGTCCCCGCCGCTCATCACGATCGGCGTGTGCGCGACGATCGAATCGAGCACCCCGCTGCCCATCCTGATGGCGCCCTGATTCTCGCTCATCAGCACGCTGTCCTGGACGCGTGTGCCAGCGAGGTCCAGCGTGCTCCCGCTATCGGCAGCACGGAGCGTTGCGCCGCTGACCTGCCCCGCGACCATCTCGACCGTCCCGCCGGAGCGGGCTTCGATCGTGCCGCCCTGGTGCTGGACGGCGTTGAGACCGATGAGCGACCCCTGACCAATCGATTGGAGCTGGGCTTCGGGCGACATATCGATAGATGCGTTCTCAAGACACAGCGTCGCGTTCGAGAGCACCCGGAGCGTGCCCTGGTTGGATACGGCCCCCGCGAGCTGGAGCTCCGCGCCGGGCTGAACCTCCAGGGTCGGCCCCTCGGCGATCGTGAGCGAGCTGGCGAACGCATCGAGCAGGACACGCACCGTGTAGAGGCCGGGCGGGTCGATGCGGACATCGTCCTGGGCCCCCGGCACGACCATCGGGTCCCAGTTGATCGCGTCGCTCCACAGCCCGTCCTGCGGCATCGCCCACCGGATATCGGCGCCGATCGCAGTCCCCGAGACCACGACCACCAGAATCGGAATGCAACATTTCTTCGCCTGCTTGTGCATCATGGAACTCCTGAATCATCATGGTGAACCAGACCAGCGTACCGCGCGCCGGGGCAATCACCAAGCCCTGTTCAGCGCAACTCCTGTACAAGATGCCCAATGCTTTCCGTGGCATACTCGGGCATGCACAAGCTCAAACCACGCGCCATCGCCTATTTCACGCCGCTCGCACTCCTCACCGCACCCCTGCACGCCGGCGTGGTGTACTCGCAAACGACAACCTCCGTCCCCGCGAATGTCGGCCTGGGGTGGTACAGCAGCAGCGAGCCGCGCCCGACACGAAACTTCAAGCACGCCGACAACTTCGTGCTCGCCTCGGATTCAACGATCGACGCAGTGCGCTGGTGGGGACTCAGCGAGGGCGTATCGCACACCGACCTGAGCAACTTCGACACATTCACCATTGAGCTCTGGACGGGCCGCACGCTGCCAAACGGCAACATCCGCCCCCTAGACCTGATCTCCGCAACGACGATCGAGCTTACTAGCACCAGCGCGACCGCCACAGGGCGGAGCGCAGCCAGCGGTGCGCTCGAATACATGCACGAAGCGACCCTCAGTGAGGGCGTACCGCTGCTGGCTGGCGAGACCTACTGGATCTCGATCAGCGCCCGCTCGATCGACCCCGCCGCGGACGTCTGGCAGTGGCAGGACAGCGACGACTACGACACACGCTCCAGCAGCTTCGATTACGGGCAGAACCGCTGGCTTGTGCTCGAAGACACGGACAGCGCGTTCGAGCTCATCGCGGTCCCGTCGCCGGGGACCGGGGTGATTCTTGCGATGAGCGGCACGCTGGCTCAGCGCCGACGCAGACGCCTGCGATAGTCGCCGGGCGTGACTCCGTAGCGTCCGCGGAAAACGCGCGTGAGGTGCGCCTGATCGGCGAAGCCGGTCTCGCGGGCCACACGCGCGATCGACACGCCGCCGCGGGCGAGGCGCTGCGCGGCCAGCTGGGCCCGCACCGCCCGGTGATAATCCCCGACGCTGACGCCCATCTTGGATTTGAACACCCGCGCCAGGTGCGCACGGTGCACGCCCGCGTGATCCGCGAGCTCGGCGAGCGTGACCGGGCGGCCATGCACTTCATGAAGATAATCCCGAACCGTGCCGATCCAACCGGCGCGGGCACGCGGGCGTGCCGCCGCCCGCGTTACCTCGTCAATCAGCTCATGGATCAGCGATTCGGCCTGCAGCCCGGAAGATTCATCTGGATCGTGGAGCTCCCCGAGGAGCGCCAGCGCAATCGCCTGCGCCCTGGTGTGAATGAGGGTCTCAAGCGCGATGTCCCGCAGGCCCGCAGAGCCCCGGAGCACATCGCCCGGCAGCAGCACGTGCATGGTGCGGATCCCGCCGCCACCACCCACGAACTTGTGGCGGATCTCCTCGCGAAAGAACTCAATCATCCCGGCGCGCGAATCGACCTCACGCCCCGCGTACACACCCCGACCGCCGCCCTCGAGCACAAAGTCGATGCTCCCCTGCTCGTGCTCGTGATAGCCCTGGGCGAAGTCGTGGGTGTACTGCTTGTGCGTGACCCGGAACGGGCCGGCGCGCAGATCGCCCAGCAGCTCGGCATCGCCGCCGTGATCGTGCTGCATCGGGGTGAGGATCATGCGACCCTGTTCGCACGCCCCTCACTGCTGGTTCCGTTACTGCTGCTTCGCCCACGAGTCCTTGAGCGTCACCGTGCGGTTAAAAACCGGCTTCCCGGGCGTGGAATCGGGGTCGAGGCAGAAGTAGCCCTGGCGCTCGAACTGGAAGCGGCGGATGCCGTCCTCCCACTCGGGCTCGTCGGGCGTCTTGGTCGCGATGGTCGGCTCAACCAGCGCCCCCTCCAGCACCTCCAGCGAGTCCGGGTTCAGATCGTCGAGGTGATCGCCGGTCTTCTTGCCCGGGCGCTCGGACATGTAGAGCCGATCAAACTGGCGCACCACGGCGCGGATCGCGCTGGGCCCATGGACCCAGTGCAGCGTGCCCTTGACCTTGCGAACCTTGCCCTCGACGTCCGCCGGCGGGTTGTTGCCGCCCTTCGTCTGCGGGTCGTAGGTGCAGAAGATCTCGGTGATGTTGCCGTCCGCGTCCTTGGTGTAATCCGTGCACGTCACCCAGTACCCCGCCCGCAGGCGCACCTCGCGCCCCGGCCCGAGGCGGAAGAACTTCTTGGGCGGGTCCTCCATGAAGTCCTCGCGCTCGATGTACAGGTCCTTGCCAAACGGGATCTCGCGGGTGCCGAACGACTCGTCCTTGGGGTGGTTGGCGACGGGCATCATCTCGACGCGGTCCTCTGCTCCGTGCTCGCCCCAGTTGGTGATGGTGAGCTTGACCGGGTCGAGCACACCCATGCGGCGCGGGGCCCGCTCGTTGAGGTCCTCGCGGATCATGTTCTCGACACGCCCCATGTCGACCAGCGCGTTGAACTTGGTGACGCCCACGTCGCTCGCGAGCATCCGCAGCGAGCGCGCCGTGTAGCCGCGCCGGCGGAAGCCCGCGATCGTGATCATCCGCGGGTCGTCCCAGCCGCTCACGTGGCCCTCGTCCACGAGCTGCTTCATGTAGCGCTTGGACAGGTTGGTGTACGAGATGGCGAGGCGCGAGAACTCGGTCTGGCGCGGATGGTGGATCTTCTCGTCGCGGCCCTGATTGATCGCCTCGATGAACCAGTCGTACAGCGGGCGGTGGTCCTCGAACTCCAGCGTGCACAGCGAGTTGGTCACGCCCTCGATCGAGTCCTCGAGCCCGTGGGCCCAGTCGTACATGGGGTAGATGTGCCAGGCATCCCCCGTCCGGTGGTGCGTCGCGTTGACGATGCGGTACATCAGCGGGTCGCGCAGGTTCATGTTGGGCGAGCCCATGTCGATCTTGGCCCGCAGCACCTTCTCGCCGTTGCCGAACTCCCCGTTCTTCATCCGCTCGAACAGATCCAGGCTCTCCTCGGCGGGGCGGTCGCGATAGGGCGAGGGTGTGCCCGCCTCCTTGAGGTTGCCCCGCTGGGCCCGGATGTCCTCGACGGGCTGCTCATCGACGTACGCCAGCCCCTTGCGGATCAGTTCGACCGCCCAGCCGTAGAACCGGTCGAAGTAGTCCGACGCGAAACGCACCTCGCCGTCCCAGTCCGCCCCGAGCCACTCCACATCGTGCTTGATGGAGTCGACGAAGGTCTGCTCCTCCTTGACGGGGTTGGTGTCGTCGAATCGGAGGATGAAGCGCCCGCCGTACTCCTTGGCGATCCCGTGGTTGAGCAGGATGGACTTGGCGTGCCCAATGTGCAAAAAGCCGTTGGGCTCGGGCGGGAAGCGGGTGGTGATGACACTCCGATCGCCCGGCTGCCCCCACTGCCCGCGCTCGATGTCGGCATCGATCATCTGCTGAATGAAATGGCGGGTCTCGGTGGCTTCGGTCATGGCGGGTCTCCTGTATGGCCGGATTCTACACCCGCGAGCCACCATTACCAGACGGCCGGGTAGTCCGTCCCGCATTCCGGACAATGATCCGGCCCGACCGGGAGCTCGTCCCCAAAGGCCGGCTCAAGCCCATCGAGCGCATACCCGCAGCCGCAGCAATGGCGATGCACACTCACCAGCTCGTCCTGTTTCCCGTGACGCACACGCGCCCGGATGCGAGAATAGACCGATCGGTGACGACGCCCGCTCCGGGGAGACCACACGTGGCGGAGCTGTTCTATGAGCTTGTAGCGATGCAGGCCCGGAGGGATATCGCTCTGGAGCTTCTTCAGGATGTCAACCACGCCGGTGCGGTTCAAATTTATGGTTCCTGAAGGTTCTCGCTTTGATCACTGATCATTGTGATCAGATCCTGGACGCCATCTGCGACTCGATGGAGATCATGCGTTTCCATGGCAAGCGTATCAATATGCGCAGATTCCGATCGCAACCCTGAATCTGTCACCAGCGTCATACGCATGTGACCGATTTCAGTATCGGGCAGCGTAGTCGCAACAGGCTCAATCTGATCGACAATGGACTCCGCGAGTGCGAGGACTTGCCTTCCTCGTTCACGGATGTGATCGTGCTCACCCGATCCAATCACACCACCTCCATTGTTGTAGTACATACTAACAGCGCCGTCAGCGATCACGACGATGGTTGCCTGCAGGTCCGCATCGAGCCTCCAATCAGTAACCAGCGCAACAACCTGTCCGTCTCCCTCTGGCACATCGAGCTGCTCACGTTCGAGCGCAAGAGCTGCCCCACGAAGCGCGTTGTAGATCTCCGCTGATGGCAGTTTTGGTGCTGCTCTACTTGAAGACTTCGCCGCTTCCACCCCTGTCGATTGTTGATCACATCCGGTAAAGCAAATGACAAAGCCTGCGCACAAGATTGCCATCAATGGACTGCGCTGTTTCATGGTTGAATATTGTACTCGTATATAGAAAAAACCGCCGAACATCGGCGGGTTGAGCAGTGAGTACTGAATTAAATCGAGCTTAGTCCTCGTCCTCATGCCCCGCGAACGCCGCAATAACCTCCTGCTGGATGTGCGGCGGCGTGTTCTCGTCGTGCGAGTAGTCCATCGTGTAGCTCCCCGCACCGCCCGTGATGGACTTGAGCTCGGTCGAGAAGGTCTGCAGCTCGCTCACCGGGGCCTCCGCCACAACAGTGCACATATCGCCAGGGAGAATCTTGGTGTCCTGCACCCGCCCACGCTTCGTGGACAGGTCGCCCGCGATGTCGCCCATCTTGTCCGACGGCACGGTGACCTCCAGGTGCACGAAGGGCTCGAGCAGCACCGGGCGGGCTTTGTTGACCGCGTCGATGAACGCCTTCTTGCCCGCCGTGATGAACGCGATCTCCTTGGAATCCACGTCGTGGTGCTTGCCGTCGTAGACCTCGACGCGGATACCGTGCATCGGGTACCCGGCGACCGCGCCGTGCTCGAGGGCCTGGCGCACGCCCTTCTCGATCGCGGGCATGAACCCGCGCGGGATCGAGCCGCCCACGGTCGCGTTGACGAACTCGAAGCCCGTCTCATGATCCGCCGGCAGCGGCTCGACACGCAGGTATACCTCGCCGAACTGCCCAGCGCCGCCCGTCTGCTTCTTGTGGCGGTGGTGCCCCTCGGCCTTGGCCGTGATCGTCTCCTTGTACGCGACCCTCGGCGGCTGGGTGTCGAGCTCGATGCCCATCTGGTCCTTGAACTTCTCGAGCACGATCCGCAGGTGCATCTCACCCAAACCACGCATCACCGTCTGTTTCGTCGCCGCGATCCGCTCGATCACCAGCGACGGGTCCTCCGCGAGCAGCTTGTGCAGACCCGCGGAGAACTTGGTCTCGTCCGCGTGGTTCTTGAGCTCGATCGCCAGCCCGTACATCGGCTTGGGCAGCGGCAGCGGCTTGAGGTGCACCGAGTCCAGGTCGTGCCCCTCGTGCAGCACCGCATCGAAGTGCACATCATCGATCTTGCCCACGGCCCCGATGTCGCCCGGCCCCAGCTCGTCGACCTCGTGCGACTCCTTCCCCTGGCGTTTGAGCAGGTGCCCGATGCGGATGGGCTTCTTGGCATCGCCGATGATCAGCTCGGACTTGGCCTTGATGGTGCCCTGATGGACACGGAAGACTCCGAGCTTCCCGACGAACGGGTCGGTGGTGCACTTGAACACGTGCGCCAGAACCGGCTTCGACGGGTCGGGCTCGGCATGGAACTCGTGCTCGTCGCCGCCCTCCTCGTCGCGCTTGAGGAACGGACGCGGGTTGCCCTCCAGCGGGTTGGGCAGCAGCGATGCGATCAGGTGCAGCAGCTGCGGGATCCCCGCCCCGGACTTGGCGCTGCAGTACGCGATCGGCACCAGGTGCGCCTCGCGCAGCGCCTGCTCGAACACATCGTGCAGCTGCTGCTTGGTGATGTTGTGCTCGTCCCCGTCCTCGAGGTACTTGTCCATCAGATCGTCCTGCACCTCGACGATCTGCTCGACGATGGCCTGGTGGGCCTCCTCCTCAGACGAGAAGAGCGTGTCACCCTCGCCCTCATCGTCAAAGACCGAGATGCATGCGCTACGGTCGGGCGTCGGCAGGTTGATGGGCAGACACTCCGAGCCGAACTCCTCCTTGATCTGAGCGGTCAACGCTTCGAGGTCAGCACCGTCGTCATCGATCTTGTTGATGATGATCATGCGAGGCAGGTTGCGCTGCTTGGCGATGTTCATCATCCGCCGCGTGATGGGCGCGATCCCGTCGTGCGCGTTGATGACAACGCAGACGGTCTCGACAGCCGGGAACACGGAGATCGCCATGCCCGAGAAATCCGCGAGACCCGGGGTATCGATCATGTTGACCATGTGCCCCTCGTGATCGAAGTGCAGCATGCTCGTGCGCAGCGAGTGCTTGTGGTGCTTTTCCTCGTCGGACCAGTCCGAGAAGGTGGTGCCGTCCTCGATCGAGCCCATCCGGTCGATGGTGCCCGTCGCGAACAGGAGGCGTTCGGCCAGGAGCGTCTTCCCCGCCCCCGATTGCCCTACAAGTGCAATGTTTCTGATATCCGCCGGGGATCTTTGAGCCATGGCTGCCGCCTCCTTTCGGGCGGGCGTGTCGGCTCGTCGGTGCGACTGATCTGAACGCCAGCCGTCGCATCGCGGGCCGGCGGCGCCCGCGGGTTTCGGTTGTCGTGGGACCCGTGTGCGTGAGCCCAACTCAGAGTCTAGCAAGACCGGCCAGAATTGGAAGCGTGTATAGGGCCAATAAGCCCGTGGAACTTTTTTCACGCCATGAAGCGGGCGGATACGACCCACGCGATGCAATACCCAGAACCCTCCGCACGCCTGCACGTACAAGGATAAAGACGCGGGCACCAGAGCCGTGACCGCCGGAGATGGGGGAGCCGCATGACAGACGATCAACCAGCATGCGCAGAGTGCGGGCAGCACCCGTCCCTGCGCAGCGCCACCACGGACCGCCGCTGGCACGGCGGAAACCGTTTCGCGTTCCGGGCCTGGCTCGTGCTGCTCTCCGCGTCTCTGATCCTCGCGCTGCCGTGGGTGCAGACAAAGCTCGGCTGGAGACTGGCCGAAATGGATCACACCGAGCTGCGCGACCCGCGACCCAGGGCCCTCCCCATAGTCGACCCGCCGGTCCGCTGGCGTGATGTCCAAGCCGCGGCACAGGGCGACCCCGAGGCGATCACACTGCTGCGGGAGGGCATCAGCGAGGCGATCCCGCTGACCCACACCGCACGGAACGCTGAACGCACCACGCTCCGGGTTGATATGGTGCAGAACAAGTTTTATGAGCACGGCTCACGCGCCGGCATGCGTCGTTTCTACGAGAACGATGATGACCTCATGCGCAGAATGATGTGCATCAGCGTATCGAACGAGTACACCGGGTACGGATGGCCCTACTCGTGGTATCGCCTGTTCCGAACGCGCCTCATCGACTATCAGGAAGTCGTTTTTCAGAGCAGCCCGATGGGCGTTGATCCAGAGCCGATCAGCACGGAGGGCTTCGACAACTATGAACGCTGGCATTGGACCGGCATCATCGCGAGCATCGCATTCGCGTGGTGGTCGGGCTGGCTCGCAGCCATCATCCTCCGGAAGCTGGGCGCCGCGCGATCGGTGTACACAGCAGCCCGATGGTGGGTGGTGATCGGGCTGCTCACCGCCTCGCTCATCGTCGGGCTCGACCCAACACCACAAGTGACCAAGACCCGATTCTCAACCGCCCATGAGAAGATCCCCTCCCAGGTCGATCCTCGCGCACGATCAATCGATGAGATGCGCGAGCTGATCAGCAAGGACGCGGGCGTGCAGCAGATCGCCCATCGCCTCACCGAACGACACAACACGCTCGATCGCCCCAACGCGCTCGTGGGGCTGATCGCGTTCAACCCGGTCCAATCATCTGCCTACATGCTCCGGTTCGGCTACTGGGGCGAATCGGGCCTGAACTACTCCCGGATGAGCTACTTCACGCTCGACGAGGATGGGAACGCCACCCCGGTCGCCCGCGAGCAATCACCACACAAGAAGAACCGGTTTCATATCTCGCTCAGAGGGGTCACAATCAACACGGTCGCCGGCAACCCACCCAACACGAACCATCTCGTCACCATCGACTCCGCGATGCTGCTCACCTGGCTGAGCGCCATGGCGATCCTGCTCCACGTACTCCGATGGTGCGCACGCCCGTTCTACCGGCGCATCCAGCGCCAACGCGTCAAACGCGGCCTGTGCATCTGGTGCAAGTACCCCGTCCCGGGCAACCCCTGAGCCCGCAGCCGGTACGCTCTCCTGAGCACGGGAATGGCTACAGCAGACACAGCACACGACAAAGGCGATCCACGCTGCCCGGAGTGCGGCCGGGATCCACGGATCACACGCGCCCGCCCCGCCGGCATCTCCCACCGTGCCGCGCTCATCGCTGTTGCGCTGTGGGGCTCCGCCGTGCTGCTCACGCTGGCGTACACGCTGCCCTGGACGCAAGCAAAGCTCGGGAAGCCCTTCGCCATCTATTCCTCGACAAGCTCCGGCCAACTCGGGTACAGCACCACGCTCACCCCCGGGGTATCGGTCGCCGATATCCGAGACCACGAACGCAACCCAGAGAAGATCCGCGACGCGATCGAACCACTCAAGACCAACTTCGGACGATGGTGGGCAGATGCGCAGATCCGATTCGTCCTCACGGACAGGCGAGGGATGCGCTATGACCAGCGATCGCGTGGCTTCGCCGGGGTCTGGATCAGCGAATACGCGAACACGCACCTCCTCGACGTCACCCACGAGCCCGCCGGCAATGGCCCATGGACGTACCCCATCGAGGCGGTCCAAACAGGTTTTTTCTATACGCGCCCCACGCGCGGCACCGACTGGTTCGGACTTCGGACAGAAACCACGCACCTCGATGGGGGACAGTGGTACCGGCGCACCATCCATCCGTTCCAGCTCCTGATCTCAGTCGTCTCCCTGACGCTCACCGTCTACCTCGCCCTGCGCCTGCTGTACCGCGTGCTACGCAGATGGGACCGCGTACCCCAGACGCGCCCGCTCGTTGCGTGGTGCCTGATCGCCGCGTTCCTCATCGGCTACATCGCGTTCGGGTATTCCCGTGCCCACGAGTATCACCACATCGCCGGCATGGATATCCGTCAATCCGATCCGGCACGCCTCGGGCCATGGATCGAATCGGACGAGTTCGAGCGTCTCCTGCTCGAGCCGGATCAGGAACAGCCGCTGATCGACCATCTCCTCACGCTCTGCGAGGACCACCCGCCGGACCTGCTCCTCGGGTACCAGACCAAGCGGGATTCGATCACCCAGTACAACCAGCTCAACGCCCAGCTCGGATACAACGCCGAACTGATTGGCTTCGGGAGCACGCGATTCCTCTCCGAGTCTGCGGACGCTTCGCTCGTGCCCGCACAGCGACCCGGGTACCTCAAGCCAGGCCTGACGCTCGACCACGCCCAGAACTGGGAGACCTTCTGGATCCAGCACAACGGGCCCACGGTCTCCAGACACGTATCCATCTACTGGGCACGCCTGATCTTCGCAGGATTCCTGGCGTGGGCACTGCTCCGCGGATCGCTCCGGGGCGCTCACCTATTCGTGCGCATACCACAGCGCAAACGCGTCAAACGCAACCAGTGCATCTTCTGCGCCTACCCCCTCGACGACGACGCCGTCGCCGCCCGGACCACGGACCCGAGACAGATCGGCTAGGCTGGTGATGCGATGAGCACCCCGAACACACCCCCACAGCCCGAGCACACCTGCCCCGAGTGCGGCGGCGATTCCTCCCGCGTCCGCGACCGATACCCGTTCACCACGCACGGCACCCGCGCCTACCTCTGGCTGCTCTTTGTCACGCTGTGCGCCGGGTACATCGTGGCGCTGATGCTCGCCTCCAACATCGGGAATCACATCACCGACCACGCGGCCCTCGCCAACGCCAACGCGCCCACACATTCCGTCCCGTACGCCGGGACCGTCGACGAACACTCGATCTACTTCAGCGAAGTGCAGATGGTCCTCAGCGGGAAGCACGAATCCATCCAGCGGATCAGGAACCAGCTGCGAGAAGCCATCGCGGGCGAGAACGAGCACGCCACGGTGCAGGACGTGATTCGCGTACGCCTCGAGGTGCATCACCTGGAGACGAACCACTACTCAACCTCCGGCTACTCCGCTTTCGGCCGCCACGTGAGCCGAACACGCATCCTTGAGATGGGCAACCCCAGAACGCGAGCGCCGGCCCAGCCCAACGCCGCCGGGCAGGGCGTCACCTACATCAGCTGGTGGCCCGGCTTCCATATCCAGATCAGCGACCCCGGCGGCGTCCAGCGCACGTACTCGCTGAGCTATCTCACGGTCCTCGGCTACCTCAGCATCCTGTTCCTTCTCAGCTGGGCCGTATCCCGCCTGGTGCCCCGCGGGTGGCACCGAGATCGGGTGAAGTGGCTCGTGCTCTGCGCCTCGGTCATGATCTCCGTCATCTGCGGGCTCGCGCTCGCGGACCATCGCGCGTACGCGATGACCAAGTTCTACCCGCCGATCTCCACCGGCCCGTTCGTCGATGCCGAGCGTGCCCGCGAAGCGCTCGCGGACGACGAGGACCTGCGGGCCCTGCTCAAAGAGATGAGCGCGGGGTTCGCCGTCCCCCGCTCCACCCCGGCCGCGGTCGTGGTCGGCCGCGAGTACCGTGTTCCCGAACCAGACCCCGCCCTACCCAAGCCCGTCCTGACCCGCTGGAACGGATGGTGGCTGCTCAAACAGGGCGGCCTCGATCTGCTCAGCATCCGCAGGTCGCAGTTCGACGCGAAGAGAACGCCCGAGCAACGCCGGGCTGCACCAAACACGCCGTTCTGGAACCACCTCTACCACTGGGGCCGCGTCCGGTTCGAGCTGCACCGCGCCCAGTCCACGATCGCGTTCGATCTCAACCTCCCCCACATCGCCCTGGTCCTCTCCATCCCATTCTGGATCTGGATCATCCTCTCCCGCATCCACCGGCTGCGCACGTGGAGGGTCCAGCGCAAGCGTGTAAACCGAGGCCAGTGCATCTATTGCGGCTATCGCGCATCAGACGAGGCATTGGCCGCGAGGTGGAAAGCAAAAACCCTGTGAGCACCATCGGGTATATATAACGAGTTCGTATCAACCACTGGAGTGATCATGCCCGAGCGTGAGACGAAATGTGCCTATCTTTGCTCCGAGTGCGGAGGCGATGCAACTCGCACACGCGATAGGTACCCTTTTATGATGCACAGATCGCGAGCGTCTCTCTGGTTCGTCTTCTTCCTGCTCAGCTTCGTCTTGCTCTGGCTTGTGTACCAGACCATCGGAGTTCAAACGCGAGATTGGACACGATCCGAGAATCTCACACCCGCGCCACCGGCTGTGTACCGTGACCATGCTGACCGGTATTCATTGAGTCTGGACCAGCTGCGTGCTGCGCTCAACGGTGATGAAGAAGCGATCTCGCTCTTCCGCGACCGCATCAAAGTCGCGATCCAGCAAGAGTCGTATTACTCAAAGCCCCTCCGGGTTCAGCAGATTCGCTTGGAGATCGATATCTTCGAAGGGCATCTGAGTGAACTCACGAGCTTTCACATCTTCGGGTGGCTTGGCTCTCGCTCGATCAACGCCAACATCAAAGACCTCCGCACGATGGAGCGGGCTGATGAGCAGGGATCAGTGACCGGATATACCAGAGTTCTCGGGCTGTGGCCTTCTATCACATGGCAGATCAATCATGCCGGCGGCGTGCACAGCGTGATGTATGATATCAGCGTGATTCACCTCCTCGCGAGCATCACCGTGCTTGTGTGGATCACAATGCTGCTCATCAAGCTCCCCCTGCTCCGCAACCGCCCGATGCGCTCCTTCTGGTGTCTGCTCATACTGCTCATACTCAGCGCGGCGGCGCTCGCATACACAACTCGGATCGACGACTCCCGCGTGTCTTCGCGTTCATGGCAACCCGAGGACACCGGCGCGTGGTACGATGCCCAAGTCGCGGCAAGCATGCTTGATGATCCGAGCCAGATGCTCGAGCTTCTGCGCAGACTCAGCGAGCAGATGGATCTCGATATCAGGGCTCCGCGTGCCGTTACGCTCGGATACAAGCCCGTGTATCTCCCACCGGGTGAGGGCAGCAGCCAAGCTGTCGAAACGCATGCGCTCAACGTGGATACTCAGCTGACGCATCAGCAGCTCTACAGCCAACGCACGACCCGGTTTGACCCGCCCCGCAGCGAGGAACAGCTGCGGACGATGACCCGAAGCGGGTGGTGGACAACGTTGATGAACTCCGGGCAACTCACCTGGAGCCGAAACACGGCGACCCACGAATCCATGATCAAGCTGAGCCTGCCTGAGGCTGTTCTGATCTGCTCGATTCCCTGGTGGATCTGGATCGTGCTCTCCCGCATCCACCGATTCCGCACCTGGCGCGTCCAGCGCAAGCGTGTAAACCGGGGCCAGTGCATCTACTGCGGCTATCGCGCCACGGACGAGGCGTTGGCCGCCAGATGGGAAGATTCGCCCTCGCCCCCCTAAAATCCCGTCCTATGCCCATTGACCCCAACACCGTCATCACCCGTTTCGCCCCATCCCCCACCGGGCACCTGCACATCGGCGGCGCCCGCACTGCGCTGCTGTGCTGGGCGTACGCCAAGCGTCACAACGGGCGGTTCCTGCTGAGAATCGAGGACACCGACCAGACACGCTCGTCCGAGTCGTCCATGAAGGGGATCCTCGAAGACCTCGCCTGGCTGGGCATCGACTGGGCCGACGGGCCCGACCTGAAATACAACGATCGCACGATCGGCGGCGACGAGCGCGGGGTCGGGCCGTACTTCCAGGCGCAGCGCCTCGACATCTACAACGAGCACATCACCAGGCTCATCGAGTCCGACCACGCCTACCCCGCCTTCGAGACCCCCGAGGAGCTCGAGGCCAAGCGGCGCGAAGCCATCGAGGCCAAGGTCGGCTACAAGTACGACCGCTCCGCGCTGGACATACCGCGCGAGGAGCGCATGCAGCGCATGGCCGACGGCGAGCCCCACGTCGTCCGTCTCAAGATGCCCGATTCCCCCATCACCGTCCACGACCAGATCCTCGGCGATGTGACCGTCGGCCCCGACGAGTTCGACGACTTCATCATCCGCAAGCGCGACGGCTACCCCACCTACCACCTCGCCGTCGTCGTGGACGACGCGCTCATGGGCGTGACGCATGTCCTGCGTGGGCAGGAGCACCTGATCAACACGCCCCGCCACATCGCCATCCAGCAGGCGCTGGGCTTCGACTCCCCCACCTACGCGCACATGCCGCTGATCTTCAACTCCGACGGCTCGAAGATGAGCAAACGCGATAAGGACAAGACCGCCAAGAAGGCCGTCAAGGAGGCCAAGCTCGAGGGCTCCCCCATCGACGGTCTCAGCGACGCCGACTTTGCCAAGTGGCTCAAGGACAAGACCCGACAGCTGCCCAGCGATCAGCTCATCGCCCTCGCCCGCCACCTCGACGTCCACCTCCCCGAGATCGATGTCGAGGACTTCCGCCGGGCCGGCTACCTTCCCGACGCACTCAACAACTACCTCGCCCTGCTGGGCTGGAACCCCAAGGCCAAGAACGACGATGGGACCGATGTCGAGCGATTCGATATGGGCTACCTCGCGTCGCACTACGGCTTCGAGGGCATGGGCAAGGGGCAGGCGAAGTTTGATCGCGTGAAGCTGCTGAGCTTTAACGCCGACTCCATCGCGGAGCTACCCGACGACGCGTTCGCATCACGCTGGCGCGATTGGGCCAGCAGCTACGACCCCGCCCTGTGCGAGCGATTCAGCGCCGAGGACATGCTCATGCTCGCCCCGGCCGTCAAAACCCGCTGCAAGACCCTCGCCGACGGGCGCGGCGTCATCGGCTTCGCGTTCATCGAAGACAACGCCATCGAGTTCGACGGCAAGGCGCTGCACAAGGCGCTGCTCAAGGGCGAGGCCAAGGGCCTTGAAATGCTCAAGCTCTTCCGCGACGAGGCCGCCACCATCGACCCGTTCACACCCGAAGCCATCGAGCAGGCCGTCAAGGACTTCTGCGAGAAGCACGAGGTCGGCATGGGCAAGGTCGCCCAGCCCCTCCGCGTCGCGGTGACCGGCGGGCCGGTGTCGCCGCCGCTGGGGCAGACGCTGGCGATCATCGGCAAAGACGCCGCCGTAACCCGGATCGAGCGGTGCATCGCCGAAGCCGAGCAGGCTCTTTCGGCGAAGGAGTAGTTCTTTCTTCTCCCCCGCGAGTCGAAGATCCGCCCTCGGCGGAACGGGGGAGGTGTCACGCGTCAGCGTGCCGGAGGGGGTCTCCCTCAACTCCAACGCACTGAAAGATGGGTGCCACGGGTTGCTCCGCCTCTGGCGGACAACCCGTGCGCTGAGGACCGACTTGGGTCTACATCACACCGACGACCACCGACAACAACTCAGAAATCCACCACAACAGGTTCGTTGAACGGCACTACTGCGCCGCTTCGCGGCGAGTAGTGGCACCCTGCTATCACACCTCATACCAACAACGGCCCCGAAGGGGCCATGGGTTGTAGCCACGGGTGAAGCGCAGCGAAACCCGTGGATCACTCCGCCGACGACTCGCCCTCCGCCCCGTCGGGGCGGTGGAAACTCGCCTTGCCCCAATACCACGGGTTCCGCATCGCCGCGTTACGGCGATACTCCACCCGTGGCTACAACCCTCGGCTCCTCCGGAGCCAAGGAGGATCACAGAACCCCATCGCACAGAAAATCCGGTGCCACGGACGGGATACTGAATAAACCAACCGATCAGTTGGTTACGCATCCACACGCTTACTATCATCGAACAAATACATCCATTCCCGCCGGAGAACCCAATGCACGACGCACTCTTCCAGCCGCTCACCGTCGGCTCCACCCACGCCCCCAACCGCATCCTCATGGCCCCGCTCACCCGCGCACGCTCCACCATGCCCGGCAGCGTCCCCAACGAAATGATGGCCGAGTACTACCGCCAGCGGGCCGGGGCCGGGCTCATCATCGCCGAGGCCACCCCGGTCTCGCCGCGTGGGCACGGCTACTACGGCGCACCGGGCGTGCACACCGACGAGCAGGAAGCCGGCTGGAAGAAGGTCACCGACGCCGTGCACGAGGCCGGCGGACGCATCGCCCTCCAGCTCTGGCATGTTGGGCGGGTCTCGCACCACAAGATGCAGCCGGGCAACCAGCCGCCCGTGAGCAGCACCGATGTGCCCTCGGGTTCCAAGACCTACATCGACGACTCGTTCGAACGCATCGACAACTCGCCGCCGCGCATGCTCGAGGAGCACGAGATCCCCGAGGTCATCAGCGAGTTCGCCGACGCGACCGCCCGCGCCAAGCGCGCCGGGTTCGACGGCGTCGAGATCCACGGGGCCAACACCTACCTGCTCGATCAGTTCACCCGTGACGGCGTGAACAAGCTCACGAACAGCTACGGCGGCTCGCTCGAGAACCGCCTCCGCCTCCCCCTGCAGGTCGCACGCGCCGTGGTGGACGCGTGGGGCGACGCGGGGGGCGTGGGCTACCGCATCTCGCCGCTCAGCGAGCACCGCGACGTGGTGGACAGCGACCCCAAGGCAACCTTCTCCGCGCTGGCCAAGGGGCTTGGCGAACTGAACCTCGCGTTCCTGCACGCCGTGGAGACCTGGGACCGCACCCAGCTCGACCCACGCACCGACGAGGTCATCCCCGCGATCGTCGAGTCTTTCAAGAACGCCGGCGGCGGCATCTACGTCGGCAACGGCGATTATTCGCCCGAGCAGGCGGAGCAGGCCATCGAGTCCGGCTGGGCCGACGCCATCGCCTTCGGCCGCCCCTGGATCCCCAACCCCGACTTCGCCGACCGCGTCCGCCAAGGCGGCCCCTACCGCGAACCCGACCAGTCCACCTTCTACGGCGGCGGCGCGGAGGGCTACAGCGACTATGAGCCGCTCAACACCACCGAACAAGCGAACGCGTAGGGTGGCGTGGAGGTGACGCAGTCTCCTCCACGAACGGAAGTCATCCAAGAACATGCAGGAGCCGGGGACGGCACCTGCATGGCACCCTGCGAGCGCATAGGGTGATCCCGAAGGAACCGAAGACGGTTCCATCGGGCCACCCGCTCCTACCACAAAGTTGAGTCACGCGCACACATAAGAAGTGACATACGAAGTACTGAACTACTCGTCCTGCACGACTTGCATCTCTCCTGTAGCATGACCGCAGGGAGATGAGGATATGGGAATCAACTTTGTTGCCGCATCACCAACAGACATTCTGAATCAGGATTCCGTCGAACCCATCGTTCGGGAGCTTCGCGCCAAGGTATCGGCGTCCGTCCCCCTCGGCGATGGTGCGCCCGAGTTCATGGTGCCGGCCGATATGGGATGGAACTGGTGGTCCGAACTCCAGGCGTTCGCAACACGCCGGCTCGGGGAAGAAGGCAGCGTTCAGATCAGAGCCGTAGACGCCTTCAGCGCGGTCTATGTGGACGCTGATATAGAACGCATGCTGATCTGGCCAGACGGAAAACCAGAATACCCTGAGCAGGCCCGCCCATCACTCTCCGTACGACCAAAACCCTGGTATCTCCGCCCGCTTGTGTGGCTAGGGCTTGCCTCGAATCAGGGTGTCCCACCGGAAGTTGCGCAACAGATGGAACAGATGATCATGGACTATGGCACTCGTGCCAGCGAGTGGGGCTCGATGCAGGTCGGCAACCTTCGTATGCTCCACGAGGAACTCTCGAACCTGGCATCACAGCTGGGCCACGAAACAACCTCGGAAGCGATGAAGAACCTCCTCGAATCCTACTTCACGGATGAGCGATGTGAGGAGGACTTCGAAGTCCAGTGCCTCTGCCACGCCTGGCTGACGAGCAAGCACGCGATCGATCATGGCGTGCCGATGTGGCTGCTCAAGTGATCAGGGGCAACCCGAAGGAACCGAAGACGGTTCCATCGGGCCACCCGGCTCACACGGACCAGCTCAGTGCCGTCTTCTGCTCGGAGATTGACCAGAGCTTGGCGGCCATTTCCTGATCGGTTGCGACATCGTCGAGCTTGCACGCGCCGACGGGGCCGACTGTCTCCGCTCGCTTTGTTGGGCCGTAGAGCGCTCTTTGCTCGAGGCCCTGCTCCGTTGCGCACATGACCTCGGGCCATGATCCGCGCTCGGCGGACTGTGCGATGAAACGGGAGAGGACGGCCCAGAGTATCTTGTTGAACCGGCTCGCGGTGTCCTTGAGCAGGTTTGTCCGCGATGCGCCGGGGTGGCAGACGAGGACCTGGACGGCTTCTCTGCCGGCTGCCTTCAGGCGTCTTTGGAGTTCGTAGGCGAACATCATCTGCGCCAGCTTGCTCTGTGCGTACGCGTTCCACGCGGTGTACTTCGTGTCGAAGTTGAGGTCCTCGAACTGGATCCGCTTGAGCCCCATGCGGTAGGCGTTGCTGCCGACGACCACGATGCGTCCCTGCGATTCTTCGATACGCTCGAAGAGCAAGCCGCAGAGGAGGAAGTGAGCGAAGTGGTTGACGCCGAGTTGGCTCTCGAAGCCGTCGACGGTGATCTCCTGCTTGGCCACCTGTGCGATCGCGGCGTTGCAGATCAGGGCATCGATGCGCGGGATGGTCCGGAGGACTTCCGCGGCCGCCTCCCGCACGGAATCGAGCACGGCGAGGTCCATGCGCACGAATGAAACATCCGCGTCGTCGCCGAACTCCTGCTTGAGGTTTGCGATCGCGGCCGACGATTTCTGTGGGTTGCGATTCAGCATCACAACCTTGGCGCCTTTGGAGAGGAGCACCCGCGAGGCCTCAAAGCCCGCGCCGGCGTTGGCCCCGGTGATGACGAAGACCATTCCTTCGAGCGAACCGATGCGTTCAGGCGTCCACCCTTCCGGTCCGAAGCGATTTGTAGAAGTCAAAGGCGTCTCCCTTGAGCACAATCTCCGTTCCTCTCGGGTTGTGTCGGGGCATGATACGCCTCAGGGTTGCGTGGGTTGCACGATGGTGAGGAAGTCTGGTTTGGGACCGAAGTTCAAGGGAATGATCCCGAAGGAACCGAAGACGGTTCCGTCGGGCCACCCGGCGTTGGGTGCCCTGCTTTGATCCGCTGCAAGCGGACAAAGCAGGAACGGAAGACACCGAACCACGGAAGGCCTGCTACGCCCTTCGGGTCGGAGCCGGGTGCCCGGCTTACGCGCAGCTTAAGCCGGATCACATACCCAAACACAACCGTTCCTGCTTGAACCCTGACTTCGTCAGGGCGTAAGCAGGGCACCCGGCCGCCAGACATAGCAACGGGTCCCGTACATAGAATGAGTGCGTGTATACCGAGTACGAGTCTTTAATCGAGAAGCTGCCCGCGCTTTGGCAAGAGCTCGTGGCAAAATCCGTAGATCGATTCGGACCAAGAAGCGTCCGGTATGTGCGGCACGACGCAGAAGCCTTCGGCAACTGCCTGCTTCATATGCGAGTACGCGGGATCCACTTTCAGCTCATATCCGACCGCTCGGAGGTCTTCGTCGATTACCGGCTACGGGTGTGGAAGCCGTGGATCGAGTTCAAGCCCGTCCTACACCAGATCACAGGCATCGACGACCGTTCTCAGGACGCAGAACGATGCATCCGATTTCTCATCGATGCAGTTGAAAACTGGGACGACGAGAAGTGGAAGCGATTCAGGAAACGGCTGCGGTGATGGGTGCCCTGCTTTGATCCGCTGAAAGCGGACAAAGTAGGAACGGATGCCTTCGAACCAAGGAAGACCTGCTACGCCCTTCGGGTCGTAGCAGGGCACCCGCCATAGGATTCATGAATGTCCGAATCACCTCAACCGCTGTCTGAACTCACCGAATCACTCATTGAACTCTTATTTACAGAGAGAGATCAGGAAGAAGCACGCTTCTTACTTTCTCAGATCGAGGGAGATGTTCGGAGTAATGAGCGAATCCAAATCGCAGCAATCAGGTGGGCGGGTGGATCACTCACGAAACTAGCGGGTGCAGTTGATCAAACGAACTGGGACTGGCGTGATCTACTTATGGGCGCAGGCTTCGGCCACGACATAAAAGCCCACATCAATTGGGCTCAAGATCAACTCGATTGATGCATTAGACTCTTATAGACCATACGCCGGCTTTACGCGCGACTCGAGGTGGCGCATCAGTGGGTCGGCGCTGAGGGGCTTGCCTGTGGAACGCTCGCACAGTTCGGCGGCTGAGTATCGGCGGCCGTGCTGGTGGATGTTTACACGCAGCCAGTCCAGCAGGGCGCTGAACTCGCCCTTGCTCATCTGCTCATCGAGGTCCGGGATCTGCTCGTTGATCGTCTCCCACATCTGCGCGGCGTACAGGTTCCCCAGCGTGTACGTCGGGAAGTAGCCGATCAGCCCGAAGCTCCAGTGCACATCCTGCAGGCAGCCCTGCGCGTCGTTGGGGACGTCGAGGCCGAGCATGGACTTGAACTTCTCGTTCCAGGCGCCGGGGAGGTCCTTGATGGCGAGGTCGCCTGAGATCATGGCGCGTTCGATCTCGAAGCGGAGCATGACGTGCAGGTTGTAGGTGCTCTCGTCGGACTCGACGCGGATGAAGCTGGGTGTGCAGGTGTTCATCGCCTTGGTGAAGGTCTCCAGGTCGATGTCCTTGAATGCGCCGTCGAAGTGCTCGTTGGCGACGGGCAGCGCCCAGTTCCAGAAGGGCTTGCTCCGCCCGACCATGTTTTCCCACATACGTGACTGCGACTCGTGGATGCCCAGCG
Source organism: Phycisphaerales bacterium UBA1924 (assembly GCA_964229845.1). GTDB lineage: Bacteria > Planctomycetota > Phycisphaerae > Phycisphaerales > UBA1924 > UBA1924. The sequence goes on from CAXREY010000046.1 coordinate 34,983, forward strand.
AGACCGAATCGGTCAGGGGCGTGCCGAACAGCTCACCCTCCTTGGGCAGCCCCTGCTCATACAAACCGTGCCCGCATTCGTGCATCGTGGAACTGATCGCGTCGGGGAAGTTGTCGAGCGCGTAGCGCGTTGTCATGCGGGTGTCGCCGGGCCCGAAGCCCGAGCAGAACGGGTGCGTCGTGGTGTCCAGGCGTCCCTTTTTGTAGTCGAAGCCCAGGGCCGCGGTGACGGTCTCGCCGAACGCGTGCTGCTTGTCTGTTGGGATCTCGCGGTGGAGAAAATCGACCTTGGGGGCGGTGCCGGTGTCCATGACCTCCGCGATAAACGCACTGAGGCGCTCACGCAGTGGTGTAAACACACTCTCGATATCCTTGGCCGTGGTGTGCGGCTCGTACTCCTGGAGGAGCGGGTCGTAGATCTCGCCGCCGTCCTCGACGCCGTAGCACTCGCCCTTCTGCTTGGTGAGGTTCATGACCTCGGTGAGCGCGGGGACGAACGAGGGGAAGTCGTTGTTCTTGCGGGCCTGCTTCCAGCACTCCTGGGCCTCGGACTGGGCCCGGGCCAGCGACTCGACGAGGTCGTTGGGCAGCTTGGTCGCCAGGTCGTAGTCGCGGCGCATCTCGCGGATGTTGGCGGCCTCGGCGCTGCCCTCGTGGTTGAGCTCCGGGTCCTGCTCGCACTGGGCGATCAGATCACCGATCTTCTTGCTCGTCTTGCGTTCGTGGATGATCCCGGCGAGGGTCGATGCCTGCTCAGCGCGGGCCCTGGCGCCGGCCGGGGGCATGTAGGTCTCCTGATCCCAGCTCACCAGTGCACCGATCGACCCGAGCATCCCGGTCTGGCGTTTGAGGGCAATGAGTTCCGAGTAGTGCTTGGGCAGTGTCGCGGTGGCCATGATCTCTCCTTTGTTCATATCCGTGCAGATTGATGAATCATAATAGGATCGCCGGGTGCAGAAAAGAACGCCATACACTCTCTGAGACCCGACCTACCCATGAGAGGACCAATCATGCACACACTCGCATCGCTCTTCTTCGACGGCTGGGACAACCTCGAGCGCGTGCTCATCGCGACGCCGGTGCTGTATATCGCGGTGATCGCCTTTGTCCGCCTCACCGGCAAGCGCACGACCTCGCAGATGAACAACTTCGACTGGATCGTCACGGTCGCGATCGGCAGCATCATCGCCTCGCCGGTGCTGCTCAAGGACGTGTCCATCTCGGAGGGCCTGCTCGCGATCGGGCTGCTCTTCGGGCTCCAGTGGTTCATCACCAGTCTCATCATCCGCAGCGAGCTGGTCTGCACGATCGTCCGCGCCTCGCCGAGCGTGCTGGTCCTGCGCGGCGTGTATCAACGCGACGCGATGAAGCAATCCCGCGTCACGGAATCGGAGATCATGTCCGCGATCCGAGAGAACGGGTACGCCTCGCTCGATGACATCGGGCTGGTCGTTCTCGAATCGGACGCGAAGCTCAGCGTGCTGCCGATGGATGCGATCGAGGGCGTGTCGAGCGGTGAAATCGGCGGGCTGGAAATCAGCGCGAATCAGGAGGACTCGGAAGACCCCGACGCGTGACTCACCGCAGCTTGAGCGTCGCCAGCGCCACCACGCTGAAGAGGATCGCGATCAGCCACAGACGGACCACGACCTGGTTCTCCGCCCAGCCGCCCTGGTGCAGGTGATGGTGGTAGGGCGCGATGCGGAAGATGCGTCGCCCGGTGCCGGTCTTGATGCGGGTGTACTTGAACCACCCGACCTGGAGCACCACCGAGCCGATCTCCATGAGGAACACGCCGCACATGAGCAGGACGACGACCTCCTGTCGCGTCATGACGGCGATGTAGCCGATGCACCCGCCCAGCGCCAGCGAGCCGGTGTCGCCCATAAACACCTGCGCGGGCTTGCAGTTCCACCACAGGAACCCGAGGCACGCCCCGGCCATCGCCCCGGCCATGACGGCCAGCTCGTCGGTGAACGGGACATAGGGGACCAGCAGGTACTGGGCCGCGCTCTGGGTGCCGGCGATGAGGGCGAGCAGGATGAGCCCGAAGCTGACGATCGCGGAGGAGCCCGCGGCCAGCCCGTCCATGCCATCGGTGATGTTCACCGCGTTGGACACGCCCGCGACAACGAGCGTCGAGATCAGCACGAACACCGGGAGCCCGAGATAGATCAGCGACCCGGTGGCGAGCCCGGTGTCCGGGTCGTATGTGCGCTGGAAGGGCAGGTTGAGCACGTGCGCGAGCGAGTCGGCGCCGTCGGGCGACACGCCGTAGCGGAAGCCGAAGTAGCCGACGATCGCGCCGATGCCCAGCTGGAAGACCAGCTTTTCCCACGAGAAGAGCCCCTGGCGACCGGTGCCCCGGCGCGAGGCGGTGAGCTTGAGCCAGTCGTCCGCCCCGCCGACCGCGGCCAACCACAGCAGCGTGAACAGCCCGAGGTACACCCGGTTCACCCGGATGTCCGCGAGCAGGAACGTGGAGATGAAGATGGCCCCGACGATCAGCACGCCGCCCATCGTCGGGACGTTCGCCTTGCTGGCCGCGTGCTCACGCAGGAGCTCGGCATCGGTCTCGCCGCCGTCGCCGATCTTCAGCGAGATCAGCGCCCGGATGACCCGCTTGCCGAAGAACACGACGATGAAGTACGCCAGTCCCGCGGCCAGCAGGGCACGGAACTGGACCTGATCGAACGCCGCGAGCAGGGAGAACACCTTGTACTCGTAGAAGCGGTTGAGCAGGATGTCGATGAGGATGTAAATCATGCGGGCGTCTGGGCGTTTTCTTTCCCATTCGATCGGCCAGACGCGTGGATATCGCCCAAATTGGCGACCAATCGCTCGAGGCGCACACCCCGCGACCCCTTGATCAGCACCGTGTCTCCGGGCGAGATCGTGCCCGCGACCCGGGCAATGGCCTCGTCCGAGCGATCGGGGATCACCTCAAGCCGCGGATCACCGTTCTCAACCGTTCCGAACAATGCCCCGAGCAGGACCACCCGATCGAGCCGACCGAGCCCGGCCGCGTGCGCCGCGAGCAATCGGTGTTCGTCTGGCCCGGTCGCCCCCATCTCGAGCATCTCGCCCAGCAGCGCGATCTTCCGCCCCGGGGCCTGCAGCCCGACAAAGGTCGCCAGCGCCGCCCGCATCGAATCCGGGTTCGCGTTGTACGCGTCGTTGATCACCACGATCGGATCCGCCGAGGTCTCGATCTCCACCCGCTCGAACCGCATCGTTGGTGGCATCGCCGCTGCCAGCCCGTCGCGGATCACACCGTTCTCGATCCCCAGCTCCTGACCCGCGAGGACGCACAGGGCCGCGTTGCTCGCGCTGTGCACGCCCGGCAGCGCCACACGGAACGACGCGCTGCCGATCCGGAACGTACTCCCGTCCGCATCGCTCGCCTCGGGCGTGAACCGGTCATCCAGACGCACGATCCGGTGCGGGTCGCCCGCGAGCGCATCCTCGAGCACGCCGATCCCGCCCGGGATCACCCCCACCGCATTCTCCGGCGATGTCGCGATGAGCTGGGCCTTCTCTTTGGCGATGTTCTCGATGCTCCCCAGCCCCTCCAGGTGCGCCCGCCCGATGCTCGTGATGATCGCGACGTCGGGTCGCAGCGTTCGCGTACGCGCCGCGATCTCGCCGGGCGTGCTCATGCCGACCTCGGCCACCAGATACTCGGCATCGATCGGCGTATTGAGCACCGTGATCGGCACGCCGAGCGCGTTGTTGAAACTCTTGGGCGACGCGTACGTCTTCCCGGCAGCCCCGCACACGCTCTCCAGCAGCCGGCAGGTCGTTGTCTTCCCGTTGGATCCCGTGATCGCGATGACCTTCGCCCGGATCCGGTCCCGCCAGGCGCTGGCGAGGCGCGTCAGCGCGGCCTGCGGATCATCGACGACCAGCACCGGGATCCCCAGATCATCCGGCACCCGCTCCGCGTGCGTCACGACGCACGCGCCGGCGCCGCCATCACGAGCGTTCTGGAGGTAGGCGTGCCCATCGACCTGCTCACCCTCGAACGCGAAGAACACCTGCCCGGGCTCGATGGAGCGGGTATCGATCGAGACCCCGACGAACGAGAGCGCGTCTTCGTGCGGAGCAGCATGCCACACGCCGCCCGCGACCCGGGCGAAGTCATCCCACGCCCACGCGTTCATGATGCGCCTGCCCGCTCGGCTTCGCCTTCCTTGGCCCGCAGGCGCCGCTCGCGGAGCGCGAGCTTGGCGTGTTCGCGGTCGTCGAAGTGGATCGTGCGTGTGCCGCCCATGGCGTCGGGGAGGATCTGCTCGGTCTCGTGCCCCTTACCGGCGATCACGATCACGTCGCCGGGCTTGGCATCGATGATCGAATCATGGATCGCCCGCGCCCGATCAGGCTGAACCCGCACGCGCTCCCGCTGCGAGCCGTCGATGCCCTCGAGCACCTGCGTGATGATCGAGCTGGGCGATTCCGTGCGTGGGTTGTCCGAGCTCACCACCACATGGTCCGCGAACTCGCTCACCGCCGCGCCCATCCGCGGGCGTTTGGTCTGGTCCCGGTTGCCCCCGCACCCGAAGACACACCAGAGATTCGCGCCATCGGGCAGCACCCGGCGCACGCCCGAGAGCGCCGATCGCAACGCATCGTCCGTGTGCGCGAAGTCCACCAGCACCGTGATGTCATCTTCTAAGGTCTCGCAATGCTCCAGGCGTCCCATCGGCAACGTCAGCGTCGGCAGCGTCTTCTCGATCGCGGCCCGCTGATCACCCTCGGTCATCCCGAGCTTGCCCAGCACCGCCTGCGCCAGCAGCACGCTCTGCAAGGTGTTCAACGCGTTGTAGGCCCCGAACACCGGCACCCTCGCATTGAAATCGCCGCCGGGCGTAAGCAGGACCACGTCTGTGCCCTCGATCGACTCGTCCTCGATCCGCACCCACGCGTCCTTCGTCGATTCCGGCCCGCACCGGATCACCCGCGCCCCTTTGGTGCACGCGTCGATCATGATCCGGGTGCTCTCGTCGTCGCCGACAATCGCCGCGACGCCGTCGGGCTTGAGCGACGCGAACAACCTCGCCTTGCTCCGCCGGTAGTGGTCCAGCGTGAGGTGATAGTCCAGGTGATCGCCGGTCAGGTTCGTGAACGCGGCCGCATCGAAGGTGATCGCGCCGGTGCGGTGCTGGTCCAGCGCGTGGCTCGAAACCTCCATCACCACCGCCCGGCACGCGTGCTCGCGCATCGTCGCCAGTGTGCGGCTCAGCTCCAACGCCGGCGGGGTCGTCATCGCCGCGCGTGACCGCTCCCGCCCGTCGTCGATCTCCACCGTCCCGATCAGGCCGCAGCGCACGCCGGCGCCCTCGATGAGCTGGTGCGTCAGGTGGGTGATGGTCGTTTTGCCGTTCGTTCCCGTCACGCCGGCGATCATCAGCGCCGAAGCCGCGCCGCCGTAGAACCGCTCGGCGATCTGGGCGGTGGTGATGATCGGGTCGTCGCACTCCAAGACCGCGACCTTCGAGCGCATCGGCAGCTCGATGCGCCCCGCCCCCCCACGCTCGGTGAGGACCGCCACCGCCCCGCACTCGATCGCGGGCTCGACGTAGCGGAGCCCCTGATCCTTGGTTCCGGCGCGGGCGATGAAGAGCGAGCCGGGCACGGCGGTGCGTGAGTCCTCGGTGACGTCGCACACCCGGATCGCGCTCAGGTCCGCGCCGTTGGTGGCGCAGTCGATGCCGAGACCCGAGATGAGCTGATCCAGTTGCATGGCTGCCTCATCATCGTCGCTTTCCGCGATCCGCACGCAGATTTCGCTCGTTCACATGGTATCGCGCTACGGCAGGATGAGCATCGCGTCCCCGTAGGAGAAGAAGCGGTACCGCTGCTCGATCGCCTCGCGGTAGATCGCGTGCACCCGCTCCAGCCCATCCACCACCCCCGGCACGTCCAGCAGCCCCGCGATCATCGCCAGCAGCGTCGAGCGGGGCAGGTGGAAGTTGGTCACCATCCCGCTCACCCACTGCCAGTCGTATCCCGGCGCGATCAGGATGTCCGTGCTGTAGCGATCCGGGAGATCCCCCTCCGGATCGGCTGCGTGCAGCTGCGCGTAGCTCTCGATCGTGCGGGCGCTCGTCGAGCCCACCGCGATCACCCTTCGCCCGGGCGCTGGCGGGAAGTGCGCCGCCGCGTCGCCCAGCGAGCACCACTCGTGGTGCATCGGGTGCGCCTCCAGCGTGTCCGTCTCCACCGGCTTGAACGTCCCGGCCCCCACGTGCAGCGTCACCTCGCTCGTCTCGACGCCCCGAGTGTGCAGCTCGTCGATCATGCCGGGCGTGAAGTGCAGCCCGGCCGTCGGCGCGGCCACCGATCCCGCCTCGGTGTCGCTCGCGTAGGTCGTCTGGTAGTGATCCCGGTCGTACGCGTCGCCCGGGTCCTCATCGCGGGCCTTCCGCTGCGCCAGGATATACGGCGGCAGCGGCGTGCGACCCACGGCCTGCAGCGCCGCCAGCCCCGACCCCGCGTCCGTCTCGACCCGCACCCGCCACGCGCCGGGCCCTTCCGCGTCGTCCCGACCGATCAGCTCCACCACCGTGGATGACCGCTCGCCTCCCGCATCGAAAAGCACGTAACGCTTGCCCGGCTGGGCCCGCTTGGCCTTGACCATCGCGATCCACTCGATGCCATCCGCATCCGGCGCATCGTGCAAGTACAAGCCCTCGAACCGGCTCCCCGTGTCCTCGCGCTCGCCGATCAGGCGTGCCGGGACCACCCGCGAGCGGTTGAACACCAGCAGGTCATTCGGCTCCAGCAGCCCCGGTAGCTCGCGGAACACCCGGTGCTCGAGCCGCCCTGGGTCCGAACGCTGCACGACCAGCAGGCGCGACGAATCGCGCGGCTCGGCGGGCCGGGTCGCGATCAGCTCGCTCGGGAGTTCGAAATCCAGCTCGTCCGTCCGCATGGACGCACATCCTACGCATCACCCGTGTTGCGTGGACGCATCAGCCCGAACGAACGCAAGAGGCCGAGCATGCCCGGGCTCGATACCGCCGGTTCTTCTCGGACGCAGCGCGTCGGCACGGGCTGTGCATCTGTTCTTACGTATGTCGCATGGGCCAGCCATCAACACGAACCCGAACGCGTGGGGACTCCCCGCGCACGGGGCGCGTGTGCACCCGGACCGGGTGGTGGTCCCCAAGAAAGTCCAGGAGGCCACGACGCCGACCAGGTTCGCCCGCGTGCTCCGCGACATCAACCAGACGCCCTACGCCCTGGGCCCCCAGGCCCGCGGGCTCTCGCACGACGCGGTCATCTATCGCCCCGATTGTGCGCACAAGGCCGGTGATGCCGGTGCCAACGCGGGGCCGAAGCTCCACCCCACGCTGGGCGAGGTGCTTCCTGTCGATGCGGACCCGAAGCAGGCGCTGCGGATCGTCACGACCCGCCAGCAAGTCCAGCCCGCCACAGGGCGGGCGCTCGACCTCTACCTGTGATTGAGAGACTGAAACCGGCTCAGTCGTAATCGACGCCCTGAAGCCCGCCTTCGGTCCAGCGGTATCGCATGTTCAGGTCGATGTTCTCACTGAACCCGCCCAGCGGGATTGGGAACGCGTCCAGCGGCACGTAAGGCTGTTTCCACACCGTGCCGGGTTGGGCAGGGTTGACCGAGTCGTTCGCCACGCCGGATGGGCGCGAGTTGATCGAGCCGTCGAACATCAGCTTTTCCGGGCGGGCGTGGTTGTAGGCGAAGTACGGGTAGCGCGACTGCTCGTAATCGAACTCCTCGTGCATGTGCACCTTCTGCGACGGGAACGCGACCTCGGTCGTGTAGCGGCGGCCGAGGATGACCGGCGAGCCGTTGACTGAATACAGGTGCGGGGTGTCAGCAACCGGCACATAGATGTTCGTTGGCCCGTCGCCCTGCCACGCGAACGGCACCACCTGATAGCTGGATGCGAACGTCCACCGCATCTTGTTCTCGATGCCGTACCAGTTGGGATCATCGTCGTACCCGTACACTTGGTTTCCAGAGTAGGGCACGCCGCTCCCTGTTCTGTACTCGAGCGGGCGCTCGTGCCAGGTCAGCAGTTGCTCGTCCGCCGGGTCGATCGCGACCGTTGATTCATTGAACACTTCGTTGGTGTCCGCCATGTAGTCGAGCAGGACCAGGTGCGAGAAGCGCCGGTGCGGAAGCCGATTGGACGCGGTCCTGATTTTATTGATCCCGCTGACGCGCCCGGTCCGGCGCATCAGGATCTCGGTGTTCTGGTTCGCGGCGGCATCCTGATCACTGCTCGCCGCCTTCGTGCGACCGTCGGGCAAGGTGTACGACTCGCCCGCGCGCCAGGTGTACGAGAAGATGCGGTACTTGTGGTCCAGCGCGTACTGATCACGCGCCTGACCCAGCGCCGTCAGGTTGGCCCTGCTCAGTTCGTTCTCGCTCGCCTCACGCACCGACGCGAGCGCGGGGAGGATCGTGATCGAGAGCGCGGCGAGCATGACGATGCTGACGAGCAGCTCAATGAGCGAGAGCCCGGAGCGGGTGGCCTTAGTCATAATCAACTCCCTGCAGGCCGAACAGCGTCCAGCGGTAGCGCATGTTCAGCTCGGTGCCGTCATCGAACCCGCCCAGCGGGATCGGGAACGCGTCCAGCGGCACGTAGCGCTGCGTCCAGACCGGGTAGAACTTCGGGTCCTGCGGATTATTGAGGTCATAGTCCGCGGGGCTGACCGAGCCGTTCGCCTCGCCGGAGGGGCGGGAGTTGATCGAGCCGTCGAACATCAGCTTCTCCGGCACCGCGTGGTCGTAGGCGAAGTACGGGTAGCGCGACTGCTCGAAGTCGAACTCCTCGTGCATGTGCACCTTCTTGGATGGGAACGCCACCTCGCTCATGTAGCGGCGTCCGAGGAGGATGCCGTCGCCACCGTTAAAGAGGTGCGGGGAGTCCGCTATCGGGATGTACACACCCTCACTCCCATCGCCCTGCCACGCGTGCGGCACAACCTGATAGCTCGACGCGAATGGCCATCGCTGGCGGACCGGATTCGTTGGCCAGTTTGAATCATCGTCATAGCCCGAGCGATCGCCATTGGCATACGGCAGACCGCTTGCCGAGCCATACTCCAGCGGACGATCATGCCACGTCAGAAGGTTCTCATCCGCGGGGTCGATCCCGAGGAGGCTTGTCCGGAACGCCTCGCTCGAAGGGGAGAGGTAGTCGAGCAGAATCAGGTGTGTATATCGCCGGTGCGGCAGACGGGCGTCAAAGCTCTGAATCTTGTATATGCCACGGATGCGCCCTGTGTGACGCATCAGGATCTCGCCGTTCTGATACGCAGTCGCAGACTGATCATCGTTGAATGTCTTCTGGCGCCCGTCGGGCATGATGTACGTCTCTTCCGCCCGCCAGGTGTAGCTGAAGATCCGGTCCTTGTGGTCCATCGCGTACTGATCTCGCCCCTGACCGATCTCCATCAGGTTCGCCCTGCTCATCTCGTTCTGGGACTGGTCACGCACCGTCGCCAAAGCCGGCAGGATCGTCAGCGTCAGCGTGGTCACCACCACAAGGCCGACCAGCAACTCGATCAGCGACATCGCGCGTTTGGTTGCGCGCTTGGTTGCGCGTCTGGTTGCGCGTCTGGTAGCGCGTTTGAGGGACAGGTTGGGCATCATCGTCTCGCTCTCGATCATTCAATACACACCAAAACCGGGGCCTTTGCGGGCCACGCCCACGCATGCTACCATACAACACGCAAACAACCACGCCAATTCTCAGAATCCATCGGCGTGCGGGAACGGGGACTGAACGCATGAATATCGCACCGATCGCTTTGAAGACCACATGTCTCGCCCTGATCGCCACCACACTCTTGATGGGCGGCTGCAATGTCTTCAAGAAGGCGAAGGCATCCGGGGAGATGCAAACCCGCCTGGAGGACGCGCCGCCCGTGTGGCTCGATTCGCTCGGCGATAACCACATGCTGGTGATGCAGGCACCGCACCCGGGGTGGTCCTACCGCCTCGACCGCGACGACCGGGACCGCGACGGGTGGATCGTCTGGATCACGATCCGCAAGCCCGACCCCGCGTTCATGTATCCGCAGCGGATCGTTGAGAAGCGTTTGCTGACCCAGGTCGAATCGGACCAGCCCATCCGCGTTCGTGCCCGCCTGCTCGAGCACAACGAGAACGGGACCAGCGACCAGTACGCCCCGCTCGGGCTCGCCGAGCCCGCATCGCCATGACCGCGGACGGCCCCGCATCCCGCCCGGAGCCGGGCTCGTGCTCAGCGCAGGGCCGCTCGCTGCTCGCCCTGACCCTCGTCCCCGGGCTCGGCCCGGTGCGCATCGCCACGCTGGTTGAGACGCTCGGCTCCATCGATGGCGTGCTCGGCGCGACCTCTGCACGCCTGGCCCGGGTCCCCGGGATCGGCGAGAAGACCGCCGCGAGCATCGCGGAGCACCTGCACCGCGCGCTCGATCGGGTTGACAGGGAACTGGAACGGATCGCCGAGCACCACGCCCATGTCGTCGCGATCGGCGACCCGGGCTATCCCCCGCTGCTCGCGTCCATCCCCGGTGCCCCGCCCGTCCTGAGCGTGCGCGGGCATCTCGACACGGAGCACGCCCACAAATACCCGTGCGCGATCGTCGGCTCACGCGATTGCAGCATCTATGGCGTGGAGCAGGCCGGGCGCTTTGCCAGCGCGATGGGCGCCGCCGGGGTGTGCGTCGTCTCGGGTGGTGCACGCGGTATCGACACCGCGGCCCACCGCGGGGCGCTGAACGCGGGCGGGCAGTCGATCGTCGTCCTCGGCTGCGGCATCGCTCACGACTACCCGCCGGAGAACGCGACGCTGTTTGATGAGGTCGTGGAGCGCGGCGGCGCGGTCGTTTCCGAACTCCCGGTCGACACCAAGCCCGACGCCAAGAACTTCCCCGCCCGCAACCGGATCATCTCCGGGCTTTCCCTCGGCGTGCTCGTGATCGAGGCGGGGCGGAAGTCCGGGGCGCTGATCACCGCCCGCCACGCGAACGAGGACCACGGCCGCGAGGTGATGGCCCTCCCGGGACGGGTGGATTCGGCGAGCAGCGCGGGCTCGCTGGACCTGCTCCGCGACGGTGCGCATCTCGTTGTCGAACCGGGAGATGTGCTCGCGATCCTCCGCCAGGATGCGCGCCACTTCTTCTTCGGCACGCACGAAGCGAAGACGAAGGACCCGACGCGCCCGCGGGCGGCGGAGGCGGAGCCCGTGCCCGAGCCGGAGGGCGAGATGGGCGAGATCCTCCGCGCGATCACCGAGCCCATGAGCGCCGATGCGATCTCCGAACGGGTCGGGATGGATCCGGGGGCGCTGCGATCACAGCTGACGATGCTGGAGATCCAGGGGCTTGTCCGGCGTGAGGGTTCCCGCTTCACCCGCGTCCGATAAACACACTTTTGAGCCCCCCAGGGTGGTTGTTGGCACAAGTTGCGCGTGAATTTTTCATGCATGTTCGGGTCCGGTATGCCCGTTCTCTCCCCGGAAATGCTGGGTTTGTTCGGTTTTCCTTGCCGTCTGGTCCATGATCGGCTAAGATCAACCAAACAAACAGGGTTGATTTGCTGTTGCTTATTTGATCTGATACCCGATCAGAACTTGGACAGGACCAGTCGTGATGACTCCTCCTCGTTGATCGAAAGCGAAAGCACAGATATGAGCAGCAGCAGCACAACACTGATACGAATCGGGCCCGGCGGCGACTTTGTCTCTGACTACCACGAGTCCCCACGCCGGGAGGGACTCAAAGAGGTGCTCCGTCGCGGTTTCCGCGGCTGGCTCACACGCGTGGACTCCAGCACGCTGCGTCATCAAGAGCAGCAGGCGTCTCACGCGGAGATGATCGGCTTGCTGCAGATTGCGCAGCAGCTGATCGGCACGCAGCGTGATCTGCTGGGACAGGCCCAGCGGACACTCGGGAGACTGAACGGGACGACGAGCACTCAACCCGCAACGCGATCCGCGTCGGGCTTAGAAACGACTCGAAAGGATGGGCGACATGAATCTCACACCCAAACAGCTTCGGATTCTGCAGTTGATCCGCGATTCCCGAATTCGCCGTGGCTATTCCCCGACGATGCAGGAGCTCGCCGACGAGATCGGGGTCAGCAAGGTCACGGTGTTCGAGCACGTCGAGGCACTCATCAAAAAGGGCGCCCTCATTCGCGAAGCGAACAAGGCACGCTCTTTGTCGATCGCTGAGGGCGTCTCCGTCCCCGACGAGTCCCGACCGCTCAAGTTCCCACTCGTGGGCAAGATCGCCGCCGGCTACCCGATCGAGAAGGTCGCCGACGCCGACGAGATCGACCTCGTCGAGTTCCTCTCGACCGTGGACAAGGCGGGCTCGACCTTCGCCCTGCAGGTGGACGGCGAGTCGATGCGTGACGAGGGCATCCTCGACGGCGACCTCGTCCTCCTCGAGCGTGCCCAGGTCGCCCACAACGGCGACCGCGTCGTCGCCCTGCTCGAGGACGGCTCCACGACGCTCAAGACCTTCTTTAAGGAGGCCGACCACATCCGCCTGCAGCCCGCGAACCCGGACTTCGAGCCCATTCGCGTGAAGTTCTGCCAGATCCAGGGCATCGTCAAGGGCGTCGTCCGGCGCTACTGACCCCTCCGTTCAACGACACCAAAAGCCCCCGTGTTTACGGGGGCTTTTTTCATACGCTCGCGAAACCCGCGATTACGGGCAGCCCGCGTTGTAGGCCTGCAGGAACGCGGATACATCGAAGAAATCGAACGCGCCATCCCCATTGAAATCCGAGCTTGGGTTCTGCGCATTGAATGCCGCGAGGAAGAGCGACACATCAAAGAAGTTGAGCTCGCCGTCCATCGCGAAGTCCGCAGCGCACACTGCAGATGGGCTGTACATCACGTTGTCAACACTCGCCTGCCCCTGCGCCGCTGTGTTCATGCCGTCGCCATCGAAGAACACGACGGAGTCGAACTGATCCAGTGCCGCGTCCCACCCGGCGTACAGATGCGAGATGCCGTTGAGCACATCCCCGGTGATCGCGTCTCGGATCTCGGCGTCGATCTGCCCGGTCGTGGCATCCAGGCGGACATACGCGGTATACCAGCGTCCGACGGTGTAGCGGGGCCCGCTCATACGGAGGTCGAGCGCGGGGCGCCCCTCGCCCGGTGCGATAAAGATGTTCCAATGGCGCGTGGTCCAGCTGTAGAGCACGATCTGCGGGTTGGCGTTGATGTCGCCCGTGCCGGAGTATCGCGCGAACCCGAGCCCGACCGGCCAGCCGGTCCCCGCGGTCGGGATCGCGTCGACACGCACGTCCATCGTCAGTTCATGGATCTCAGCGGTGTCCACATCTCGGAAGAAGCCGTTGGTCCCGTGCGCACGGACCGACTGAAGCGCCCTTGTCGGGTGGCCATCCGGGCCGATCGTCTCGATCACGAGCATGGTCGGGTCGCTCGCTGTGTTGACCGCGCGGTCGAGCATGTCCTCCCACTGCTCGCTCGGGAAGATTCCGGGGGTTGCAGACTCAAAGTCATCGACGATGGGCTGCGCAATCAGCGGGGACGAAATGATCGCCGCCCCCATCACGCACACGTAGCGTGGGGTCTTCATGGTGTACTCCTTGTTGTTGACGGGCGGGTTCGTGGGTGCCCGAGAGTGCAGCGTACTCGAATTAATTTGCTTTTGCAAGAGATTGCAAATCAAAAAGCCGACTATTCTTTGTCATGGTTTTCAAACGCCCCTCTGACGATGAGACGATCAGCGACCCCCAACAGATCAGGGCGCTGTGTTCGCCGATGCGCCACGCGATCCATCAGGTCGTGCTGAGCCAGGGAGAGGCGTCGATTCGTGAGATCGGGGAGCAGCTGGGCAAAAAACCCGCCTCGCTCTACCGCCACATCGATCAGCTTGTCGAGGTCGGGCTCCTGATTGAGCAAGGCACCAAGAGCACTTCGCGACGGGACGCGAAGGTCTACTCCAGCACGCTCGAGTTCTTCCGGTATCGGGATCGGAGCCCGGAGATGGTCGCCGCGATCGCGGCTTTCGCTCGCTCGTCACTCAAGGAAGCCGGCAACAAGATCTCAGAATCGTTCGAGCGGGGCGACGCCGTGCTGCCTGCTCCAAAGCGGGACACGTTTATCGGGAGCCCCGCGGGGTGGCTGGATCAGGCAGAACTCGCCGAGCTGAACGAGCATATTGACGCAATCATCCAGTTGCTTGCGGACAAGCCCCGACGCCCGGGGACCAAGCGCATCACGATCTCGATGGGCATGTACCCGTCCGCTCCGGATGCCGAGTGAGATCAGAACCGCTTGTGCGTCGGGCGCTCGCTCGGGCCCCTGACGCCCATGATGGCGCGCAGCAGCGGCAGATCGCTGGCCCGGGTGAGCTTGAGGTTCAGCGGGTCGCCCTCGACGATCACGACCGCCTCGCCAAGGCGCTCGACCAGCCCCGCGTCGTCGGTTGAGGACAGGTCGTCCTGCGCGTAGGCGCGGAGGAGCAGCTCGCGCTCGAAGACCTGCGGGGTCTGGGCCTGCATCAGGTGGGCGCGGTCGACGGTCGACGCCACGCGATGGAGCGTGTGCGTCGTGCCAACGCCGAGGATCGAAGCGACCGGGTCGGCGCCCGCGTCGTCCTCAATGGGTTCCGCCTCGACGCGTTTGAGCGTGTCGGAGACGGGCGTGGCCGGGACGACGGCCGGGTGCGACTTGGCGGTATCGAACACGCGGTCGATCAAGGCGGGGTCCGTGGCTGGGCGGGCGGCGTCGTGGATCGCGACGTGCGTGCATGATGCATCCAGCTGCGCCAGCGCGTTTGCGACGGTCTGGTAGCGGTGCGATTCTCCCCCTCGGACCAGCGAAGCGCCGAGCAGCGACAGGCGGTCGGCGTGGCGGAGCTTGAACTCCGCGAACGCCTCGTCGTCGTGCGGCCCGGCGACGATGATCTGCTGGACTTCCTCGCGCGTGTTGAAAAGCTCGACGCTGCGCTGCAGGACAGTCTTGCCCCCCAGGTCCTCGTCGAGCTTGGACCTGGCCGAGCCCAGCGGGTCGGTCGATCCGGCGTTGTAGCGTGTTGAAGCACCGGCGGCGGGGATGATGACGGAGATGCGCATGGGCAACTATAGAAATCAGCGGTCCGCGGGGTCGCCTGTTGCGAAAACACGCATCACCGCGTCTGAGATGTCGCCGGCGTAGTTCACCGCGGGGCCCTGGATCGAGCCGTCGTTGATCAGGCGCGGGATGTTGAGCACCAGCCCCGTGAAGAGGGCCACGCCGAGTTCCGAGTCCATCTCGCGGATCTGGTTCTCCTCCATCGAGCGGGCGAGGAATGCGCGGAACATCCGCCCCTGCTTGGTGTAGATCTCGCCGAGGCGCTCGGCCATGCGGTGGGGCATCAGCAGCACGTACGAGAACGCTTCGGGGTTCTCGTCGAAGTACTCGTAGGTGAGCTTGACCCATGCGCGGACCGCCAACTCGAAGGGGAGATCGGTTTTGACGAGCACCGACTTATCGCGGGCCATCCCCTCGACCACGCTGGTGTACGCCTCGCGGATGAGCTCGTCCTTGTTGGCGTAGTGCTTGTAGACGGCTCCCTCCGTGATCCCGACCTCTCGCGCGATGGTCCGGATGGAGGCCCCCTCGATGCCCTCACGGACACCCAGGCGGATTGCGGCTTCTCGCAGTTCGTCCTTGGTTGATCGCCCTGATGCGGTTTTTCTTGGCATCGCGCTCTCCTCAAGTAGAGTCATGTTTACCAATAGTGTACGAATGTTTACATTTTCAGTTCCCGATTCACACCCAAGTGGCGAGATAATCCTTTAGAATTGGGGTTTTTGGGCATATCTTCTGGTGTGGGCACCGAATAGGGATGCACCCACGCGGGTATCCGCGTGAAGGAGGAGAATCTGACATGCGTAGGACATGTGTTTTGGGTCTCGTGGCGGCCGCCGGGCTTGCGCAGGCGGAGCCGTTCGTTTTTCAGGGTTCGCTCAATGATGCCGGCGCGCCGGCGGAGGGCATGTACGATCTGCAGTTCTTCCTGTACGACACCGAGATCGGCGGCACGCAGATCGGATCAACGAACACGCTCGACGATATCGAGGTGAGCAACGGCGCGTTCGCGGTCGAGCTGGACTTCGGCGACGATGCCTTCGATGGCAGTGAGCGCTGGGTCGCGATCGTCGTCCGCGATGGCGATTCGACCGGGGCGTACACGCCGCTCAATCCGAGGGCGAAGATCGGGAACGCGCCGCAGGCGAGCTACGCGAACAAGGCGGGCGAGGCGAGCACCATCAGCGATCCGTTCTGGACGCAGGCGCCGGGGATCCTCTACTTCGGTGAGGACGAGGGCGACGACCAGGTGTTCATCAACCGGAACCGCGACATCGAAAACTCTGACGTCTTCGTCGTGCACAGCTCCATGAACGGGCTGGGCGGCATGACGATCTCGACCTGGGCCAACGGCATGCCCTACTACGGGTACGCGACCGGTGGGTTCTCGCGGGCCAAGACGTACTACGACCCGGTGACCGACGCGTGGGTCGTGAGCAAGAACGGGCAGGACCTGCTCGAGATCGATCAGAACGACGACGTCGTGATCACCAACAACCTCATCGTGAACGGGACCATCACCTCGATGGGGAACGGCGGCGGTGGCGGCACGATCATCGGCTACAAGACGTTTACCCCGGATTCCATCTTCCGCAGCTTCAGCTTCGATCGCGCCTTCAACTCGTTCGCCGGCGCGATCGAGGTGCAGGGCACGAGCGGCTACCTGCGGATGGACCTCGACCTGCCGCACGGCGTGGTCATCACCAGCATCCATGTCGAGTATGTCGATCGTTCCAGCTCGTCCAACCTGCGATTCGAGCTCTGGAAGCGGGACCGGGTCACGCTCGACTACACCGAGGAAGTGCTCGGCACCTCCAACGGCTTCGATCTGAACATGGTGCAGGTGATGGACATCGTCCCTGATCCTGCCATCGTGGTCGACAACACGGAATGCACCTACGGCTTCCGAGCGTTCTCGACCTCCAGCACGTGGCCCGCCGCGGGCAACCTGGGCATCCGCAACGTGCTTGTTGAGTACGAGCAGACGCTGCCGTAAATCGCTGCTTGCCAACCTGAACATGACTGGACATGAAAAGCCCCCGCTCAATGAGCGGGGGCTTTGTGTTTGTATGACTCGTGAGACCCGGGTCTTACGGGCAGCCGTTGGAGTAGGCGTTGAGGAAGTCGAGCACATCCATCATGTCGAGTTCCAGGTCGCCGTTCATGTCGGCGATCAGGTCATCATCGAGGTAAGCGACGATGTAGTTCGACACGTCATAGAAGTTCGTCTGCCCGTCGGGCTTGAAGTCGGAGGGGCAGGACTTGAGGCCCATGTAGTAGCGGCGTGCTTCGGTGAACGCCTCGGGGCCGATTGCCTGACCCATGTGACGGCCGGGGATGTCGTCCGCCGGCGGGTGGATACCGCCCCAGATGCGGGACATGGACGTCTGGTCGGAGGCGTCCTGGTAGGTTGCCCACTGCAGGGTGATGTCCATGGACGGGCCATCCTCGAAGACGAGGAACTCGTTCATGGGTGCTTCGAACTCACCCATGCCGCCGGGGAAGAACTGGCTGCCCGTGAGCAGGGTCAGGATCTCCGCGGCACCACGCGAGTAGGTCGAGTGGCCCGAGACGTAGCCGGGGAACGGGGGCGAAACGAAGCTGGGACGCTGGTAGGGCCACCAGTTCTCGGCGAGGATCCAGTCCACGCCGGCGACGTCGGTATCGGGATCGTCGATGTAGTCCGGTCCCTTCCACGACATGATGGCGATTTTGCCGATGTTCTGTCCCATATCGCCTGCGAGGTGCTCGTGGCGCTGACCGGGCATGGTGGACTCAGCGGTCACGACCTCGATGTAGTCCGGGATCAGGTTGATACCGCCGGGGTGGTAGCTCGGGCCGTCCGGATCGGTGCACTGTCCCAGGTCGCACATGTGGCGGATCGCTGAGACGGGGCGGACGTAGTCGTAGTACCCCTTGACCGACCACGATGCGATCGCGATGTCGTGCATGCCGCCACCGAGCGCGAGGTAGGTCTTTACATCAAACTCGAGCTGGTCGATGATCGGCCCCGAACCCATGAAGCGGTTCTCGTGCTCGGGGTGATCGATGACGTAGTTCACGATGCTGAACCAGTGGCCGGGGGGCGTCTCGGAGTCGGGGCCGTCGGCCCAGAACTCGGCGAGGATGCGCCCGTAATCGCCGCGGGGGACGATCTGCGGCTCGTACGGCTCGCCGGTCACCGGGTTGATGTCGTGGCCGGGGCTCCAGTCGCCGCCTTCCATCCAGTTGTAGTAATCCTGCTCGTCTGCAACGGTCGGCAGCGGTGAGTTGCCGAATGATGCGGGCGAGATGTCGATCATGACACCGTCGCTGGGATCGAGGTGCGCCGACCAGAGGACGACCATCTCGTTGCCCCACTTGTAGCGTGCGTCACCATCGCCGCCGAGGTATGGCGGCTCTCCCGGGTTGTGCCAGACGTACCAGTCGAAGCCTTCGCGCGGCTTGATCTCGAGATCGAGCGCGTTGAGCGAGAACGGCGTGACCATCCCCCACTCGGGGCTCAGCGCATCCGGGTAGCCGGTCGGGATCGGGTTGCCCGACTGATCCACGAAGTACTCGAGCGCCAGCGGCTGCCAGCGGTTGGCGTCGAGGATGTCCGGGTTGCCCGGGAAGGCGGGCAGCAGCGGTGGGTTGACCGGCTCGTAGATGAGGTTGGCGTAGTTGAGCGATTCGTTGGAGCCGTCCGCGAGCCCGAAATCGATGATGGACTGCGCGATGCGGTTGCCGAGTGCCGCGGGCGTGTTGGCCTGCTGATCGGTGTAGTTGATGTCGTACCCGAGGTCACCCATCAGCGCGTCGTACTCGGGGAACGCGAATGGCGCGGCCGGCGAGAACTGGAAGCGGTGACGCAGCAGTCGATACATCGCGTAGCTGATGGCCTCATTGCGTGCGGCCTCGACGTCGGCGACATCCATCTTTTCCTGATGCAGGACCTGATCGGCCTGCGCATCGAACGCGGCCCAGGCGTCCCACATCGCGGCGGAGGTGTGGTAGAGGTTGCGTGCATGGACGGTCGGACGCGCCAGGTCGTGGCGGATCGAGTCCAGGAGCGCCTCGTTCCACATGCGAGCGACGGAGTGGTTGAGCCCCTGCTCCTGTGCAAGGTCGCGACGAATCTTGGTTGATTCGTGGACCAACGGAGCCATCCGGGTCGTCGGGATGGCGTCGAT
This sequence comes from Phycisphaerales bacterium UBA1924, assembly GCA_964229845.1. Taxonomy (GTDB): domain Bacteria; phylum Planctomycetota; class Phycisphaerae; order Phycisphaerales; family UBA1924; genus UBA1924. The sequence goes on from CAXREY010000046.1 coordinate 54,252, forward strand.
GCCTGCGTTTGATTTGACCGTCTGGGCAGATTGGGCGTTCGCGACGGAAGCGATCGCCAAGCCTGCGCATACGGTCAGGGTGGTGGTCAATTTCATTTCTGCTCTCCCCTAACGAGGTGTGTGACGGATAGCATCCCTTTGCCTCCCGGGATGCCGTAGCTCTAAAATACTCGACTGAACAGTAATTACAAGAGATTTGAGCCGAAAGGATGCAACCGTTTGTGCTGGCGTGCGTCCATCGGGGTTATCGAGCCCGGAAAGGGAAAGTAAACGCTCGTATTCGTGCCGCTTATCGGCATATAATCAGTTACGCTGGCGGCGTTCGTCAGCGGTTACGACCGGGGCCGAAGTGGCATTCGACCGGGTCGGGAAAGCAAAGTGTGGCGTGTCGAGGAGCGTGCAAGCCTCGTAAAAAGTACGCAACTTTATATCTGCCGAACCGCAGTACGCACTCGCGGCCTAATACGGCCACGGTTCACGCGCTGGATGCCTGATACGGCGCGTGAACACGATCATCAGGCTGGTCAGTACCCGGTGTCTCTTGGGGTGCTGGCGAGGAGGTTTCAAGGGGCTGGATCGAAGCACAGGGTGTCATCCCCCGGTGTGAGATCGAGATTAAACGGATGACTACACACGTAGAGGCGCTCTGCGGACGACTCCGGGACGGGGGTTCGATTCCCCCCGGCTCCATTGCGCTGAGGCACGCTGCAACATTTGCGGCGTGCCTTGCTTTTCTTTACTCCGTTAGGGTAAATGTGCTCGACGCCCAGTAGCTCTCCCATTCTGCGTTGTCGATCTCTGTTGCACGTTCGATGTGCAGCGTGGTGATCATCCAGTCGCCCGGGGTCGCGTCGAAGCGGACCGAGCCTTCAGCATCGGATGTAAGCTCGATGAGCCGCTCCGGGTCAGACTTGCTGACTGCGATGACACTGATACCGGCTATAGGCGCATCGTCGAACTCGATCAGGGCCTGAACTCGGGTCGTGTCTGACTCGGTGTCGATGTCTTTGAGGATGATCTCAAGGGGGAGGCCTGTGTCGTGATCAACCGTGCTCGGGTTGCGTGAGCCGCCGTCGAGGAGGATGACCGACTTGGCGCACCGCGAGTAGACCTCGCGTCCGGGCGTTTGCGACTCGCTGAGGGCCTCTCTCCTGCGCTCGATCTCCCCGAGCCCCTCCTCGCGGAGATAGGCCGTGAACTGCTGTGCGGGCAGGTTGCTCTCGTACCGCTTGGTGTGGTATACGATGACGCCCTCGTTCGCGGGGCGGATGTACCCCTCGACCGTGGTGTTGAGCCCGGCGACGGGGATCGCTTCGTGGTCCGGGTGAACCAGCTCGTAGCGCCGGATCATGGGCGAGTTCCGTGCCACCGGGTTGCCTTGGAATCGCTCGCCGTGCATGATCGTCACTTTGATGAGCTCGCTCTGGTTCACCACGTGTGCCATGGGCTGGAGCCAGAGCTCGTGCGCATGCGCCAGCGAGGTGAGCAGCGTGCATGTGAGGCAGAGCGTGACGGTGCGGAGGGTGTGCATGGCGGGCCTTTCAGTATCTGTTGATGGAAAAAGCGCCGACAGGCGGCTGAGCCCATCGGCGCCGGGGACATATGGATCAGTTGCTTGCCGATTGGAACGCCTGGATGAACGCGCTGACATCGAAGTAGTCAAGCGTGCCATCGCCGTTGATATCGGCCAGTTCGAAGTCCGTAAGAGCGGAGTCCTTCCGGTTGAACGTGCCCGAGTGCGGCGTCGCTGCGTAGGGGAACACGTTGTTGTACGCGATGTCGTTCCCGGGGGCGTTGTCCCCGACCACTGTGATCGGGTCGTAGCTCGGGCCGGAGGCGACCGCGGTCAGCGCGATGTCGATGACATCATCTCCGAAGCGCCGCCCGTTGGGCCAGCCGCTGGATACGCCGCCGGTGGTGTCGCCGCCGACAAAGCCGAACCGCGAGTAGCCGTCCTCACCCGGGAGGCGGACCGGCCCGGTCTGCGTCGAGACGCGCAGCACGTCGGGGATGAACACCGCGACCAGGTCGGCGCGGTCCTCTGTTGCGAAGCTGGTGCCGAACACGGTGTTGATCAGCAGCGCGAGCTCGGGGTTGGACGCGTAAGTTGAGAACTGGGCGTCGTCGGTTGGCTTCACGGCGTTGTACTTGTCTTTATCCGCGAATGGAACGAGCGCTTCGTTAAAGAGGGGGTTACCCAGACGGTTGACCTGGATCAGGTCTCCGAACGAGTTGATGTCATTTCCCGCCTCACGCACGGTTACCGCGGGGCGGCTGACCGAAGCGTATACACCAACGCCCATCTGTGGACCGAAGAACGGGTCTTCGTACTCAAACTCGGGGAGCTGAGCGAGCGGGATCTGAATGCCGTACGTCAGGACATTAAAGCCCTTGAACCCATCGACGCCGTTCCCATCCTGCCCGAGCCCGTCACCGAGGTCGCCGTTGTTATCGAGGATTCGTATGTTGAGCAGATCAAAGATACCGGGCACGTCGGCATAGAAACCATCGTCGCGCGGACCCGCGAACGCGGCCCCGCCCTCGAGCGTCTCCGTGATGGCCATCTGGGTATACGCGTCGAGTTCACTCAAGCTCATCGCACCCGATACCGCCCGCCCCTGATCATCGTTGTAGAGCGGGGTCGTGTTCCCGCCAACGTTCGGTGGGGCAACGACATGATTGTTTACGAGGACAAGAGCAGTGTCTCCCGGGAGCTGTCGCTGCAGGGTGTACCGCTGGGTGTAGTTCTGACGCTCATCGCCGATCTGCATGATCGGTCCGACTTCGGTACCAAGCCCGTATGAAAGGATCGTGTTGGGATTCTTGTACCCATCATCGACCGGGGAGAATCGGAAATCGTAACGGCGGATCGTTGCACCCGAGGCGGGGTTTGTGACATGAAGCGAGTACACAGCATCGTTCGAGAATCGCTCGTAATGAGGGCCATCTCCCGGTTCAGAGAACGGGCGAACATTGGCTATGACATTCAGCACTTCAACGCTCGGATCATCGTACTTTGTCCCAACAAACGCGTACACATCGGTGAGATTGGTTTGCGGGTCGAGCTTGATGAGAGGTGCGTCGTTGTGGCTCGATGCGTGGATACTTGTGGTCGTCGTCATGAGCGAGCCGACTGCGAGCAGGATGGCAGTTGCCCCGATCTTCGTTGCTTTCAGTGTCTTCATTGGCGTTCTCTCTTTGGTTGATTGAAGTTGTAGTTTCACAAACAACCAGGCACGAGCGGCTAGGCCGCCCGCGCCACGATCAGAACGAAGTTGATCTGGTTGTTCCCTCAGCCTTGCTTCGCGTGCGAGGCCGAGGGTGTTTTTGATCTCGCTGAGAATTTCGGGAGATCGCATCAACTGGCACCGGTATTCGGCTGATGTGCATGAAAAAACCCGGCTGCTGCCGGGCTTTGTCGTTGCTGATCGGAAGTGATCCCCTTACGGGCAGCCCATGTTGTAGGCCTGCAGGAACGCTGACACATCGAAGAAGTTGAACATGCCGTCGTTCGTGAAGTCGGCGGCCGGGTCCATCGAGTTGTACGCCGTGAGGAAGGCGGACACGTCGAAGAAGTTGAGCATGCCGTCGTTGTTGAGGTCCGCGGGGCAGGCCGGTGCGTTGTTGACGCCGGGCCAGAAGCCGCCGGAGAGGGAGAACTGCCCGCCGGTCATCTCGGCGCCCGCGTCTGGCTGGCCGATGGTGCCCGAGAGGGTGAAGTCACCGCCGGAGGCGTTGTTGGTTCCGCCCGCGTCGATGGTGTACCAGGTGATCTCGAACGAACCGCCGGACGGGCCGGCGTGAGCGGCGACGGTCAGGGCGGCGATCGAGCCGAGCACGGTGGCGGTGGTCTTCTTCATGGGCTGAGTATACCAGCGGGGCTGGATTGCTCCAAGGGGGCATAAACCAAGATGGCGTCAAAAAGTCCGTTAGATGGGGTCAGAGTTGGCATTTACTGCGAGCAGGGCGTGTTGTACGCCGCGAGGAAGGCGGAGACATCGAAGAAGTTGACCACGGCGTCGTCGTTGAAATCGACGCTCGGGTCGCTCGCGGCGTAGAGCGTGAGGAACGCTGAGACGTCGAAGAAGTTGAGCTCACCCAGCGGGGCGGCGAGGTCCGCGATCCCGCTTTGGTTCGGCGCACCGGGCGTCGGGGCGAAGAACAGGCGGCAGGCGCTGGCGTCCGGGCCCCGTCCCTCGGCGATGTCCGTCTCCTGGCCCGTGTACGTCACGGCGTCGATCTGGGCGAGCTGGTTGGCGTCGCGGTCGAAGAGCCCCACCGCCTCGCCGCCGGCGCTGAGCTTGAAGGTCGCGTGCAGCGAGCCCTGCTCGGGCTCGTCGTCGCACCAGATCACGAGGTAGCCGCCCGGCTCGATGCTTACGCCCGCGGGGATTTCCCACTTGGTGCGGTCGCTCAGGTCGTCGGTCAGGTATCGCCCGCCCAGGTCGATGGTGGTCGCCTCCGCGTTGTAGAGCTCGACGTAGTCGTCGGCGTCGCCGAACTCATCGACCACGACGCCGTCGTTGCTCGCGAGCCACTCGTTGATGAAGATCGCGGGCGTCGGGTCGGGGTCTATGAAGCAGTCATCGCGCGGGTCGTTCTCGAAGCCCGGCGTTACGGCGCAGAAGACCTCGAAGGATTCACTTCCGTCTGGCGCACGCCCAAAAGACTCGTCGGGCAGCAGACCGGGGAACGTGACCGAGTCGATCAGCACCGATCCCTCATCGGCTCGGTGCGAGAGCACGGCGGACTCGCCGCCGGCGCTGAGCTTGAACGTCGCGTGCAGCGGGCCGTCGCCCGGGTCGTCGTCGCACCAGACGATCAGGAACGCCCCTGGAGCGAGCATCGTCCCGTCGGGGAACGCCCACTTGAGCGGCTCGAACACGTCGTCGGAGAGCTGCATGCCGCTTAGGTCAACCATGACGTCGCCCGCGTTGTAGATCTCGATGTAGTCCTCGTACTCGCCCGCCTCGTCCATAATGATCGAGTCGTTGCTCGCGAGCACCTCGTTCACGACGAGCTCGGGCAGCGGTGCGGGCGCGGGCACGCTGGCGCGGAGGGAGTCCGTCCGCGCCTGGATGTAGGGCTTGACGCCCCACGCCCAGGGCGAGCCGCCCGAGTAGCTCGCGGGGAGCTCAAACGAGTCGGAGAAGTCCGCCGCGGTGTAGTTGTAATCCGAGTTGCCGTTCGCGTACGAGCCCATAAACGCGTAGGGCTCGAGCGTGTCGCGAAGCGCATCGATGTGCGATTCGCGTGTGCCCAGCGTGAAGATCGTCTCGACGCTATTGACCCCGCCGGGCATGAACGGCTCGAGCGTGTGGACCGGGTATATGCCCGCCTGCGAGGGCGTATCGTAGTTTGGTGTCGCCTGGCTCGGGTTCGAGAGGTGATCGACGCCCGGCTCGGTGTCCGCGCCCCGATCGTTGGTGGTGACAACATCGAAGCCGAAACTGTCGGTGTCGCTCAGCCCCATCGCATCGAGCGGGAGCGTGTAGCGGGCGATGCCGTCCGCCTTGTTGCTCAGGTCCTGCGCGAAGCCGCCCGGGTTGTCGAAGCTCGCGTGCAGCAGGTCCCAGTTTGAGCCGTCCCACGCGTAGAAGATGAAGCCGCCGCCGTTGTCGGTCCATGAGCCGAGGAAATAGTCGGCCTGCGTGCTGGTGTTGATCTCCCGGCCCCACGGGTTGCTCGTCGAGCCGCCGGGGCCGGTGTCGAAGAACATGACGATGCGCGTCTGATCGGTGTCGCCGCCCACATCGATCGGGCCCGCGACCCGGACCTCGGCGAGCAGGTCCGACTCGTCGTTGGCGAGGGTGACCGCGTCGATGTCGAAGTGCGGGTCGCTGACCGCGTTGAACGTGTCACCGAGTGAATCGGTGTACACCGTCTCGGCGGGCTCGGTCGGTTCGCCGACCGCGCCGACGAGCTGGCGCACGTAGCGGAGGTACTGGTCGTGGTAGGCGTCGATGGCCATGATCCGGCGCACGAGCGGCGGCTCGGCGCCACCGCCGAACGCGCTGCCGAAGTCCCAGCCGAACCCGCCGTCGCCGAAGCTCGAAGCCGGGCGCGACGCCCAGTCGGTCGAGAAGAAGTCGATGCCGTAGGAGTTGTCGAGGTCGTACGGGATGTACTCGACCCGCCCCGTGTCGTGGTGGACGTAGAGGAAGTAGTTGTTGGCGCCGTACCACATGTTGTCCCAGTGCCCGTTCACGCAATCGACGGCGAGCGATCGCAGGAACGTGTCCACGCTGAACCGCTGGGCGATCTCGTCGGCGAAGGTTGCGTCGTCCGCGTTCTCGATGAAGGCGATGAAGTCCGCGAGGTCCTGGTGCTGGTTCGCGCCGCTGTCGTTCTCCAGCTCGTAGGTCGGGGTTCCCAGGTTCGCGTAGGTCGCCGCGTCGCCCGGGGGCACGTAGCGCAGGTCGGCCCGCTCGCCCTTGTAGGAGCACTGGTAGAGGTTCCCCGTGTCGTCGCCGTACCACGCGGCCAGGAACTCGTCGTCGATCTGCTCGACGTTGGCATAGACGTCGTCGACCTGGGATCCGTCGTTGATGATCAGGCGGGCCATCGACGCGCGGGGTGAGGGGACGCCGAACTGGTTGTAGACGTCCCACGCGAGCTTGCCGCGCACGACGGACGGGTCGTTCTGGTGCCCGTTGAGGTTGAGCTTCTCGATCCCGAAGACCTCACGACCGGGGACGAACTCGTTGAACTTGAGCTTCCAGGACTTTTTGACCGCCCCGCGGCTGGTGTTACCGCGCGGACGGATCGCGACGTCTTCGATGACCGCGTCCACTTCCGAGCTCAGCAGGTGCACGCTGCACGGGTAGTACGTGTTGTCGTAGGGATCGTTGAGCATCGCCTGCAGATCGGCGGGGTCAACCGTAACCGTGATCTGCAGCAGCTCCTGATCGTTGAAGTAGACGCGCCCCGCATCGGCCCAGCCGGCGTCGCCGGTCGGGAGCGGGACCTCGGCCCCGTTGCTGACCGATACAGCGACCATGCTCAGCAGGGCCGGGACGAACGAAAGCAGGGCTCGGTGATGCATGAATCTTCTCTATCTTGACAGTATGAGTTGTCATTCTGGGCGTGTATGAAAAAACAGGCGACGCCGTCGCGTCGCCTGTTATACCTGAATCAAACCGAAAAGGAAAGTGGATTCTCAGGCTTCGACGATCACGGGCAGCCCGCGTTGTACGCGCTGAGGAATGCGCTGACGTCGAAGAAGTCGTAAACGCCGTCGCCCGTGAAGTCGGCGATCGGGTCCATCGCGTTGTATGCGCTGAGGAACGCGGACACATCGAAGAAGTCCAGGTTGCCGTCGCCGGTCAGGTCGGCGGGGCAGGATGCGCCGAGGATGGACGCGACCTTGCTGGAGCTGATGCCATCGACCTGGGTGAAGCTGCCGCCCATGACGAGCGCGGGGCCCTCACCGTAGTCGAAGACACCGCCGCCGAAGATGGTGTTGTTGGTGCCGCTGCCGACGGGCTCCCATGAGCTGCCGTTCCACTTGGCGATGTGGCTGACGGGGGTGGCGCCCGAGTTGTTGAAGTTGCCCATCGCGTAGAGCGCCTCGCCGGTGCCGTCGTCGAACACGACGAGTTCCTGGACGTCGGCGTCGAAGCCGTCACCCATCGACGACCAGGAGGTGCCGTCCCACTTGGCGACGTTGGTCGAAACCGAGCTCCCGCCAGCGATGTTGAATCGGCCACCAACGTAGAGTGCGGGCCCGGAGCCGTCGTCCCAGGTGGTCATGTGCAGGACCTGGGTGAAACCGGAGGTGCGAGTCAGCCCGCCGTCGAGGTCGGACCACGCGGTGCCGTCCCACGAGGCGATGTTGAGCGCGGCGTTGCCGCCGATGGTGAGGAACCGCCCGCCCGCGTAGAGCAGCTCGGACCCGGTGAGATCGGAGACGTGCAGGTCGAGCACGATGAGGGGGACCGCGCCGCCGATGGTGCCGCCGACAGGGGTGTAGGTGCTGCCGTCCCACTTGGCGATGTGGTCGAGACCGACCTGGCCGTTGAGCCCGACGTAGTTGCCGGCGATGTAGAGCTGCTCGCCGGTGGTGCCGTCGTCCCAGACCTCGAGGTCCCACATGGAGTTGAGGAATGTCATGGACTGCGCGTCCATGGAGTGCCACTGCGTGCCGTCCCAGCGGGCGAGCTTCTCGGTGCCCGCGACGCCGCCGGCGCTGTCGAAGTATCCCGCGGCGATGAGGTCGCCGTCGTACGCCTTGATGGCGTTGGAGTACTGCCCCATCAGGCCGCCGCCGACGGGCTGCCAGGCGCTGCCGTCCCAGCGGGCGATGTTGGACGTCCCGGTGCCGGGGACGCCGAACTGGCCAGTCACGTAGAACGACTCGCCGGTGCCGTCGTCGTAGGTCTCGAAGCCGACGGTGTAGGATCCCGTCAGTCCCGGATCACCTAGGGTATTTGAGAAACTCTGTGCGTGCGCAACGCCAGCGCTCGCGCACACAAACGCGATCATCATGGAAGTGGGTCTCATATTGAAATCTCTCCTGGTCATACACGTGCCGCAGAACACGGCACGCATGCTTTCATCTGCACGGTGCGCGACAATCGCGCGACCCCTCCTGTGGTCTGCGTGCAGAAACACAGACTAATCCACAGGGCTGGGTTTTTGTAGCAGAAAATTACCTAATTATGGGGCAATTCGCTCAGGGGCATCCCGCGTTGTAGGCATTCAGGAACGCGCTGACATCGAAGAAGTCGTACGTGCCGTCGCCCGTGAAATCGGCGATCGGGTCCATGGCGTTGTAGGCATTGAGGAACGCGGACACATCGAAGAAGTCCAGGTTGCCGTCGCCGGTCAGGTCCGCGGGGCAGGGGGTGAACTGCGAGTAGAAGACGCGGATGCAGGTGTCGCCCGAGTACCCGACGACCAGATCGTCGAGCCCGTCGCTGTTGAGGTCGCCGAAGGCAAGGGCGGTGCCGACCTGCGAGGCGTCGTATGTCCAGGTGGGATCGGTGTCGAGGGTGCCGCCTCGGTTGAGGTAGATGTGGGCCCTGCCGTCGGAGAAGTGAACCTCCGCGAAGTCCTCATCGCCGTCGTTGTCGACGTCGAAGAAGCCGATCTCCTGTGGGCCCGCGAACGGGGGGTTGCTGGCGTATCGCTCCATGAGCGCGCCGTGCACGTTGTCGTAGACGCGCGAGGGATCGCCGCCGAAGGCGACCTCGCTGATGCCGTCGTTCTCAAGATCGCAGAACAGGGCGCCGCGGTCGGTGTCGTTCGTGGCGACCTGGACGAGTGGGAGCGTGTCCGGCGTGCCGGTTGTGTTGTAGTAGATGCCGCTGAAGAAGTTGACCCACTTGGCGACCGCCAGCTCGGGGTAGCCGTCGCCGGTGATGTCGCGCGCGTCGAGGCCGTTCTGGACGGCTTCGTCCGCGGACTGCCAGACGCTGGACGTGGTCAGCGAGCCGTTGACATTATCGAACATGAGCAGCGGGCGGTAGGGATCGGGCGAGACCCCCTGGTTCGTGGTGACGAGGTCGAGGTCGCCGTCCTGATCCATATCCGCGAGCACCCCCGCGGTGCCCCACATTGTGCGGCTGGTGTTGTTCGTGAAGGTCGGGGCGGTCGGGACGCCCGTGCCGGTGTTGTTGTAGACGCGGACGTTGTCTCGGCGCAGCCCGCCGTGGATCGTGACGATGTCCGTGTGGCCGTCGTTGTTGAGGTCGCCGACCTGCACGTCACCGGTGTGGGTGTCGATATCGCTGAGCCAGTCGGGGGTGGCACTGATGCCCGATCCGTTGCCGAAGAACACCATGTCCTTCGCGCTGTCGTACGGTGGGAAGGAGTTGGAGATGTAGCAGACGGCGACGAGGTCGTTGATGCCGTCGCCGTTGATGTCCGCGACCTTCAGCCCGCCGACCTGGCGTCGGATATCGACCTGCAGATCGGGCGCTGCGCCGAAGGGGACCCCGGCCCCGCGCTGGGCGAACGAGGGCTCATCGGTGGTAACGGCGAAGTGGTGACCGTCCTTGGAGACCTCGTAGTAGCTGGTGGATTGGGCGTGGGCGATCGAGGCCGAGACCAGAACGAGGGACATCGAGTGGCGGTGGGTGAACATATTGGCTCCTGCGTGCCTTGGAGTGGTGGATGATTGCCGGGGATCGAGTGTAACACACGATCCCCGGATCTCCGAGAGGAATCGGCCCCACAGTGTGGTGGAGCGCACGAAAAAGGCCGGACGCGAGGTCCGGCCTTGGGGGAGAACAAGTATGTATCCGGCGTGCTTACGGGCAGCCTTCCTGGTAGATGGAGATGTAGGCGGTCACATCGAAGAAGTTGAAGGCCCCGTCGTCGTTGAGATCGGCGATGTCATCCTGTGCGTTGAACGCGTCGATGAATGCCGTCACGTCGAAGAAGTTGAGCTTGCCGTCTCCGTTGAAGTCCGCCGCCGAGCACGCGGTGGTGCTTTCGTGGGAGATGTAGAGCCCGTTGAGGGTGATCTCGGGCTGTGCGGGGGCGGACATGGTTGCGATCAGGCCCGCGCCGCCGCCGTTCTCGAAGAACTCGATGCGGATCTGGTGCCAGCCGGCCGCGAGTGGGATGGTGCCGCTCTTGGAGACCATGCCGTGGAGCCCGTCGTTGTTGACGACCTGCTCATCGCCGATGTAGAGCGCGGAGCCGTCGTCGGAGTTGGTGCTGAAGGTGTAGATGCCATCGAAGAGGGCCCAGACGTAGCCCTCGAAGACCGCGCCGACCTCATCGGAGAGCCCTGAGTTCATAAACTCGGTGCCGACTGATGGGTAGTTGACGTCGGTGGACACGTCGGTGCCGATTGGGGTGAGGGCGTCGAAGTCGGGGAGCACGCTCGGGCTGTTGAGCTGGTAGTAGCTCACGGCGAGGCCCGGGACCGGGCTCAGGCGGTCGTCCGCCGGGCGGAGTGCGCGGATATCGAGGTTGACGACGGTGCTCTGTGCGCCGGAGTCGCCCATGATGCTGTACGCGAAGAGGTCGAAGCCCGAGTAATCCGCCGGCGGTGTGTAGCGGAACATATCACGCCCGTCGGGGCCAGCGCCCGCGAGGAGTTCAACCGTGCCGCCCGCGAACGAGGTTGAGTCGAAGCTGTTGAGCACGAACGGGTCGCACGACTGGGAGGCATCGTTGCTGAGCGCGTCGATCTCGATGGGCGTGTCCTGGAGCGTCTCGGCGAAGTCTTCGGCCGCGGTGACGCCCTCGCTGATGAGGTCGCAGTTCACGTTGTTCATGTAATCGACGATGGTGTTCTGCACGCGCGGGTGGAAGCCGAGCACGATGTTGGTCAGGCCGCCGGAGCATGTGTGGCAGTAGGACATGATCGTGCCGCCGTACGGGTTGGAGCAGTCGCCGTTGCCGCACCCGTCGATGGGGGGCGAGTAGCTGTGCGTGTGGCCGGTGCCGAAGTTGTGCCCGAGCTCGTGGGCCGCGACGACGACGTCCCAGTTGCCGCCGTGGTGATCGACGAGCGGGTATGGGAACGAGCCGTCGAGGTAGGCGGAGACGCCGTAGCCGTAGCTGCCGTTGCAGAGCACGCCGACGTACGCGACACCGCCGTAGGACGTGTTCTGTCGGCCGGTGAACAGGTGGGTCACGGTGCGGTCCACGTGGCCCATGCTTGAGTTCCAGTGGTTGCGGACCTGGTCGAGCGGGTCGCCGGTGTTCGCGTCGTATGGATCGGAGTTGTCCGCCCAGACACGCAGGAACGGGATCGCCAGGCGGGTATCGACGTCGCGCTCGTAGATCTCGGAGATCGCGCCGACGAGCGACACGAGGTACGCGGCTGAGGCGTTGGTGTTCCCGCCGAAGAGGCGCTCGGTGAACTCGTAGTCAGATTCGACCGCGATGCCGGCGATGCGGCAGGTCGAGCCGCCGCGAGCGCCGGTGGCTGTGCCGCTCTGGTCGGGCAGGCCCATGGGCTCGAGTTTCGCGTCGCCGTTGGTGTAGCCGCAGCCGTGCGTGATCGCGTTGGGATCGAGCATGTCAGCCATGTGTGCCGAGCGGAGGGCCTGCTGCAGGTTCTTCTCCACGTCGTAGTCGCCGGTGGAGATCGAGATCAGCTCGCCGTTCTGCTCGATGTAGCCGTTGGTCCCGTAGGGCGAGTACGAGAGAAACACGCGCGAGTCGGCGTCGCCGGCGACGATCCCCGAGAGGAGGACCACGTCCGGGCGTGGGAGCGCGACCATGCCGTCCTTGGTGCCTACGACGAGCTCCGCATCGTCTGTGAGGACCTCGAAGCGGTCGAGCTCAAAGTCGTACTCCGCGCCGACGGCCTGGAAGTTTTCGACGCGGACGTGGTCGCCGATCTCGACTTCTGTGAGCGCGTCGAGATGGATCTGGTCGCCTTGGAGTCTGAAGTGCTGGGACTGCGCCAATGCCCCGGCACCCATGATGCCGATGGTGAGTGACGCGGTCGCAAGTAGTGCGCGTGGCTGGAGCATGTTGCTGATTCCTCCTTGTCGTGCGAGCGATCTGACACGAGTGCACGATTGGCTGATCGGTAGGGATCGATCGGCTCGGCGTAGATCGCGAGTAAACCTGCACGACTGATGTGTTTTTAGACCCGAGCACCTCAGAACAAGGCACCCATTCCGCGAAACAGATACGGTCCTCGCACCTTACCGGATCCCCCGGAAAGGTGCAAGGATGAAATCGTACGCAAACACAACCCTTACAACGATCGGTTTATGGGCACCCCGCCGAGTAGGCACTCAGGAATGCGCTGACGTCAAAGAAGTCGTACTGGCCGTCGCCGGTGAAGTCGGCGGCCGGGTCCTGGGCGCTGTAGGCGCTCAGGAAGGCGCTGACGTCGAAGAAATCGAGCACGCCGTCGCCGGTCAGGTCCGCGGCGCAGTCGGGCCCTGGCGGATCGGGCAGGTCGTTGTCGAGCCATTCGAGTTCCGCCACCGTGAGCTCTTCGTAATCGGGCATGACCACGGCGTCCGCGGCGTAGGGCCCATCCGGGCCGATCGGCAGGATGATGGCGTCCCAGTCCTGATGCCCGGAGAGCGGCTCGCCGGATGACTGGCTGTTGACGGCGCCCGGGTAGTTATTCGGGAGCCAGTTCAGATCCGCGGCCGCGCTCATGTCGAAGATGCCATCGTTGTTCCAATCGATCATGCCGGTGCCGAGCGAGAGCCACTCGACCTCCCGCCCGCCGTTGCCGTCCGGCTGACCGAAAAACACGCGGACACCGCTGTAGTTGTCGCCTCCGGGCACGAGCGCCTGCTCATTCAGGTCGCTCTCGTTGAGGGTGGGCAGCGCTTCGCGTGAAAAATCGAGCGTCAGGCGCTGACGGCTCGCTGTGCGGTACCCCCTGAACCCGTAGTTCATCACGCTGATGTAGTTCGGCTTGTACAGCTGCCCGTCGGAGCCACCGTGCCGCAAGCCGAGGTTGTGACCGAGCTCGTGCATGAACGTCTCGGCGAGCGACCTGCGTGAGACCGCGGCGTACCCGCCCTGCGCAACCACGAAGTCGTTCCCGGGTGTCTCGCCGAGCCCGACCGCGCCCTGGCTCAGGTTGTTGGCGAAGACGCAGTAGCGGATCGAGCGGTCGCGCGCGGCCCTGATGTGCTCCCAGTTGAAGCTGGCGCGGTCGTCGTCGCTCCCCTGATGCAGCTGCTTGACGGGGGCGATCTCGCCGAGGTCGAGCCAGGCGTTATCGAACGGGATATTCGTTTCGCTCACCATGAGTATCGCGTTGATGCCATCCTCGCCGCTGGGGTTCTCGATCGGCGCGTTGTCGAACGCCTGCTTTACATCGTCCAGTGCCCCCATGCTGAAGGGAACACCCTGCATGACATCAACCTCGACGAGCACGTCCTTTCGGTCCTCGCGCGCGCCGAGTTCGTAGAGGTCGAGGTCGATGAGCCCGTCGTTGTTGATGTCGATCCCGCTGTCTTCCTGCTCCCAGGAGTCGAGCAGCCCATCGCCGTCCGAATCCTGATCGATCGGCTTGAGGATGCAGAACGCGCTGTCGCCGTTGACGATCATCCGCCCGATGATCCAGCCGGAATCCGAAATATCGATCGCCTGGGTGATCGCGCCCGACTGCGGGTTGATGATCAGGTCGTTGAGATTCCAGATGTGACCCTGGGCCCAGATGCAGCCGAAGCCGCCAGGGTTGTCGGCGTCCACGGACCACCCGACGACCTGCTCGCGGTTGTTGACGTCGTGCGCGTATGAGGCATCGAAGCCGTTATCGAGCGATTCAACCGACCATACGCCGTTCTCGCGTGTCCACTTCACGGCCACCGTCGCGGCGAAGCCGGGTGTGGCGGCCTCACCAACGACGGTATTGTTGTCGTTGATACCCTGCGCAGAGGCGTATGGGTAGCCGATGAGCGGGAGGGACACGAGCTGCCCGCCCTGCTCGCGGAAGACGCCGGTTACGTCGAAGCCGTTGGCACTCACCGCCTCGCCGCAGACCGCGCCGTTGCGATTGATGTTGTGGGCGAAGCTGGGCTGATCGCCGAAGCGACCGAGCGGGGTGAGGTCGCCGCTCCGCCCGAAGAAACCCTCGGCGTTGAAGAATGCGCTGCCGCAGTTGCCGTTGTCGTCGAGGCGGACAATCTCGCCGCAGAACCAGCCGTTCCCGCTCATGTCCTGCGCGATGGACGTGCACCCGGCCCACGGGTGGTGCTGGGTCCACGAGCCGCTGCCCGGGTCGTAGGTGTGCACGCGTCCGACCAGATCGGGGTCGCCGCCGGGGATCGCGATGTCCGCGGAGGCGAGGATCAGGTCGTCGTCGCTCACGCCCATCGCGAGCACGGATTCTGCGGGGCTGGAGGGCGAGCTGAGGAACACAAAGCCCTCGTCCTCGGTCCAGTAGAATCCCCGCCGGGTCGGCTCGTCATCGAACCTGGACCAGCCGACGACCTTGCCCGCGTTATTGACGCCGGTCAGCGCGGTATCGGTCGCCAGACCGTTGGGCGAGAAATCGCGGACGATGAAGAGCTCGTACTTGTACGGCTCAGCGGTACACGAATAGGCGCATGCGCTGAGCGTGATGATGGATGCGGCAAGCTTGTTCATTGGTGCTCCCTCTCAAGCAGCAGAACATAGGAATGTGATCAGATCTACGGGCACCCCGCGCTGTAGGCATTCAGAAACGCGCTCACATCAAAGAAGTTGAACACCCCATCACCCGTGAAGTCGGCGGCCGGGTCTTGGGCGCTGTAGGCGCTCAGGAAGGCGCTGACGTCGAAGAAATCGAGCACACCGTCGCCCGTGAGATCTGGCGTGCAAGCGACGCTGGTCGTGATCTGGATGCAGGCCTCGACGAGCACGCCGGTGTCGTATGCGGAGCGGTCCGTAACCATGAGCGTCCACTCGCCGCTCGCGGGCTCGCCCGCGAAGGTCAGCATGGATTGGGATGGGACGACTTCGCCCACGATGACCGGCTGGGTGCTGTATGAACAGACGTCTTCTGCGAGCGTGGTCGCGTCGTCGGTGAAGGTCGCATCGAGATCGCGCCCCCCGCACCCGAAGGGGCCGGGGAAGCCAGAACTCGGGATTCCGGGGCGGTCGAGCAGCGTGACCTCCGTGCCCGATGGGGATCGGAGCGTGACGACCAGATCGCCGACCCAGGGGTGCTCGATATCAACGGCCACCGTGATCGTCTCGATGAGCTCGTTGGCGCCCGTTTCCAGGTTGATGGGGATCTCGACGCCCGTGGCGCTGTTGTCCGGGATGCTCGTGTTCGGCGTGACGCACACGCTTCCTGCGTGGGCCAGCCCGGTTGCGATCGCGATGCAGAGTGCTGGTGTATGTCTCATCGGCGGGCCCTCGCGTTGATGGTGGCGTTGCGTGACGCGTCGGTGCACTGGGCGGGGTCGCGCATGCCGGTGGTGTGGCACCAGTCCTCGACGTGGCCCATGTTGTTGGCCCCGGGGAGCTGCCCGGCGCTGCGTTCGATGACGCCGTCGTCCGGGTCATCGAGGAGCAGGTCGGTGATGATGTTGCAGTAGTCAAAGGCGAACGGGCGGTCCTCGAAGGAGGTGGTGTAGTACCACACCTGCTGGCGTGAAGAGGTCGGGATCAGCGAGAGCCAGTTGGCCGAGCCGGTGTAGCTCATATCGCTGTTCTCGCCGCACCCGAAGCCGAAGATGTCGCCCAGCACCGCGGCGTTCCCCGCGAGGGCGGTGCCCTGATACGGGGCCCCCACCGACTGGATGAGGCGGTCGCCGCGTGCCCAGTCGAGCCCGGAGAAGTAGAAGGTGTACAGG
This sequence comes from Phycisphaerales bacterium UBA1924, assembly GCA_964229845.1. Taxonomy (GTDB): domain Bacteria; phylum Planctomycetota; class Phycisphaerae; order Phycisphaerales; family UBA1924; genus UBA1924. The sequence continues at coordinate 70,478 of CAXREY010000046.1, forward strand.
TGCAGCGCAGCCATCGCGCCCTGCGAGTGGGCCGCGACGCCGAACGATTTCATCGGCGACGCCTGCGCCATGATCTCCAGCGCGAACGCGTCGTGGGATCGGGAGACCTCCGGATCGTTGAAGATCGCGATATCGCCCGAGAAGTGCGACGTGGTGAACGGGTTGCCGCCCGAGCAGTAGCCGTGGACGAGCAGGAGGCGGTGCCCGCCGGGGAGGGCGCCGCGTGACTGGTCAGATGCGCCCTGATAGCGCACGCGAAGTGGGGCCCGCTCATCGCGGAGGGCCCCGAGAGCGGCGTTCATGTCCAGCGGGACACGTTCGATGATCTGGGTCGGGACCATGGAATCCACATCGTGCACGCGGACCTGACGAAGCTCGATTGACTGCGGATCCACGCCGGCATCGGCGATTAACCGCGGGTCGAGCAGGAGCGAGCGATCGGCGTCGCACACCCGCGCCAGCCAGCACACGGGGACCATGCCCGCGTCGGACCGGCCCCAGACCTCCGCGGCCACGATCGTGCGATCGTCCGAGTCCGCACGCTCGAAGACGAGCTCGACCCGGTCGCCCCGGGGCATGACACGCGGCTCGCCGATGGGCGTGGTTGGGGACTCGATCTCGATCAGGTGCTGGGTGCTGAGCATCACGGGCCGGTTGTGCGCGTTGGCGTACTCGGCGAAGACCTGGACGGCGTACTGACCGGGCCGGGCCGGTGTGAACGAGAGTTCCTGCTCATCGACCTCGGCCTCGATGACCTCGCGCGATCCGTCGGGTGCGCGGACGATCGCACGCAGCGTAACGATCTTCGAGGCGTCGCTGAGCGAGCTGGCGAATGTGATGGGTTGATCGATCAGCGTGCGCTGCTGCTTGATATAGGTATAGAGCGAGCGATCGGGCGATTGATCGAACAGCACGAAGCCGCCGACGCGTTTGTTCATCTGTACGCTGATGTACATCTCGCGCTGATCGGCGGGCAGGATCACCGCCGGGTATGTCCGACCCGGGTCACCCCACGGCAGCGGATCGCGGACAAGCGACACACCGGGGTGCTCGATGGGCGCATCGGTGCGGACCTGGATCTCCTGTTGCGTTCGCAAATCGATCGATCGGACATCCCCCACCCACGCGTCGGGCTTCTCGGGGAGAAACACGACACGCGCCCGCCCATCGCCCGTGACGAAGGGGAACGCGAGGTCGACCAGGCCGTCCGCATCGGCCTGCGCCGGGTTGATTTCGAGCAGCAGCGTGCGCGAGGTCTCCCCCAGCTCGGCCGGGTCGGGGAGCCTGACGATGCCGGAGTCGATATCGCTGGGCGGTGCGACGACCTGCTTGACGGGCAGCGTCTGCTGCGCCCATGCGGGCGTGCACAACAGCAGTAATACGAGTGGTCCGGTGATTATTCTGAATCGCATGTGTCCCTCTCCGTGTGTGACCACGATACCAGCGCGGCGAAGGAACGGGAAGAAAAACACGCCCGAGCGGGCGTGTTTGGGGTGGAGTGACACGATTTTGCGCACAAAGCGTGCGATGCGGAGCGGGGTTAGGGGCAGCCGGCTTGGTAGGCGGTAAGGAAGGCGGAGACATCGAAGAAGTTGAACATGGCGTCGCCGTTCATATCTGCACTCGGCTCACCGTCCATGAATGCCTCTAAGAACGCACTGACATCGAAGAAAGTCAGATCACCATCGCCCGAAAAATCAGCAGGACAAACCGATACGCTGACCGGATCGGCCGCGAATGCAACGCCTCCGGACCCACTCGCTGAGACATCGATCCCGATGTAGTACTCACCCGGCGTCAGATCAGAAGGGATCGTGAAAACTTCATCGATAGCGATCGTCTGCATGCCGTCGAGCGCGGGCAGCGGCAGATACTCAACATACAGGTCCTCAGGATCCAAAGACTGATCGGTTGAAAACACGACCGCGAAGCTGGATGGTTCTGATGCCATGCAGCCATCATTCGAGATATCGAAGCCGACCGAGGCGGTGTCCCCCTGGCTATACGCCGACGCGCCGGCGCTCACTTCTGTCGCCACCAAATCGGCGGGCAGACAGAAATCGTTAATGTGGATCGTGGTCGGCGTGAAAGCCATGTCGTTGAATCCGCCATCATCCTCGACATGAACACCGATGTAGTAGTCGCCGGGTGGGACACCATTGCTGGGGAGCATGACGGATTGCGTGACAGTGCGTTCTTCGAATGGGCCCAGTGAATCAAGCACAAACCCATCCCACACGTAATCGTCATTGCCCAGAACTGGATCACCCGAGAGTACGACCGTGAAATCTACGGAGTCGGTCGGCACTGAGCCAAAGTTCTTCACCGTAAACTCGGCCTCAATGACATCAGCCTGCTCGTAAACAGCATGATCGGTCCCGACGCCGGATACCTCAATGTCTACGCATACAAAGAACTCGACTTCCGTACTCGTATGTCCAGAGTCATTGCTGTCATTCGTGTCCCCGGGCACATCAATCTCGGCATTCACATAGTAATCTTGACGGTTTACCGCGCCATTGATCTCCAGATCATAGAGAATCGTCCGAACTTCCCCAGGGCTTAGCGACGGCACCGTAAAGCTGCCAGCCGGATAATGTGCATCACCTGCGTTCAACCCCAGGCTAAACACCACCTCACCAGGATCCGAACTACCCTGCCCAAGATTCTCGAAAGTGACCTCACACTCAAATGTATCTTCACACAGGCCTACTTGCGATTGCGCAACATCTACCGCCATCACAGCGATGTCTGGATCCTGCATTGGAGGCGTGTATTCGATGATCAATCGAGGGGGTGTATCCTCCCGCGATCGGAACAACTGGTAGTGTCCCGTTACGGCGGCATCAGGCTTAAAGAGCAAGCCATAACTCTGATCCCCGTTATTCACGATGCCATCAACCCATGCTTTCATCAGCCCGGCATTGTCCAGGAGGCGGATGAAACTCGGGAAGTTGCCATCGAGCACTGTGTAAACGCCGAATGGTGTGTGCTGCGGTTGAGTAAAGAAGGTCACGCCATGCTCGGTCCAGTGACTATCTATAAAGCTGGCTTCCATGAAAATTGGAGAAGTCATCGAGGTTGGATTCTGATATAGGTCAACCGCCACGGAATGGATCGTACTCCCCTCAGGCACCATACCCGGCCCCACGAAGTCCCAGCGAACAAGTGACCACCACTCGCCACCGGATTCACCCACTACGAGGGTGTTATCTGATCCATAGTTCTGGTTGAAACTGCCTGAATAAATTGCGCTATCCGCGGCCGCTTCTGCGATGTACGTCTGAGTATCTCCTGCGCGGCCTTGCGCGGCAAAGAGAATGAGTGCTGCAAGGGAATGGGTTTGGCCCAAAGTGAGTTTCATTTCGCCCCCTCGTTTTGAGTATCAATTTTCGGGATGTGACTTTCACTGCATAAAGTACGAAGTAACTGTGAACAAATAGGGAATGCATAAAAAAAAACCCACCGTGAAACGGTGGGTTGAATGGGATTATTCTTGAGCTTCTTTAACTCAGCCGTTCCAGCCGGCCTTGAAGTTGTTCAGCGCATCAACCAGCTTCTTCTCGAGGTCGTCGCTGAGGGCCTTGGTCTCGTTGAGCTCGTCCCACACGCCCTTGGCGCTGGACTGGAAGTACTCGAGCATCGCCTTCTCGAACTCCTTGACCTTGTCGAGGGCGACGGTGTCGAGGAAGCCCTTGGTGCCGGCGTAGATCGAGATGATCTGGTCGGTCACGTGCTGCGGCACGTACTGGGGCTGCTTGAGCAGCTCCACCATGCGGGCACCGCGGTCGAGCTGGGCCTGCGTGGCCTTATCAAGATCGGTACCGAGCTGGGCGAACGCCTCGAGCTCGCGGTAGGCGGCGAGGTCGAGTCGCAGCGAGCCGGCGATCTTCTTCATCGCGCCGATCTGGGCGGCGCCACCCACGCGGCTCACGGAGATACCGACGTTGATGGCGGGGCGAACACCACTGAAGAACAGCTCGGGCTCGAGGTAGATCTGGCCATCGGTGATCGAGATCACGTTGGTGGGGATGTAGGCCGACACGTCGCCTTCCTGCGTCTCGATGATCGGCAGGGCGGTGAGCGAGCCGCCGCCGTTCTCGTCGCTCAGCTTGGTGGCGCGCTCCAGCAGGCGGCTGTGGAGGTAGAACACGTCGCCGGGGTAGGCCTCGCGGCCGGGCGGGCGACGCAGCAGCAGACTGAGCTGGCGGTACGCCACGGCCTGCTTGCTCAGGTCGTCGTAGACCAGCAGGGCGTGCTTGGGCGTCTTGCCCTCCTTGCCCTGCCACATGAAGTACTCGCCCATCGCGCAGCCCGAGTAGGGCGCGACGTACTGCATCGGGGCGGGGTCGCTGCTCGCGGCGTTGACGACGATGGTGTAGTCCATCGCGCCGTGCTTCTTGAGCTGCTCGACCACGCCGGCGACGGTGGACTCCTTCTGGCCGACGGCGACGTAGATGCAGACCACCGCGTCGTCGGTGCCCCAGTACTGCTTCTGGTTGATGATCGCGTCGATGCACACGGCGGTCTTGCCGGTCTTGCGGTCGCCGATGACCAGTTCACGCTGGCCGCGACCCACGGGGATCATCGCGTCGACGGCCTTGACGCCGAACTGCAAGGGCTCGCTCACCGGCTGGCGGTCGGCGATGCCCGGGGCGATGATGTCGACCTTGCGGTACTCGGCGGCCTCGATGGCCGGGCCGTCGTCGAGCGGACGCCCCAGCGGGTCGACCACGCGGCCCAGCAGGCCCTCGCCCACGGGCACCTCGAGCAGGCGGCTGGTGCTCTTGACCAGGTCGCCCTCCTTGACCTTCAGATAGTCGCCGTAGATGACGGCGCCCACGGTGTCCATCTCCAGGTTCATGACCTGGCCCATG
>CAXREY010000047.1:0-3199 GCA_964229845.1 Phycisphaerales bacterium UBA1924
CCGATATTTTAGAGTTGCGTCAGGACGCTGCTCCGGCAGCCGTGGGGAAGAAGTACACATCATCCACACCTCGTGGTGGGACTTTGTGTACTACGGAATCAACTCGATTGGGTCCGCCTTGAAGAAGGTCACCGCAACAACTCGTAGCCACGCACGCGCGTTCACGATGATCGACCTGATGGTCTCGCTCGCGATCGTGGCCGTCCTGATCGCGCTGATGTTCCCCGCGATCTCCATGGTGCGTGAGTCCACACGCAAGGTCGTGTGTGGCTCAAACCTCCGCCAGATCGGTCTGGGCGTCAGCCTGTTCTCACAGGACAACCGCGATGTGCTGCCCGATAGCGTGTTCCTCCCGGAATGGACGCGACACACCAGCGCCGCCTGGACGCCCGATCGCATGGATACCGTCCTGCTCTCAGATTCGGAGTACCCCGGTCGCATTCGTGATCGCTGGGATGGAATGGGCCTGCTCTTCCGAGATGAGTACATCTCGGCCCCCAACATTTTCTACTGCCCCAGCCACCGTGGCAGCTTCTCCTTCATGGAAGCCGAGCAGGACTGGAGCAACCTCGAAGTCGTCGATGAGATCATCGTCAACTACCTCTACCGCGGCATGGGGCCCGACAACCAGCGCGTGCTCTACAACATCAACTCGACCGCGGCACTCGTCACCGACACGATGCGTTCCTACGAGGACCTGAACCACGAGGACGGGTTCAACGTCCTTCAGGCCGGGCTCGCGGTCGACTGGTACGACGACATCGGTGGACAGATCGCCAACGACCTGCTCGGGCGAGACAACGGCACGGGCTCGAACACCGTGGTCCGCGATGCCTGGGACCGCCTCGATGAGATCCCCGGCTTGGGCGACTGATCCCCGGCCCGCATCGCACAAACGACATCACTACAACTTTGCCTACGGTCTCGGGTAAGCTGTACGTATGCGCACCCATACTCAAGGCATCCATGCTCGTCGACTCCTCAGCACCGCACTGGCCGTGCTCTGGGGCCTGTTTCCCTGCCACGCCATCGCACAGATCCAGCCGGACCAGTTGTATTACGGGATCGGCCGCCGGATCGTCGTCAATATCAGCGTGCCCGAAGATCGGATCGCCGAGCCGAGCATCAAGCTCTACAAGGCCTCCACGCTCGAGGTGCTCGCATCCGCGCCAGCCGCGAAGGGCAAATCTGACCTCGCGAGCCTCTTCCCAATGATCTGGGGTGAGCAGCCCGATGAGGTCATGCTCGCACAGCTCTTTCTCAACGATGTCGCCTACGGCGCCCCGCTCGTCGTCCAGCCGCTCGTGACACCCAACACCGCGACGCGGGTCGATCCCGCGACGCTCCGCCTGAGTGAGGCGAGGGAGGCCGAGGTCATGTTCGAGGATGATCGCCGAGAATCGCTCGAGGCCCAGGGGCAGACGGCTTCAGAAGATCAGGACGAGCAGGTCTTCTCTGGCGTGCGCGTGTACGTCGAGCAGGAGGCGGTGCTCCAGACCAGCGCGGGCGAGATCGCGTTCCGTCTCCGCCCGGACGCGGCCCCGAATACCGCGTACAACTTCATGCACCTCGTCGAGGGCGGCTTCTACAGCAACGTGATCTTCCACCGCGTGGTCGAGACGCTCGACGACGGACGCCCGTTCGTGATCCAGGTTGGCGACCCATCCGGAACGGGCTTCGGCGGCCCCGGTTACATGGTCGACCTGGAGAAGAGCCCGCTCCCGCACGGCTTCGGCGTGCTGTCGATGGCCCGGGCGGCAGACCCCAACACGAACGGCTCGCAGGTCTTCGTGTGCCTCAGCCGAGAGGGGACATCGTTCCTCGACGGGCGATACACCAGCTTCGGGCAGGCCGTCTCGGGCACAGACGCGATCCTGCGGATCGCGGGATCCCCCGTCGACGCGAACGACCGCCCGCTGGATCCGCCCATGATCGAACGCGCCTACCTCCGCGATGCGCCCCCGATCTCCGAGCGGGTCGCGCCCGTGACGCGGGAGAGCGCGGGGCAGTTCGAGCCCACGGGCCCGGACCGCTGAGCGATCAGAACCGGAACGATACGTTGAGCGAACCGAAGATCGCGGGGTCGATGTCCTGATCTGTGATGTCGTTCCCGCTGGCATCGAGGAACTCGATGTTCCCGGCAAGTGACGTGCCGATCCGAGCCCGGATCTGGATCTGCTCCGACGCTGTGAAGTCCGCGAAGATCGAGACGGGCACACGCCGGTGCGTCGCGACGCCCTCGCTGACCAGCGCGGCGTGCGTGTCGTTGAGACGGAACGTCGAGCTGAGGTACTCGCCCGCGAGCCCGTACGTGATCCGCTCGTTCGCCTCATAACGCAGCTCGAGCCCGGCACGCTCCGATTCGAGCACCCACTTGTCGCTGATCTGGTAGCGGATCTGCGGCACAGGGATCACCAGCGCATCGTCCTCGAGCTGGGTACGGACCAGCACGCCGAGCCCCAGCGAAAGTCGATCGTTGTACTGGTACCTGAAGCCCGCGGTCCCCAGGAAGTCGAGTGTGTCGCCGAAGTCCGCGCCGTCCTCACCCGAGGAGATCACCCCGCCGGCGATCAGGTAGGACCACTCGCCCTCACCCCTATGGACGTAGCTGAGGACGATCTCGGATTCGTACACATCATCGAGGCCCGCCCCGATATCCGCGGCATCGTTCGCGACGGATGTGGCGGACGGGGTGATATCGTAATCGAGCAGCCCGAACCCGATGTTGGCGCTCAGAAGACCACGATCCCCGACGCTCCGGCTCAGGTTGATGCCCGCACCATAGGAGCTGAAGCCGAACTCGCCGATGTCCGAGTCGAGATCCGCGTCCGCGTGAAAACTCCCGACCACGTACGGCGAGATTCTCAGTGAGCTCGATTCCGATCGCTCGATCCGCTCCGCGTCCTTCTGGGCGTCTTCATCGCGGGTGTTATCGGGTTGAGCCGCGGCGAGCGCGGGCGTGACAGCGAGTGCGAGCAGGGTGATCAGTGCGTGGCGTGTTGGGTTCATGGTCTCTCCCGGGTTCAGGTATGGTTTGATCATACCGATTCGGCGTGACGCTCGCCTTGACGCAGAAAAAGGGCTACACTTGCCCCCGTCATCAGCCGATGGTGACGATCCCTTCGGGGGACTAACTCAATTGGTAGAGTGCCAGCTTTGCAAGCTGGAAGTTAGGGGTTCGAGTCCCCTGTCCTCCACT
>CAXREY010000048.1:0-83575 GCA_964229845.1 Phycisphaerales bacterium UBA1924
GAGCAGCGGGGTGGTGAGCGGCGGGAACCTGCCGCCCTGGGCGCGAAGGCTGCACCGCGTACGCTGCTGGATCGACGCAAAGGTCATCATCAACGCCGCAAGGGTCGTCAGGAATCAGAGCATTCGTGCATAAAGCTCCGCTGGTGCGGGGGAGGCCGCAAGAAATCAGTCTGTGGAGTCTCGATGCCAGTTCCTGAGTGTTTCGAGTTCTTGCTTTCGTTCGCGGGCGTGGTGGGAGATGGTTCTGCAGACGGCGTCGATGTCTTTGGCGAGCTGGGTCGGTGTGATCCGGATGACCATGATGCCGGTGCTATTCATCCAAGCATCTCGCTTCGCGTCGTGGCCCTGCTGATTGAGATGATCCCTGCCATCGACCCCGATCACAAGGCGTGCTTCCGGGCAGTAGAAGTCCGCGACATAGTCTCCGATCGGTGCCTGGTTACGAAAGCGGAGGTTTGCCAGCTTTCGACCTTTGAGTACGGCCCAGAGCCGTACTTCGGCGGGGGACATTTCCGATCGAAGTCGTTTGGCGAGTGACTTTGCTTGAGCTGATGGGCGCGTTTGATCGCGAAAAGACTTGGGGTCGAGCATCCTGTGAGTGTAGTGGAAGACCCCCTCCGTCACGCCTTCGGAGTGCCACCTCCCCCGCACCTGCGGGGGAGGCCGCTGGGTAGGGCATCTCGCAGGTTTCCGAATAACCGTTCCGCCAGCTCACCCATCGTCGGGGCGTTGTCCTTGCCGAGGATTTGGGCGATCGACACCACCGGCCTCCCCGCCAAACCGCACGGCACGATCAGGTTGAAATGGTCCATGTCCGGATCGAGGTTGATGGCGAGGCCGTGGAGGGTGATCCAGCGGCGGACGCGCACACCGATCGCGCACACCTTCGCGGGCTGGTCGGACTTGAAGTGGTGCTGGGGCTCGACCCACACACCCGTCGCGTCCGGGTCGGTGTGGGCGGTGATATCGAGGTCCGCGAGGGTGGCGATGACGGCCCGCTCGAGGGTGCGGATGTACTCGTGGATGCGGAGCCCGGCGGCGTTGAGGTCGACGATGGGGTAGCAGACGAGCTGGCCCGGCCCGTGGTAGGTGACGTCGCCGCCGCGGTCGGTCTGGTGGAGGGCGACGCCCTGGGATGCGAGGAGCTGCTCGGAGGCGAGGACGTGGGTTGGGGCGTCTGGGCGGCGGGTGACGGTGATGACCGGGTCGTGCTCGATCATGAGGACGCGGGCGAGCTCGGCGTCGGGGGTGCCGCGGGCGTCGAGGATCTGGGCGTGGTGGTGCTGCTGGAGCTGGTAGGCGGGCTCGTAGGCGAGTCTTTGCAGCGGGATGTGGGTGATGGGGCGCACGGGGAACTGTAGGTGGGAGGGGCAATAGGCAGCAGGCAATGGGCAATGGGGAAGAGGGGGGCGGTGATGGGAATGCGTCTTTGCGGACAGCCCCTCCGTCCCGCCTATGGCGGCTCGTCCCTCCGCAGGTGTGGGGATGATCGGGATGCACGTACCTATGATCGTGGCATGAGCAATGTGCATGCGACGGCGATCGTTGAGGGTGATGTCAAGATGGGCGAGGGGGTCGAGATCGGCCCGTTCTGCATCGTGCGGGGCGACGTGACGCTCGGGGACGGCGTGCGGCTGCTCTCGGGGGTGTCCATCCAGGGGCCGGCGGTGATCGGGAAGAACACGATCCTGTACCCCGGGGCGGCGATCGGGTATGAGCCGCAGGATTACAAGTTCAAGCCCGGGTCTGCAACGGCCGGCGTGGTGATCGGTGAAGAGACGATCCTGCGCGAGCATGTGACGGTGCACGCTGCGAGCAATGATCACACGCCGACCAGGATCGGCAACCGGACCATGATGATGGTGGGGAGCCACGCGGGGCACGATGTGGTTGTTGGGGATGATGTGGTGATCGTGAACGCGACGCTGCTGGCGGGTCATGTGGTCGTGCAGGATCGCGTGACGATGTCCGGGAGCGTGCTTGTGCACCAGCACTGCCGGGTTGGCCGTCAGGCGATGTGCAGCGGCGGGGCGGTGCTGACGGGGGATCTGCCGCCGTACTGCCTGTGCGCGGGTCGGAACATGGTGATGGGCCTGAACATGGTTGGGATGCGTCGTTCGGGAATGACGAAGGATGAGATCGAGGCAGTGCGTCTGGCGTATAAGAAGGTGCTTCGGCACAACCCGCCGATGAGCGAAATGAAGGCGCAGCTCGATGAGCTCGGTGTGGACTCGGTGGCGGTGAAGCAGATCGCGGAGTTCATCGGCGAGGCGAAGCGCCCGATCGTTCCGGTCGGCGGAAGGAAGTCGCAGGGTCGTGACTGATCGGCGTGCTCATGTCGAGATCGGGTCCGACGCGTGCGGCGCACTGTGCGTGCTGGCGTCGGGCTCGAAGGGGAACTGCTCCGTGCTGGTGGTCCCGGCGACGCGTGAGACGGCGCGGCGGGTGATCCTGATCGACGCGGGCCTGAGCCCGAGCCGGACGCGGGTGCTGCTGCATCAGCGGGGTATCCGCCCGGACGAGGTGGACGAGATCGTGTTCACGCACCTGGACTCGGATCACTGCCACCTGGGTTGGATCAACGCGTTGCGTCCGGGCTCACGGACCGGCGACTGGCACGCGCAGCTGCGGATCCATCGGATGCACATGGGGCGGGCGAGGCGGATGGGCCTGCTGTACGCCCGGACCGAGCCGTTCGACGAGGTGTTTGCGCCGGCGCCCGGGATCGAGATGCGGACGCTGATGCTCGCCCACGATGACCTGGGCGTGGCGGTGTTCCGCATCGGGATCGACCTGCCGGAACGTGAGGGCGCTTCGATGGGGTACGCGACCGATCTGGGGCACGTGAACACGGGCCTGATCGAGCACCTGCGCGGGGTGGACACGCTGGCGATCGAGTCGAACTACTGCCCGGTGTTGCAGGAGAACTCGGGGCGTCCGATCTACCTGCAGCGCCGGATCATGGGCGGCGCGGGGCACCTGAGCAACGAGCAGAGCGCGATGGCGGTATCGCGGATCGGGCCGAGGCGGAATCTGGTGCTGCTGCATCTCTCGCAGGAATGCAACGAGCCGGCGATCGCGATGGGGCATCACCGCCGGTATCTCGAGGGCGGGGATGGCAGAAGCTGTTTGGTGTCCTCGCAGTTCGAGGCGACGCCGTGGGTCGAGGTGCGTGGCGATGGTTCGCCTCCGGGCGTGGTCCGTGTCGCGAAGCACACCCAGCCCAGCCTGTTCGGGCGTGCGCAGGGTGGGGGCGCACCGTGAACGCCGAGGAGCGAGGGGGGGAACCGCGTCCGCTGTCGTGGGGTGAGCGGGAATCGCGCCGCCGTGCGCGCCAGCGCTCTCACCGGAGCACGAGTGCGGAGCGGGTGTGGGGAAGGCTGCTCAACCGTGTGCGCCGGCTCTCGCGTGCGCTCGGGCTGTCGCGTCGGAAGATCGTGGTCTCGGGCATCGTGTACCGGGAGCTGAGCAGCATATCGCTGCGGAGGGCGCTGAGCGAGACCGGCCCCGGCGTGAAGGAGTACGAGGTGGTCTTCCCGCGTCCCTCGGCTGAGCTCGAGGGGGCCCAGCACGCGCACCGAGAATCGATCCGCATCCGTTTCACGCACCGTCGCCGGTTCGCGGATCTGGGGCACGACCCGCGGGTGCGCTTCGTCCGTTCGCTGCGTGGGGTGATCCGTCCCGGGGATCGCGTGCTGGACTTGGGGTGCGGCACGGGCGCGGGGAGCGCGGAACTCGCGTTCGGGGTCGGGCCATCGGGCGGTGTGGTCGCGATCAATCGCGACGGCGAATCGATCCGCTTTGCGCGCCAGCGGTACCGGGCGAACCATCTCGCGTACGAGCTCGGCTGGCTGGACACGCTCGCAGGCGAGCTCGACGGGGCGTTCAGCGCAGCGATCGCGGTGGATCTGTTCCGAGATGCGAAGGACGACCCGGACCGGACACGCGCCATCGCGGAGCTCTGGCGCGTGGTGTGCGATGGGGGGACGGTCCTGCTGATCTGCAGCGACCCCGGGGCGACCGAGGCGTACGAGCGCCGTTTGGAGGGGCTGGGAGCCGAGGGGGTCAGGCGGCTCGAGCCGGACCCGGTGCTCGGCTGGGTCGCGATGCGGGGCACGAAGCCCGAGGGCACCCGAGGGACGCGTGATTCGGGTGGCGCGAGGGGTGCGGACGACTGAGCGGGCTACGATCTGATAATGAATGAAGAGACCAACAACCGGCATGAAGAATCAGTGACGCCCCAGACGATCGGAGCGACGGCGTCGAGCGGCGCTCGGATCCTGGATCAAGAGACCGCGAAGGCGTTTGCGGTCAGGGCTGCCCAGTCGCTTCAAGACGACAGGTGTACCGACGTGGTCGTGCTCGACGTCACCGGTGTCTCGCCGGTGACGGGGTTTATTGTGATTGGCTCGGGTACCTCTGCGCGCCAGATGCGGAGCTCGCTGGAGAACGTGAACGATCTCGCGAAAGAGGTCGGCACGAAGGCGTACGCGATCTCCAGCGACGAGCGCGCGATGTGGCTGCTCGCGGATTTCGTGGACGTCGTCATCCACCTGTTCGAGCCGAACGCGCGGGCGCACTACGACCTTGAGTCGCTGTGGTCCAACAGCACCCGTGTCGAGGTGCCTCCGAGTGAGCGGAAGCGTCCGGGCATCGCGGAATGAGCGAGCGGATCATCGATGTCGATCTCGCCGAGCGCGCGTATGAGGTGCGTGTCGGGCGTGGCTCGCTACGCGGTGTCGCGAGCGCGGCGCGGTCCTTGCTCGGGCGACGATCGGCGAGGGCGCTCATCGTGCGCGACACCGGCGTCCCCGACCGGTTCGAGGCGGCGCTGGTCGAAGACCTGCGCCGTGAGGGCTTTGAGACGAGCGTGTACGCGATCACGCCGAGCGAATCGATCAAAGAGATGGGGACGGTCCGGGACGTGCTGGTTGATGCCGCGCGATTCGGGATGTCGCGGGTGGACGTCGTGGTTGCTCTGGGCGGCGGGGTTGTAGGCGATATCGCCGGCTTCGTCGCGGCGAGCTATCAGCGTGGTATACCCGTTATCCAATGCCCGAGCACGCTGCTCTCCATGGTCGATGCGTCCGTGGGCGGGAAGACGGGCGTGAACCTGCCTGTCGATGGGGCGCTCTACAAGAACATGGTCGGGGCGTTTCACCAGCCGATGCTCGTGGTCGCGGATACCGAGTTGCTGGACTCGCTCGACGCTCGCCAGCGTCGGTGCGGGCTCGCCGAGTGCATCAAGCACGCGATGATCTGCGGGAGCGTGCCGGACGAGGATGATCTGAACGCGGGGCTGCTCGCCTGGATGGCTGAGCGGCTGGGCGCGATCGCCGCGTTTGAACCTGACACGATCGATGAGCTCGTGGCCCGAAACGTGGCGCTCAAGGCGAGCGTGGTGATCGGGGACGAGCGTGAGTCGCCGGACGCGAAGTCTGGCGGGCGGATGCTTCTGAACTTCGGTCATACGTTCGGGCACGCGATCGAGACGCTCGAGAGGATCAGCCCGAGCGAAGACCCGGCTGATGCGCCGCTGCACCACGGCGAGGCGGTGGCGCTCGGGATGTGCTGCGCGTGCGCGGCAGGAGCAGCTGGCGGCATGTGCGATAAGGACGTTGAGCGAACGCTGCGAGCGATGCTCAGCCGGGTTGGGCTGCCCGCCAGCGTCTCGGGGTTGCCCTCCACGGATGAGATTATCCAGCGGATGGGGCACGACAAGAAGGCTGCCGGCGGCTCACTCCGCGTGATTCTGCCCATCGGGCGGGGAGAATGCTCTATCGTGTCGGATGCTGACCCCGGCGTGCTGGCCGTGGGGATCGATTCAATCCGTCGCTGATGCAGTCATCCCGTTTCGTGTGTTTCCCCTAAAACGCAGCTCTGCGGGCTCTTCGAAGGGTCTTTATTACAGTGCTTTGCGCCATGGCTCCGATAACAACGTGGACCCGCGGGGGCAGGTTCGTTCTCGTGGTTTGGTATCGGAGTCTCTGCTGTGCGCACGTTCACGGTGATCAATCAGAAGGGTGGTTGCGGGAAGACCACGACGGCGATCAACCTCGCCGCGGCCTTCGCCCGCGCGGGGTGCCGGACACTGCTCGTTGATCTCGATCCCCAATCGCACTGTGCCGCCGGTCTCGGGATTCCTGAGGATCGCCTCGATCAGGACGTCTCGGATGCGCTGCGTGCCCCAATCGACGCGGAACTCAATCGTGACCGGTACATCTGGCACGTGAGCCGGAACCTGGACCTGCTGCCATCACGCATGAAACTCGCCGGCATCGAAGCGCCTGGCGGCGGGCTGGCTGATCAGGATGACAAGGAGAAGCGTCTCCGCAGCGTGCTCGCCCGCCTGACGCGGGACGACTCGCCGGTCGGGGCCGCGGATCTCGCCGAGCGCGGCGAGATCGGTCCGCGTTCGTTGTATGACGTGTGCGTGATCGACTGCCCCCCTTCGATCGGCCTGTTATCGTACAACGCCATCGCCGCGGGACGCGAGGTGCTGATCCCGGTCGAGACGAGCTTCTTCTCCCTCAAGGGGGCGTCCAAGCAGGTGCAGACAACGCGCTCGATCGCACGCCGGATCGGCATGCGCATCCATCCCCGCCTGCTGGCCACGATGCACGACCCGTCGCAGCCGCTGGCTCGGGATCTGCTCGATGATCTCCGCGATCGGTTCGGGAGCGGGATGATCCCGGTCGTGGTGCGTTATGATCACGCGCTCAAGGAAGCCGCCTCCTTTGGTCAGCCGATCGACGAGTACGACCCGGAATCGATGGGCACCGAGGATTACCGATCGCTCTGCGAGTGGCTGATCGAGCATGTGAGCATCGATCGCCCCGAGCCCGGGGAAGAGGCCTCGGACCTCGGACGGGTCGACCCGCCGCCAACACTCGCCGACGCGTCGCTCCGTGTCCAGATCGCGGCGGCGAACATGGGCATGAGTGGGGGGCTCGACGGCTCTGAAGCCGGTGATGGTTCGCTCTCAAGGGCGCAGGAGCTTGCGCTACGGGCAAGGACCATGCAATCGAGCGAGCCGAGGGCAACGGAACAATCGGCTGCTACAGCCCCGTCTGCGGTCGCGGAGAAGCGGCCTGAGCCGCTGCGGCGTTCGATGATGCCGCACAAGCCGGTCGCCGTGGAGATCCGTGACGATCGGGTTGTTGAGCCGGGGAACAGGCCCAAGGGCATGGAGATCACGCGCGTGCGCCACCTGTTTGGGGTGCGTCGGAGCTCGACGGGTATGCTCTTTGTCCAGCCCGGTTCGATCGGCAGCCGCATCGAGATCGCGGGCGATTTCAACGGCTGGGATCCGAGCTCAACCCGGATGACGCTCAATGAAGCGCTGGGCGTGTATGAGCTGCACCTGAAGCTGCCAACCGGCTCGTACGCCTACAAGCTGGTTGTGGACGGGCAGTGGGTGCTGGACGCGTACAACCCCGATCTCGTGGACAACGGGATGGGCGGGCGAAACAACCGTTTCGAGCTGCGATGAGTGACGTGCACCCGCGGGTCGGGGGCACTATACTGAACTCGGCTTGAACACATCATGCGATCTGGTGAGGGGCGCTGGGATGGATCCCGGTGAGATCGGACGCGGAGCAGGGCATGGATGATACACGCGATGGCACGCACGGGGTCGGTGAAGGACGCGATGGCGCTCACCCGTCGATCCGCCTGGCACCGATCGATCATGATGAGTACGACGCGCTGGCGGACCTTTTCCTGGGCGACGGCGAGCTTGCGCCCGGCGCTGCGCAGCCCGATCAGCCGGGGCACGGGACGCATACTCCAGTGCTGCAGCTCACGCATGGTGTTGATGACCAGGCCGAAGGCGAGCAAGACCCGGCCGCTGCAACCGCGAGCGTGATCGAATCGCTCGAGGCGACGGGGCTGCATGCGTCGGCCCTGATGTCGGAGCTCATGGACGATGGCGAGGAGCCGGGCGTGGACTTTGTTCGTCTGCCGCGTCCTCGGGTTGAGGTGATCGTGCTGGGCCACCTCCCCGTTCGCGCAACGCTCTGGGCGCGTCAGTACGCCTGCGGGAGCGCGAAGGAGCATGACGAGATCGTGGCGCTCGTGCGTGCGGCATCCGGGAGCACGGCGATCGATCTGATCACCGGGCGTGAGCCGGAGCGTGCGATGGGGTGCGCGGACATCGAGAGCGCGATGGAATCGATCCATTCGCGGGCGGACCGAGTGATCATGCGTGTCGACGAGCGGATCGAGCCCGAGCTGCTGGATCGTCCCGAGGTGGACACCATCACGATCCTGACCGGAGCTGACGAGGCAGCGGTTGTTGCTTCGTACCGGCTCGTAAAAACGGTCGACGCGACGCTCAACGACCGCTATGAGGATCAGGGCGACGCGCCGCGGGTGCGGATCGCGGTGATGGGCTCTCCCAGGGATCACGCTGAGGATGCGCGATTCAAGCTGGAGAACGCGGTCGCATCGTTCCTCGAGCGTCCGGTCGAGATCCTCATTGGCTCTGGGCGCATCGATGCGACCGGCACAACAAACATCTTCCGTGATACACGCTCGCACCACGCTGGTGACATCATCGACGGGCTCGTTGCGCTCGCGCACCACGCTGAGATTGAAGCGGGCGAGGATGACGAGCCGCCGACGATCGAGACCCGGGTCCTCAGCGCATCGCAGGTGAAGCCGCGCACCGGCGCGACCGCCCGCGGCGAAGCGTCTGGCGAAGCGTCTGGCGGGGCGACGGGTGTCGAGCGGGACCCTGATGTGCGAGATGGGCTCTGCGCACTTCTCGATGGCGTGCGCCCGATTGAGACGCGCTGCCCGAAGGCGCAGGGCGTCGAGATGGGGATGGATGACGACGGGCGTCTGCACCTTGTGGCGTGCGACGCGGACTGTCACACGGCGCTCGAACGCCTGTACACCGCGCAGAGCTGGGCCAGGGAGCACCTCGGGCTGCTGCTTCGCGCCGAGCCCGGGCTGCGATTCCCGAGCCCGGACCCGCGGGACGATTCGGACGCGGTGATGCACCTGATCTCGCACGAGCCGGCGGCGATGCGTGGGATCTACGACACGCCGGTGCGTATGTACGCGTTGGCCCGCGTGCGTCTGGGCAGCGTGATCGCGCAGGTGGCGACGCCGCTGAACTGATTTGTAGACACTCCAGCTACAGCGTCATGGGCACCCAGAGGTCGCTGCTTGTATGAACATGCTGACATCTGCCATGTCCCACCGGGCGTCGTTGGTGAGGTCCGCAAGCTGGGTGTTGCTGGTGAACGACACGATGAACGTGTACACATCAAAGAAGTCGAATGCGCCGTCGGCGTTGAGGTCCGCGGGGCAGAAGGCGGGTGTGGTGAAGAGATAGGCCGCGCCTGAGCCGTTGGCGTGGTCGTCGTCGCCATCCGCCCCGGCGACAACGATGCCGTTGTCGATGCCGATCGAGATACCCAGATGGTCGAACTCCTCACCGTCGCTGGCGAGGAACTTGGTGATTTGCAACCCGGTGGAGACATCGAAGAGATACCCGGCGCCCGCGTGGGCACCGTTGTCATCGAACTCGCCCCACGCCCCGACGGCCACGACCCCACTCTCGATGGCGACGCTCCTGCCGAAGCGGTCCTGTACCCCGCCGTCGTTGGCGAGCAGCTTCTTGACCTGGGCTCCGGTTGTGGCGTTGAAGAGGTAGACCGAGCCAGAATCGGTGTTGTTGTCGTCGTCTCGGGGCGCTCCCACGGCGACGATGTTGTCCTCGATGGCGATGTCGTGGCCGAACTGGTCGTCCGCTTCCCCGTCACTGGGGAGGAGTTGAAATAGCTGCGCTCCGGTTGATGCGTCAAAGAGGTATGCCGAACCGTCGATGTAGTTCTGCGCCGTCACCGCGACGATGCCGTTGTCGATATCGACGGAGTTGCCGAAGAATGCGTCTGCTTGCCCGTCTTCTGGCAGGAGCTTGGCGATCTGCGCACCCGTGGACACATCGAATACATACGCTGATCCTGAGTTCTCGCCGTTGTCTTCGTCTTGGTATGCCCCAACGACGACGATGCCGTCGTCGATGGCGATGGAGCAGCCGAAGTTGTCACCGTACGCGCCGTCGCTGGCGTGGAGTTTGATGATCTGCTGGCCAGTAGAGGCATCGAATAGATACGCCGCGCCGGATCTGGTCCCGTTGTCGCTGTCCGTAACGGCTCCGATCGCGACGATGCCGTTGTCGCTGGCGATGGAGTAACCGAACCGGTCTTCCGGGGTTCCGCTCGTCGTCTGGAGCGCGAAGAGCAGGGAGCCTGTACCCGCGTCGAACAGATAGGCCGCGCCGCTGTTGCTGCCGACACTCGATGCCCCGATCGCGACGATGCCGTCATCGATCGCGACGACATCGCCGAAGTTGTCGTGCATCACGCCGGAGTTGCGTAGCAGCTTGTGGTCCTCGGTGATCGTTTGGCCGGCGGCCGGGAGGACGCATAGGGCTACGGCTGCAGTGGAGAGGCACGTGGTTCTATTCGGCATGGTCGTGATTCCTTCGGTAGCTGTGTCGCTTCGTTGTTGGCTGCCCGCAGTTCATGCTCACTCGGTCGATGGTTCGTCGTAGCGCGCGATGAGAGCGATTGCCGTGTATGTATCTTATTCGGATCCTGGGGCGCATAAGGCAGAGAAATATCGCCAGCGATCATGCACGGATGACCGAGTGCGCACAAAAATACTCCCGGGATAGTCCCGGGAGTATTGGGTGCTGCGTTCAGGATGCGTTAAGCCGAGTTCGCCTTAGCGATTTTGAGGTCCTTGAGGGGGGTCTTGTTCTCGATGGACTTGCGGTCGATGACGTACTCGACGCCGTCGTTGTTCATCTCCGGGAGATCGAACATATGGTCCATCATGACCTCCTCGATGACCGCTCGGAGGGCTCGGGCACCGGTCGCACGCTTGGCGGCACGCTCGGCGAGGAGCTCGAGCGCGTCGTGTGAGAAAGTGAGCGAGGCGCCCTCGATCGCGAAGAGGTGCTGGTACTGACGGACGAGCGCGTTCTTCGGCTCGGTCAGGATCTGGATCAGCGCCTCATTGCTCAGCGGCATGAGCGGGGTGATGACCGGGAGGCGTCCGACAAGCTCCGGGATGAGCCCGAACTCGACGACGTCCTCGTTCGAGATCTGGGACTGGAGCCACTCACGCTCGGCGCGGTTGTCGGCGAAGTGTCGGCGCTCCTTGGTGTCCGAGTTCGTGCTCGGCGAGCCGATCGAGAAGCCGATCTTGGTCTGCCCGAGGCGGCGGCGGACGATGTCCTCGATGCCGACGAAGGTGCCGCCGACGATGAAGAGGACGTTGGAAGTGTCGAACTGGATGTACTGCTGCTCGGGGTGCTTGCGTCCACCCTGCGGCGGGACGTTGGCGATGGTGCCCTCGATCATCTTGAGCAGGGACTGCTGGACGCCCTCACCCGACACGTCGCGGGTGATCGAGACGTTGCCGGAGGACTTGCCGACCTTGTCGAGCTCGTCGATGTAGATGATCCCTCGCTGGGCGGCCTCGACATCGAAGTCGGCGGCCTGCAGGAGCTTGAGGAGCAGGTTCTCGACGTCCTCGCCCACATAGCCGGCCTCGGTCAGGGTCGTCGCGTCGCCGATGGCGAAGGGGACCTTGAGCATGCGGGCCATGGTCTTTGCCAGCAGGGTCTTGCCCGAGCCGGTGGGGCCGATGAGCAGGATATTGGACTTGTCGAGCTCGATGTCGTTGGCCTGGTCGGACTCGGCGTGGAGCAGGCGCTTGTAGTGGTTGTGAACGGCGACGGAGAGCGAGCGCTTGGCGAGCACCTGCCCGATCACGTACTGGTTCATGAACTCCACGATCTCGCGCGGCGAGGGGATCTCGGAGAGCTGGGCTGAGACCGAGGACACGCGCCGGCGTTCCTGGCGGAAGATGTTCTGGCACAGCTCGACACAGTTCGAGCAGATGTAGACCTCGCCCGGGCCTTCGACCATGGGGCCGACCTCGCGGGAGGTCTTGCCGCAGAACGAGCAGGTGGTGACCTTGCGTCCCTTGAACCCGCCCGATCCGGAGCCGGTGGTGCCAGATCCTGAGCCGGCGTCGGAGCCAGAGCCCGATCCGTTGTCAGAGGCGTTGACAGGCGAGTTGCTGGTGTTGTTGTTTGATGGGTCTCTTGTCACGAATAAACCTCTCTGTCGTGCCTCGGTGTTGTTCGGCCCGTGGGGGCAAATCATCGTTCGTCAGGGGGTATCGGCCAGATCTGTAGACCCGCTCAACAGGGAGTCGAGGAGTGGTTGTATATTTACCGGCGCGGGTTTTGCGCGGTGTTCGACGTGCTACCGGATTGTTGTCAGAAGATCATACGTGGTCGCGTGTTGCACGGTTTGAAGTTCAGGATCGTGGGGTACGGAATCGTTACAGACGGCACAGAGCGACCAAAACTGGGGGGTAAGCATGTACTCAGGGCTCAGGGGTTTGCTGATTTCTGCCCGTTGCGTCCTCTTGCTCCTGTTCGTGAAGCATGGCGCGGGTCTTCTCGATGATGGTTCGCCGGGTCTGCTCGTACTCTTCCTGCGAGATCTGGCCGGTCTTCCGCATGTGCTCGAGGGACTCCATGAGTGTGCCTGAGGACTGATCCTGCTCGCTCTTGTCATCGAAGATGCGTCGTTTCACGCTGATGATGATCACGAACCCAACGATGCACAGGACGATCAGCAGGACGATGTAGACAAACGCCCGCATGTCGAGCGTGGCGTTCTGCGCGAGTGTCGTGGTCGCGTGGGTCATGGGGAAGGGTATGCGGAAAACCTCTCTCAGATCAGTCAGGCGAATCGAGGATTCACGCGATCGATCAGATGCAACAGCGCATCGACACTTCATTGTGTTTGTGTGAAGCCTTTATTCGTCGGTGTCACTCACGCGAGAGAGCGAGCAGCTCTGTGAGTCCAATCAAAACGAGCTGGACGCGATTTCTTCCCGCAGGGGCATCAGCAGGTTTGGCAGGGCGTACTCGTCCACGAGGTTCTGTCCGCGCTGGATCAGGTCGTCGAGCTGGGTTGTCAGGTTGCTCAGGTCCGTCACGGGGTCGAATCGGCGGAGGGTGAGGTAGACGGAGATCGGGTCGGGGTTGGGCTCGTGCGGTTTTTTGCCGCGCGAGCGCGTTTTGATCTCGAAGTGGACCTCGAGGCCCTCGTCATCGACGAGCTTCATGCCGAGGTTGGGCTGGCAGTCGAGGATGTTGATGTCGGCGGCGTCGATGAGGGCGGCCATGGGTGAGCCGGCGAGCAGCGCGTTGGCGGCGATCGCGTCGTGGTTGCCCGAGGCGTTGAGGTCGAAGCCGTAGAGCAGCTCGATGTACTCGATGTCGAGCGGCGAGATGGAGAGGAAGTATGGGGAGGTCTCCATGGTGTCGCGGTGGATGGAGTACATATCGTCGGCGTTGGTGGGGTTGACGACGCCGGCGCGCACGGAGGCCTGGCGGATGGCGACCCAGCGATGGGGGTTGGCGTTGGGGGCGGACTCGAGCGCGAGCTCGTCCTTGTACCGCCGGAACGCGTTCATCGCGGGGTAGCTGCGACGGGTGCGCTCGAAGAGCTCGAGCACGGGCTCGCGGTTGGTGGGGAGCTCCATGCGGACACTGAGTTTGGAGTTCACATAGAAATCGTTGCAGAGTGCGCGGTAACTGCTGGGCATTGCTCGGGCCTCCTTGCCGAAGCGGGATGTGGTGGTTGCGATTTCTGAGAGTGAGTGTAGCAAAACGCCCACGGTTCCGCGGGTTCCGGGCGTGTTGGATCGTGCGAATCAGCGGATGGGGACGAGTTGTCGATAAGTCAAGCAGCGCCAGACCCACTCGAACGGGCCCATCGTGAAGAAGCGTAACCAGAGCATTGAGAAGATGATATTGAACGCCCAGACACCGAGGACGACGAGCCAGAGCTGTGGATATTCAATCTTTGCAAAGTAACCGAATCCATAGCCGTAGAAAAAGGTTGTGCACAGGAGCGTGTGCGAGAAGTAGTTGGTGAGGGCCATCCGCCCGACGGCAGCGAGGGGGACGGTGAGGAAGTTGAACGCGCCGAGCTTGCTCAGGGCGATGATCAGGCAGGCGTAGCCGAATGCGAGCGGCACACCGACGGGCTGGGCGAGGGACTGCCAGACGAACCCCGGGAGCTCATCGACAACGGCATGGATGCCGAGGTAGGCGGGGATCGTGGTGACGAGCCCGGCGGGGATGAGCACGCACGCGAGCTTGAGGTAGAAGCTCGCTTTGTGCTCCCCGGTGAGGAAGCCGAGGCGGGTCAGCCCCATGCCGGCGGTCATGATGCCCCAGAGCGCGGGTGTGAAGAACAGAACGAACATGAACTGGAACGAGATGGTCGTGAAGAAGCGCACTCTGAGGGCATCGAGGAAGGTGCCGGTGTAGCCTGCGATCTCCGCGGCCGGGTCGGCGGAAAGCTCATCGGCGCCGATGTGGCCAGCGTGGTAGGCCCAGAGGCCGAGGAGCGAGAACCCCACCATGAGGGATACGCCAAGGAAATAGAGCCCGAGACCGCCCCAGAGCTGGAGCCTGGGGTTCAGGCGGCGGACCCACCAGAGGAGCGTGAGGCCAGCGACAGCGTAGAAGGTGAGGATGTCGCCGTACCAGAACAGGTACGCGTGTATCAGTCCGAACGCGAGGAGGACGAGGCAGCGGATGTGCCAGAGGAGTGCGCCTCTGGAGAGGGTGTTCTTTGCGGACGCCCTGCGGGATGAGTTGCATTCCGGGCATGTCGCGTTCTTCGGGAGCCCTGTCAGGTCGTAGGCGCACGCTGCGCACTTGGAGATTGTCTTCTGGTCGAACTTCCGCGCGTACATGATGACGCCCGAGCCGAAGAGGAGGGCGAAGAGGAACATGAACTTGCCGAGGAAGAGCGTGGAGGTGATGTCGTGGGCGAGGTGGTTCGCGGGTGAGTCGGACATCACGCTCGTCGGATCGGTGCCCGCGGCCATCGGCCACGCGAAGAACCAGATGTTGGGGACGAGTATCCCCAGCAGCGCGAACCCGCGCAGGGTGTCGATGGATGAGTACCGAAGCTTGGTCGGCGCTGGCTGATCGGGGATACTCACCGGTGCGCTGGGGTGGTCATGATCCAATCGAGGAGCTCCTGTGTGCGTGTGAGATCGTCGACGACGAGGTGTGCTCCGGCATCCTCGAGTTCCTGGCGCGTCGCATGCCCTGTCGCGACGGCGAGGGCTCGGCAGTCATTGTCGAGGGCACAGGTGACATCGTGCACGGTGTCGCCGATGATGATGACTTGTTCGGGATCGATCTCCCGAGCTTTCGCGGTGCGGTAGTTATCGATGGCGACGGGCGGCAGGTGCGAGCGGAGGGGCTCCGGGTGCGGCGAGGCGTCGCCCCAGGCGTTGATGACGAAGTGATCCGGATCGAAGCCGGCACTGCGGAGCTTGATGGCCCCTGTTTCGGGGTAGTTGCCCGTCAGAACACCGATGGCATCGATATCCGCGTGCTTCCGTGTGGCATCGACCAGCTCGTGCGACCCCGCGAGGGCTCGGGCGATCGGGCGTTCGTTTGCGGTGCGGTCGAGGCCGGCGTGGTAGAGGCGGCGGAGTGCGGTGATGTTGTCTGGGTTGCTCTCGACCTGATTGTTGATGAGCATCTGCGCGATGATCACCGGGTCGAGGCAGCCGCCGAAGCTGATGCCCTCGGCGGTGAAACCGGCATGGAAGAGGTCCCGCCCCGCGTTCTCGAGGAGCGTGATCCCGATGTGGTCTGTTTCCAGCAGGGTCATGTCGATATCGAACAGAATGAGCATGGCGGTGTATCTCTCGTGATGCGGTTCCTGACTCAGTGACGGCGAATTTCAAACTGGCGTTCGTCGGGTTCGGTGCGAACGTGCGCGTGGACCTCACGCTCGACGAGCCCCGATGTCTGTTTGCGGAGTTCGGTCAGGAACGCGTCCAGATCCTGCTCGGAGCCCTGGGCCTCGAGCATGACGGTCCCGTCGGGTTCGTTGCGGACCCACCCGGTGACTGGAAATAGGATCGCGGCGTTGCGGGCGCGGGCTCGGAAGCCGACGCCCTGGACTCGTCCCTGGAAGATGACACGCTGTCGGGTGACCATGTGGAGATTGTAGTGGATGATCGGACGGGCGTATGCGGCCGGGAGGGTCTGTGCGGGATGCCCCTGATTTTGTTTTTCGGAATGCGTTGCGAACCGCTGGGGCGCGTTCATGATGGTGTTTCGCAGCAAAGCGCCCACAGACGGGTCTTGCGCCCGTAGAATCCTTATCGGATGGTCTGATCCGGTCGGGGTTGTTTGACAAACGGAGAGCGGATTGAGTGGTTTGTATCCACAGAACGACGATGTGCAGCGGGTGCGTGATGCGTCCGACATCGTTCGTGTCGTGGGCGAGCACCTGACGCTCAAGCCCAAAGGGCGCGAGTTCGTCGGGCTGTGCCCGTTCCACGACGATAAGAACCCGTCGATGTGCGTGATCCCCGCCAAGCAGATTTTCCACTGCTTCGTGTGCGGGAGCGGGGGGGACGTCTTCACCTTCGTGCAGAAGTACCACTCGATGGGGTTCCGCGAGTCGCTCGAGTTCCTCGCGGAGCGAGCGACCGTCGAGCTGACCCCGTACCGCGGGCGGTCGAGTTCGGATGAAGGCGATGCGCAGGGTGTTGGGAACAAGGAGATCCTCGCAGCAAACGACATGGCGACGGGGTTCTTCCGAGCCATCCTGAACCACCCTGAGCACGGCGAGGCGGCACGCGGTGTCATCGCGCGACGCGGCATCTCTGTAGAGATGGTCGAGCGGTTCATGATCGGCGCGAGCCCGGACCGATGGGACGGGCTGGTGGTGACCGCGGAGAAGAAGGGGGTGCGGACCGAGGCGCTGCTGGGCGCGGGGCTGGTGAAGCAGCGTGAGCGTGGCGATGGTCAGTACGACGCGCTGCGGAATCGGCTGATCTTCCCCATCTGCGATCAGATCGGGCGTGTTATCGCCTTCGGGGGTCGGAAGATCAATGAAGAGGACGAGCCCAAGTACCTCAACTCGCCAGAGACCAGCGTCTTCAAGAAATCGACCACGCTGTACGGGATCAATAACGCGGCCCGCGCGATCAAGCATGAACGTACGGCGGTGGTCGTCGAGGGATATACAGATGTCATCGCCTGCCATCAGGCGGGCGTGGAGCACGTGGTCGGCACGCTCGGCACCGCCCTGACGAGCGGACACGCGACGGTCCTGCGTCGACTTTGCGACACGGTCGTCCTGCTGTTCGACGGCGACGCAGCCGGGATCAAAGCCGCGGACCGTGCGATCGAGGTGCTGCTGTCCGAGACGATCGATATCAAGATCGCGGCGCTCGCGGGGTACACGGACGCGAAGGACCCGGACGAGCTCTTCAAGCAGGATGACGGCGCTGAGGTGTTCCGCCGGGTGATCGACGGAGCCGTGGATCTGATCAAATGGAAGTTCGACCGGCTGCGTGACGAACTGAAAGACGCCGGCCCGGCGCGTGTGACGCAGCGGATCCAGGAAGAGCTCGATCGCCTGAATGATCTCGGTCTGGGCGAGCTTGAGCCGGTGCGGCGACGCCTGATGATCCGTCAGGTCGCGCAGGCGGCCCGGGTCGAAGAGCGGGTTGTCACGGAGGCGATCAAGACCGGTCGTGGGCGCAGGCGGTACAACGCGCCAGAGGGCGAGATGGAACTCAAAGGCGATCACAGCTGGAAGCCGGATGCCCGCGAGCAGCTGCTCGGGTGCCTGCTGTTCGAGCCCAACCTGTGGAACCTGCTCAGCGGCGAGCAGCGCGAGCTCACGAGCACGGTCCGCTTTGCGAGCGAGCAGACACGACGCGTCGCGGACGCGATGCACTCGAGCGCCGAGAACGGCACAGGGACGGGGCTGCACGCGGTGCTCGGGGAGTTATCGATGCTCGCGGAAGAGGAGGGCGCGGACGCGCTCCCCGCCAACGAGCGGGCAACGGCCCTGTACCGCTTCGTCGCGGAACACACGGAAGAGGTTGATGATCGCGTCACGCGTTTCTTCAACGAGTGCATCGCGAGGCTGGTTTCACTCGAAACTCGAAACCACGAACGCAGCATCGCGGTAGACGATTCGGACGCGAACGAAGCTGATCAGTTGGCGAAGTTTCTGGCTGGTGAGCGGAAGAACCGTTCTCAGACAGGGCTTGGGGGGCGGCCACGCATCAGCGGGTCGTGATGGGAGGCGCGTCGAGGGATCGACGCGGCTATATTGGTAGGATTCATTCGGAGAAACACGCATGATCGGGATACTTCATCCAGCAGTCACGCAGCTGATCGAGGCCGGGCAGGAGCGGGGGTGGCTGAGCTTCGAGGAGCTCAACAACATCATCCCCGACGAATACGTCGAGGTTGTCCCGCTGCATGCGCTGGTGACAAAGCTCGACGAGCTTGGCATCGAGCTCGTTGATGAGATGGAGTTCCGAGGCCGGCTGTTCCGCGCCCAGCGATCGGGCAAGATGTCGCTCGGCGATTCGATCGGGCTGCTGACCGATCAGTTCCGCGCGATGTCCGTGGCCGGGGGTGAGCACCTGGGCGACGCGGAGAAGGTTCGTATCCAGGTGAACGCGAGCCATTATGCCAACGGCACGGGCATGATGGACGCCAAGCAGATCGCCGAGGCCGAGAAAGACGTGGCCGAGGCCCGGGCGATGGACGACCAGAGCGTGCAGCGCGAGCTGGACGAGGCGGTCGCCAACGAGGCGAGCGCGAAGCGCATGGACGACCCTGTGCGCATGTACCTGACGCAGATGGGATCGATCCCGCTGCTGACGCGGACCGAGGAGGTCCGCCTTGCCAAGAAGATCGAGACCACACGCATGGTGTTCAGGCGGCGTTGTCTCGAGAGCGACTACATCGTCGGGCAGGCGG
This sequence comes from Phycisphaerales bacterium UBA1924, assembly GCA_964229845.1. Lineage (GTDB taxonomy): Bacteria > Planctomycetota > Phycisphaerae > Phycisphaerales > UBA1924 > UBA1924. The sequence continues at coordinate 18,875 of CAXREY010000048.1, forward strand.
TGGAGACCCTCAAGATGGTCCGCGACGGCGTGCTGCCGTTCGATCGCACGATGCGTGTGAGCACGCTGGACGATCAGGCGAAGGAGAAGCTCTCGCAGCGGATCCCCTCGAACCTGCCGACGATCGAGAAGCTGCTCGAGATGAACCGAGAGGACTGGGAGACGCTCGACGCGCTGCGCCGTGACGACGGGACGATCCGCGAGACGAAGAAGGCACGAGAGATCCGGGCACGGATCTCCGGGCGCCGCCGGCGGATGGCGGCGTTGGTCGAGGAGCTGTGCCTGCGCACCGGGCGCATCGTGCCGCTGATGAAGAAGCTCAAGTCCATCAGCGAGAAAATGGAAACGCTGGAGCAGGAGATGCTCCAGGCCGCCCGCTTCCCGAAGAAGTACGACCCGGAGGACCTGGAAGTCCTCCGCGAGGAGCTCGACGGTCTGCGGAGCCTGGCGTGCGAAGAGCCGGACCAGCTCCGGGCGCACATCAACCAGATCTCCACGGTGTTCTGGGAGTACGAGCAGGCGAAGCGCGACCTCTCGGGCGGCAACCTGCGCCTCGTCGTCTCGATCGCCAAGAAGTACCGCAACCGCGGGCTGAGCTTTCTGGACGTCATCCAGGAGGGCAACACCGGCCTGATGCGCGCGGTCGATAAGTTCGAGTACAAGCGCGGCTACAAGTTCAGCACCTACGCGACATGGTGGATCCGCCAGGCGATCACGCGGGCCATCGCGGACCACTCGCGGACGATCCGTATCCCGGTGCACATGATCGAGACGATGACCAAGCTTCGCAACATCGCCAAGCAGATCGCGCAGGAAACGGGCACGGAAGCGACCGCTGAGGAGATCGCGGAGCGCGCGGACATGAACGCGATGGAGGTCCGCCGCGTGATGAGCATCTCCAAGCACCCCGTGAGTCTCGACCGCCCGGTGGGCGAGAGCGAGGACTCGAACTTCGGCGATTTCATCGAGGACACGAACCAGGACGCGCCCGCGGTGGCCGCGGCCCGCGACATGCTCAAGGGTCGCATCGAGATGGTGCTCAAAACCCTGACCTACCGCGAGCGGGAGATCATCAAGCTCCGCTATGGCATCGGTGACGGGTACACATACACGCTCGAAGAGGTCGGGCGGATCTTCAAGGTGACTCGCGAGCGCGTGCGTCAGGTCGAAGCGAAAGCCATCCGCAAGCTGCAGCACCCGGTCCGGAGCCGCAAGCTCGAGGGGTTTGTGGACAGCTAAATCCACCTGTTTTCGGGCTGAATCAGGCCATCGGGGCTCACGCGGCGTGCGTGAGCCTTTTTTTATGCATGGATCCGGAAGTCGTTTGGTACACTGGGTTTGGTCACACACACCTCGACGGGAGAGGATCATGAACGATCAGATCAGGGAACTGCAGAAGGAAGTCATGGACGCCAAGCAGCGCCTGCGCGATGCGGTCGCGTCGTACGAGCCGGAGCCGGTCGAAGACTGGGAACTCCACGGCCTCAACGGGTGCGTGGTCAAGCTCTCGCGCCTCTTCGGCGGCAAGAGCGAGCTGCTCGTGGTCCACAACATGGGGCGCGGCTGCAACTACTGCTCGCTCTGGGGCGACGCGATGAAGGGGATCGCGCCGCACCTCATGCAGCGCTGCGGCTTCGTGCTGTGCAGCAACGACCCGCCAGAGGTCATCCGCGCCTTCCGCGAGACACGCGGTTGGGATTTCCCGTGCGTGTCCGGCCACGAGACCGGCTTTGCGAAAGCCATGGGCTACGCCGACGCGGCCGGGAACCCGCACCCCGGGGTGAGCGCTTTCCACATGAGCAGCGGCGGGTCGATCGTGCGCACCGGGCACATGCCCTTCGGCCCGGGCGACGACTTCTGCGCGGTGTGGCCGCTGCTGGACCTGATCAAGGACGGCAAGGGCGACTGGGAGCCGGCCCATGGCGAGGTCAACCCACACGCGGTAGTCAGCGGCTCGAGCTGTCAGTGCATCTGAGGTGATGCTTCACGGCGCGACGATGTAGTAGAAGCGGTCCGCGGCGAGCTGCTGGAAAATGCCGTCGTCGAGGTCACCGTCGTCGAAGGTCTCGTCGATCTGCAGCATGAAGTCGGGGACGGCGACGCCCTGGAAGTGCACGCCCACGGCGGACGTGACCCCCATCTCGTTGAACTCCACGTCCCATACGCCCCCGAGGGGTGTGGGGGACTCGAACTCGTCCTGATCAACATAGAACTCGAAGCCGGCGGGGATCTGCCCGGACGAGCCGTCCTCAGGGTAGTGGCCCTCGCGGGCGGTGAAGTATTCGCACGCGTCGGCGTAGGTTTTGAGGCTGGTGATGAAGGTGCTCTGGCGTGCTTCGTCTGTGGCCCCGGTGAACTGCGGGACGACGATCGCGGCGAGGATGCCGAGGATGACGACGACGATGAGGATCTCGACGAGCGTGAACGCGGACCGGGTGGATCGTTGCGGCGCGGGCATGGTGAAAGCGTGGTAATGAAAAACCCGCGGGGCCAGAGGACTCGCGGGTGTTTGGAGTTATCGGGCGGACCAGAAGTCAGAGTTCGGGCGCAAACCCGCGGCGCATGGTGTTCTCGCACGATGCGCGGGGATCGACGAACTGCATCAGGTAATCGGGGCCGCCGGCCTTGGAGCCGACGCCGGACATGCCGAAGCCGCCGAAGGGCTGGCGTCCCACGAGGGCGCCGGTGCAGCCGCGGTTGATGTAGAGGTTGCCGACACGGAACTCGTTCTTGGCGCGGTCGATGTGCGCGGGCTTGCGGGTGAAGACGCCGCCGGTGAGCTTGTACTTGTGCCCATTGGCGAGGCGGAGGGCCTCGTCGAAGTCCTTGGCGTGCACGACGGCGAGGACGGGGCCGAAGATCTCTTGCTGGTAGATCGTGTGGGACTCGTCGACGCCGGTAAAGATGTGCGGGGCGATCAGGTTCTCGATGCCGTGGGGCATGTCGAAGTCCTTCTCGCCGACGAGCTCGGTGAGCCCCTCGTCGCGGGCGATCTGGATGAAACGCCGGATGTTGTTGGCCGCTTCCTCGTCGATGACCTGCGAGACGTCCGCGTTGGGGTCGGTCGAGTCGCCAAGGACGAGCGTTTTGGTCGACTCGCTCAGGCGGCTGAGGAAGAGCCGCATGTTCGGCCCGTCGGTGCCCTGCGGGTCCACCACGATGCACCGCGAGCACGCGGAACACTTCTGGCCCTGGAAGCCGAACGCGGAATAGCGCACGCCGAGCACCGCCTCGTCGAGATCGGCCGACGCGTCGACGATGACGGCGTTCTTGCCGCCCATCTCGCAGATGACCCGCTTGACCATGGGCTGGTCCTCGTGGGTGACGCCCGCGGCCTGGATGATGTCGAGCCCGACGGCCTTGGAGCCGGTGAACGCGATCAGCGAGATGCGCGGGTCGCGCACGAGCGCCGCGCCGGTCGTTTCGCCGGGCGCGGGGCAGAAGTGGAGGACATCGCCGGGGGCGTCGAGCTCGCGGAGCGCCTCGGTGATCATCCCGAAGAGCTCCTTGGCGATGGCGGGCGTCTGTTCCGCCGGCTTGAGCACCACGGTGTTGCCGGTCACGAGCGCGGCCACGGTCATGCCGCAACAGATCGCGAGCGGGAAGTTCCAGGGGGAAATGACTACGGCCACGCCCTTGGGCTGGTACCACAGTTCGTCGAGCTCGCCGATGAACTTGCCCAGGCGGGTGCGGTTGAACAGGGGGACCGCGTAGCGTGCGTAGTAGGAGCAGAAGTCGATGGCCTCGCACACGTCGGCGTCGGCCTCGGCCCAGGTCTTGCGTGATTCCTTGCAGACGATGCCCGCGAGCTCGTCGCGACGGGCACGCATCTTGTCGGCGACACGGGTGAGCAGTTCGGACCGTTTGATGTGGTCGAAGTCGCGCCACGCGGGGAAGGCGTCGTTGGCCTTGCGGATCATCTCAAGGCCCTGCTCGGTCGTGTGGTCATTGGCGACGGTCTGCACGCTCGCGGATTGGACGGCTTTCCCGAACGCCTCGCGCTGCGCATGCTCGGCGAAGTCGCGGAGCGGTTCGGTGTAGAACGGTCGCCCGTTCCGTACCTCGGGGATGCCAGGCGAGAGCGCGTGACGCTGGTGTGCGATCTCGTAGAGATCCACGGGGAGCTGTCCGGAGTGCTTGGACTCGGGGTTGGCGAGCAGGATGCTGGTGTCGGCGTTGTCGAGGAAGCCGGCCTTGAGCCAGGACTCGTTGGACGTGTTCTCGAGGAGGCGTCGAACGAGGTAGGCCATGCCGGGGATCATCTCGCCGACGGGCACGTACTCGCGCACGCGGAGCCCCATCTCCTCGGCCGCGTGCTTGAGCTGGTCGGCCATGCCGTGGAGCATCTGCAGCTCGATGGCGTTCTTGGGGAGGTTGCGCTTCTCGAGCCCCGCGAGCGCGGCGGCGATGGAGCGGACGTTGTGCGAGCCCAGCGCGAGCTTGATGCCGCCCTCACCGGGTTCGCGCGGGCAGGCGTCGAGGAAGACCTCGACCATCTGCTCGAAGCACAGGTCGGTCTGCCACTTCTCGTTCCAGACAGGGCAGGGCCACCCCTCCTGCTCGGCGTGGATGGTCTCGTAATCCCAGTACGCGCCCTTGACGAGGCGGACGGTGACGACCTTGCCGGTGCGCTTGGCCCACTCGGCGATGCGTTTGGCGTCCTCGACGCCGGACTTGAGGTAGGCCTGCATGGCGAGCCCGGCCTCGAACTCGACGTTCTCGCACGCGTGCATGAAGGTGTCGAGGGTGAGGTCCTTAAGCTCGTGCTGCTCCATATCGAAGTTGATGAGCACGCCGTTGCGGTTGGCGGCCTCGAGCACGGGTGTGGCGCGGGACATGAAGTCGCGGATGGCAGACTCGGGCGCGATGGGGTTGAAGTTGGCGCAGAGCGAGGTCACCTTGATCGACACGTTCACGCGCGGGACCACGCCGAGGTGGTCGCGTTCGAGGCGTTCGGTCTCCTTCCAGATCGATGCCTCACCGACGAGGTTCTCGACGAGGTCGAGGTACTTGGCCTGGTACATATCGGCCTCGGCGTTGGAGACACACGCCTCGCCCAGCAGGTCGACGGAGAACGCGATGCCGTTCTTCCAGAGCTTGGAGAGCATCGGCAGCGCATCAGAGGCGTCGGTGCCGGCGATGAAGTTGCCGGCCATGTTCTTGATCTGCGACGAGATGGTCTTGGCCATCATGCCCTTGGCGACGCCGCCGGCCTTGAGCCCCAGGTCCATAAAGGGCGGGGCCTTCACCCCGGGCTGGGTGAGGTAGTCCACGAGGTGGTCGTGGACCATCTCGGGCGTGGTCAGCGTGGGGAAGGCGTCGACGAAGCGGAACAGCTGGACCTTGAAGTTGTGGTCCTTCATGGACCAGTCCATCAGCTTGTCCTGGTAGAACTTCGCGGAGAGCAGCCCGGCCGTGTGGTCCTTGGCGATGTCGAGCATCGTGGAGCCGATCTGCATGATGTGTTCTTCACGCTCGGGCGTCGACATGATCGCTACGGGAGGCCTCGTCACAGGGGCGGCTGCCGCGACGCTGGCGGGCGTGGCAACCTGTGCGGACGAGGACTTCGATTTGCGACCAAATAACGCCATTCGGGTACTCCAGGAGTGGGGTGCAGGGGTGCCCGGGATTGGGCAGGGGACAGCCAAGGATTGTAGGTTCACCGCCTGATTCACGCCAGATAGGGGGACCCGATCCGGAGGGGATAGACTTGGGTGTGAAGAGTAGTGAACACCATGCAGAGCACGCCGCCGTGGCGCTGACGATCGGCAACTTCGACGGGGTGCATCTCGGGCACCGGGCGCTGCTCGATCGCTGCCGATCACGTGTAGGCCCCGATGGGAAAGTCATTGCCCTCGCGTTCCACCCGCACCCGATGGCGTACCTGAACCCGGAACACGCGCCGGAGCCGATCGAGGCATACACCCAGCGGGCGGACCGACTGATGCGCATGGGTGCCGACCAGGTGATAGAACTCAAGCCGACCCCGGAGCTGCTGGGCAAGTCCCCGCAGGCATTCGTGGATGAGCTGATCGACGAGTACCAGCCCAGCGTGATCGTCGAGGGGCACGATTTCCACTTCGGCAAGCGTCGAGCGGGCACCCCGGTCGTGCTCAAGGAGCTGGCCGGGCTGCGCGGCGTGAAGGTCGAGATCGTTCGACCGGTTGAGGTCGCCCTGACCGACCAGTCCGTGGTCATCGCGTCCTCCACGATCACCCGCTGGTTGCTCGGCAACGGGCGGGTCCGCGACGCGGCGTTCGTGCTCGGTCGTCCGCACGAGCTGGTGGGCGAGGTCGTCGAAGGCGATCAGCTCGGGCGGACCATCGGCTTCCGCACGGCCAATGTCTCGTCAGAGTCGATGCTGCCGCGCGACGGGGTCTACGCGGCGGTCGTCACCATGCCCTGCGGCACGCGTGTCGGAGGGGCGGTCAATGTGGGTGCACGACCGACGGTGCAGGGCACCCATCGGCGAGCCGAGGTGCACCTGATCGATCAAGATGGGGCTCCGGTGCAGATGCCGCAGGACGCGCCGGAATATGGATGGCCGATCCGGGTCGGGCTGGTCGGCTGGGTGCGTGACCAGGTGAAGTTCGATTCGGTGGAAACGCTCAGCGGGCAGCTGGCGCGTGACGTGAAGCGTGCGGCGGCGATGGTGGAGCCGCTGCTGAACCCGTCGCACGCGGTCGGATCGGCTTGAACCCCTGAGCAACCCGTGGCACCCGGAGTTGGAAACTCCTAGTATTCATGGCTTTGCAGAACACGAATGGTCATTCCGGGATGCCGCCCAAGGGGGCGAAGGTGCTCGTCGCGATGTCGGGCGGCGTGGATTCATCCGCGGCCGCGGCGTTGCTGCTCGAGCAGGGCTACGAGGTCGTGGGTTGCTTCATGCGCCTGGGATCACCCGGCGAAACCATCGACGAGATGATGCCCTTCGACAGCGCAGGCGTCTCGTGCGATCCGAGCAAGGTGAAGATCGGCCACCAGGGGTGCTGCAGCGTTGGTGATGCCGCGGACGCGCGCGAGGTGGCGGCCAAGCTCGGCATCCCGCTGTACGTGTGCAACTTCAAGAAGGACTTCGGACGCATCATCGATTACTTCGTCGACGCCTACGCGAGCGGGCGCACGCCCAACCCGTGCGTGCGCTGCAACGATTGGCTCAAGTTTGGCAAGCTCCACGAGTACGCACAGCAGATCGGCGCGGGGTATGTCGCCAGCGGGCACTACGCGCGGATCGATCGGACCAACGGATCGCCCAAGCTCCTGCGTGGGCTCGATGACAAGAAGGATCAGAGCTACGTGCTCTTCGGTGCCCCGCGTGATCGGTTGGCCGAGATGCTGCTGCCCATCGGCGAGTACGCGACCAAAGCCGAGGTGCGGGCGATCGCGGAGAAGTACGACCTGCCGGTGTTCGATAAGCCGGACTCGCAGGAGATCTGCTTCGTGCCCGACAACGACTACGCGGGGCTGGTGGAGCGTCGACGCCCAGAGCTGCGGGTGAAGGGCAAGATCGTCAACCTCCACGGCGAGCAGCTCGGCGAGCACGACGGGCAGCACAAGTACACCATCGGGCAGCGCCGCGGGCTGGGCGTTGCCGCGGGTGAGCCGATCTATGTCGTGGACAAGGACCCAGAGACGAACACGGTCACGGTGGGGAGTAACACCGACCTGATGGCGCAGTCCTGCGTTGCCAATGAGGCGAACTGGCTCATCGATGAGTCGGAGCTTGGTTTTTGGAGGGGCGATTGGAAGCCCGTGCTCGCGCAGCACCGGTACAACTCGGCGCCCGTGCCCGCAAAGGTCCGCATCATCGATCGCGAAGATCCGGATACGCCCTCGGGGCGGGTCGGATGCTTCGAGTGCGAGTTCGACGAGCCGCAGCGGGCGGTCACGCCGGGGCAGGCGCTGGCGTTGTATGACCTTGAGCGTCCAGAGATCGTGCTCGGCGGCGGGTGGATCGAGACGGTCTCCTGACTGTGAGTTGTCAGAAAATCCGCTTGGGATCGGGTGTTTTCGCCCCTAGAGTAAATGTACATGCAGCACGAAGAACTCCAGACGAATCACCTGGCCGCCTACCTGTCGGGCCTCAACGCCTCGACCCTCGATCGCGAGGACGACCCCGCGGTCGACGTTGACGGGCATGTCATCACCGGCACGATCATCCGCCGACTGGAAGACCAGGGCTCGCTCGCGCCCGTCCGCGTCCGCGTCGGGCACGGCGTGTCGGCGCAGACGGCCGCCCAGATGCTCCGCAAAATGGCGGACATGATCGAGGACACCCCGGACTTCCTGAGCCAGCGTGCGGGGGCCGCGGTCCGTCGCCTCCCCGACGGCACGACCCAGCGCAAGCAGCTGACCATCAAGGGCATGCTCGCGGCGGCCGAGGAGATGTCCCCCGACGAACGCGCCAAGCTCCACGCGATGCTCGACGAGATCCGCGTGCAGATCGATGATCCGGACAAGGGCGACGAGCCCGGCGGCTCGTGGGGCGGGTCGAGCATCTCGGGGCCCGGGCTGGACTGAGTCAATAGATAGATTAATTTTAGTGGGTGCCCCGACTCGACGCGCAGCGGCGCAGTCGGGGGGATGCTGTGTTTCGCCGCACTGCGCCGAAGACGGCGAGTACGGGCACCCAGATACTGATCAGCCCGGCTTCTTCATAATGAACATGTAGTTGAACCCACGCAGGAAGAAGTTCTGCTCTTCCGCCGCTTTGTGCCAGTTGCCGCGTTGGAGCTTCTGGTTGTGGCGGACGACGCTGATGATGTCGATGGGCTCGAAGTAGTCGCGCATGATGGCGAAGAGCTCGAAGCCGATGGGCATGAAGGTGCCGGACTTTTTGCCCTTGTGCTTCTTGAACGAGTCGGAGACATACAGGCCCATGTAGCTGCCGGGCTTGAGGATGCGGTCGATCTCGGCGATGACCTGGTCCATGGCCTCGTAGTAGGCGTGCCCCATCATGACATCGTCGTCCTGCATGGGCGCGCCCGAGTCGAGCTTGCCGATGCATCGCTCGTCGTCGGAGTAGTCGATGTGGGTCGAGTAGGGCGGATCGATGAAGACGAAGTCGGCGGTCTCGTCGGGCATGGGGATCTCGCGCGCGTCCGCGAGTGTGATCTCTTTGCGTTGCGGGTTGAGGTCGAAGCCGATGCCCTTGCGCTGGAGGTCCTTGCAGACATCGAGGGTGGTGCCCGAGCCGCACATGGGGTCGACAACGGTGTCGCCCTTGCGGGTGTAGCGCTGCAGCAGCTGCCAGATCGCCCACGATGGCGAGGCCCCGGCGTAGTCCTTGGAGCCCTGCATCTTGCGCCCGAGGTGGTCGTCGTAGTGCTGGGAGGGGTACTCCCAGAGGGTGGTGGTCATGATGCCCATCTGCGGGCGTTCGCCGGGCTTGACCTTCTTGGGGTTGGCGTGGGCCGGGCCGGACTTCTTGTTGAAGGGCTTGCTGTGCGGCCCCTTTGATTGGGGCTTGCGACGCCCGCGCGGTGGCTTGCCCGAACGGGACCCGGGGTTGTTGAGCTCCTGCTCGATCTTGGCGCGGATGTCATCGCGGGTGGGCATGGGGAATGGTAGGTTACGGCAGCGCTTCGATGAGCTTCAACGCCGCTTCCTCAAGCGGCAATCGGATCTTGCACCCCGCGGCTCTGGCGTGGCCGCCGCCGCCGAGGGTATTGCAGACCTGATTGACATCAACCGGGGGCTTGCCGTCCCATTCGTCGGGCTTGGACCGCAGCGAGACCTTGGTGAAGACGCCGTCGCTGTCCTTCTGCTCGGTGAGGATCGCGACCACGCGGATGGAGGCGACGGACTGGGGGATATCGACGAAGCCACCGGACTCGCCTGGCGCGGCGCCGGTTTCCTTGAAGTCCTCGAGCTTGAGCGTCATGATCGCGGCGTGCTTGTCGTGGATGAGTTGCAAGGACTCCAGTGCGCGGGCCATGAGCTTGAAGCGGGTGGCCCGGTCGCGCTGGTAGAGCATGGCGAACAAACTCGTATGGTTCACGCCCGCGTCCAGCAGCTGCCCGGCCAGGCGCATGACGCGCCCGTCCACGTTGGAATGCTTAAACCAGCCGGTGTCGGTCGCGAGCCCGACGTAGAGCGGCGTGGCGATATCCGTCGGGAGCTTGCTCGGGCAGTCCACGCCCAGCAGGTGGCAGCAGATCTCCGCGACGGGCTGGACTACCGCGGCGGCCTCGGTGTCGAGCAGACGCCGGGCTGCAACCTCCCCGTTGCCCTGGAGGTGGTGGTCGATGATGGTGGTTTGCTCGGCCCGCCCCTTGAGGAACTCGGCGAAGGGCGCGAGCTGGGACCACGAGCCGGTATCGGTGATCAGGATGCCCTCGGGCTCGAAGGCACCCGGGAGGGGCTGGTTATCCTCGATCACACGGGCCTTGGTGTTGCCGATGATGGTTTTGGACCACTCGGGCATGGGGGCCGCGTACCAGCACTCGGCGAGCGATGCCGCGCCGGACGAGTTGCGGGTCTGGTTGATGGCGCGGGCGAGCGCGACGGTGGATCCCAGCGCGTCACCGTCGGGCTTGGCATGGGTGAGCAGGAGCAGGGAGTGCTGCTCGTTAATCCAGTCTGCGATGCCCTTCGCATCGATGTTGGTCGTCCATTCGTTGTGCAAAGTATCGTCCTCGATCATCGGTGTCGTATCGGGCATGATCGAGTATATCGGGCGATTCGCTCAGGCGTCGTCATCAAACGAACGGGGTTTGAGCGAGTCATCCTTGGCCGTGTCATGACGGATAGTCTTCTTGGGCTTGTCGTCCTCCTCCTCGTCGTCGGGCGAGAGGGGGATATCACCGTCGTCGGGGACCTCGGTCTGCGGTGTGTAGGGCGTGCCGCCGGCCTTGGGCTTGCCCCGCGCATCGAGCTGCTCATTGAAGAACACGCCCTTGTTCTCGCCGTGCTCGTCGAGATCGATCGGGGTGTTGTCGTGGTAGGGCCTGGCCTTGGCCGGGTCCCGGATCGCGGGGATGGTGGGGTGCGAGATGAGTGTGCCGCACTCGGGGCAGGGGTTGCCGGGCTCGAGCCCGATGAGGTTGAAGCCGCAGAAATCGCACGGCGCGTCGTCGACGATCCGCCCCTTGTACTGCTCTTCTCTCTTGCGACGCTCCTCCTTGCGTTCAAACGAACCGGATGCGTGGTCCTGGTTGTTGACAACCCAGTGCATGACGTGCGTCATCTGGAGGAAGGTGAAGTTGTAGACGATCACGGTGAAGAAGATGATGATCGATGGGAACGCGGCGACAAAGATGAGCGAGGTGCTTCCCAGCGCGATGCCCAGCCCGGTCATCAGTGCGGTGATCGTGCCGACGACCGCCAGGATCCAGGCACACCCACGGAGACGGTCAGCGAGGTTGTTGTTCGAGGTCCAGTACGCGAGCTCGGCGAGGTAGACGCTCGTTGGGATCATGCTGACCCACGCGGCGACGCTGATTAGTGCGCTGAAACCCGCGAGCAGCCCCAGCATGATGCCGCCTCCCCCGGTCGTGGAGTTCTGAAGCGAGAAGATCGCCGCTCCGATCAACGCCTCGGCGGGCCAGGTGATGTTGAGGAGACGCACGATAAGGCGGAAGCGATCGTTGTCGAGCACCCTGTCCTTGCGGATGCTCTCGCGATTCGGCCTTGGAAGCGTGATGAAGTAGATGCCCAGGATCCAGAGGAGCGCGGCAAAGATATCGATGGCAACCTCGACCGTCCCCGGGGTAAACACCGAGAGCACCGTGAGCACAATCCCTGTGCTCGAGAGCAGGAACCCGAAACGCAGCTTCTTGACGAAGTGCATCGGCGCTTCGTCCATGATCGTGCCGGAGGTCTTGGAGGACCGCTGACGGATCGGACGCCCGCACTCCGGGCACTTGCCCCCCGGCTGCAGGCCCTTGAGGTTGTACCCGCAGTGGTCGCATTCCCGATCGTGCGCGATGTGTGTCTGAATCGTGCTCATAGACCCCAAGAATGTACCCGCTCAATCGCCGGCGGGTTGCCCCGGGGTGAAAAAACACAGCCGACGGTGCGCGTCGGCTGCTGAGAGAGGAGCGTTGTGGTTTCGCTCGGATGGAGTATGAGAAAGAGACTCGGGTCAGGAGTATCTGGCTCAGGGGTCGGTGCTGGGGCGGATCTTGACGTGCTGGCGGCCCTTCACCTTTCGGATCTGCTGCAGCCGCGCCGGCCAGAAGTCGTAGCCCGCGATCTGGCGGTGGATGTAGTCGGGTGCGGTGATGATGAATGACTGGTTGTAGAGGCTGATCGATCCCCCGTCGCCGCCGAGGTCGACCCACTGGTCGGGCTCGACCGTGGAAATGATGAGCTGCTCGAGGGCCTCCGCCCGATCGGCGAAGGAGGTGATGTCCTGCGGGTCCTGGTTGCCTCCAGAGAAGGGACTCTGACCACCGCCGCCGCCACCGCCCTGGCCGCCCTGCTGAATCGCGCTCTGGAGATCAAACTCCGGCGCGTTGTCGAAGTTGGGCACGAGGTAGAGCAGGTCAGAAACATCGTAGAGCTCGACCCGTGAGTTCTCGTTCAGGCGGGATTTGGGGCCGCACTCGATCGAGCCGTAGTCAGTGAACTGCCAGGTGTATTCCTCACCGGACGCTTCTGATCTTTGTGCACGCAGGAGGATGCGTTCGAGAACCACGAGCGCGGGAATCTCCTTGACCTTCACCGTGATCTCGGTGTCGGGGTCGATGCCGACGGTGTCCAGGTCGTCGTTGATGTACACCGGCTCGATCTCCGCACCAGTCACATCCGCGATAAAGCTGAACAGGTCTGAGATCGGCTGGTCCTCGACCTCAAGGGTCACGGGCTTGGAGAGCAGGGTCAGCGTCTCACGCTTCGCCCGCCTGGTCTCCGCGTCGTCCGAGCTCGTCGAGCTCTGGGCCGTCGCGGCGGTGTCCGAGATGGCGATGGTCGAAACCGCGACCAGCGGCAGCCCCGCGCAGGCCACCAGAGAGCATGCGAGGGACAAAGTTGTACGAGCGCGGCGGACGAGTTTCATGGGCGAGTCTCCGTCAGGATGAGATGGATCGGGCGTGTGTGGTGCGACGCTGAGGTGCCTTGTATACCTCATGGCGTTGGGTCTGGCGGGGGTTGATGGCGATCCGGCGCATCAACGGTGGACCCTCGCACGGTGTTACCCCTGTGGTACCTTGCTGGGCAATTGTACCAGACATTCCTTGGTACGCACAGGGGCGATTCTCGGTTGCATCCCTTGATTCAGGTGCACGAAAAAGCACCACTCAGGGTGCTTGAACGCGGTTTTCCTGGAATCACGCTTCGCGTGGGCTCAGGGGCAGCCCATGTTGAACGCGTTGAGGAATGCCGAGACATCAAAGAAGTTGTACATGCCATCGTCGGTGAAATCGGCTGCGGGGTCCATCGCGTTGTACGCACTGAGAAACGCGGACACATCGAAGAAATCGAGGTTATCATCGCCCGTCAGATCCGCTGGGCACGACATGGGGGCTTCGACAACGATCTTGCCGGTCATGCCCGCGTGTGAGAGCACCAGGCAGGTGTAGTAATACTCGCCCGCGTCGTCGTTGCCCGGTGTCCATGTGATCGGGTCGTCCTGGGGCTGGGGATCGCTCGTGAAGTCCGCGATGGGTTGAAGTGATGCGTTATCGATGACCGTGATGTCAGAAGTGGTGCGTGAATAGCTCCCGTCTGTGCCCGAAACAGGGAGGGTGTCATCGGTGATGCGGAAGGGGTGACTAAAAGTCTGGTTATCGAAGATGTAAGTCTCCCCAGCGATGAGCGTGATGGTGGGGTCGAGCGCGCTGAATGTGCCGGTCCCGTCCTCCCAGTTCACGATGAAACTACTCGAGCCAATCGAGAGGATGTTGAATGTAACCCCCTGATCAATGGTGTATGAGTTTGGGCCAGTCTGCGTTGTGTCCGCGTGCACAGCAGATGTGGCTGTGAGCAACAATGCGATGGTCGTGGTGCGTGCGTTCATGGGACTCTCCTGTATAGTTGATTGCTGACTATTTCGCGGGACGGTGCATCGGGCGGGATTCGCTTCTCGATGTCGTGAGAAGACCCTCTCTCCCTTCCCCAGAATCAGGGGTTGCACATGGCAACGACGCTCGTTTGGTACGCGAACAATTTCCGAGTTGACGATCACCCGGCACTCCACGCTGCCGCCGAGCGTGGCAACGTTGTGCCGGTGTATGTCTACGAACCCGACTATAACGGCTCTTCCGCAATGGGCGGGGCCACCAAATGGTGGGCTCATCACAGCTTAAATGCCCTGCGGAGTCGATTCGACACCATGGGATCGCCCCTGATCGTGCGAAAAGGCGATCCCGCGGAAGAACTCCGCAAGGTTGCCAACGCGGTGGGGGCCGACCGGGTCATGTTCTGCGAATCGATCGAGCCCGATCTGCAGGAGCGGGAGGAGCACGTCGAGTACGAACTCGGGAAGCACGATATCGAGGTCGATCGCTTCCCGATGCACCTGCTCTGGGAGATCGGGTCGGTCATGACCAAGGACGGAAACCCGTACCAGGTGTTCTCGCCGTTCTGGAAGATGGCGCTGAAAACCGCCACGCCCGATGAGCCCCTCGACGCGCCCAGGAAGCTCTACGCCCCAGAGAAGCACACCAAATCGCTCGACATCGACGAGCTCGGCTTGCTCCCCGACATCGAGTGGTACACCCAGATGGAGCAGCGCTGGACACCCGGCGAAAAGGGCGCACGCGGACGCTTCGCCGCGTTCGTCGAGCACCGCCTGAGCGAATACCACGAAGATCGCAACCGATTGGACATCCCGGGGTGGAGCGCCATGTCGCCGCATATCCACTTCGGCGAGATCTCCGTGCGTCGGATGTGGCACACGATCACGCAGGACCCACAGTGGGAGAAGGTGAAGGGCAAGGAGCACTACCTGCGAGAGATCGGGTGGCGCGAGTTCGCCCAGCACCTGATCAACCACTTCCCCCGCACGATCAACGAACCACTCCGCGAGAACTTCAAGGGCTTCCCTTGGGTGAAGAACAAGGCCCAGTTTGACAAGTGGAAGCGGGGGCAGACCGGCTACCCGGTGGTCGATGCGGCCATGCGTCAGCTGTGGGCGGAAGGGTGGATGCCCAACCGCGCCCGTATGATCGTGGCCTCATTCCTGTGCAAGGACCTGCGGATCTCGTGGGAAGAGGGCATGGCCTGGTTCTGGGATACCCTCGTCGACGCCGATCTGGGGAGCAACACGCTGGGTTGGCAGTGGACGGCCGGGTGCGGCGCGGACGCGGCGCCGTATTTCCGTGTGTTCAACCCGGTCTCCCAAGGCACCAAGTTTGATCCTGATGGGGACTATGTCCGCCGGTGGTGCCCTGAACTGACCAAGCTCGATAAGGGGGCGATCCACGAGCCGTGGGAAGCCAAGCCCATGGAACTCTCCGCAGCGGATGTGACGCTCGGCGATGAGTACCCCGAGCCGATGGTCGATCACAAGCAGGCACGCGAGGACGCGCTCGAAGCGTTCGAGAAGATCAAAGGTTGAGTTGCGTTCCGATCGGATCCGAACCGCGTCACACCGACGCGGTTTTTTGTGCTGTCGATGCGTCACAAAAATGGCCGACGGCGTCCACACCGACGCCGTCGGCCCTGGCAACTCCCCACACCCCGGGGTCTGGTTGATCGCGGATCAGTTGCTCGGGAGGATCACGCGATCGATGACATGGATGACGCCGTTGCTTGCTTCGATGTCAGCGTTGACAACCTTGGCGTCGTTGATCTTGACATTGCCCCAGGACTTGGTGATCTTGACATCGCCGCCCTGAAGGGTTTCGGCCTCGCCTGCCTTGATGGCCTGGTCAGCGAAGACGCGACCGTCAACGACGTGGTAGAGAAGGATCGAGCGGAGCTGGTCCTTGTTCTCTGGCTTGAGAAGCATGTCCAATGTCCCGTCCGGGAGTGCTGCGAATGCTTCATCGGTCGGTGCGAACACGGTGAACGGGCCTTCGCCACTCAACGCGTCGATGAGGTCAGCCGCTTCGAGTGCCGCCGCGAGGGTGTTGAACGAGCCCGCAGAGGTCGCGATCTCGAGGATCGAATCGCTCTCGGGGAGGATCACCTCGTCGATGACGTGGATGATCCCGTTGGTACACTCGATGTCGGTCTTCACGATCGTGGCGTTGTCGATGTCACCGTCCGCGATGTCCGCACGCTGCCCGTTGAGCGTGGTGAGCGTCTTGGAGCTCAGCACCTTGCCAGCGTCAAACTCGCCGGGAACAACGTGGTACGTGAGGATGCCGACGAGCATGTCGCGGTTCTCGGGCTTGAGCAGTGTCTCGAGTGTGCCCTTAGGCAGCTTCTTAAAGGCCTCGTCGGTCGGGGCAAAGACAGTGAACGGGCCGTCGCCTTTGAGGGCCCCCACGAGCTGTGCCTCGGTGAGTGCCTTCGCGAGGATGGTGAAGTTCCCGGCACTGACGGCGGTGTCCACGATGTCCTTCTTCGCGGTGTAGCTTGCCTTGGTCATCATGGCATCCGAGTGGTTGGATGTGTTCGAGTTACATGGGCCGGCGTTCGCGAACGCGACGGAGGCGCCGAGGATGGTGCCGGTGAGTACGGTGAGTGCTTTGGTGTTCATGGTGAGGTCTCCTTTGTGTAGATTCCTGTCTTGTGTTGTGGAATGCACGGCTTGTTCACATCTGGCAGACTCTGTCGGATGCGGTCCGGACCTCGCCGCGAGGTTGCGGTTGGTTTCGGGTTCGGTGAATCGCTCGATGCGAGAATCCGCGAAGAAAAATTCTGCCGGCTGCGGGTGCATCCGAGTGAATCTCTGCTGCGAAGCCGGTTGTCGAGCAGGAGCGATTGGACGAAGCTATGATTCAGGCAGCTGTCCCAAAGTGGGGTGTCCAAGGTTGGCACCGCTGGGACCGATCAAGAGGTATGTCTCAAGTGATTTCGGGCAACGATCACACACCGCTGCTCACTGAGGTGGCGAACGGGGACCAGGAAGCAATGAGGACGCTGATCAAGCGGTACTCAGGGCTCGTCTGGTCACTTGTCCGCCGCAAGATCAGTTCGCAGAACGACGCAGAGGATCTCGTACAAGAGATCTTCGCGGACATCTGGAAGAGTGCTCACCGATACGACCCCAGCATCGGGTCCGAGGACACCTTTGTTGCCATGATCACCAGAAGACGCATCATCGATCAGATCCGACGCATCGGACGCTCGCCATCGCAGGTGACGCTCGATGCGCCGAACGCGCGGATGGCGTGCTCCGAGAACGAAGACATCGAGCGCTTCGACACGACGCCCAACGCCAAGCGTGTCATGCGTGTGCTCCGATCGCTCCGCCCCGAGCGTCGTCAAACGATCGAGCTCGCGGTGGTCCACGGGCTCTCCCACTCGCAGATCGCTGAATCGACCGGCATGCCACTGGGCACGGTCAAGGCGCATCTGCGGCGAGGGCTTGACGAGGTTCGTACGCTGCTCAACCCGCAACTCTCCGCTGATTCGAAGGGGGTGACTCAATGAGTGATCACCGCAACCGAGAGCTCAGCGATCGACTGGTTGACCTCAGCGCCGACTTCGCGCTGGGCATGCAGGAGCAAGGCGATCAGCGCGAGCTGGATCGGCTCGATCCCGACGAGAGCGCTCGCGAGGCATTCGAGGCAGTGGCCGCAGAACTCGATATGGCCTACGCCGAAACGGACCCCGTCGAGATGCCCGCCGGGCTTGAAGAGCGCCTGTTCGCGGCGATCCCCTCGCCGGGCGCACAGCACAGCCAGCAGTCCCAGCCGGATCTCCGTCTGACCAGCGACCAGGGCGATATCTCGGGCAGCCCGCAGATGCAGTCACCCCGGGCGGCCTGGTTCCCGTGGCTCATTGCGGCGGCATCACTAACGATCACCGCGGGCGTGCTGCTCCAGCCCACCCCCCAAGCACCGCAGCCCGCACCCGAGCTGACCGTGGCTGAGAAGCGTGATGCCCTACTCCAGACCCATGCCAACGACGAAGATCTGCTCCGTTACGCATGGACTCCGACGGGTGACCCCGCGGTTGTTGGCGAGGTGACCGGGGAGCTCATCTGGGACGAGGCAAACGACGAGGGGTACATGACCATCGGCGGGCTTGAGGTCAACGACCCAACCGAGTTCCAGTACCAGCTCTGGATCTTCGATGCTACACGCCCGCTCGGCGAGCTGCCCCAGCACGGCGACGCGTTCGGAGGGCTCCTCACCCAGCGCCCGATCGACGGCGGCGTGTTCGACATCAACGACGAGGGCGAGGTCGTCATCCCGATCGATCCCAAGCTCCTCGTCAAGCAGGGCGTCGCCTTCGCGGTGACCATCGAGCCACCGGGCGGCGTGGTCGTCTCTGATCGTTCGCGCGTACCGCTGCTCGCGATCCCGCCCCAGGGCTGATCCCATCCCGATGAACGAAAGAAAACACCCGGGTCAGACCCGGGTGTTTTCTCATCCGAAAGAGGGGGTATCGGATGGTGTTCAGCGTCGACGCCGAGCCGCGAGCAGGCCGATCCCGCCGAAAGCAAGCAGCCCCGATGGCGCAGGAACTGTGTTGTACTCGTACGTCACGGTGAGCGTGCCGAAGTGGGCGATGCGGTCGAAGTTCACGAAGATCCCGTAGTAGGGATCGATGAACGGGCCGTCGAACGGGCCGTCTGGTGGGTTGTCAGGATCCACAACCCAGTTCGGGTCGTTCACCCACTCGAAGAGCAGCTCCGAGATGCCGCCCATAAAGGTATTGAGCTGCCCGCCGCCGCTGACCACGTCCAGGATGCTCTGGCCGAAGTCATCGCTGTTGTCGAACATCTGGTTGAAGGTGAACGCCTCAGAGACGGTCGTGTACTGTGTATCTACGCCGGACTGGTTGTACCCATCGGACGCGCCGAGATCACCGGTAATCCCGATCTCGAAGAGCCCGCCCGCGCCGATCGCGGGGATTGAAGGGCCGCCATCCCCGCCGCGGCCATCGATCGTGCCCAGCTGGTGGATGGTGTAGTACCCGGCATCGAGGAGCCAATCGCCCGCGTTCAGGGCGGTGTACCCGTTGGACTCGATCGTGAGATCGAACTCCATGGTCTGGTCGTACGAGAACGACACGCCGGTGAGCTCACGCGTGCCGCCCATATCGTCGAAGCGGTCGAACGCGATGTTGCCGCCGGAGAACCCGTCGATGCTGAACTTGGTCTGGGTGCTCACGGTGTCCGCGGCGGCACTGCCCGCGATCGCCGCGAGCAGGAGTGTGGTTGCGAGGTGTTTCATGATCTCATTCTCCTTGTGATCATCTGAGGTCTGAGAAGGCCAATCGTGGGCCTGGCCTTGTGCTGTTTGAGCGACAGTACACGATGGATGGGTGGTGCGTCAATATTCTCTAGAGAAATATTGGAAGAATTCGCGTGAGATTTTCGGAATGGGACCCGAACCCAGTGAACTCGCGTTACAATGGGCTTCATGGTGCGTGAAACGCAGAAATCCGGCGAGCCGAACTTCTCGAACGAGGCGGTTGTCTGTGTCCGCAGGGCGCAAGCTGCGGTCTCGGAACTGCTGACAGGGGCTGGGCTTGGCGGTGCACGCCCGACCGAAGTGGGGCGGTACCTGGGTGTCGACAAGACTCTCGCCTGGAAGATGTCCCGCTTCTCCGAGTCCAAGGACCTCGTCAAGGCGGTCAAACACATCCCCGGCACGGGGGGGATTGAGATCGTCCTCAAAGCGGCCGCCGCGAAAGGCGTCACCGAAGATCGCATCAACGCGGTCCGTGATGCGGATCGGGCGTTCAGAGACTTTGTGCGTCAGCGTGCGGGGGATCGGCGATCATTCGAGGCGATGCTCGCGGCCGGTGGGCGCGACGAGCGGATCGAACTAGAAGAGCGGAAGTCGTTCTACCAATCCGCATCAGCAATCTGGGGCGTTCGCGCCAAGATGCAGATGCTCACGCTGTGTCTCAAGCCATCATCGGAATACGAGGATCGGGTTGATGTGCTCCAGATTTCTGGATTCATCGATTTCGAACGCCTCCGGGCGGACGTGCCGTGGATCATCCGTCGGCTCTGGACCTCGGATACCGAAGCCACAACGGACAACGATTTCGAGCGTTCCCCGGTCTGCCCCGAGGCGGCAACCGACGGCTCGCTCCCGGTGATACCGGAGTTCTGCACCCATCCGCTGCCTGAGATCCAGCAGTTCAAGGGGAACAACGGGGTCATCTACGACGAGATCGCGCCGGGCCCGGTGGGCAAGCACGGCGCGTTGACCTGCGTGACCGGTGAGCTGTACAGCGGTGCGATCCCGCGACGGTGGTCGCCAGAGAACACGTTCGGTCGGTACGAACTCGTGCTCCGCACGCCGGTCGAGTGGGTGATGTTCGACATCTTCGTCCACGAAGAGCTGCGAAACTTCGGGGACTTCCGCTCCTCGATCTTCGGGCTGCTCGAAGACCGCCCCGGGGTCGGGATCGGCAAGTCGCACGACCGCCCGATCGCCGGCCCTGAAGAGGCCGCCGCCTTGGGCACACCGCCGATCGTGCATACGAGCCGCTACGGCGACTACGCACACCTCCTCACGCACGCGATGGAACGCGCTGGCTGGGGCGAGCTTGCTTCATACCGCGGGTACCGCAGCGAGATCGAGTACCCGGCCACGCCGTGGTGCCTGACGATGCAGTGCGACATCACTCAGGGCTGAGCGGTCTGGTATCCTCTCCTCATGACAGACACAAAGACGATCGGCTTTCTCCATCCGGGCGAGATGGGTGTATCCCTTGCCGCGAGCGCGATTGCCAGCGGCATGGAGTCGTGCTGGTGCTCTGATGGGCGGAGCGGTGCCACGCGAAAGCGAGCTGCGGAGCATGGACTGCGAGATCTCGGAACCATCTCGTCGATGTGTGACGCGTGCGAGCTGATCGTCAGCATCTGCCCGCCCGCCGCGTCAGACGACGTCGCGGATGCGGTGCTCAGTTGCGGGTTCAGCGGGATCTATATCGATGCAAACGCGATCTCCCCGATGCGTGCTCGCTCGATCGCAGAGCGCGTCCACGCAGCGGGCGCCCGGTACGTTGATGGGAGCGTCATCGGTGGGCCCGCCTGGACGCCCGATGAAACAATCCTGTATCTCTCTGGCCCGAACGCGGACCTCGTCTCCGCGAGTTTTCGCGATGGGATGCTTTCCACCCGGGTGATTGGGGATGACGTTGATCGTGCGTCAGCGCTCAAGATGTGCTACGCGGCGTTCACCAAGGGCTCGACCGCGATGCTCTGCGCCATCATCGCCGCCGCGCACGCGTTGGGTGTCGATGGCGAACTCAGGAGTCAATGGGACGTCGACGATGCGGGGAGCGCGGCGGATCGGTATGCGAGATTGTGCAGGGTGACCCGCAAGGCGTGGCGGTACGAGGGTGAGATGCGTGAGATCGCCGAGACCCTCAAGCACGCGGGTGTGCCCGACGGGTTCCACTCTGCAGCCGCTGAAATCTACGCAGAGATGAGCTCACTCAAGGGCCGGGAATCGCTGCCGGAACCCGGCGAGGTGATCGAGGCGCTGCTCGACTGATTATGCCGCACGGGCGTGCGGGATCGCATGTTCCCTGGGCAGTTCGATGCAGAACAACGCGCCGCCGAGCGGGCTCTGCTCGATCCAGATGCTGCCGTCGTGGATCTCCACGACACGCCGAACAATTGAAAGCCCGACGCCGGTGCCCTGCACGGTGGTGTCAAGGCGCTGGAACAGCTCGAAGATCCGTTCGTGGTATTCCTCGGGGATGCCCGGTCCGTTGTCACCAAACCGCAGCTGGACTCGGGACCCGAGGTCTCTGAGCTCGATTTCGATCTCGAGTCGCTTATCCGATTGCGCGTATTTGAGCGCATTGACGATCAGGTTCTCGAAGATCTGACGCAGGCGAACAGGGTCTGCGCTGATCTCCGGGATATCGCCGTGCGTGCGGATCAGCGCACCCACGTTCCTGATCTGATCATCGAGTTCAGCGATCGTTTCCTCGAGCAGTTGCGGGCAGGAGACCCGCGTGAACTCTTCATCGGATCTCCCGATCCGGCTGAGTTCGAGGAGCACCTCAATGTTCGTTCGCATCCGCTCGGTGCCGCTGATGATGCAGTCGGCATACTCACCAAGGTTCTGTGTCTCGCCATCTTCCAGCTCATCGCGGAGCAGGTTGGCAAAGCCCTGAATCGAGAAGAGCGGCGATTTCAGATCGTGCGACGCGGTGTACACGTACTGCTCGAGCTCCGAGTTTTTACTCTGCAGCTCATTGTTCGCGATCTCGGCGTACTGGAGCGCCTGGCGGTTCGCGCGTGCGAGCAGCACGAACAGCGTGAAGATCATGCTGTCAATCATGAGTCCGCCGAAGAGGATCACCAGCGGCTTGGAGGTGGATTGCGCCTCGCGGAAGGATAATCCGGCCTCGATCGCAAAGACCCAATCTCTACCGTACACATTCACGAGGTAGTTCTGGGCGTGGTACGGATCCGGGTCGTAGTCAGCGTTTTCTTCGCTCAGCTCCGTGTACAGCACCTGGCCGGCATCGCTGAGCTCGATGTTCACGTGGCGGCTCTCCTGCGCGAGGACACCCGCCATGAGGTTCTTCACGACGAACGGGGCGTAGACCAGCGCCTGCAGCTCAGCCGCGCCTTGCTTGGAGCGATTGTGCCCGTAGTTGCGGTAGTACGGCGCATAGAAGAGGAACCCGGGCGTCTTGTTCGAATCCTGCACAAGGACGATCGGGCCGGTGATCTGGGCGGTGCCGCTGCTGCGGGCCTTCTCTGCTGCGGTGTACCTGTTTGTCTCATGAGCGATATCGAGCCCAACCGCCTGCCTGTTGGCCTCGACCGGCTCGATGTAGGTGATCGGGTACGCGATGGGGCGTTCATGCCGGGGATAGATCTGGAAACCGGGGCGGCTGAGCTGCTGGGACTCACTGAAGGCCTGGAGTCTCGCCGGTTCGACCGCCTTGATCACCCCGATGCCGTTGATGCCGGGGTACTTCTCCTCGATGGAGATGCTGTGCGCATACTGTGCCCACTGTTCGTGCGACACATCGCCCTCCAGGGTTTCGTACAGCGCGACACCCGCCCAGAGCGCATCCTCATACTTCTGCATACGCTCCTGGATGAGCTCGACAACCTGCGATGACTCTCGCTCGAACTGCTTCTGGATCCGGTCATCGACCTGCTTCTTGGTCATGTGCCACGCGAAGAGCGTCAGCAGCAGCGAGCCGATCACCACCTGCCAGTGAAAGAGATGCAGGCGTGTGGCACGCTCGAGCTTCTTCCTGATTTCGTCGGAGTTGATCTGCATCGCTCAGCTCTATCTCGGCATCAGTAGCCGCGGTTCCAGCGGAGCCAGTACCTGACCATGTCGGTGAGCATGGTCTGGAACTCCTTAAAGTTGACCGATTTGGTGAGCACGCTGTTGGCTTGAAGGGCCAACGCCTCGTGCCTGTCTGTATCCGATAGCGATGTCGTGAGGATCACGACGGGCACAACGCGGAGCCGCTCGGAAGATTTGATCATCCTGAGCACCTCGTGCCCGTTGAGCTTCGGGAGCTTCAGATCAAGCACGATCAGCTTCGGGATTGTTTCGCGTTCACAGCTGAGGAACTGGACCGCGGCTTCCCCGTCGGAGATGTGCATGATCTCCGTGTCGGGGTCCGGCATCGCGCGCTTGAGCGTGCGTGAGATCAGGTCCGAGTGATGGTCATCGTCCTCGATAAGGAGAACCGCGTTTTGAGATTCGAGGACGATGGTGCACCTCGCGTTCGGTCGTAGGGCAGGTAGTAACAGTTAAGTAGGTCCTCCACTCAATCGGCAGGTTCCTCTCCCGATTCAAGTGCAAATTGCGTGATGTGGGAGATATCCACGGCGGACGCACAGATCCTGGGTAATCCGGGTCGACACCGTGAAAAAGCCACCTGCGAGACTCGAACTCGCGACCTAAGCTTTACGAAAGCTTCGCTCTACCAACTGAGCTAAGGTGGCCGATAACCCGCAGTTCGCGGATCGTGGGCAAAGAGTATACGCATGCTCCGCGGGGTCAACCACCATGCACGATCCATCAGCGCGGATGAAAAAACGCCCCCCGGAGCACACGGCTCGGGGGGCGTTGACGAATGGCGATTGAGCGATGCTTCGGTCAGCTCAGGGGCAGCCGACGTTGTAGAGCCCGAGGAACAGCGACACATCGAAGAAGTTGAAGCTGCCGTCGTTATCGAAGTCGGCAGATGGATCCTGAGCGTTGAACGCCGCGAGGTACGCGGAGACATCGAAGAAGTTCAGCGTCCCGTACGGCTCGGCCAGGTCAGCGTCGGTGCAGCCGGAGGGGCCAGCGACGGTGAAGAGGTTCGGCCGGTAGTTGATCAGCGAGCAACGCATCCGGTTGGCCTGCTCCGGGGTGAACTGGTTCATGCACCGATCATCGGAGTAATCCATGTAGTTGTGGATCGGGGCCTGCGAGCCACATGAAGTGCGGCTACCGGGGCAGCCGTAGGTCGGCGAGCTCTCCGGGTTGGTGTCCACGATCAGGTCGCCCGAGGTGTAGGAGTTCCCGCAGCCGCCCGCGACGGTGTGGTTGAGCCCGAGGTAGTGCCCGACCTCATGGGTTACAGTACGCCCGAGGTTGAACGGTGCGTACGGCGCGTTGCGACCGAACGTCGAGTGGAGGATGACGACACGGTCCGAGTTCGATCCGGCGATGCCACCCTGGGGTAGGTTCGGCACGTATCCGAGCGCCCCGCCTCCGTTATTGGTGTAGATGTTGAGGTACCTGTTGGTATCCCACGCGAGCGTGTTGTAGTACGCGCCGCCATCGTTGTACCAGGTGTTGTTGGTCGATCGGGTGATGCCGGTGGTGGGGTTCCCGTCTGGGTCCTCGGTGGCGAGGTAGAACTCGATCTGCACGTCGGTGCCCGGGGCGCCGTTGGTGCCCGCGATCGCCTGGAAATCCTCATTGAGGATCTCGATCTGTGAGTACACACGCGAGTCCGGGACGTTCCCGGTGCCGTTCGTGCGCTGGATGATGTGCACGACAACCGGGATGCGGTACTTCTCGACGCTGGGGTCATACTCCGGCTCGACACGCGTTCGCGAGAACGTGCAATCGCTGGGTGTGCCGCGGGCGACATCATCGCCGAAGTCGAAGCTGACCGTCTTGCAGCGGGTATCTTCAAACTGGTGGTACCCCGAATCGGCGAGTGCCTCCCATGAGTTGTACGTCACGCCGTCGGCGATGATCTCGGTATCCGAGATGACGGTGAAGCGGTCGTTGATGACCCCCTCATTCTCGCCGATGGCTCCGGGGGAAGTCGTAGGACCCAGCAGGGTGGTGCCGGTAAGCGTGAGCAGCGTTGCGATGCTGGCGGTGAGCATGTGTTGAGACCTCTTGTACGCGATGTGCGTCAGCGATTGGTGTGTGATGCGAAGGAGACCCCTCGTCCGAACAGGATCACACGGCCGGTTTGTCGAGTTTCTGGTTCGGTCAGAACGACCTTGTACACGAACAAAATCACCCGAATGGGCACCCCAATATACGGCACCCACTGGCGATGAAGTTCCATGAAATCCGGAAACCGGGTCTCAGGGGTTATCGGTCCTCTAATTCACTGTGATGTCTTGGTTTACATCGCGAGGGAGTTTACTCGGAATCAGTATTGACGTTCGCAAACGCGGAGTTCGGCTCGCTCACCGAGGCCTGATAGGCGATCTGGATCGCCTCGACGAACTGCTCGTGTGGGACCATGCCCATCAATGCCCGCCGGTCATTGAGATTGACGGGATCCTCAATCGGGACGGTCGGCGTAGGGATCATCACGCCGAGCTCATTGCGGGACATCTTCATCTGCGTGCCGAACACCTGCGGCTGATCGGAGAACACGCGGATGCGATCGGTCAGGAGCGCCACGTACGACGCGGGCAGCTCGCCCTGCTTGACAAGGTCCACCATCATCGCGAGGCAGCTGTTCTGGAACTCGACGTCGTGCCCGGCGTGCTGGATCACCATGTACGCCGCCTGGGTCGCCTTCAGCCCGACGATATCCCGTGTCGGCCACCCGATCTGAGCCACGATTTCCTTCAGTCGCTCCGCGTGCGCCTGGTCGATCGCCTGCACGGTCCGGATGGCTTCCGGGTCCTGCTCATCCGCGTATGAAGCGCTCACCAGCTCACGATCGTGCTCGTACATCGCCTCGAGCTCTTCCCGGATCTCATCTACGCTGAGTGAGGACACCGGCGTGTCGTAGACAGGCACCGCTTCGTGCTTGAACGTGCCCCCGAGCACAAACTCACTGTCGTCCGCCGGAGAAGCCGCAACCACTGGTTCCGCTGAGGACCGCTGGTTCACCGGCGCGTTGCTATCGGACTCGAAGGTCTGGCGATTGCTGCTGCTCGCGCAGCCAACCAGCGAGAGGAACAGGGCGGTCGATATCGAGAGGGCGAGTGGGCGATTCATGAACCCATCATCGAAAATCCAGACCTGCCGGCACACCGAACTGCACGTATGTCTGCGTGAAGCGTCTTTCCCACCCGTTACAGACAGCACAACCACACAAAGAAAGCACCCACACTGGGTGGATGCCTGCACGATGGCGCTGCGCTGGCGTCAGTGACGTTCGCTGTCGTCCTTGGGGCTCAGGCCCCAGGGCTCGCTCTGCACGCCGTTGATCGTGGTCCCGTTCTGGATCGCGGGGGTGATGCGATCGAGGAAGTTGTGGGGGAAGTGCTTGTCGTAGGTGCACTTTTCCTCAAGGCGTGCACGCTGCTCGGCGCTGAGTTCGAACTCGAGTGCCCCGAGGTTGTCCTCGAGCTGTGAGAGGCGCTTGGCGCCGATGATCGTCGAGGTGACGGTGCTGTGCCCCTGCACCCAGTTGAGCGCGACCTGCGCCGGCGAGGCCCCGCCCTCTCGCTCGATCTCCCTGCCGACCGCCACCAGTTCATCGACGAGGTCGTAGGTCCGCTCGTTGAGATAGGGCGAGTCCACCGCGGCCCGGGTCTCCTCGGGTGAAGGGCGCCCTTCGCGGGTGTACTTGCCCGAGAGCACCCCGCCCCGAAGCGGCGACCAGGGGGTGACGCCGAGGCCCTGATACTCGGCCATCGGCAGCAGCGCGTCCTCGGGCGTGCGCTGCAACAGCGAGTACTCGATCTGCAGCCCGATCGGCAGCTCCCAGTGGTGCTGCCTGGCGATGCTGATCGCCTCGGTGCACACCCACGCCGGGTGATCGGAGAAGCCGATGTGGCGCACCTTGCCGGCGCGGACGAGATCGTTGAGCGTGCTCATGGTCTCAATCAGCGGCGTGTGGCGATCCCAGAAGTGCACCCAGAGCAGATCGATGTACTCAGTCTGCAGCCGCCGCAGCGAATCCTCGACCTGATGGATGATCGCCTTGCGCCCCGCGCCGCCGCCGTTGGGGTCGTTCGGATGCATGTTGCCGCAGAACTTGGTGGCGATGACGGTGCGGTCGCGCCTGCTGGGGTGGTCCTTGAAGTAGTCGCCGATCACCTTCTCCGAGTGGCCCTTGGTGTAGGCGTTGGCGGTGTCAAGAAAGTTGCCGCCCCGGTCGAGGTAGGCCCCGAGCACATCGAGCGATTCTTCGAGGTTGGTGCCAACCACGCCCCAGTCCTCGCCGAAGGTCATGGTGCCAAGGCAGAACGGCGAGACGCGGAGCCCGGAGTGGCCGAGCGTGCGGTAGTCTGTGAGGGACATAGGATGCTCCTGATTGGGTTTCCTCTGCAGGAGATAGTAGTCTTGGTACTGAGATGGACGAAGCTGACCGATGCGCGGGGCAATCGATGCAAGCTATGCCCGCTACGAGTTGCCATGAGGCTGAGTGGGCGAACTCGCGCTGATATCACTCAGCCCGGGGAGACTCCTGGGGTTCTGATGGCGACGGTGCATGCTGCAGCGGTTTCTGTGATCGCTATCGCCGTTGGATTCGGGTATATGGAGATCGCTGGTGGGTTTGGGTTCGACTGGCTGCTCTCGGAGCCAACGATTTGGTACGTTGGATTCGGGATCCTGCTTCATGCGATGCTGATGGGACAGTACTTTCATCGTTGTAAATGGCATGACGCACAGAGCCTAGTTCGGGCGATGACACGTTCAGGTCTGTGCCCGTCGTGCGCGTACCGGATTGATGAGATCAAGCCGGAGTCCGACGGCTGCACCGTCTGCCCCGAATGCGGCGCGGCGTGGAGGTCGAACACATGATCTTCGCATGGCACAGGGTGGTGGATGAGCGAGGTCGACGCTGGGCACCGTGCACGATCTACCGGGCGTGCAAGAGCAGCGGCTACAGTCGCGGATATGTGGCACAGCGGGGCGACACCAGCAAGTTCTGGCGCACGTTCTGGGGCGCTGGGCTACCCTTCGCCCTGATGATGCAGACCTGGCACATCGTGAGCATCGCTCTGACCACCGGGATCGTGATGGAGCTACTGTCACCGCTTTCGGCCGGTGTCTTCGCGTTCCAGTTAGTGGTCTTTGGCACGGTCGTGGGTGGGTTCATGATCTTCTGCGAGTGGAGATCGCCCGAGCACGCCAAGCGGGCGCTGCTGAGGTCAGGTCTCTGCCCGTCGTGCGCGTACAAGCTCGACGACATCACGCCCGAACCGGACGGCTGCATTATCTGCCCCGAATGTGGGGGTGCCTGGCGTCTACGTTCCAAAGACGGAACCGCTGTTTAGGACTGATGGTATATCTGAATACCAATCACGCCAAGCAGGAGCGTCCCCCATGCACACACGCACACACCAACGCCTCCGCGTAATCGTCGCGGCCTCGATCCTTGCCTACTGCGGATCGATGGCAAGCGCGTCGATGCCCTTCGATACGCCGACGATGCAGGAGGCCCAGACGCACCTGCAGCAGCAGGACTGGGACAGCGCCATCGAGGCGTACCGCGCGATCATCAAGGAACAGCCGTCCAACGCCAACGCACATTTCCTGCTCGGCTACGCGCTGCACGCGTCGGGCGATCTGGATAACGCGATCCTGCAGCACAAGAAGGCTGCCCGGATGCCGCAGGTCGCCGGACCCGCGAGCTACAACCTCGGCTGCGCCTACGCCCTCAAGGGCGAGACCAGCGACGCATTCGAGGCGCTCGGGGTTGCGATCGATCTGGGCGTGCGCGACATCAACCAGTTCAAGAACGACCCGGACCTCGCGTCGCTGCGCAAGGATGAACGCTGGGCGCCGATGCTCAAATCGATCAAGTCGCTCAACGAGGCCGAGTCCGCCCTGCACTTCTGGGTCGGCGAGTGGGACTGCTACAACACACAGAACGGCAACCTTGGCGGTACGAACACCCTGAGCTTCCGTGTCAACAACAAGGTGATCCACGAGTCGTGGACCTCAACGGGCGGGCAGTTCACGGGCGAGAGCTGGAATGTCTACAACCGCGAAACCAACCGCTGGGAGCAGACCTGGGTCGACATCGGCGGCAACCGCCTCTTCATCACCGCCAAATGCAATGACGAATCGGTCGAGGGCCTCATGTTCGAGGGTGAAAACATCCGCCCCGGCGCTGAGCCCCAGCGTACACGGATGCACGTCCGCCCGGTCGATGATGGGCGTGTGCTGCAGACGGGCTACGCGAGCGACGACGGCGGCAAGACCTGGGCGCAGAAGTACGAGTTCATGTATGTGCCCAAGGGTGTGGCCTATATCGTGTCTGAAAGCTGATCTGCAGTAGTGTAAGGATTTAGACAAAGAGTAGCCGCGGCTACACTGCTGGCCTAATTTGTAGTCATGGCTACATTCAGAATCCTGCACCCAATCGTATTCATCGCTTCGTTCCTTGCACCGCACGCGGGCGCAATAGATGAGGATCCCCGGTCACTCCTCGGCGACTACACGCCCGATGGTGTGGAGGTCGCGGGGGCGTGGATCGGGGAGTACACCGATGTCGTCTCAGGAGGTGCCAGATCCCGCGGCGGTGCCCGCCACCTGCTGACGATCGACGCCGCGCTCGATCTCGAGGCGATCTTCAAACTCGAACGCACGCATGTATTTGCCCAGTTGCTCCACGCCGAGCCTGGTGGCGACGGCGGGACCGGCGACGCGGGGGACTTTCAAGGGCTCTCCAACATCGAGATCGACCGCTCGCTCACCACGATCTATGAGCTCTGGGCCGAGCACGAAATCGATGATGCCAACCTGCGTCTCAAGATCGGAAAGGTTGACGCGAACTCGGAGTTCAATGCGCTCGAACTGCTTGGCGGGTTCTCCAACTCGTCCGCCGGGTTCTCGCCGACGATCTTCGCGCTCCCGACCTACCCCGACCCGGCGTTCTCGGTGAATCTCTTCTGGTCGCCGACCGATGCGATCACGCTCGCGTACGGGTTGTATGACGGCGCGTTGGCCGCCGACGGCGTCCTTACGGGTAGCCGGGGGCCGAGCAGCTTCTTCGATGATGACCTCTCCAACGACTGGTTCCACATCGCGCAGGTCGGGCTCGAGTGGGATCGCCACGACGGCGGCGGGCTTACGCTGGGTGGATGGCACCACACAGGCACCTTCGATCGGTTCGACAACGGGACGGAGAACAGCGCGAGCGGGTTCTTCGCGACGATGCACCAGACCCTCTGGCGAGATGCGGACACCAACCGGTCTCTGGGGCTCGGTCTCCAGTACGGCTGGAGCAACCCGGATATCTCCGAGTTTGAGCACCACATCGGACTCGGGTGTGTGATGCACGCGCCTTTCGCATCCCGCAGGGACGATATACTCGGGGTATATGTCACCTGGGTGGACCTGAGCGACGAACCCGGCGCCGGGTTCGATGAGAACGAAACAGCGATCGATGCGTACTACGCGATCGGGCTGCATCCGAATGCAACACTCCGGCCTGAGGTGCAGTACATCTTCAACCCCTCGGGCGATCTGATGATCGACGAGGCATTGGTCTTGGGTGTGCGTCTGGAACTGAGCTTCTGATCAATCACCCGAAGCTTCATTGTGCAGCGACCGCAACGCATCGAACGCCTGCATCGGCGTCATCTCCTCGAGCTTGATCTCGCGGAGCGAATCAACCACCGGGTGCTGCACAAACTCCGTGAACAGGCTCATCTGCGAGCTCGCCGACGCCTTGTTGGCGGCCTGCACCTGCTTGGTGTCCACGCGCCCAGCGTGCTCGACGCTCAGTGATTCCAGGACGGACTTGGCCCGCTGGGTGACCTGTTTGGGCACGCCCGCGAGCTGGGCGACGTGGATGCCGTAGGACTGGTCGGCCCGCCCCGCGCGGATGGAGTGCAGGAACGCGATCTCCTGGTTCCCGTCCTCGCTGGTCCACTCGCGCACGGCGACATGCAGGTTCTTGACCTGCCCATCGAGCTTGGACTCGAGCTCGGTGATCTCGTGGTAGTGGGTCGCGAAGAGCGTCCGGGGCTGGTGCTCGGCCAGCCACTCGCTGATTGCCCACGCGAGGGAAAGCCCGTCAAGCGTCGAGGTGCCCCGCCCGATCTCGTCGAGAATCACCAGCGATCGCTCGTCGGCGTGGTTGAGGATGTTTGCCGTCTCGATCATCTCGACCATGAAGGTCGATTGCCCGCGGTGCAGCGCATCGTCCGCGCCCACGCGTGTGAAGATCCGTGTCGCGATGCCGACCGTCGCGCCCGCGGCCGGGACAAAGCTGCCCGCCTGCGCGAGCACGACCAGCAGGGCGTTCTGGCGGATGTAGGTGCTCTTACCGGCCATGTTCGGGCCGGTGATCAGCGCAAGCGTCGCGGGCGTGTGCTCCTGCGCCAGCGTGCAGCCGTTGGGGACGAAGTCGTGCCCAAGCGTCTCATCGAGAACGGGGTGACGCCCGTCGGTGATCTCGAGCGTGGGGGCCTCGACGACCTTGGGGCGGACCCAGCCGCGCTGCGATGCCTTGAGGGCAAAGCCCAGCAGGCAGTCGATCGTCGCGACGATGTCGGAGAATGTGCCCAGCGCTTCGAGGTGCGAGCGTGCTTGCTCGCAGAGCTGATCGAAAAGCACACGCTCACGCTCGTTGGCCCGATCGCCCGCGGAGAGCACCTTCTCTTCGTACTCCTTGAGCTCGGGCGTGATGTAGCGTTCCGCGTTCTTGAGTGTCTGCTTGCGGGTGAACACATCCGGTGCGCGACGCGCCTGGGCCGCGGGCAGCTCGATGTAGAACCCGAAGACCTTGTTGTAGCCCACCTTGAGCGACGGCAGCTCGTGCTCCTCGATGATCCTCTGCTGGTACTCGCTCAGCCACGTGCCGGCATCACGCTGGAGCCCGCGTGCCTCGTCGAGCTGTGGGTCGATGCCGTCGTTGATCAGCCCGCCCTCACGCAGGTGCGCGGGGGCGTCCTCGATGCAGCAGCGGGTGATCTCCTGGCCGAGCGGGAGGACCTCGTCGCGGACGCCGCCGAGGGCGTCGTGGTGCCCCTTCAGCGATTCGCACCGCTCGATCGCGCTCATGAGTTCCTCGATCAGCACGCTCGCCCCGCCCAGCGCCACCAGATCCCGGGGTGTTGCACGCCCCAGCGCGATCCGCCCGGCGATCCGGGCCATGTCGCACATGCTGCCCAGCACCTCGGAGAGGTCGTCGCGCAGGTCGCTGCTGAGGGTGAGCGATTCGACCGCGTCGTGGCGGGCGTTGATCGCGTCTCTGTCGATCAGCGGTGCCGACAGCCAGCTGCGGACCAGGCGTTTGCCCATCGGCGTGTGCATCACGCAGCGCGTGCCCACCGGGCTGGCGAGGAAGACGCCAGCGAGCGAGCCGTTGAGCGACTGCTCGCGGATGGTCTGCTCAATCTCGAGCGATCGCAGCGAGACGCGATCGATCAGGCAGTGGTTCTCGCGCTGCACCCGGGTTGGAGGACGCAGGTGCGCCAGCGATGCGTGC
Source organism: Phycisphaerales bacterium UBA1924 (assembly GCA_964229845.1). Taxonomy (GTDB): domain Bacteria; phylum Planctomycetota; class Phycisphaerae; order Phycisphaerales; family UBA1924; genus UBA1924. The sequence continues at coordinate 51,694 of CAXREY010000048.1, forward strand.
TGCTGATCTGGGCTGCGCTTGGCGCCCTCATCGATCGCCTGGGTCTCGTTGAGGTACCGCAGCATCGCGCCCGCAGCGTGCACGCCCGGGGATGTGTTCTCCAGCCCCAGCCCCTCGATCGTGCCCAGGCGGTACTGGTGCTCGATCGCTTCCAGCGCCTCGGCTTGCCCGAACTGCCACCCCGGACGGGGGGTCAGCGACGCGTTGATGCCGGACCCGAGATCGACGATCCGCTTGGGCGCGTCTCCTGATACTGGCGCAGCGTAGATCAGCTCGCGCACGCCCATGCGCCCCAGCTCGTCCGCGCACTGCTCGAGCGTGCCGTCGAAGAGCGAAAACGCGCCGGTAGAGAGCTCGACGATCGCGACGCCGGCGTGTTCCTCGTCGTGGACGACGATCGCGCCCATCGGGACCGACTGCTCATCCCGCAGCAGCGACTCGTCCACGAGCGTGCCCGGGGTGACGACCTGGGTGACGCCGCGGTCCACGACGCCCTTGGCGTCCTTGGGATCCTGGAGCTGATCGACCACCGCGACGCGGTAGCCCATCTCGATGGCGCGGGAGATGTAGGTCGATTTCTGATGGTGGGGGACCCCGGCCATCGGGATCGCGTTGCCGCGTGTCGTCAGCGTGAGCCCGAGGTCTCGCGAGAGGTTCTCGGCATCCTCGCCGAAGAGCTCGTAGAAGTCGCCCATCCGAAAGAACAGCACGCAGTTGGGGTGGCGTTCCTTGATTTTGCGCCACTGACGCATCCCCGGGGTGTCCCAGGGGTCCTTGGCGGGCTTCTTGGTCGGTTTGGCGGCTTTCGTGCTCATCTGCGGGAGCGATTGTATCGAACGGGCGCACAAAAAACGCCCGCCGGAGCGGGCATTTTTCGCGCTTTGTTGGGTAGGCGGCTCAGGTGTTGAGGGCGCCGGCGTATTCATCGTACTGGCGGAGCCCGACGAACTGCTCGGTCCGCTCGCCACCCTTGAACACCATGACGGTGGGGATGGAGGAGACGCCGAACTTCGCGGCCAGCTGTGGGTGCTCGTCGATATTGAGCTTACCGATCTGGGCCTTGCCCTCGTAATCGGCCGCCAGCTTCTCGATGGTTGGCGTGAGCGCCCGGCACGGGCCGCACCAAGGGGCCCAGAAGTCCACCAAGGTGGGGGTGTCGGAGCTGGTCAGCTCGTCGAAGTTATCTTCAGTGATTTCGATGACGGTCTGGGTTGCCATGGTTTGGTCTCCTGTCATGCAATGCGTTGCTTACCTTCTGAATCCTATCCGATGACAACCCGTAGACTGGGCGTTCTATTCCGTGGATTTTTCGGGCTCGGGTACGGCTTCATATCGCAGCTGGATCACACACTGGTCGGGCTCAGGCGGCGTGCGCAAGCCCGCTCAAGCAGGATTTCGGCGATCTGACGCGCGTGGCGGGCGGGTAAATCTGTACGGATCTGTCTCGCGGTGCAGTTCGACCCGCTTGCGATCATGGCCAGCATGCTTGATAGCGTCTCGGAATCGTCCAACTCGGCTTTGCGGCACAGGTCTTCAAAGAGGGCGGTCAGTCGACCGAGGTGGGCGTGGGCGGCCTTCGCGGGCTCTGATTCAGGATCGGGGAACTCAGCGACGGCCGCCTGAAACATACAGCCGCAGAAATCCGCCGAGTTGTACCACCCCGCGAGGGCATCGAAAATCCCCAAAATCTGGTCATAGGGGTCGTGGAGGTGGGAAACGGAGGCGCTGAGGCGTCCGAGCATGTCGTGGCTCGCATCGTTCAGGACCGCCACGATCAGCATGTCCTTCGAGCCAAAGTTGTTGTAGAGCGTCATCTTCGCGACACTCGCTTCTTCAAGGATTCGTTCGATACCAGTGGTATGGAAGCCTTCGGTCTCAAAGAGGCGGCGGGCACAGGAAACGAGGTGTTGTTTCTTTGATGGTGGCATGTGAAACTCGTGAAATTTTCGATCCCGCTCGAAATAAACAGACCAGTTGGTCTATTCTAACGTATAAGAATCATGCCTGCAAGCATGCAGGAGAGGAAAACTGGAGCAAAAGCCCACTCATTTGGGTATGGAGCGCACGAATATGGCACGCATCGAACCGACCACCCTAGATCAGGCACCAGAATCGACGAAGAAAACGCTCGAAGGCATTCAGTCAAAGCTCGGCAAGGTCCCGAACCTGCTCGCCACGCTCGGCAAATCTTCCGCAGCCCTGAACAGCTATGTGAAGCAGAAGGAAGCAATCTCGAGCGGCGTACTGGGTGACAAGGTGGGCGAATCGCTTGCTCTGGCGATTGCGAACTTTTCGAAGTGCGGCTACTGCGCCGCGGCGCACAACGCGATCGGCAAGATGGTCGGTCTCAGCGATGATGAGCTGGAACGGAACCGAAACGGTCAGTCCGATGATCCCAAGACACAGGCAGCGATTGACCTTGCTCGTGAGATCGTCGAATCGCGTGGGTTCATCAGCGATGAGGCGTTTGACCGTGCCAAGTCGCAGCTGAGTGAAGAAGAGGTACTCGAGGTCATCACCATGACGACGTTCAACCTCTTCACGAACTACATGAACCACGCGATGAATACGGAAGTTGATTTTCCAGAAGTTGAACTCGCTGCATCTGCGGCGGTCTGAGTCTCGAAAGCACTCGGGCCCGGTGGGACTGCACCAGCGAGACCGAAACACGCGACGTCCTGATCCCCCCTCTCCGGGACGTCGCAGGCCGGGCCCCGGGTCCGGAGCCCGGCCACCGAATACTTCCCGAGTCTGACAGGCTCGGGTCTCAGGATCACCCCATTTCCTGCGCCGCGCCGCCCGAGTGTTTCGGGCGGTGCGGTTTTTGGTATCTAGAGTTCACGATGACTGAACCAGAGCAACGCCCGATCGAGGGTGTCATCGTGATCGACAAGCCGCTCGGGCTGTCTTCCATGCAAGCGTGTGCGATCGTTCGCGGCAAGCTCAAAGCCGGCGGTGCGCCCAAGCGCGTCAAGGTCGGGCATGGCGGGACACTGGATCCGCTGGCCAGCGGCGTGCTCGTGGTGCTTGTGGGCAAGGCAACCAAGCGGTGTGATCAGGTCATGGCTGGCAGCAAGCGCTATGAGACCACCGTCGATCTCTCACGCCTATCGAGCACGGACGACCTTGAGGGGGAACTGGCATCGGTTCAGGTTGATCGCGAGCCGACACTTGAGGATGTGCGGCGTGCGTGCCTGCGATGGACCGGCAGCGTGATGCAGACCCCGCCCGCATACTCTGCGATCAAGGTGAACGGCAAGCGGGCCTACGCGCTGGCCCGCAAAGGCGAGACGGTCGAACTCAAGCCCCGTCCCGTCCGGATCGATTCGATCAGCATCATTGAATACAGCTGGCCGATGCTCACGCTCGATATCGCCTGTGGCAAAGGTACCTATATCCGCTCGCTCGGGCGAGATATCGGTGAAGCCATGGGCGCGGGAGGGGTGCTCACGGGACTCAGGAGAACTCGGGTTGGACGATTTGGGATCGAGGACGCGGTGATGCTTGAGGATCTGCCAGATCCCATGGACCCGTGGTCGCTGCGTCTCGATCCGGAGTTATTCGCTGACGACTGAGTTGATCAGCGGTCGGACACGGGCTCCCAGATCTCGGTGAGGCCCTGCCCGTCGCAGATCCTCCGGATCGCGAGGTAGAGCAGCGTCGCGCTGGTGAAGTAGAGCGAGACAACATAGCCGTACACGATGATCGTGACGATCCCACGTATCGCCTCGATGGTGCTGTAGGCGAACGATTTGGTCGCGCCCAGGTTGCCCTCCCCGGTGAGCGCGCTCTCCGTGGCCAGGCTGGAGAAGTAGTTCGCGGCCCAGTCGGTCATGTCCTGGGCGACCGTGGCGAGCAGGGCGAAGATCGATGCGGCGAGCGTGGCGATGGTGCCGAGCAGCAAGACGTAGATGAAGTAGCGGAGCGGCTTCCCGATGACATAGGCGTAGCAGCGCTGGATCGCGTCGAAGCCATCGGTGCCCTCGATGCTCAGGGCCGGGACGATCATGGGTGACGCGACGACGTGCAGCACGAGCACGAACGAAGCGAGCGCCCCGAGGGCCAGGCCGACCACGTAGAGCAGTGAGCCGATCACATCGAGGATGGGGAAGCTCAGGAGGAGTCCCCCGATCGCGATCAGCAGGAAAATCAGCGTCGAAAACAGCACGGGCCCGATCGCGGCCGACACGAAATGCTTGGCCCGGTGCAGGGTGAAATGGACGGTCTCATCGCGTGAGGCGTAACGCCCCTGAGCAAACTCGAAGGCGGTGGATCGAGAGATCGTGCCCCCGACGAGCACCAGCACCGTGACCACTGGCAGGCCCAGCAGGATGGTGAGGAGGGGGTTGTTCATCACGCTGTTGCGGAGGATTGTGGCTGCCCAGACCACGGTCTCTGTGAGCCGCATGGGGTTGAGCGAAGCGATGGCGCCGATGAGCCCCTCGGCGATCTCGGCGAGCGTTGTCGTGATTGGGTCGCTGCCGCTGGATCCGTTGGGCGTGGTATCCCCCCGCAGCCAGTCGTACGCGTTGAGAATGAGCGCAACGAGGAACACACCGACGCAACCCGCGATGAGGCGGTTTGGTGAGAGGGCCAGGGCTGGAGCACGGAGCACCCTGGGCCAGATCAGCTCATCGGTGACGTCACTGAGCGTGATGCTCGGCTCTCTCAGCGGTGATCGTGAGGCTTCGCGTATTGGTCTGCTCGGCGGGCTCATAGGAGGATGGTACACGAATCTGCTTGCCTCGGCGCTGTCTTGTGTCGATGATACGCTCATGATCAAGACTCTTCGACAGTGGATCAGCAGGGCGCTCGCGCTCGCGGTGCTTGGTCCTTTGAGCGCCTACGTCGCCAGCGGTCTCGTTGGCATGGACGGCTCCTCGGCGCACACGCTGCTGACAGGTTCCTCTTTCGCCGGAGGCGTCGTCGCGTTGCTCATCGTGGGGGCGCTGACCATGGCTGCTGGCATCGTGGGTGCCGTCCTGAGCGATCGCCGGGAGGGATTTCTCGCGATGGGCTTTGTGCTGGGATGGGTCGCTTGGACGAGCGGACGCATCGGGCGGCTCTACCTGCTCGCCCCTGATTCTTCGACCGCGATCAAGCTTGCTGTGGAGGGGGCGTTGCTCATGGCGATCGTTGTGCTCAGTGCCGTGCTTATGAGTCGATCGGATGAGTCGGACCCGTTCACCAGCTTCTCGCTGAGTCGCATCAAGGGCTGGCTCGGGCAGCAGGCGATGCTGATCGCGCTCGGAGCGGCTCTTGTTGCCGGGGCGGCGATCGCGTGGGTGTTCGGTTCGTATGACTTGCCGGGCCAATCTACCGGGGTCGGCTTCCTAGCCGGCATTGCTGGCGGCGTGGCGGGGGCGCTTGCCGCGGGGTCGATGCAGGGCAAGGGCAAGCATGACGGTACCCCCTTCGCGCCGATGATGCTCGGGGTGATGCTCGCGGGGGTGCTGCTGCCGCTGCTGGCGATTGTTTACCCAGGTCTGGGCTCGATCGAGGAGCTGGTGCTCAAGGGCGACCTTCCAGGCACGATGATCGTCTCGCCAGCCGCGTGGCTCACCGGAGCCTTGCTCGGTGTCCCCATGGGGCACTCGTGGGTCGAGCAGACGCACGCGCACGCGAACCCTCAGCCGGTGTCCAGCGGTTCGTGATCCGCTGAACCGTCCGAAGCGAGCATTGTCCTTGGAGCGGTCTTATCCGCCCGGAGTGGTGCGGATCGGAGATGGCGCGTTCACCTCGAAGCGATCGAGCTTGAGGTCCCAGAGCAGCGTGCGCGCCGAGGTCGGGGCGGTGCCATCGTTGTTGTAGAGTGTTACGAGATTGTTATCGACCGCTGATGCGAAGAGCGACTCCTCGATCGCGTCGTATTCTGCGAGATCGCAGACGAGTTCTCGATTTTCATACAGGAAGCGAACGTTGCCCTGCGCGATGGCGGAAGTGAGCGCGTTGGCGTTTCCCGCGATCGACTCGGCGTTCTCCATGCCGGTGGGGTCAGTCTCGAAGTTGGCGACGAGCGTGTCGGTCTGCAGTGTCGCGATCTCGTTGGACGAGAGTGATTTGTGATCGACCTGGACCGTGCCGGCGAAGGTGCCTGTGCCCTGCAGCCGCTCGAGGGTCATGCGAGACTTCCAGGTGAACCGGGTCAGGCCGGAGCCCCCGGTCGGGCGATCGGGCTGGGCGGCTTGGTCGCGTTGCTGGCTCTGCTCACGGTCGAGGACCAGCAGCGTCCCGGCGCCTGGCACGACGAGAGTCTGTTTCTCGTTGTCTGCGAGGATCTGGGCGCCTTCCAGGTACAGCACGCCGATCGCGAGTTCCGGGTTCTCCGGGGAATAGCTGCGTGACTCCACCGAGGCGGGCACGGGTGTCTGCCCCGGCTCGGCACGGCCTGAAGCACGGGCGCTGATCAGCTGGCGTTCGGGCGATCGGGAACCACCGACCGGATCACTCGTCGGCATCGGCGTGAGGTTGATCGTCATCCGGTCCGCCTTGAGGGTATCGCGCGTGAGGGCGTCCGGGGTCGAGATCACCCTGACATCACCGCGACACTCGACGGTGCCCAGCGTGTCCTCGAAGCGCATGGACTGGGTCCAGCGGGCATTGACCTGACCCTTGAGCCCGGGCGTCGCGTCCGGTGCCTGATCGAGCGCGATATCGTGAGCGAAGGTGCCGGGGCCAACGACCTCGACGCTCCGGCGTTTCGCGCGAAGCGTGATATGCTCGCCGCCGATGGTCGAGCCTGCCTGGGTGACCTGCGCGTCATCTCCCTTGAGGGTGATGATCTCGTTGATCCCGTCCGCTTCGAGTTCATCGGCACGCGCCGTGGTCCGGCTGCTGTCGCGGTAGTTCACGCCGCCGCGTGCCTGGGCGGACTTGATGACCGTCTTGCCGCTGCGGTCTTGCACCAGCTGGGCGTGCATCTCAGCCGCGCGCAGCATCTGATCTGGCGTGCGACCCATCGACGAGCCGACCGAGGAGACGCGGACCGGGCGGGGCGGGTCGTTCGGATCGCTCGCCGGGGCGAAGTCGATCGTGACTGTCTGGCCTGTGAGTGTCTGCTTCTCGGCGCTGGCGATCACGCCTTCCTCGAGGATGATCTGGGTGAGCGAGGACGCGGCCGGGAGGTCCGGGTCGAGCTTGGCGTTAATTGCTCTGGCGCCGACCGAGCTGCCGTCCTGCTCCGCGATCGCGGCGCCCTCGAATCGTGCGTGCTCCAGTCGTTGCGTGAGCCGGCCCTGCTCATCGATCGCGAACTTGATCTCTGCCCGATCCTTCCAGCGTACGCTCGCGACCTGCGCCGGATCGGGGTCGCTGGTTGTGATCGAGCCACGCATCTTCATCTCGATCAGCCCGCTGCTCAGGTCCGCGAGCAGCGACTCGGAATACAGCGTGCCGGCCTCTTCTACATCGAGCTTGATGATCCCCTCGTCGCTCGCCTTGCCATCGAGCTGGGCGATCGCGCGTGTCGCGAAGTACGTGAGGCGAGTCGCCTGCCCATTGAACCCGCGGTCCGGGGCGCTCATGGTGATGCCGCGGCCTTCGTTTGCGTTCAGTCGCAGCGCGACCCGGTCCTGCACGAGCTGGGACGGGAGCTCGTCGTCGATCGGCCGGACGCGCATCGGGCCGGACCAGGTGATGACCAGGTTCTCTGGCTCGGTCCCGGTCTCGGTTCCGGTCTCGGTCTGGGTTTCAGCCACGCTCTGGCTATTCTGCGGCTCTTGTGTCGATGGCGTGTCGGGATCGGTCTGCGGGGTTGCAGGGCGTACTGGTCCCGTCTCTTGGGCAGGGGCCGCAGCCTGCTGGGCGAGCGTGATGCGCCTGATCGCGTCCTCGGGGATCCGCCCGTCGATGATCGATGCCCAGAGCTCGAGTGAGTCGGCGAGCACGTGTCCAGATCCCGATATCTCGGCGCGGACATCGGCGTCCATCGTGATGTGATAGTGCTGCTGATCGATCTGCGCAGGCGAATCCGTGGTGGGCTGTGGCTGCTGATCGTCGCCCTGCTCAGCGGCGAGCGTGTCAGGGTCCGTGGTTGGTTCTGTTTCACTTTGTGTCGCATCATCCGGAGTTCGTTCTGCGATCTCGGAAGTTGTCGCGGGTTCAGCGGGTTGCGACACAGCCTGTGAAGCGTCTGAGTTGGAGAGCGAGCTCGTGTGGATCACCATCTGCTCGCCCTGCATCACATCGATGAGCTCGATCCGGTTCTGCAGATCGTTGAAGATGACGGTGAGGTCCGCGCCGGTGAAATCAACCTGGCCCGATTCGATCTCGAACCGGCCGCCGCTGCGCATTCGCAGGTAGCGGCGTTCGAACTCAAGCGGCTGATCGAATCGTGCGGTCAGGGTGGGCCGCTGGGTGTCCGAAGCGGGCTCGCCGGGCGCGGGCGTCGAGTCGTACGCCCGGATGACGATGTTGCCCTCGAGGGTGCCCGATTCCGGCGCCTGGTTCGGGTCCGGCATCAGCATGGTGGCGAAATCGGCGTTGACCCGCACCGCCCGCCCGTCATCCAGGTAGATCCATGATTCGGGATCATCGAGCCGGCGTCGCCCCTCGCCGATGGGCTCGAATCGAGCCGCGCGGAGGGTCGATGAAACGCGTGTCGGATCGTCCTGATCCACGATGGTGACGAACATCGCTCCGCCGGTCTGCGTGTTCTCGATGTCGATGATCTCATCGGGGTCCGGGAAGTTGTCAGAATCGCTGGGCTGGTTGGGCGTGGTCATCATCATTGAAACGACGATGATGGCGGTAAAAATCAATGCGAGCACACCCGCGGCGATGAGCCCGATGCCTTTGATGGAGATGCCTGAGGGTGGAGCCATAGGGGATTCTAGGTCGGGTTGAGCGCTCGCCGGGGGTGGGTGCCTACAGTCCCGTCGCATGATGTATTCGCTGAATGTGAACTCGATCCGTTCCCTGCTCAAGAAACGCGGCAAGAGCGCGCTCGCCGTGCAGGACCTCCCAAAGTACACGCGAGAGAATCTCGATCTGAGAGCGTTGAACCTATCGACGGATCTGCTCAAAGGGATGGGACGCAGCGAGATCACCCGGATCCGTGACAACGGGGATAAGGTGGGCTGCACCTGCCTGATGCTCTCGGAGCTTGAGCCCCTCGACATGATGGGGAACAAGGGAGAGGCGAGCGCGGACCGCATGTCGCGCGTCATCATCGCCGGGAGCGTGCTGGGCTGCAACGCGGTATCCGTCTCGATCAAGGCCCCGGACACCGATGATGCGTTCGAGATCGTCACGGAGCACATGAAGCATGTGCTCGAGAGCGCAGACAGCGCGGATATCAACGTGCTGATCGCCCCGAATGCCGGGCTCACGAGCGATCCGGATCGGACGACGGAGCTGGTCAAGGCGATCGGCGGGTTCCGGATCGGCACGCTGCCCGATTTTCAGGCGGCTCACGAATCCGGGGATCCCGTCCATTACCTGCGACGACTGACGCCCTACGCGACGGTGGTCAACGCCTCCACGCTCGCGTTCGAGGACGCAGAGCCCGACGACGACGCGATGATGGCCGCCGAGGGGCTCAGCGGGCTCGATGCGCTCGCGGCGGAACTCGAGGCGATGGACGACGCGGCCCCCCCGAAACACGTCGGCTACGAGCTGGAGCCGATGGTGGGTGCGATCAAAGCTGTGGGTTTCAGTGGGAATATCGCGCTTGACTACAGGGGGGACGGTGATGGTACACTGGGTGTGTTGCAGACCAGGGACGCGATCGAGGCGGCGTTGGTGTCGCTCGCGGAGCCCTGAGCCGAGACAGTTGGCGACCTGAGCGTCAGGAAGGGGCTCTCGTGCCCGTAAGCGAGACCAGTGAACGCGTGGCGAAGGAATCGCCGTCTTCCACCCAGTCGACAGCGGGGTTCACGGTGCCGAGCACCAAAGAGATCATCATCACGATCGACGGCCCCGCCGGGACCGGCAAGTCCACGGTGGCACGGATGCTCGCGCAGCGTCTGGGCTTGGATTTTCTTGATACCGGCGCGATGTACCGTGCCGCGGCGGCGATCATGATCGATCGCGGGTACACGGAGGACGAGGTCGGCGAGCTGGTCTCGGCGGTCATCGGCGCGGATCTGCATTTCGACTGGTCGCAGGACCCGCCGACCATCCTCGCGTGGGATAACCCGATCGATCATCGGATCCGCTCGGACGATGTGACTCAGCGGGTCTCCTTTGTCGCGACGATCCCCGAGCTGCGTTCACACATGGTCCGCAAGCAGCGTGTGATTTTCGCGCAGCATCCGCGGCTCGTGACGGAGGGACGAGACCAGGGGTCCATCGCGTTCCCGGACGCGCCGGTGAAGTTCTACCTGGATGCGGATCCCAAGGTCCGGGCAGAGCGCCGCATCGACCAGCTGGGTCTGAATGGCGATGTGAGCGTTGAAGAGATGTGCGAGCGGATCCTGGAGCGAGACCGCATTGACTCCACCCGGTCTGACGGGCCGCTGGTCTGCCCTGACGACGCGATCGTGATCGATACTTCCGAGCTGTCGATCGAGGGCGTCATCGACGAGATGGAGCGGGTCGTCCGCGATCGGTTGGACGATCTGTGAGCGACGGCGCGTTGCGAACGAGCATCGCCGGGATCGAACTTTCGTGCCCGATCCTGCTCGCGGCGGGCACGGCGGGTGTTCTGTCTGAGATGCGCGATGTGCTCGACCCAGGGCAGCTCGGCGGGATCGTGACCAAGTCCATCACGAAGGATGTCAGGCACGGGAACCCGTTCCCACGGATCACCTTTGCGCGTGCGGGCATGATGAACGCGATCGGGCTGGCCAACCCCGGGATCGATGCGTTCGTACGCGACGAGGGCGAGAAAGCGGGTTCGATGGGGTGCCCGGTCATCGGGTCCGTTGCCGGCGATCGCTTGGACGATTACGTCGAGGTCGCGACCAGGCTCGCCTCGATCGAGGGGATTCGGGCCATCGAGGCGAACGTGTCCTGCCCGAACGTGCATTCGGGGCTGGAGTTCGGGAGTGATCCCGCGGCACTCAGGGACCTGATCACCGCGCTGGCGGACGCGATCGGCGAGACCCCGATGTTCGTGAAGCTCTCCCCGGTGACGGTCGGGACGCCCAACACCATCGTGGATCTGGCACGGGTGGCGATCGAGTCTGGGGCGCGTGGGCTGACCCTGACCAACACGGTCCCCGCCATGGGTATCGATGTGCGGACGCGCAAGCCGATCCTCGCGAACATCACCGGTGGCCTGAGTGGCCCTGCGATCCATCCGATCGTGGTCCGCCTCGTGCACCTTGTATATCGGGGGCTCGCGAAAGACGCGGGGGTGCCGATTATCGCGGCGGGCGGCGTGACACGATGGGAAGATGCCGCGGAGTTTATCCTGGCGGGGGCGAGCGCCGTGCAGATCGGCGCGGGCAGCTTCGCATCTCCGAGGGTGAGCGTCAGGATGCGCAAGAAGCTCTCGGCGTGGGTGCGCACTCAGGGTGCGAGCAGCGTGCGGGAGCTGGTCGGGCAGGTCAGGCTCGATTGATCACGCGGGCGATTGAACCGCGGCGGCTTCGTGTATCGACCAGTAGTGCTCGAACGACGCCAGGAAGGTGTGGCTCTTCATCAGCTCAATCCCGTTGCGTCCCAGCGTCGAGCGGAGCTCGTCATCGCACGCGAGCCTGACGGTGGTATCGATCCACTGCGATTCGTCGTTGTACGCGAGCACGAACGCGGTGGGGGACTCGTGGTGCTGATCCTGGACGATCTCCTTCGGGCCGCCCTGATCCGTGATGATCACGGGCAGGCCCGAGGCCTGCGCCTCCATCACGACCTGGCCGAGGGTGTCTGTGGTCGAGGGGAAGAGGAAGAAATCACACGAGGCGTACAGGGTCGCGAGCTCATCGCCGTGGCGGAACCCAAGGAAATGGGCGCCGTGAGGCGTGAGGCGTTCCTCCATCTCGGTCCGGTACGGCCCGTCGCCGATGATGACGAGCTCGATTTCTCGACCCTGTGATCGGACCCGCTGTCGGATCGTTGGCCACATCCGAACCAGCATGGGCAGGTTTTTCTCCGTGCTGACGCGTCCGCAGAACACGGCCTTGATCGAGTCGTTCTTGAGCCCATAGCTTTCCCAGATGCTCGTGTCGCGGAGCGTGTGGTCGAACTTGGTGTCGTCGAACCCGGCGCGGAGACGGACAAGCTTCTTCTCCTGAACGCCGAGATCGACGAGGCGCTGGGCGTAGTCGGTACTGCGCGAAAACACGTACTTGAATCGCTTGTAAAAGAACCGCATGTGCCCCCGGCAGAGCGCGGAGCAGAACGAGTTGTCGAACAGCTCATCGATGTACGCCGGGAAGTCCGTGTGGTAGACGCCGACGATGGGTATCCGCATCAGGCGTGCAGCGAGGAAACCAACGGTGCCGACCGGTCCGGGGGTGGAGACGTGGATGACGTCCGGGGCGTACTCCTGCGTCGCGCGCATCATCTCAAAGGCGGGGGGGAGGGCGATCTCGAGGGTCTCGTACCCCGGCATCGCGCGGGCATAGATCGGTGTGAAGTTGCGTACGCCATCGACCTTGGGCATCTCGAGTCGTGTCGAGGTGAACACGCGCAGATCGTGGTTCGTGTCGTGGGCCGTCTGCGCGGTGTTCTGGATGAACCGGCACACGCCATTGACGTCCGCGAGGGTGTCCGTGAACTTGAGGACTCGTACCGGTTTCGATGTGGGTTGGTGCGCGATCATATCGTGAATGATTGTTAGGGATGATCTACGGGGAGATTCAGACCGCGCAAAGAAAAGCCCCGCGCCGGGGGTAGAGACGCGGGGCCTGTGCAGGGGATGCTCGGGTGCTCGGCAAGCTCGGGGATAGCCGAGTCCCGTGCGAAGCATCCACACCCGCTGGGACTGCATACAAGGTTCGTTCTGCTGCACGCAAAAACCCCTCTCTCGAGGGGTTATTTTGCGTGGGGGGTCGGTTTGTGAGGGCGTTCTAGGCCCGCACGTCCAGCAAACGCAGGACCGCCGCGGCGGATGTGCGGGATGTCAGCTCGGCGGCGATCGATGCCTCGCCCAGGATCTGGTTGCGGACCAGGTTCGAGCTTTCCCGCGCATAATCGGCATCCTTGACCGATGAGTGCGCACGCGCGACGTTGATCTGCTCCTCTTCGAGCACGCGGCGTTCCGCTTCCGCGGCCCGCTGATCGGCGCCGACCTGAGCGCGTTCCTGCAGGACCGCATCGCGTGCGCCATCCACCAGCCGTTGTGCGGCTTGCGGGTCTTGCTCGATCACACGCGACAAATCGCTCAGCGAGACCTCCTCGTAGATCGGATCGCCGGAGACCTCATCCGTACCGACCTGCATCTGCGTGGTGACGTCCCGCATGACGTCGATGCCCGTCGCGGGCAGGACGCGGTTGATCCCGCTCAGCACGCCGCTGACCTGCGTCGATATCGCGTCCAGTTCACCGCCAGCCAGCCCGCCCTCATTCGCGGCCTGAACGACCAGGCCGTCCAGATCCCCGAGATTGTCCAGCTGGGCACCCAGCGCCCCGTCGCGGATGTTGAGAAACGCCTCGTTCCGCTCAATAGAGGTGATCTCCGCCTGATTGGCGCTCAGGCGGGCCGCGAAGTTTTCGGTGGCGATCAGCCCGGCCGGGTCGTCTGCGCCGCGATTGATCGCGTACCCAGTGGCCATTCGCTCCAGCGTCCGCATCGACTGCTGGTTGTTCTGCCCGATGATGCGTTGAAATGTCCCGTTGGTTCCGATCCTGCTCATGTCCCCAGCGTTCAAATCAAGCAGCCGTTTGTCAACGCGCTGGAACACAGACGCGGTCGCGTGTGCCGATAGGTTAAGCTGGGCGACCCGATAACGTCATTGAGCCGGAGACCGGTTGTCGGCACGGCGCCACCCGCACTCCGGGCAGCCCTCGCGGAAATCGTGGTGCAGCTCGTACGCACAGTTCGGGCAGCGTCCGCGATGCATGCGTCTGGAGTGCCTGACGTGCTGGGCGAGCCAGGCGATGCAGCACACCACAATCGCGTAGAAGCCGGTATTGATCATCAGCCCGGTCCAGATCGGGCGGTACGGGAAGAGCAGATGCTGAGCGTGGGACCAGACCCCGGGTTTAAAGTTGCCGACCGATCCGTCTACTCGCCCAATGAACCCGTGCCTGGCTTCTGCCGCGAAGGAGCCGTTGGCGAGCGCCGCGGAGTCGTCGATCAGCAGATCGGATTTGAGCGACAGCACCGGGAAACCAACCCGCACCTTGGAAATGATCGCGTTGTCCGGGGTCTCGGGTTCAAACGCCTCGAAGAGTTCATTCCCCTCCTCCAGAGAGATTACGGGCTGCTCCCACGGAAGCCACGTCCAGTAGACACTGATGCGTTTCTGAACCGGCCGGGCTCTGGCGCGACGTGTGAGGTAGTACTGGCGCTCGTGCACGCCGAGCCACTGCTGCTCAGCAACGTACATCGATTTGTACGTTCCCTCGTAGGACGGGTTCAGGTATTGCTGCACGCTCAGGTGCGCTTCCGCGCTCAGGCGGGGAACGAGAACGAGTGCCCACGCGACGATGAGGTTCAGCAGCAGCCCGATCCCGAGCAAGGTGATGCATCTGCGTAGAAGCGGGTTCATGCGGCGGAACGGGTGCATGCCCGATGATACCACACGGGGGCTACACTCATCCGATGCTCAAGCGTTACCGCATGCGTCATCCCGGTTCTTCGCTCGCCCGCTTGTGGTTCTTCGACCTGTGCCGGGAGACGGTGCTGTGGTATTTCCGCATCTGCCACCGCCTCAAACGTGTCGATGTGATGAACATCCCGCGCGAGGGGCCGGTGCTGCTGATCGCGAATCATCAGTCGTTCTACGACCCGCCGGCGATCGGTGGGGGGATCCGCCACCGCCACTCAGACTTCCTCGCACGCGATTCGCTCTTCAAGTTCAAGCCCTTCGGATGGCTGATCTCGAAGCTCAACGCCTCCCCGATCCGCCAGGGGACCGGCGATGCGGGCGCGATGAAGGCAACCATAGAGAAGATGAAGAACGGGCGGATGATGCTGGTCTTCCCGGAGGGCTCACGCTCGCCGGATGGAGAGCTCCAGCGGTTTCAGCGAGGTGCCGCGGTGCTGCTCAAGCGGGCCCACTGCCAGGTGATCCCGGTCGGGATCGCGGGCGCGTACGAGGCATGGCCCCGGTCACGCAAGCTCCCGATCCCGTTCCGCGACAAGATCGTCGTCTGCTACGGAGAACCCATCAGTTCTGATCAGCTGATGGGCGACGGCCCTGATGCGGCGCTCGAGCACCTCCGCTCAAGGGTGGAGGAGCTCTACCGACGCGCTGAATCGATGCGCTGACCTACTCCTCGCGAGCTGGTTCTTCGGTCAGGTCCTCGCGTGGGATCTCGTTGCCCTGCTCGTCGGTCCTGATGACCGGCACGAGCAGCGTGCGACGATCACGCACAACCGCCTGGTTCTCGCCGACCACCGGGCTGGACGGGTCATCGATCGGCACGAGGATCTGGTTGGACTCGCTTGTTTCAGGACGGATGGTCACCTCGTCGGTCTGCGCTGCGCCGAGCAGTTCCGCGAGGAGCCTGTCCTGCTCCGTGGTAAACGCGGCCTCGACGCCCTTGTCCTGTGAGATTTGGTAGAGCGCACCGACGACCTGCGCGTACGAGAAGCCGAGCCCCGGGCGTGGGTCCTCGGGCGAGGGCTGGTGCGCCAGCAGCTCGATCAGGGCGGGCAGGCGTTCGGGGATCTCGTCCATGGTCGAGACGACGCGCGTGCGTTCATCGCGGTAGTACAGGCGGACCGGGTCGTTGTAATCCTCTGCGGTGAGCATGAGCCGATCGGACCACGCGGTCGCGAGCAGCGGCTTCTGGAGCGTCAGGCGTTCGCCGAACAGGACGATCCGCGGCTCCTTCTGCTGGGTGATGTAGATGAGTGGCTCACCGAAGGGGACGATATCGAGGAAGAACTTACCCGCGATGAGCTCACGGGCGACACCGCGGACGGGGTCGCTGGGCACGTAGACGCGTGAGAGCGCCTCGATCTGGGTCCTGCTTGCGTCGATGCCGCCGTTCTGCGTGTTGACCATGCGGGCGATGCGGTCGCGCCGGGAACGCAGCGCACGCTCCATGAGGCGCTCGTACGCCTCGACGCGGACGGCGAGCACGGGCTCGTCGAGCAGATCACGGAGCGTGGTATCCACGAGAATCGACTGATCGATCCTGCTGAGCAGGGCGATCGCGTCCGTGCGGAACTTGGAGGTGGTGTTGAGGGCGATGGAACGCAGGGGCTGCACCACACGCGGATCGCCGAGCTCGGCACCGGCGCGGAGCGCGGCCAGGCGGGGGGCCATCTCCGGGTGATCGTAGAGATCGCTGATGAACGGCAGGGCCCGCTCGCCAAGGGCCTCGAGACACAGCGACATATCCCCGGCAAGGTACGGCTGGGACACGAGGGTCTGCGCGTATCGCCGCGCGTAGACCTCGGGGTAGGACTGGTCGATGGTGATGTGGGAGAGCAGATCGAGGAAGTGCTCCCGGTCGTTCACGTACTTCGACGGGATCTGCACGAGGATCAGCGATTCGTCCTTGCCGCGAGCGGTGGGCTCGCGCTCGCCCGGCGGGATCGGGAACGCCGTGTTGATCGCGCTGACGATCTGGCGTGCACGCAGGTGCGACGGGTTGTTCAGGAAGATCTCGATCTTCGTGGGGAAGGTCACGATGCCGCCGTCGAGCACACGCCCGACGTCACGCGTCACGCCGTCGTACTGCCCGCCCGGTTCGGCGAACGGGTTCAGGAAGACCGGGCCACGCGCGTTACCGATGACACGCGCCTGGAGATCGCCGAAGGCGCTGGGCGGGCCGATCCGCAGATCAGTGCTCCACAGACGCCCGCCCTCAAGGCTCGTCGCGTTGATCGCGCGGACGTACAGGTCGAAGCTCTCACCCTCGCGTGCGCCGGGTGGGACGGCCGCCTGCACGATCACGGCGGCGGTGTTTGGATCGCGGAGAAGCTCGCTGGGTGTCTTGCCCGAAGTCGCGTTGTTGCCCTGCGAGTTGCCGATGCCGATCCCGTTGAGCGCCATCTCACGCTCAAGGTGCGCGGCGTACTGCTCTGGGATGGTGAGCCCGCCGGTGCCGTCGAGCCCAACGACAAAGCCGATACCCGAGACGAGTGTCGGCTCGAGACCGGAAATACGGGCCTCGGCGCCGATGGTGCCGCGCAGGGGCGCGGGGATGTCCTGCGTCACGTTGGGCGCGGTGATCCGGGGCTTGGGAACGGGCTTCTTGTTCCGATTGCACGCGCCCAGGGCCAGCGCGGGCACAAGCAGGGCGCACAACATCAGGTATCGCGTCGTGTTCAGGCGGGGCGGGCAGGACATTCTTGGTGTCATGAAATCAAGACCTCGGGTGCGTGTGGGCGGGTCCGGGGCGGCATCGCTCGGTCGCGTCTTGCGCAGGTGCCGCGGTAGGGTGGGATCCTAGTTGCGATACGCGTGGGAGTGGGTGTCGTATGCACGATTGTGCGTATGAGATCCGGATCAATCTGATTTCTCATGGCGGTGGGAGCGCGCGTTGTGGAAAACAGGGGAGTGGAGTGGCCAGTGATGTTTGGAGTATGGAAGGAAACTGGTTGATCGCTGCGTACCCTATAGCCCCCTGCCTGTTTGGCGCAAGTGTTTATCGAGGGGGGCGCTAGTGCAGATCGGGAACGAAACTGTTCAGAATTGCCCGTTCGCGCGGGAGATTTCCTAGTCCCGAAGGAATGGAAAAAATGTCCAAAAAAACCACCCAGAGTGACACCCTACAGATTGTGTGGTGATAGACTCTCAACCCGACCGACGAACCAGATATGGTGGTGTCGGGAACAGAGAGTCGATTTATCGCCCAGGTGAAGTCCTTGTGATTCAGGGAGTTGGAAACAACCGACAGGATACCCACAGATCGCGTTCTGAGCCGTATCGGCTCGCGGCAACACGGTGGGGGCATGACGCTGGGCGAGACTGAAAATGATGCTGGACGACGAGGGTTGTTTGGTGTATGTTTGATTCCGGTTTTCCGTGCCCGATCGCGGCACGACGACGGCTCGGGCGGGGACACGCATCCGGGTCCGTGGGGAAATGCTGTTCGGGATCGAGAGCGTCTTCGAATCGGGCCCGGTCGGGCTCCTCGGAGTGGGATGGACGCGTCGGGCGAACCGACGCTTGACAACGAACTGAATGAACGACGCACGGCGTCGGCGGTGTTCGACCATCGCCCGGCGATCGCTGTGTCCGTGGAGCCCCGAGAACGTCGCTGGGCGCGACAACGCGGGGCTGAGACAGTGACACCGCGGGGCATGGGAGGCCCCGCACTACTTTGAGCGGCAGGCACGCAGGGCGCGTGCGACACGCCGCCGGGATGGAGCGAACCGTGGCAGTACTGTGTGATACCCAGATCGAACAACTCGTCGACATCAAGCCCTTCGAGGCCGCCGTCAAGCGTGACGGCACCATCTCCTACGGCGTGTCGTCCTACGGCTACGACGTCCGTGTCGGGACGGTCTTCAAGATCTTCACCCCGACCCCACGCACGGGCGGCATCGCGGTGGTGGACCCCAAGAAGTTCACCGACGAGCTGATGGTCACCGTCGATACCGCCGAGCAGGGCACCGACCACGTGATCATCCCGCCCAACAGCTTCGCGTTGTGCGAGACCGTGGAGTGGTTCGACATCCCGCGCGACATCCTCGTGCTGTGCGTCGGCAAGAGCACCTACGCCCGCTGCGGGCTTATCGTGAACGTGACCCCGCTCGAGCCCGAGTGGCGCGGCAAGGTCACGCTGGAGATCTCCAACACGACGCCGCTGCCCGCGAAAGTCTACGCGAACGAAGGAGTGGCCCAGTTCGTGTTCCTCAAGGGCGACCAGGTCTGTGCGCAGAGTTACGCGGACAAGGCCGGGAAGTATCAGGACCAAGGCGGGCTGACGCTGCCACGGGTGGACTGAAACACGAGGCAATAGGCAGTAGGCAATAGGCAATGGGGTTTGCGATCGCGACCAACTCGGAGTTCGTCATGGGAAACCGTGCAGTACAGAGCTATCAGGACCTTGCCGCATGGCAAGAGGCCAGGGTGCTCGTACGCAAGGTGTACAACATGACCAAAGCCTTCCCGAACGATGAACGGTTCGGGTTGGTCTCACAAATCCGTCGCTGTGCCGTGAGTGTGCCGAGCAACATTGCAGAAGGATACGGGCGTGGATCACGGAATGACTATTCGCGTTTTCTACGCATTGCTCGTGGCTCGTTGTTCGAGATCGAGACACAGCTCATTCTCGCAAGCGACCTTGGTTTCATCGAGGGCGATGCAAAGACAGACATTCAAGAACAGATTGATCGGGTTGCCCGTCCGCTTTGGGGCCTGATCAGAAGCGTTGAAAACACACAACCATCGCGGGTGCCGTGAGCGATCGACAGCAGGCCTATTGCCTATTGCCCATTGCCTATTGCCTCGCAACTCATATTCGTTGCATTTCACGAAGGACTGCATCATGAAGATCACCCGCAAGTTCACCACGGAAGGTACTGACCCGTTCGCATCCACCCAGTGGACCACGCGTTCGAGTCGAATCACGAACCCCGACGGCTCGGTCGTCTTTGAGATGCCCGATGCCGAGGTCCCGGTTGGGTTCTCTCAGCTGGCGACGGACATCATGGTGTCCAAGTACTTCCGCAAGGCGGGGGTGCCGCAGCTCGAGGACAAGTTCGCCCTGCCCGGGCAAAGCGAGCAGCTCACCAACGAGGACGGCTCGGTCAAGACCGGCCCGGAGCGCTCGGCGCGCCAGGTGATCCATCGCCTGGCCGGCTGCTGGCGCCACTGGGGCGAGGAGCACGGCTACTTCGACACCGAGGACGACGCGCAGGCGTTCTACGACGAGATCGTGTACATGCTGGTCCACCAGGTGTGCGCGCCCAACTCGCCGCAGTGGTTCAACACCGGCCTGAACTGGGCGTACGGGATCAGCGGCCCCGCGCAGGGGCACTGGATCGTCGATCCGGCCAAGGGCGAGCCCGAGCTGGCGGACGATGCGTACTCGCACCCGCAGCCGCACGCGTGCTTTATCCAGTCCGTTGACGACTCGCTCGTGAACGAGGGCGGGATCATGGACCTGTGGATGCGCGAGGCCCGCCTGTTCAAGTACGGGTCGGGCACGGGCACCAACTTCTCGCACCTGCGGGCCGAGAACGAGCTGCTCTCGGGCGGCGGCAAGTCCTCCGGGCTGATGTCGTGGCTCAAGATCGGCGACCGGGCCGCGGGCGCGATCAAGTCGGGCGGCACGACCCGCCGGGCGGCCAAGATGGTCTGCCTGGACATGGACCACCCGGATATCCACAGCTTCGTGAACTGGAAGGTCCGCGAGGAGATCAAGGTCGCGGCGCTTGTCGAGGGCATGAAGGCCATCGCCGGCGAGAAGACCTCCGAGCTCGACACCGAGACAGTGGGTGAGACGGCCGCACGCCTCGGGCTCAAGCTCGATTACGACTTCAACGGCGAGGCCTACGGCACCGTCGCGGGTCAGAACTCCAACAACTCGGTGCGTATCCCCGACGCTTTCTTCGACGCCGTCGATGCGGGCGACGAGTGGCAGACGACCTACCGCACCACGGGCGAGCTGGCGAACACGTTCGACGCTGGCAAGCTCTGGGACGACATCGCGTACGCCGCGTGGCGTTGCGCGGACCCGGGCGTGCAGTACGACAGCACGATCAACGCGTGGCACACCTGCCCCGGCGCGGGTCGGATCAACGCGTCCAACCCCTGCTCGGAGTACATGTTCCTGGACAACACGGCGTGCAACCTCGCGTCGTTCAACGTGCTCAAGTTCTACGACAGCCAGACCCGCGAGTTTGATTACGAGCGGTACGAGCACGGCATCGACCTGTGGACGATGGTGCTGGAGATCTCGGTGCTGATGGCCGCGTTCCCGAGCAGGGAAATCGCGGAGCTGAGCTACAAGTACCGCACGCTGGGCCTCGGCTACGCCAACCTCGGTGCGATGCTGATGCAGGCGGGCATCCCGTACGACTCGGAGGAGGCGACGGCGGTCTGCGGCTGCCTGACCGCGATCCTGACCGGGCGCAGCTACCGCATGAGCGCCCTGATGGCCGAGGAGCACGGGGCCTTCCCGGGCTACGAGCCCGAGAAGGACAGCATGCTCCGCGTCATCCGCAACCACCGCCGGGCCGCCATGGGCGTCTCGCGCGACAGCGGCGAGTACGAGGAGCTGCGGATCTCGCCGGTGCCGATCGATCACGGGCTGATCCGCGACCACCGCGTGCCGATCGAGAACTCGATGGAGCTTCTGGTCCGGGCCACCAAGGCCTGGGACGAGGCGCTCGAGTTCGGCGAGGCCCACGGCTTCCGCAACGCCCAGACGACCGTCATCGCGCCGACCGGCACCATCGGGCTGCTGATGGACTGCGACACCACGGGCGTGGAGCCGGACTTCGCGCTGGTGAAGTTCAAGAAGCTCGCCGGCGGCGGGTATTTCAAGATCGTCAACGCCTCGGTGACCCCCGCCCTCAAGGCGCTGGGCTACGACGAGGACCAGCAGCGCGAGATCGTCCAGTTCATCCTGGGCACACTCAACCTGCACGTCCCGATGCCCGAGGGCGTCCTGAACTCCGAGGGGCTCTCGCTCGCGGGCTGGCTCGAGGAGCACGGGATGAACTCCGATGATCTGCAGAAGATCACCGACACCCTCCCGGGCATGTTCGAGCTCAAGTTCGCCTTCAGCGCCTGGACGCTGGGCGACGAGACGCTCGCCCGGATCGGAGTCAACCCCGAGGAGGCCAAGGCCGACCCGGCGTTCAACGCCCTCAAGCACATGGGGCTGACCAACGCCCAGATCGAGGAGCTCAACGCGCTGGTCTGCGGCTCGCAGACCATCGAGGGGGCGCCGCACATGAAGGACGAGCACCTGCCCGTCTTCGACTGTGCCAACACCTGCGGCAAGACCGGCACCCGCTTCATCGAGGCGGGCGGGCACATCCGCATGATGGCCGCGGCCCAGCCGTTCATCTCGGGCGCGATCTCCAAGACCATCAACCTGCCGCACGACGCGTCGGTTGAGGATATCCAGGACGCCTACCGCCTGAGCTGGGAGCTGGGTCTCAAGGCGAACGCGCTGTACCGCGACGGGTGCAAGCTGAGCCAGCCGCTCAACTCCAAGAGCGACGCGGACGAAGAGGAACTCGCCGACGCGGGGGAGCTCTCCGACGAGCTGGAGACGGAGGCGATGATCGAGGAGATTTCCTCGGATGTCGCGGAGCTGGCGGATGCGGTGGGTGATGAGAACGTGCGCATCGTGGTCAAGAAGGAAGTCGAGATCGTGCACCGCCCGATGCGACGCCGCCTGGCCGACACGCGCCGCTCGATCACGCACAAGTTCAACGTCGCGGGCCACGAGGGCTACCTCACCTGCGGCATCTACGACGACGGCATGCCGGGTGAGCTGTTCATCACCATGGCCAAGGAGGGCTCGACCATCGGCGGGCTCATGGACTCGCTGGGCACCTCGACCTCGGTCGCGCTGCAGTACGGCGTGCCGCTGGAGAGCCTGGTCAAGAAGTTCACCCACCAGCGCTTCGAGCCCTCGGGCATGACGACGAACCGGGACATACCGTTCGCCAAGTCACTCGTGGACTACATCTTCCGCTGGCTGGGCATGGAGTTCATCGAGGGCTACCGCGAGGCCAACGCGCCCAAGCGCCCCGAGAAGAGCGACACCTCGAGCACAAACGTGGTCACGCGTCGCATCAGCTCCGGGGACATCGAGGCCAAGCCCGAGTCCAAAGCCGAACACCGGGACGGCGGCGACCGCATGGTCATCCGCGACGAGCGCCACAGCGAGGTCCACGTCTCCGAGACGGCGATCGAGACGGGCAAGAACACCCGGGTCGTCGTGAGCGAGACGCAGGCCTCGGCCAGCGCGACGCTGAGCAAGGCCCTCGAATCGTCGGGCGACGCGCCGCCGTGCGATGTCTGCGGCACCATCACCGTCCGCAGCGGCACCTGCTACAAGTGCCTCAACTGCGGCAACTCGCTCGGCTGCAGCTAACGGAATATGTCATGAATCAGTTTGTACGGATGAAGTAGGAGGAAGGTACACGCATCACCACCGCGGCACGCAGCGGTCGACTCGGCGCGTGCGACAAGCAGGTCTCGAACGGTCGATGAAGAACGGATGGTTCATCGCGAGCAGGGGTTACGGAAAGATCCCGATCGTGCAGCCGGCCCCGAACTGACCCGTCCACGGCGCGAGAGCGCCAAGGAGCGATGGGCACAGCGGGGCACCGAGACCAGGAGCAGGGAACGCCCAATCGGGCGCTGTTGGCCGCGGACGATGCGTGATATATGCGGATCATGACGATCCCACCCAGCGGAGATCGAGGGGCTACATCCCGGCCACTCAACCTCGGTCTCACGCCTCCCGCCCCCGGGCACGCCCACCACGGCCCGGGGGATTTTTGTGCGCGATGAAACCTGTCAAACCCGAATCACAAACAGAGCGGGTATCGTGGAGGCAGCATGGGGCAAGATTCAGACACAGATCAAGAACGCGGGATTCGGTGGGGGATCGTTGCCTTCATCGCCATGATCACATTCGTGGGGGTGCTTCTTCCCAAGGCCCTCTGGATGGTGGAGGGCTACCGCACGTTCGTGCTTCAGCTCCCGATCGATGCGCACTTCCTGATTCATCCCGCCTTCAGGATGCTGCTGGTGCTGGCCGCCATGGGCTACCTGTATCTCCTTCGTAGTGAGGATGATCACCTGAGCATGGGGCTGCTGGTCGGCTGGGGGCTGGGAATCAAGGCGTTCGTGCTTGGGTTTATGTGCACGCTCCCGATGCTCGCATTGGGTTTGGTGTCCGACTATTCGGGCACGAACAGGTATGAAGTCATGTACGGGGCGATCGCGCCGGGGATCACCGAAGAGATCTTCTACCGCGCACTGATGTTCGGTGTGCTGGTCCAGTGTGCTCGAACCCCGATGTGGACCACCGCAATCGTGACCGGGATTGTCTTCGGGCTGGCGCACGTGGATCTCACGCCCGCGCCGGGGCAGACGATCGTGGGACAGCTCAACATGTGGATCGCCATGATCGCACTGGGCGGCTTCATGTACGCGTGGGTGTACTATGAATCGCGTTGGAACCTCTGGGTCGTGATCGCGCTGCACATCGGGATGAACCTGTGGTGGGGAATGTTCGATCTTTCGAGTTCCCCGCTGGGCGGCTTCGGCGCGACACTCTCGCGGATCGCGTGCGTGGGGCTTGTGGTGCTCTTCGTCTTCGGGTTGCGTGTCTTGGAACCGAAGAGGACCCCTACGATCGTGCATGACACAACGACCTGATACGCCGGACAACTCCACCTGGGCCGTGCTACTCGCGGGCTGGGTGCATTACGCCCAGAGCGCCGTGTCACTCCCTGATACCGAGGAAGGACAGCGATGGAAGGAATCCGTCGCGCCGACGATCGCGCTCCACGCCCACGCGATGGCCCTAGGCGAGATCGAGAAGGTCGACCCGGAGGAACGCCCGCTTGCGATGGATAAGGCAGAACTGGGCATCAAGGAGCACGCGGCTGCCCTCAACGAGATCTGGCGAGCCGAGCCCATGCCCGGGTCGATCATGGAACTCATCGAGGATGCGAGAGAGGCGTGGGAAGAGGCGCTGCACGAGGGCGTCGTGTGGGTCGTGAGTTCTGAGCGATTCAAGACCTTCCACCCGGGTGATCTCGCGGAGATGCTGCTGGACGCGGGGTTCATCGGTGAGGTGCTTGTGGCCTCGCCGGGTGTCGAAATGTTCCGCGGTGCACCCGTCGCGATCTGCCGCGAGAACTTCGGCGGCCAGCCCGACGAAGACGTGATCACGATGGTGGATGCTTATCTCAAGGCGTGCGATGGCGTTGTCGATCACCCGCACGTGATCCGCCCGGTCTGTCAGGTGTACAGGCAGTTCAACTTCCTTGCCGGGGGGGCGCAGAAAGATCTGGTCGCACCGGTGACGGGCGATCTGCAATCCGGTCAGCCGCTGCTGATCCCGGTGGTGAGCGGCGGGGCGAGCTGCGCGGTGCCACTGCCTCCCAAGGCGAGCAGGCCCCTGGACCCGGTCCCGGTGGAGTGGTTAGGCGAGGAGCACGCGGATTCGGACACCGATTGACACTGAAACAAGCATTTACGTTCGTGAAACGGGTTTGTGCGGACTAGGATTCAAACCCTCCCGCCGGGGAAGTTCTGGCGGATTCCCGAGGATTTTCGACGACCAACCCCGCATGGGAAAGGACGATTCAGATGCCAAAGCGTGCAAAGATCTCGATCATCGGAGCCGGTAACGTAGGTGCGACCTGTGCGCACTGGGCTGCTCAGAAGGAACTGGGCGATATCGTGCTCCTCGACATCCCCCGCCCGGACGCGCCCGATCAGCACATGCCCAAGGGCAAGATGATCGATCTGGGCTGCTGCGCACCGATCGACGGTTTCGATTCGACCCTCACGGGCACCTTCGATTACGAAGACATCGCCGACAGCGACGTCGTGATCGTGACCGCGGGCCTCCCCCGCAAGCCCGGCATGAGCCGCGACGACCTGATCGAGACCAACGTCAAGATCGTGAAGTCCGTCTCCGAGAACATCAAGAAGCACGCCCCAGACTCGATCGTGATCCTCGTCTCCAACCCCCTCGACGCGATGGTCTACACCGCGTGGAAGGCGACCGGGTTCCCGACCAACCGCATCATGGGCCAGGCCGGTGCCCTCGACTGCGCACGCTACCGTGCGTTCATCGCGTGGGAACTCGGCGTGAGCGTTGAGGACGTTCAGGCGATGCTCCTCGGCGGGCACGGCGACGACATGGTCCCCTTCCCTCGCCTCACATCCGTCCACGGCATCCCCGTCTCGGATATGCTCAGCGAAGACAAGATCACCGCGTGTGTCGAGCGTGCCAAGGTCGGCGGCGGCGAGATCGTCAAGCTCATGGGCACCAGCGCCTACTACGCACCCGCACTCGGCACCATCCAGATGGCCGAGGCGATCATCAAGGACAAGAAGCGGATCATCCCTTCCGCCGCGTACCTCGATGGGCAGTTCGGCCATAAGGGCCTGTTCGTCGGCGTTCCTGCGCTGCTGGGCAAGGATGGTGTCGAGAAGATCGTCGAGTTCAAGCTCACCGACGAAGAGCAGAAGCTCTTCGACGCGTCCGCATCACACGTCGAAGACCTCGTGAAGATCGTCAAGGAACGATTCCCTGAACTCGCCTGATCCGAGAACAGCAAGCCTTTCAAAAACACCCACCAAGCCGGTGGGTGTTTTGCTATTTGTGCATTTGTTACACCTCGTCAAGCAGTTCTGTGTCTGTGCTTGCTGCGTTTCTTCGGTATTTTGTTAACGGCGTATAGATCACCAACTTGCTTGACAAACTTCTGACGCTTCTTCTGCTCATGATCAACGAGGATGTTCTCGGCGTCCTCACCGAGCGAGGTGAGCAGCCGATAGAAATACGGGGCAGAGCCGAGCCAGCGACGCCAGCGGCTGCGCATGTACCAGAAGCTGATTGGTGCGAAAATGGTGGCTGGGATGATGAACCGGAGGTCGGGGTTGGTGATTGCCATGATGATGAGCCCAATCCCGATAAACAGCATCACGATGCCCATCACGAACTGGCCACCGGCGCTCAGCATCTGGCGACGAATGAGTGATCGACGGTCAGCAACGCTCGATACTTTGGCTTCCGGGTCGTTGCCCAGCACCCAGACCGAGTCCGGATCGTTTGGGTCTAACTCAGGTTCTGCTTCATCTTCCTCGGGGCGCGACAAAGCCTGCTCGACCCAGGACGGGTCTATATTTGGGAGCAGCTCCTGTCTCTTCGCGTCGCTCTTGGACATCATTCCCCCGTACCGACAGTCCGCATGATGTGTCTCGCATGAGCAGCTCGTCACAATTTCGTTCACTCTCACGAAGACAGGCTGCGCAAACGTATGGAGTTCTTTGGTTCAGGCTGTGAGTTCACCTCGCTCACACTGAGAATCACGTGCGAGCGGAGACGTTATTTCATAGGACTTATGTGTTTGATGTCGATTTCTTCCACAGCAGCCGGTACTCGAGCAGGTTTCTGGCGTCTTCACCGAGTGTCGTAAGCAGTCTGTAGTAGTAGGGCGACGAGTCGAGCCAGCAGAACCAACGCCAGACGCAGATCGGCAGCAGCATGGGTGTGGCGACGCCGCCGATGAGCAGCAGGTGTGGTGAGTCGGTGCTCAGGGCCAGCGCGAGCGTACCCGCAAGGATGCCGATCGTGAGGAGCACATAGATGATCTGGGCACCGGGGCTCGCGAGGCGTCCAATCGGCGTGGACCGCTGAACGCGGAGGCGACGTATCCGCGGGACATGGGTGTCTTGGCTCTCGAACTCGGAATACTCAGCGGTGTCCTGATCAAGATCAACAAACTCCGGGATCTCGGCCCCGTCCAAGATGGCGCGGGCCGCCTGAGCCGCCTGCGATTCCTGATAGGCACGCTGCCCGTCGATGATGGATCGAAGCGACCGCCGGTCGTACGTCTCGAACAACGACTCCCCGCGCTCAGCCTGCCGGGCGTGCGGGGCTCCGAGCGAGTGGTCTGGCTGGAATGACCGCGTGTCCTCGTTGGCGTCCATGTGCTCTGGATCGTGTTCGAACATACATCCCCCGGTCTTGCTAGGCGGTCTGGGATCCGTAGATCCGTATAGAGAATACGAAAACTTGTCGGCTTAGATCCGTTCGAGATGCAATTTTCGCCCCTGATCTGCGTCATTACAGGTGTATGACGGCTTTGAATCTGTCTGAGAAGCCCGCTGGAGACCCGCCAGAGGGCGTCTAGAATCAGCAAACCGATACGGTACTTCACTCAGGAGACAGCAGCATGCTCAATATTCGTTTACTCAGCACAGCGATGTGTGCCGCCATGGCGTGCGGCCTCGCCTCCGCACAGGATACCCCAACGCAGCCGGAGCAGCCCGCATTCGATCCGCCGGCGCAGTACGCACCGGATTGGTCCGATGAGGGGATCGCTGAGGCGGTTGATATGCTCAGCGGTACTTGGCGCACGACCGGAGAGGTCGGCGGCAGCGTCCTCGCCATGACCGTCGTCCCGGCACCCATTGAGGGCATGAGCGATACC
Source organism: Phycisphaerales bacterium UBA1924 (assembly GCA_964229845.1). Classification (GTDB taxonomy): domain Bacteria; phylum Planctomycetota; class Phycisphaerae; order Phycisphaerales; family UBA1924; genus UBA1924. Next base: position 79,856 of record CAXREY010000048.1, read on the forward strand.
ATGTACGTCGAGAGTGTTCGCGCAGAGACCCCGTGGGATCCGTTCCGCCGAGCGATCTTCCAGCTCTACCGCTACAAGGGTGAGCTCCGCCTCAGGACCTACGAACTCGCGGTCGGCTCCACGACCGAGGGGCTCTTCGATGGCCTCTGGGCCGCAACAGACTACTTCCCGAGCATCTCGCGCGATGATCTGATCGCGACGCTCGATGTTGATATCGAGATGACGAACAACGGCTTCGCGGGCTCGACGCCCTACCCCTACCCTACGGGCGTCGCCGGTGCAGTCGAGATGACCAGCAGCATCACGCTCGATGGCGATACGATGCGGGTTGCCGATCGCGGCTACGGCCCCGATGGGAGCGTGGTCTGGGGAGCTGAATCGGACAGCGCTGTTGAATACGAGCGAGGTGAGCCCATCGCTCAGGTCGACCGTCGCCCCGACGGCATGATCATTGTTGACTACGGCCCGCAGGGCGACACCGTGCCGCAGGACGGTGACGAACTGCACGTTCATTACGACGGCTACCTCACCGACGGCACCCGTTTCGACTCGAGCTACACCCGCGATCTCCCGTTTGTCTTCCAGTACCCGCCGGGCACCCGTGCGATCACCGGCTGGGGCATCGGCATGGAAGGGTTCAGCAGCGGCAGTCACCGCAAGCTGATCATCCCCGGCTACCTGGGCTACGGTGAGCGTGGCAACCCCCGCGCGAGCATCCCCGGCAACGCGACCCTGGTCTTCAACGTCTGGATGGCGCACATCGAGCCCGCACAGGCCTCCGACGCCCAGACCCATACCCACGAGGACGGCACCGTCCATCCCGGCTCGGCACACGATCACGGACACGACTGATCAACTCGGCTGACGATCATTTGAAAGACACGGCGGGCTGCACTTGGTGCAGCCCGTTTTCTATGATTCTGCTGAAGGAGTCGAAAAGCGTATGAGCCCGGGTGATTACTACCAGATGCTGGGTGTGAGCAAGGACGCGGACGCGGAAGCCATCAAGAAGGCCTTCCGCGCGAAGGCACGCCAGTTGCACCCGGACGTGTCCAAGGATCCGGACGCCGGCAAGAAGTTCTCCGCACTCAACGAGGCGTACGAAGTTCTCTCTGATTCCGACAAGCGAGCGAAGTACGACCGCCTCGGTCACGATCGCTTCGTTTCCGGCATGTCCGATCAGCACGTGCGAGCCCAGGATGTGGACTTCGGGGACCTGGGGTCCATCATCGATGCCATGTTCGGTGGCGCGGGCCGCGGGGGCATGGGCGGTGGTTTCGGTGGATTCGGCGGCCCCGGCGGTGTGCGCCCAGGTCCCCGCAGGGCACCGGTCAAGGGCAAGGACATCCAACTCGGGCTGCGAGTCTCGTTGCACGATGTGCATGTGGGCGCGACAAAGTCCATTAGCGTGCCAAGGGGGGATCGGTGCCAAAGCATCGAGGTCACCGTGCCGAAGGGGGTCCGGGACGACTCGAAGCTCCGCCTCCAAGGGCAGGGACTGCCCAGCCCGATGCAGGGCGGGCCAAGCGGTGATCTCTTCGTTCGGCTGCGGATCGACGAAGACGGGCGTTTCAAGCGGATCGACCAGGGGCTGGATCTGATCACCGATCTCCCGCTGAGTATCGCGGAAGCGACGCTTGGCGCGAAGGTTGACGTGCGGACAATTGATGGCAAGGTCGTGATGCTGTCCGTACCAGAAGGCACTGCCTCAGATTCGAGGTTTCGTATCGGCGGGCACGGGCTTCAGGGTAAGGGCGGCCAGCGAGGGGACTTGTACGCCAAGGTCAGGATCATCCCTCCGTCGGGGGCGGATGTCTCGGACGCGCTGCGGGATGCTCTGAAGGAAGTCCCACGACTTGAGCGAACCTGACGGTCTTCGCAGATTGTACTTGGTACACTCAGTCAGGCCGGTCTCGGCGGGGGGTTGATTGCTCAAGCAACGCCACAACTTGTTCGTCACCCTTTTCGCGATGCTCGACGTCGGCGCTGTTTGTGCGGCTTCGTTCGGTGCCTGGGCGTTGCGGGTGCAACGGTTCGGTCAGCCCTGGCCCGGGGAGTGGGAGTCCTATTTCAAAGACTCGCTCGTGCTGTTCGCGGTACCGATCGTGATCTTCAACATGGTACTCTTCCGTCTGTATAAGCCGCGCCGCGATCGGGCGCTCCTGGGTGAAGCCGGTCAGGTCATGAAGGTCGCGTTCATGTCCTCGATGCTCATCATCGTGGCGCTCTGGGCGGTCGGATCGAGCCAACTCGGTCTGAGCGGGCCGATCCCGGAATCGCAGCGAACCCTTGGGTGGCGACTGGCGACAGACCCATTCAGGTTCCAGATCACGATTTTTACGGCATTGCTGCCGCTCCTCGTTGGTGGTCAGCGAGTCATCGTCCGGCTCGCGCTGCGTTTCATGCGTCGGCGCGGCTGGAACATGCGTCACGTCGCGATCGTGGGCGTCGGACGACTCGGTCAGATCACCGCCCGCACGCTCGCGCGAAACTCCTGGACCGGGATCCGGGTCGCGTATTTCATCTCGCACCACGATCAGACCGCACGCGGGTCGTGCATGCAGCTGCCGGTGCACGGCGGGTTGCGGGACCTGGAACGCACACTGGAGGAGAACCGGATCGATGCGGTTTACCTGGCGGTCCCCAGCGCGATGTCAGCACAGTTGCCGCAGATCCTCAAACGTCTAGAGCGGTTCGCGGTCGATGTCCGCATCGTGCCCGATGTGCATCCGAGATACCTCCCGCAGAACATGACCGTCTCGGAGCTGGAGGGCATGCCGATCCTGAGCTACCGCGAGAGCCCGATGGCCGGGGTCGGTGGCGTGCTCAAGCGGACACTCGATCTTTTCGGCGCGGTGCTCGGCGTGCTCGTGTTCTCACCGCTGATGCTTGTGATCGGTCTGCTGATCCGATTAGAAAGCCCCGGCCCGGTGCTCTTTAAGCAGCAGCGTGTGAGTCTCGGTGGCGATGTGTTCTGGATCTGGAAGTTCAGAACCATGCGCCAAGACGGCACGGACAGTGACGATTGCGATCAGGGATGGACGACACGCGATGATCCGAGGATCACACGGATCGGACGCTGGCTGCGAAAGACAAGCCTCGATGAGCTCCCGCAGTTGTTCAACGTCATCCGCGGGGACATGGCTCTCGTTGGCCCCCGCCCGGAACGCCCCGAACTGATCGATCGGTTCCGGGAGGACTGGCGTGGATACATGCTCAGGCAGCAGGTCAAGGCGGGTATGACGGGTTGGGCGCAGGTGAATGGGCTTCGAGGAGATACCAGCCTGCGCAAGCGTCTGCAGTACGATCTGTTTTACATCCGCAACTGGTCGCTGTGGTTTGATCTGCGGATTCTGTTTATGACCCTGGTTCGGGGCTTCGTGCACCCGAACGCAATATGAACAAATTTGCAGATGAGCTGATGAAGGCATGCCGCAATTTGCACCATTTTGTGCCGTAGAAGCCCGCTGAGGGTTGCGAAGTGGGCGCAAAAGTCGTATAAAGGAGCCCTTGGTCTCGCGTTCGTGGTGTGCGAACGCTCTGGCCGTGCCTAAATCGGGGTGTGCCACGTGCTGGCACGCAGGAAGATTCAAAGGTCTGGGGACACGCTGGAACCCTTGCATGGAGTCATGCGAACAGAACCCAGGACCACCATTGCATCACACGCCCCTCGCGGGGAGCAATGGTGACCGCATTGAACACAAGTCTGTGCCTGTGAAC
>CAXREY010000049.1:0-32152 GCA_964229845.1 Phycisphaerales bacterium UBA1924
TCGCACGTCGGGCAGGGCAGGTCGGTCTCCAGCGGCGGGACGCTGGGGGCGTTGACGAAGCCCTTCTTGTCGATGTTGAGGATCATGCCGTCGTCGTTGGTCTCGCCGTCCTCGAGCGGGGTCGTCAGGAACGGCCCGAAGCGCCCGGTCTTGCGGATCATCGGTCGACCCGTCTTGGGGCACTTGACGTCCACGAACTCGGCCATCTGCGGCTTGCCCTCGCGGTCGCACGGGCAGGCCCAGTCGCAGTCGGGGTAGGTCGCGCAGCTGAGGAAGCGCCCGTTCTTGCCGAAGCGGTAGACGAGGGTTGAGCCGCACTTCTCGCAGCGGTACTCTTCGGGCGCGGGCTTGGTCTCGGCCTTGGCGTGGGTCATCTCCTCGTGCGCTTTTTCCAGCGACTTGGAGAACCGCCCGTAGAACTGCTCGAGCATCTCGATCCAGTCGAGGTGCTCGTCCTCGATCTTGTCGAGCTCGTCCTCGAGCTGGCGGGTGTAGCTCAGGTCCATCAGGCGCGGGAAACCCTCGACGAGCTTGTCCGTCACCACCTCGCCAAGGTCCGTCGCATAGAACGCGCGCTGGATCTGCTCGACGTACTTGCGGTCCTGGATGGTCTGGATGATGCTCGCGTACGTCGACGGGCGGCCGATGCCCTCGGACTCGAGCGTCTTGATGAGCGAGGCCTCGGAGTAGCGACCGGGGGGCGAGGTGAACTTCTGGTCGACCTGGAAGTCGAACGGGTACAAGTCCTGCTGCTCCTCGAGCTTGGGCAGGTTGAGCTCGTCGCCCGAGGTCGGCACGCCCGAAACGCGGTAGTGCCCGTCGAAGGCGAGGGTACGACCCGTTGCGCGGAACACGGCCTTGCCCGCCTCGCCGCCGCGGATCATGACGCTCGTCGCGTCCCACTCCGCGGGCACCATCTGACACGCTACAAAGCGCTCCCAGACGAGCTTGTAGAGGCGGTACTGGTCGGGCTTGAGGGCGCTCTTGACCTGGTCCGGGTGGCGACTCACGTCGGTCGGGCGGATGGCCTCGTGGGCCTCCTGCGCGTCCTTGTTGGTGGACTTGAAGAAGTTGGGCTTGGCGGGCAGGTACTTGTCGCCGAACTGGCTCTTGATGTGGCTGCGCACCGCGCTCATCGCCTCGCCCGCGATGTGCGTGCTGTCCGTACGCATGTAGGTGATGAGCCCAACGGGGCCCTCGCCGGGGACGTTGACACCCTCATACAGCCCCTGGGCCGCGCGCATCGTCCGCTGCGCACCGAAGCCCAGCCGCGACGAGGCGCTCTGCTGCATCGTCGAGGTGATAAACGGCGCGGGCGCCCGCGACTTGGTCCGCTTCGTCTCGATCGATTCGATCGTGTACGTGGTGTCGGCGCTCGCGATGCCAGAAATGTTCCGGACCCATCGCGCCGGGCCCTTGCCCCGCTCGTCCTGCGTCACCTCGGAGGACACGCCCGACAGGCCGATCTGCGACGCGATCGACTCGACCCGGGCGCTGATGTCGTGCGCATCGGGCTTGGCGAACGCCGCGTCGACCTTCTGCAAGCGCTGCGTTACATCGTCCTCGCCGAGCGTCTCGGGCTCGGGCACGATCTCGGCGCTGAGGATGCGCGGGTCGAACTTCTCGCCGTCGAACTCAACCAGCTCGGCGCGGATCGTGTTGTTCTTGCTCAGCCAGCCGTTCTGCGACTTGACCGTCGGGCCCTTGCCCTTGTCGTCGGTCTCCGCGAGGAACGCACGCCACTCGTCGCCCAGTGCCCCGGCCCTCGCCTGGTCGAGCGCGAAGTACCCCGTGACGTTCCAGTACTCGTCGGGGATGAACGCCTTGATCTCACGCTCGCGCTCGACAATCAGACGCACCGCGACCGACTGCACACGCCCGGCGCTCAGGCCCCGAGCGACCTTCTTCCACAGCAGCGGCGAGACCTGGTAACCGACGATGCGGTCGAGGATCCGGCGCGCCTGCTGAGCGTTCACGCGGTCCTCGTCGATCGGGTGCGGGTTGTGGAACGCCTTGTCGATCTCGGACTTGGTGATCGCGGGGACGATCACACGCTTCGCGTCCTTCGAATCGATCTTCAGTTCCTGCGCGAGATGCCACGCGATCGCTTCCCCTTCGCGATCGAGGTCGGTCGCGAACCAGATGTCGCCGCCGGTGCTCAGCGCGTCCTTGGCCGCCGCCTTCAGGTCCTTCATGACCTGCTCTTTGCCCTTGAGGATCTCGTAGCTCGGCTGGAAGCGCTTCTCGATCTTCACGCCCGGCACCGGGTCCTTGACGCCCTTGGGGTTCTTGGACGGCAGGTCGCGCACGTGCCCAACGGACGCGAGCACGACGTACTCGTTGCCCAGGTGCTTGTTGATCGTCTTGGCCTTCGCCGGGGATTCCACGATCACCAGCGACTTGCCCTGGGCGTCGCCCTTCTTGTAGTTCGACCCGAACGACTTGCGCGAGCCCGACTTCTTGGTCGTCTTCTTCGCCGTCTTCTTGGTCGTTTTCTTCGTGGTCTTCTTTTTGGTCGTTTTCTTGGCCATAAAGCGTGTGTTGCCTCGTGATCGGCGGGGTGCAGCACCGGGCTGTATAAATAAGGATGGGCACAGAGGGAACGCCGCAGATTCGCATTTGTCAAGCCCTCAACCGGAAACTCGGGCAGGATCACGCCGCGGAGCGTCCTACGCTTGAGCAATGACCCATGCTCGTGAAGTGAACTTCGACGGACTCATCGGCCCGACGCACAACTACGCCGGGCTCTCGCCGGGCAACATCGCCTCCGCGTCCAACGCGGGCGGGATCTCAAGGCCCAAAGCCGCGGCTCTGCAAGGGCTTGCGAAGATGAACACCCTGCGCTCGCTCGGGCTCACCCAGGGGATTCTCCCTCCCCAACAACGACCGGACCTCGGGGCCCTGCGGGCCATCGGATTCTCCGGCGACGACGAGAAGATCCTCCGTGAAGCGCACGAGAGCGACCCCACCCTCCTCGCCGCGATCTGGAGCGCCAGCAGCATGTGGGCGGCCAACGCCGCGACCGTCTCGCCCAGCATCGACTGCGCCGACGGGCGGGTCCACATGACCCCCGCGAACCTGATCTCCAACTACCACCGATCGCTCGAGCACCCCACCACCACCCGAATGCTCCGGATGATCTTCAACGATCAGGACGCGTTCTGCGTCCACGACCCGCTCCCGCTGCAGATGCGCTACGCCGACGAGGGGGCCGCCAACCACGTCCGCTTCGCACCGTCACACGCCGAGCCCGGCGTCGAGATGTTTGTCTACGGCTTCGATCGTGAGGACCCCGCGGGCGGGGCACGCCAGTTCCCCTCCCGACAGACCCGCGCCGCCTGCGAAGCCATCGCGCGCCTGCACCAGCTCGACCCCACACGCGTGGTCTACACGCGTCAGCACCCCGACGCGATCGACGCGGGCGTCTTCCACAACGACGTCATCGCGAGCGGCAACGAGCGGGTCTTCCTCTACCACGAGCAGGCCTTCGCGACCTCACGCTCGCTCATCACCGATATCGCGTCACCGATGGGCGAGCCGCTGGTCCTCGTCGAAGCCCATGACACCGACTTCACGCTCGAGGACGCCGTCGCCAGCTACCTGTTCAACTCTCAGATCGTGACGCTGCCCGACGCATCGATGGCGCTGATCGCGCCGCTCGAATCGCAGGAGAACCCGCGTGTCGACGCGTTCGTCCAGCAGATGGTCGCATCCGAGGACAATCCGATCAACGCGGCCCACTACCTCGACGTGCGCGAGTCGATGCGCAACGGCGGCGGCCCGGCGTGCCTGCGCCTCCGGGTCGTGCTCAACGACGAGGAACTCCGCAGCGTCCACCAGGGCGTCATCCTCACCGACGAGCTGAGCGACCGACTCGAGACATGGATCAACGCCAACTACCCGGACGAACTCAGCGCCGATCAGCTGCTCGACCCCAGGCTGGTGCGATCGCTCACCGACGCGCTCGACGAGCTGACCGGGATCCTCGGGCTTGAGGGGCTCTACCCATTCCAGCGCTGATTCTGCGCGTTACGCCTCCACAGCACTGTGGCACCGGTCGAAACTCGGCGATTCTCTGACCCAAAACGCACCAACACACGCACGCGGGCTGAACTCCTGGCTTGAATCGACACGATACAGAGGCGTAGCCCTCTGGGTTATCGACCCCCCAGTTGTGGCGGGTTTGCGTGCGCCCCACCTGACGCATCAACAAGGACGATCCGATGTCTGATGACCACCATATCCCTACCGCAAAGCATGGCCTGAACCCAGAACCCGGCGAGCGCCTCGCACGCCCGTTCGAACGCTTCGCCAGTCTGTCGAGCTCGGGCGGCATCGTCCTGCTCCTGATGACCGCGATCGCGATGATCTGGGCCAACAACGACTACGACAGCTACAAAGAGCTCTTCAACGACACCGAGATCCGCATCACCGTCGCCGACAACCCGCACGATACCCACGGCGGGCACGATGAGCATGCTGAGCACGGCGACGAGCACGCCGGCGACGCCGCGCCCCACGACGATCACGAGGGCGAAGACACCGAAGCCCACGGCGAAGACCACGCGGACAACCCGGTCGAAGAAGCCGCACAGGACGTCGAGCAAGCCGTCGAAGACCTCTCGTTCACCGACGCCGCCCACAACGAGGGGCATGTCGACGAGGAGGGCGACAAGCACGCCTGGCACGAGCTGCCCAACGAGCCCTACTGGTGGCAGGGCCACTCGATCGCGCACTGGATCAACGACCTGCTCATGGCGATCTTCTTCCTCGTCGTGGGGCTGGAGATCAAGCGCGAGATCCTCGTCGGCGAGCTCGCATCGCCCAAGCGGGCCGCGCTCCCGATCTTCGGTGCGCTCGGCGGCATGATCGGCCCGGCGCTGATCTTCGTCGCCTTCAACGCGGGCAAGGAAACCATCGGCGGCTGGGGCATCCCCATGGCCACCGACATCGCGTTCGCCGTCGGCATCCTCGCGATGCTCGGCTCACGCATCCCAAACTCGCTCAAGGTCTTCCTCACCTCGCTCGCGATCGTCGATGACCTGGGCGCATTGGTCGTCATCGCCGTCTTCTACACCGAGAACCTCGCGCTCGAGTACCTGGGCTACGCGGGCATCGTCATCGGCATACTCGCCTTCATGAACCTGCTGCGCGTACGCTGGATCACGCTCTACCTCGTGCTCGGGCTCCCGCTCTGGTACTTCGTCTACATGTCGGGCGTCCACGCCACCATCGCCGGCGTGCTGCTCGCGCTCACCATCCCCGCGCACGCACGCGTCAACGCCATCAACTTCGTGTTCTCCACTCGCAAGGCGCTCGACGTCTTCGAGAACGCCCACGACGACCCCGAGTACGACGTCAAGCAGTCGTCCGTGCGTCGCGCTTCGGTCAACGCCATCATCAAGAACGCCCGCCAGGTACTGCCCCCGCTGCACCGCATGGAGTATGTCCTGCACCCCTGGGCCGCGTTCGTGATCATCCCCGTCTTCGCGCTCGCCAACGCCGGCATCGAGATCCACGGCGGCATCGGCGAGAACCTCAGCGACCCCGCGGCCATCGGCATCATCCTCGGCCTCTTCGTCGGCAAGCCGCTGGGCATCATCCTGCTCTGCTGGTTCGCATGCGTCATCAAGGTCGCCTCGCTCCCGCGCGGCGTCTCGTGGCGGCACATCCTCGGCGCGGGCATGCTCGGCGGCATCGGCTTCACCATGGCCATCTTCATCGCGAATCTCGCGTACGCCAACTCGCAGTCGCACCTCGAGCACGCGAAGCTCGCGATCCTCGTCGCCTCGGCGCTCTCAGCCATCGGCGGCGCCATCATCCTCCTGTCGTGCAAGAGCGCACCCGAGCCCGAGCCCGAAACACTCGGACCCCTGGTCGACGACGACGAGAACGACGACTAAGCCATACTCATCACACGAAACAAGCCCCCGGGAAACCGGGGGCTTTTCATTGGGCCCGCCCGCAAGCTCGCGGGGAGGATCGGGTTCTAGAACTCGGGGAACACAACGCCCTCGCCAGAGCGGTACGTGGCGTCCTCGATAATGTACACGCCCAGGACCCAGCCGTCGACGACGTAGGGATCGACGTAGAACGTCCCCTGCACCGAGCCGAAGCCGACCGCGGAGTTCCCGAAGTCCACATCGTGGTTCAGCGACACCTCGACCGCGTCGTACGGCGTCGGGGGCACGCCGATGCAGCACCCGTCCCACGGGTTCTGCATCACCAGCAGCTCGCGCGTCGTCGAAGCGACCACCGGCACCAGCGTGTTGCCCTCGATCTGGACAACCTTGCCCTCGAGCAGGTCCAGCCAGTCCGGGAGTGTGTCCTTCCCGTTCCTCGGGTCGTACTGCTTCTCGATGGACTTGAGCACGTCCCAGCTCAGCACGTACGGCTCGGATGCCGTCCCCGCGCCCTGCACCCACGCGTTCGCCGCGATCACACGGAACGAACCATCGGCGCGCTGCTCGTAGCCGGGCTCCGGCTCGGCTGGTGATTCATCCTCGGGCAGATCGATCACGATCTCGCCCACCGGGGCCGGATCGGGCTCGTCGGCCGGGCGCGTTTCCGCCTGTGCCTGGGCGGGCCTGATCTCCGTCGATGGCTGCTGCTTGCGCGCCTGCTCCTGCTCTGGGAGCTGCTCGCCCAGCTCGCTGAGCGTTTCCAGCAACCCGTCGACCCGGAACGAAGTCGAGGCCCCGCGCTCTTCCGAGACCTGATCAGACGCTGGGTCAGACGCGGACTGAATCTCGGACTCGGCAAGCTCCACCGCCGCCTCGGGCTCGGCCGGCCGCGGCTCCTCGTCGATCGTCTCGCTCGACTCTGTCTGCGCGGCTGCAGCCACACCACCGTCGGTAGCCGCCGCCTCCTCGCGCTGGGTCGACCGCTGCCGCTCCCGCGGGCGGCGCGGCGGTGCCGAGTTCCGCGCGGCTTCCTCCTCCGCCTGCAGGCGGGCCTGCTCCGCACGCTCGGCGCTGACACGCTGGGTATAGAGCACCCCGGTGAGCACGCAGAGCGAGAAGATGAAGAGCCAGAACCAACGCATGCAGAGTACTTCCTTCCGCCGTTACATCGAAGGGCGCAGCGCCCGCACGACACTCGTCCGGTACGCAACAACCGCGGGGATCGCGCCCGCGACGCACGACAGCGCAACGCTCGCGAGCACAATGAACAGGTACCCGTCGAGCGGCAGCGCGGGCTCGACGACGATCCCCACCCGCTGCGCGAGCACGCTCGTCACGAGCATACCACAGAAGATCGCCAGCACAATACCGACAACACCGCCCAGCAGGCCGATGATCGCGCTCTCGGTGAGCACCATCCCGAACACACGCTTCCGCGAGGCGCCCAGCACACGGATCACCGCGATCTGCTTGCGCCGCTGCTCCATCGAGTTGTACAACGCGAGCAGGATCGATACGCCCGAGGAGAGCATCACCGCGATCGCCATCGCCAGCAGCACCTGGTCGATGTTCGACACGATCGAGAACAAGCCGCCCACCGTGTCCGACGGGTTCGCCACGGTCCAGTCCGGGTCGCGGCGCAACGCAGAGAGCACCTGAACGAGCGCGGCCTTGCGTTCGCCGAGCGACGCGTAGACCGCCGTGATCTTCATGTCCTCGTCGATCAGATCGTCAATCGTCGTCACGATGCCGTGCCCGAAGATCGACTCCCGACGATCGTGCGCGTGCAGGATCCAGGAGGACTCAAGCGACGTGAACATCGCCCGGTCGTGCGCGGTCCCGGTCGCCCCGAGGATACCAACGACCTCGAAGCTGAACTCGTCGTGCGTGTGCCCGCCCTGCGTGCGCGGCGCGCCGTGCTCCAGGGCCACCGTGTCGCCCAGGCCCAGCCCGAGACGCGACGCGGCGTCGCTGCCCAGCACGATCTCGAACGGCGCACCGAAGTGCCTGCCCGAGACCAACGCCCACTCGACGCCCTGCGCGGGCTGGAACGACTCGAAGAACGAGGCGTCCGTGCTCATCACCGGCGCGTCCTGATACGAATCGCCCAGCTGCGTCGGCACCGCCCACGCGAACGGGTACGAGCGCTTCAGCTCCAAAAACTCCGCCCACGCGATCGGGTTGCCCGGCGCCTCGGCGTAGAACATCGAGTTGAGCACGCTCGGCAGCGGGCCCGGCTCCTTGGAGATGAGCATCTGCACGTTGCCCGTGCCACGCTTGAAGCTGTTCTCGCCCGCGTTCCGCATCGAGACCAACAGCGTGACCAGCCCCACCGCGATCGCGACACTCAGCACCGTCACGACGCTCGAGAAGAGGCGCGAACGCATCGAGCGCGTCACGATGTTCCAGTCACTCATCGACATCACGCACCCTCCAAGGCGGCCTGGAGCTGCTCGTGCGGGGCGTTGAGGTGCTCGGCCCGATCGAAGCGATCAATAAACCGGCGGTCGTGGGTCACGCACAGCAGCGCCGCGCCCGAGGAGCGGCACGCCTGCTGAAGCAGGTCCAGCGCCACGTCCGCGTTCTCCGGATCGAGCGAAGCCGTCGGCTCGTCGGCCAGCACGAGCACCGGATCGCACGCCAACGCACGCGCGATCGCGACCCGCTGCTGCTGACCCACGCTCAGTTTCTCCACACGCTGCGTCGGTGTTGGGATCCCCAGCGTGTCCAGCAGCGTGCGAGCCCGGGCCCGGTGCGAGCCGCGCGGGATATCCGAGAACATCAGCGCCGCCATCACGTTTTCCTCGGCACTGAAGCCGTGCAACAGGTGGTGCGTCTGGAAGACCATCCCGATCGCCCGCCCCCGGAATCGGTCCCGCGCGTGCCCGTGCAGCGCGTGGATATCCGTCCCATCGATTCGGACGCTGCCCTCCGCGGGGTCCATCAGCCCGGCGACCAGGTGCAGCAGGGTCGATTTCCCCGATCCCGACGACCCGGTCAGGACCAGCTGCTGACCCGTTCGGACAGCAAGCTCCGGGATCTGGATAACGGGCGTCTGCCCAGCCGCGTAGCGGTGGACAAGTCCGGAAATCTGTAACGCGTTGTGTGGTTGTGGTTCTGACACAATCAAGGGTATGGTCGATCCGTGGCTGTTCTTGGGTTTGTGCGCAGGGAATCGGGTCTGGTCATGCTTTGTTCGGGAAATATTCTGGGATAAACCTTTTAGATTTCGCGGCTTTTCACTTGGCAGGTACACCGAACGCCTGTTAACCTGTGAGAAGTATCAAAAAACCCCATTTCTGGAGGACAAACACGATGTTCCGAATTTCAGCTATTGCAGCACTCGCTGCGAGCTGTGGTGTAGCCGCCGCAGTTCCCGACGTTATCTGTGGCTCGCTCGACGACGTCAACCACTACGGTGTCGTTGGCGATGTTCGCGCCTATGCAGTCGGTACCACCGCGTGTAACGCCGGTACCGTGAACCTTGACTGGGTCGACGGCACCCCGCGCCACCCGGTCATCTCCTGCACCATCTACAAGCTCGACGACGGCCGCCTCACGCAGCTCGGCGTCACCTTCGTGAAGCACTCCTTCGCGTCACTCCAGGGCAACGCCTGCGGCTTCGGCTGCGGTGGTGGCGGCACCTTCTCGGCACTCGGCCCGGGCTGCTCGGATCCCTACGGCGCAGGTCTCAACGGCGGCCAGACCGGTCTCGGTCCGCGCTCCGAGATCAACGCGTTCAACGGCCAGTTCGTCTACCCCTTCACCACGATCAACCAGAGCGGTAACTCGATCTTTAAGCGCATCCAGGTCCCCGCGGCCGAGATGCCCGACACCGGCGCTCAGTTCTTCGTTGAAGGCCAGTACGTCATCAAGGACGAGATCCAGGCAAACGGTTCGCCTTACCTCGATCCCGATACCGGACGCCCCGTCAACTGGAACAACGCCAGCTACGAGCGCATGAACGTTCAGAGCAGCGGCGGCGCAGGCACCACCGGTGCCACCCACCGTGAGCGCGCCGCCATCTACGCGTGGCAGGACCACGGGCTCGGCACCAACACCCCCGACCCCTCGGTCGAGGTCGTTGAAGTTCCCGTTCCCGATGAAGGACTCCTGCACGTCGCGTGCAAGGTCACCGACCTCGGCGACGGCACCTACCGCTACGACTACGCGGTCCACAACCAGAACTCCGACCTCAACGTCGGCTCGTTCTCCGTCCCCAGCCCCGGCGGCACCAGCGATCACTTCTTCAACGACATCGATTACCACGATGGTCCTGACGAGAACATCAGCGGTGCAGACTGGGTCCCCGTTGAGGGCGCAGGCGAGATCAGCTGGGCGTGTGAGCCGTTCATCGGCAACACCAACGCCAACGCCATCCGCTGGGGCACCATGTACAACTTCTCCTTCGTCTCGGACGCAGCTCCGGTCGACGGCGAAGTGACCGTCGGCATGTGGAAGGCACCCGCCGTCCAGCTCACCGCGAACGTCCAGGTCCCCGGCGGCAGCTGCCCCGCTGACCTGACCGGTGACAGCGTGCTCGACTTCTTCGACGTCAGCGCATTCCTCAACGCGTTCAACGCGCAGGATCCCATCGCTGACTTCGACGGCAACGGCGTCTACGACTTCTTCGACGTCAGCGCGTTCCTCAACGCGTTCAACGCCGGCTGCCCGTAATCTGATCACGCCCCAAAGGGCATGATCGCTTACACATCTGTTTGTTCTATCCCCGCCCGGCAACGGGCGGGGATTTTTCATGCGCACCCACCACGGCGCGGTACACTGTGCCCATGCCAACGCAACACGAGACCGGCGTCGTCGTCTTCGATCACCCGCTGATCGCGCACAAGCTCGCAAGCATCCGCGATCGGAACACCGGCCACCGATCATTCCGCGCGGCCCTCTCACAGATCGCGGGGCTCATGGTCTACGAGGCCACACGCGAGCTCCCGACACGCGAAGAAACCATCGAGACACCCATGATGCAGACACGCTGCAGGGTACTCGCCGGCGCCATCACCATCGTCCCCGTGCTCCGCGCAGGGCTCGGCATGATCGACGGCATCCTCGAGGTCATGCCCGAGGCCCGCGTCGGGCACCTCGGGCTCGCACGCGACGAACGCACGCTCGAGCCCACCGCCTACCTCAACAAGCTCCCACGCGACCTCGACGACGGGCCCGTGATCCTCGTCGACCCCATGCTCGCGACCGGGGGCAGCGCGGCCGCCGCACTCAAGATGCTTCGCCAGGCCGGCGCAAGCGACATCCGCATGATCTGCCTCGTCGCCTCACCAGAGGGCATCGAACGCATGCGCCGCGAGCACCCGGACGTCAAGATCTACGCGGCCGCCCTCGACGACCGCATCGACGACAACGGCTTCATCCTCCCGGGCCTGGGCGACGCAGGCGACCGCATGTACGGCACGGTGGAATAAGAATCAATCCGCCGGCGGCACGCCGATGTCCTCGTCCCAGAGCTCCGGGTGCTGGGCGATAAACCGCCCCATCAGCTCGACGCACCTCGGGTCGTTCGCGATCACGATCTCGACGCCCTCCTGCGCCATCCAGTCCTCACGACCCAGGAAGGTCTCGTGCTCCCCGATCACCACCCGCGGGATGCGGTGCAGGATCGCCGTGCCGGTACACATCGCGCACGGCGACAGCGTGGAAGCCAGCGTGAGCGTGTGCCAGTCACGCCGCCGACCCGCGTTGCGGATGCACACCGTCTCGGCGTGAGCCGTCGAATCGCCGGACTGCACACGCTCGTTGTGTCCGCGGGCAACGATCTCGCCGCTTGGGTCGATCAGCGCCGAGCCGATCGGGATCCCGCCCTCATCGCGCGACTTGATCGCCTGCTCGTACGCGGCGTGGAGCGCCAGCCGGTCGTTGTTCTTCAGTGTGCTCATGCCACCAGCGTATCAGTCATCGCCAGGCGCGTCGCGGTCCGGGTCGTTGATCTCGAGCGGGATCGGCTCACGCACGATCGGATCCGCGCCCACCGGGATCATCTCCGCCTCCGCGTGCAGGTGGATCGGCTCGAAGAACGTGCCGGGCAGCTCGGAGACCCACGGGTCCTGCAGGTGCCGCAGCAGCCCGTACGGCACACGGATGCGGAAATCGACGAGCGTCGGGTCGTCCGGCTGGACGATCACCACCACCTCGCCTCGCCCCTCGCCACCATCGAGCGCGCCCGGCGTCGCGTTCACACCACGCTGCACACGCCCGCCCAGCGTGTCGTCAGGGTCGGACAGCAGGTACTGATTCCGCGCCGTCCCCGGCAGCTCGCACGCCTTGAGATCAGACAACGCGTATTTGAGGTGCATCATCGCGGTCCCCTCGTGATACTTCACGGGCTGATTGAACCGCACGCCAGAGATCTCGATCGACACGTCCGTGAACGGGTCGATGCCCCGGAAGAACGCCTTCGCGTTGTCCGACTTGGTCAGGCCCACCCGGACCACCGCCCCCTTCGGGTGCCCCGCGCCGGTCTCGATCCGCGTCCCGCCCAGCGTGGCGTACGCGAGCGCGTTCGATTCCCCGAGCTGCTCACCGCCCACCGGAGCCGTGTAGGGCATGGTCATCGTGTACCGCTGCGCCTCGCCGCCGGAGACCCACGAGATCGTGACCCGCGGGTGCTGGCGGTCCTCGACCAGCAGCAGCGAAGGCAGCCCTTCCGACCCCGCCTCGGGCGATCCGGACTGCGAAAAAGCCGGTTCCACGGGCAGAATCGCCGCGACCAGTACCCAAACAAGCGTTCTCAACGAAGGTCTCATAGCCAGAATCATACCCCCCAGCCAATTTCGCACAAGGGAATCTGGAATTTGGCAACCCCTAACCCAAGATTCTCGAATAGTCTGATGCTCACTCGAGCAAGGGGCGTGTGTGCGCATGAGCCCCCGAGGAACCTCAGCCCGGTTCTCGCGGCTGAATGATACAGAACGAAAGGACGCCCGATGGGTCTTCAACACGGTTCGTGGAACGCTGTCCGTCTTGGCACCGGCTTGGGGCTCGCACTCGCGATCAGCGCGGGTTCGATCGCCACCGCACACGATGACGACGTGCGCAAGCTGCTCGATCGCCAGGCAGCCGTCAAGGGGCCGATCTACTCCTACAACGGGCAACGCTCCGGCCCCTACGCGGCCCACAATATCACCCTGCTCGCGCAGATCCCGCTCAACAACTTCCCCGGCGTCAACACCGCCTCGGGCAATGACTGCTGGGGCTACGTCTCCCAGAGCGGCCGCGAGTACGCCATCATGGGGCTCGAGGGCGGCTACGGCTTCGTCGACATCACCAACCCCACAAGCCCCGTCATCGTCGATACCGTCTCCGGGCCCAGCTCGCTCTGGCACGACGTCAAGGTCCTCGGCGATTACGCCTACGGCGTCTCCGAGGGCGGCTCGGGCATCCAGGTCATGGACCTCTCCGACATCGACAACGGCAACGTCCGCCTCGTCCGCAACTGGCAGGGCGGCGGATACTCCACCACGCACAACATCGTCACCAACGAAGAATCCGGCTCGCTCTGGGTCGTCGGCGCCAACATCGGCAACGGCGGGCTCGTCCACATCGACATCTCCAACCCCGAGCTCCCCCAACTCGACGGCGGCTGGACCGACATGTACGTCCACGACGCCCAGGTCGTCACGTGGAACTCCGGCGCACTCGCAGGACGCGAGATCGCGTTCTGCGCCGGCGGCTTCTCCGGCGGCTTCAGCGAGACCGGGCTCCGCATCGTCGACGTCACCAACCCCAACAACACGCAGACGCTCGCCACGGTCTTCTACCCCAGCTCCGGCTACGCCCACCAGGTCTGGGTCACACCCGACCAGAAGTACCTCTACCTCAACGACGAGCTCGACGAGGGCTCCAGCGTCTCGGTCACCACCACCCGCGTGATCAACATCGAGGACCCGCAGAACCCCTCCTTCGTGGGCACCTACACCACCGGGCTCCCCGCGATCGACCACAACCTCTACATCAACGACGACTTCGTCTTCCAGGCGAACTACCAGTCCGGGCTCCGCGTGTTCGATAACCTCGACCCCGAGAACCCCGTCGAGGTCGCATGGATCGACACGCACCCCGGCGGCAACGACGCCTCCTTCAACGGCGCCTGGTCCAGCTACCCCTTCTTCCCCTCGGGCAACATCATCATCTCCGACATCGAACGCGGGCTCTTCATCGTCCGCGTCGACGCGCAGCCGCTCCAGATCGCCGTCTCCAGCGAGGGCGACCTCCCGTCGGTCGTCAACCCCGCCGGCGGCGAGGTGCTCACCGCCAAGACCGTCACCCGCGACGGCGTCGGGGTCGCCAGCGTCTCGCTCATGCTCGACACCGGCAGCGGCTACCAGCCCATCGCCATGAGCGACAACGGCGACGGCACCTACTCCGCGGCCATGCCCGTCGTGCCCTGCGGCGACGACATCAGCTACTACTTCCAGGCCGAGAGCTCCAACGGCGCCACCGCTACGTTCCCGAGCGACGCCACCAGCAACCCCATGACCGCCGCGGTCGTCTCCGACATCGACACCGTCTTCGCGGACAACGCCGAAACAAACACCGGCTGGAGCGTCAGCGGCGACGCGGGCGACGGGCAGTGGAACCGCGGCGTGCCCGTCGGCGGCGGCGACCGCGCCGACCCGCCCACCGACGCCGACGGCTCGGGACGGGCGTGGCTCACCGACAACGAGGACGACAACTCCGACGTCGACAACGGCACCACCACCCTCACCTCCCCCGCGCTCGACGCCAGCGCCGGCAACATGACACTCGGCTTCGCCCTCTGGTACAACAACGCCGGGAACAGCGCCGTCGACGACAACATGACCGTCCAGGCATCCAACAACAACGGCGGCAGCTGGACCACCATCCTCGACCTCGGGCCGGGCGACCCCAACACCGGCGGCGGCTGGGTCAACTACGAGTACAGCATCGACTCGATCTTCTCCAACCCCTCCAGCCAGTTCCGCATCCGCTTCAACGTCTCGGACATCAACGACGGCTCGATCGTCGAGGCCGGCGTGGACGACATCCGCCTCGAGCAGCGCTCCTGCGAGGATGTCGACGCCGGCTGCAACGGGGCCGACCTCGCCGAGCCCTTCGGCACGCTCAACTTCTTCGACGTCTCCGCATTCCTCAGCGCCTTCAACAACGCTGACCCCGCGGCCGACTTCAACAGCGACGGATCGTTCGACTTCTTCGACGTCTCCGCGTTCCTGAGCACCTACAACGCCGGCTGCCCGTAAACGCGGCACGACAACCCGATACCCCATCGAGCACCCGGCGCCCCGCGCGTCGGGTGTTCTTCTTTTGGATCCGCCTGAGTCGCCTCCGGGTGGCCCGTCGGAGACGAAGTCTCCGTCGGGGAGATCCCACGGTTGACGCTGCGTTCCGGATCCCGATCGGTGCTTATTCCACCGCCTGCAGATCCAGCCCCAGCGTCGCGTAGCCGTCGTTCTCGAAGTACTCGAGCTTGATGCGCGTCGGAGTGTCGTCCATGACCTCGAAGACCGCCTCGTCCGGCGTCGGCCCATGGATGTCCCAGCGTTCGAGAACAACCTCGCCGTTGACGAACACGCGGACGCCATCGTCACTCAGCGTCGAGAGCTTCCATGTCCCCTCGGGGAGCGCGATCTCGGTCTCGGCGATGACGGCGAAGCGGTCACGCTCGCTCACCGTGAGCGCATGGTTGACGCGCGAAGGCCCGCTGTTGCCGAACGGCAGATCGAGCCGATCGATGGCCGTGACCTGCACACCCTCCGCCTCGGCCCGCCACGCCTCAAGGTCCACCAGCGGGTCGTTCTCCCACGCCCAGCACCGGGCGTTCCAGGTGGTGCTGATGAAGCGCCCGGAGATCGGACGCGACCAGTTGTCCCCGATTTGCACGGTGCCGGAGTATGTGCTGATCGGCGACTGCCCTATGGGCGAAACCGTGAGACGCCACGGGCGCCAGCCCTCGTCCGACTCCGGTGCGGTGATCTCGGCCTTTGCGTTGCTGACCGTCACGCGCATCTTCGGCTCCTGATCCACCGGGGGGTAGAGCTCGAAGATATCCGCGCTGCCCGAGCGTGAGTGCTCACGCATCAGCGGCGTCTGAAAGTCCCACGGGCCCCACTGGTCGCAGATGATCCATTCACGCCCGGGTGGAGAGAGGCGCTGAGGCACGGGACCGATTCGCCAGTTACCCGCAGGCCAGTGTACATCACCCCGAATCTCAACTCCATCATCGACCCGCAAACGCTCGACAGGCACGGTCCCGATAGACCACTCGTTCTGATCTTCAGCAATCGTGTTCACACCAACGCGATGCCCGTCGTAGCCATCAGCCGTACCGGTGTTCTGTAACTCGATTCCTACGAGGGTCACTCCATCCCCAAACGGATGGTTGCCGTTCATCGTGAAGTCGTTGTTGAAAATCTTGTTCCCATTCACACCCTTGTAGCGGCTGGCAACCCCAGCCTGCGAAAGCAGCGACTTGTCATAATCCCACCACAACCGAACGCCACATCTGTTGTTGATAAACTCGTTGTTAAAGATCGAGTGATCTGCCCCGTGCTCGATATTGATCCCACCGCGCTCCTGCCCATACGCCATGCCCCCGTTGGCAATAAAGTCATTGAACGCGATCTCGAATCCCTGCGAGTATCCGCCCCACATCCCGCAGATGGCGTTGCCCTCGAATAGATTCCCCTGAACCCGGTTCCCCTCGCTGAAGGTCATCTCCAGCCCGTGGGCCGGCGCGAAAGAGAGATCGTTGGAAGCTATGGAGTTGTTCGCGTTACCCCACGGTCCGGCGATAGCTTCCTGAACCGCGTCGTTGCCCCCGAAACCAAAGATCCCGTCGCCGCTGTGTGTGCAGGAGTTCTGAACGATCGAGTTGCTCGTGCACGCCTCGAACATCAGGATGCCCGCCGAGTCCTGCCCGCGGTTGTACACACCCTCGACGTGCCCGCGCACGCAGAAGTCAAAGCGGTTCTGCGTGATCTCGTTGCGCGACGCCCGCCACATCGCCAGCCCCCAGCCGCTCAGGAACGAGCAGTCGTTCTTCGTCACACGCGCGCCGCTGGTGTTGTCGAGAACGATCCCGTTCTGCCCGCGTCGCACGCGCACGCCCTCGAAGTGCGCCCCGTGGCAGCGCTCCGCCCAGACCGCGGCCCCGTAGCTGCTCAGCCACTCGTTCTCGTCGTTCTTGTGCGGGTACAGCCAGTCGCCGCTGCCCTCGCGCGTGGCCGTCGAGGTCAGGCGCTGGCGGTACAGATCGATCAGCTCGGTGTCCATGACGACGAGCCCCGGCGCATCGGTCGCGACGATCCCATTGCGATAGCCCCTGATCCTCGCGTTGTGGATCTCGACCCCCTCGTGGCCATCAATAGCGATACCCGTGCCGGAAAGCGTGTCCCAGCCCTCGCCTTCTCGCGTGCCGCGTAAGAGCCAATCGTCCAGCCCGGCCCGCCCCTGCAGGACCGACCCTTCCTCGAACATCACCACCACGCCGTCCGCCACAACGTGGATCACGCCGTCACCGTTCGCATCCTCGATGACCAACCCGACGGGGATCCGCACGATGCAGCTGCGATCGATCTCGAAGTCGTCCCGATCGACCGTGACCGTCGGCAGCGCCTCCTCGATCCGGTCGATGCTCGATCGGTCGAGCCGAAGCTCCTCGGTCGTGTGCGTCGGCTGGGAGGCCAGAGCCGCACCAGCCGCGAAAAGTGACAAAGCGGCGATGCGCATCATGTCCTCCCAGGGCTCGGGGAATGCGGATGACAGGAATCGAACCTGCACGGGTTGCCCCACTGGAACCTAAATCCAGCGCGTCTGCCAGTTCCGCCACATCCGCGTTTCAGGGTCGGCAGCGACCCGCTCAACGATACGCACGCGTCCGCTTTCGGGTCGCTCAAGAGGCGGAATATGGGCCCCAGACCGCATGATTGGTGGAGTTGAACGCGCATCGCCGATCTGAAATGAGATCGGCGTGGATTCCAAGAACCCTGTATGCTGTATGTACTTGGGACGATCCGAAGCCGTTGAACCCCCGAGAGGTATCGAACATGCGCCTGCGCGACTCGATCGCACTCACACTGCCGTCCTTCTTCCTGAGACTCGTGCTCGGGATCACCTTCATATGGGCCGGAACGGGCAAGCTGATGGGGACCATGCAGGTCTCCGGCGATGACGCCGCGCGCCTCGCCAACCTCGGGATCAACCTCGACACCATCGAAGCCGCACCCGCCCCCATCGAAACCGATACCGACGAGCTTATCGAGCCGCTCCCGCAGGACCCGCCCGAGACCACAGACCCGGCCCCAGTAAACCCGGACACCCAAGACCCCGATCTCGAAGACCCCAACCTCCAGAATCAGGCCAGCGAGATCATCGAGCGCCTGAACAACGCCGTGGACAACCCCCCGGAAAACACGACCCCGCCGACCGCCGAAGACCCCGAGCAGCCCGCGAGCGACGACCCAACCGAGAGCGGCACCATCGGGCGCGCCATCACGCAGGGCACCCGCTGGACACGCGTCCAGAACACCACCGCCGACCGCAGCGCCAGCGACTTCCCCGAGCCCGTCGAGTGCCAGCGCGTCTACTCGATCGCACTCATGCTCTCCAAGGCCGCCGACCCGGGGCTCACCCCCGACTCGCAGCCCATCACCCCGATCATGCCCGCCAAGCTCGCCAACCGCCCATGGCCCAAGGTCCTCGCCTGGTGCGCCGCCATCACCGAGCTCGTCGCCGGCGGCTTCCTGATCCTCGGGCTCCTCACCCGACTCAGCGCCCTCAGCACGTTCTTCGTCATGCTCGTCGCCATGTGGATGACCCAGTTCGGCCCGGCCGCGCTGCACACCAACGACGCCATCCTCGGCTTCATCCCCCGCGCAGACGACCTGTTCTCACCGGCCGCCTACGGGCAGCTCCTCTGGCAGCTCGCCCTGGCCACGATGTCGCTGGCCGTGGTCTTCCTCGGCAGCGGCGCCATCGGGCTCGACCGCCTGTTCTTCTCGCCCCACTCCCGCGACCCCTACCTCCACGGCGACCCCAAAGCCGCACCCAAGGGGCCCAGAAAAGCCCCCATGAACCCCGCCACCGCCCAGCGGAGCGAGTTTGACCGCTCACCCGGCGAATCCTGAACCGATCTGCCGCACAACCACTACGATGGAGTGATGAACCGCTCCTGGCTCAGATGGACCGTGCCGCCCGGCATCTCGCTGCTCGTGCACGCGCTGCTGCTCGCCGTCGTCGCGTACATCGGCATGCAGATCAGCGCGAACCAGGCCCCGGAGCAGCGCGTCGCCATCACCGAGCTCACGCTGCCCGCGCCGCCCAGCGTCCCGGAAACACGCACGCAGGATCAAACGCCAACAAACGCCAACGACAGGCCCGCACGATCACTGCCCAGCGCGCCCGAGCTGCCCGACATGGTCGAAACGCAGGCCGAAACGCTTGAACGCACACGACCCAGCGCCGCGCCCACCATGGACCCCGTCACGCTCGAGGCCATGCGCGAAACCACGAGCACCATCGCACGCCCGGAGAGCACCAGCCCACCAAGCGTCGCGTTCGCCGGGGTGCAGTCCAAGGCCGCACGCACGCTCGTCTACGTGGTCGACGGCTCCGGCGCCACCGCCAACTCCTTCGCCTACCTGCAGACCCAGCTCATGCGCTCCATCGACCGCCTGAGCCCCACCCAGCGCTTCCAGGTCGTGCTCTTCCGCGAAGCCGACGACTCCGCCTATTCCCTCGCCCCGATCAACAACGGCAGACTCGCCCGGGCAACCCCGCAGCACAAGCAGGCCGTCGCGGACTGGCTCGACTCCGTCTCCGCACGCGGGCGCTCCAACCCGCTCGAGGGGCTCAAGGGCGCGCTCGCCCTCAAGCCAGACCTCGTCCTGCTCATCACCCGCTCCATCCAGCGCACCGAGATGGGCTGGGCCCAGGGCCAACGCGAGATCCTCCAGACCCTCAACGCCCTCAACCCGCAGGACCCCATCAGCGGGCAGCGCGCCACCGTCATCAAGTGCGTCCAGCTCCTCGACGAGGACCCCACCGGCATCATGAACGCCATCGGCTCGCTCCACGGCGACGGCGTGGGCGACTACAAGGTCGTCCGCTACGAGGACCTCGTCTCAAACGACGAGCCCCAGCGCATCGCCGAACGCTCCATCGGCGCCAGCGACGAGCAGCGCATCGCCACCGCCGCGCAGATCTGGGCCGAGCTGGCCCAGGCCGGAACCACACAGAGCGTGCTGACCAACGTCGCCGACCAATCCCAGCGCATGAGCGTGATCGACTCCGCCAAAGCCGTGCGCTCGCTCGCGGGCCCGCTCCGCGAGCAGGACGGGCGCGCCGACCTGCTCTGGGCACAGGCCACCCTCGCGCTCCACAAGGCCGACGCCCTGTCCGACCCCGAGCCCGCCCTGCGCTCCATCACCCAAGCCCTGGGGCCCGTGATGTACACGGACCCCGCGACCGACTCGCAGCGCATCATCACCGTCGCGCTCGCACGCGACGCGCTGGGCGAGCGCCCACAGGCCGCACAGCGCCTGCGAGAGCTCGTCGAGCTCAGCGACGAGCTCGGGCTCGACGCCCTGACCCGCGCCCAGGCCCTGCTCGCGCTCGTCTCGACCGGCGAAGAGCCCGAGTCGCTCAGCGCCATCGCCGCCCAGCCCCCGTTCACTACGCCCTCCGGCAACATCGACGCCCTCTGGGGCCTCCTGCTCCGCGAGGGCGTCACCATCGCCCGGCTGCAGCGCGGCGCACCCGACGCGTGGGCACCCATGCTCCGCGTGCGCGAGTCCGCCCGCAGCGCCCCCCCGATCGTCGAGTACATCGACCAGCGCCTCACCCTGATCTACGACACGCACCCGTACGCACAGGGCGACACCCCCACCCCCGTCCTGCTCGCCGCGGCCAACGCGCTCGCGCGCACCATCGCGACCCGCGAGCGTGCCCTGACGCTCTACCAGCGGGTGGTCGCCGACACCGAGGCCGCCGAGGATCACCCGGACGCGCTCTGGCAGATCGGCGTGCTCGGGCGCGCCATCGGCGCGCCCGCCACCATCGAGCAATCCAACGCCGCGCTCACCCGCCTCGCCCGCGAGCACCCGGACGATCCGCGCGCGCTGGGCGCGATCAGCAGCGCGATCGGCTCCACCAGCGAGCACGAGCACGACGCGCTCGCCTCCCGCCTCGCCCTCGCGATCGCGGCCTTCCCCGAGTCCCCGACCATCGATCTCTGGCGGCTCAAGCTCGCCGAGCTCCGAGAGGACTTCGCCCGCCTCGACACGCTCGACCCGATCCACCCCGAGACCCGCGAGGGCGTCCTCGCGGGCGAGCTCTACGAGCAGACCGTCATGGGCATGCTCGATCGCTACAGCGACCCGCAGGTCCGCAGCGGGCTCGAACGCAGGATGCAGCTCGCCGCCCAACGCTTCGGGCTCCCCAGCGTGGACCTGTGGACAAAGCGCAGCGCCATCAGCGCCTCCCTCCACGACCCGCAGGGCGCGCTGGGCAACATCGACACCCTCATCAAGCAGGCGGAATCGAGCGGCGAGCCCAGCGAGGAGCTCCGCATGCTCCGCGCCCAGACGCTCCTGCGACTCGACCAGACCCAGGCCGCCTTCGCCGAGCTGCGGGAGCTGATCGCACGCAGCGACGCCAACGCCAACTATTCGAGCACCTACTGGCAGTCGTGGGCGCTCATCCTCGAATCCGTAGCCATGCACGGCAACGCCAGCGACAAAGCAGAAGCGCGCCGCCACCTCGCACGACTCCAGCTCATCGATCCAGAACTGGGCGGAAGTCCCTGGCGCGAACGCCTGCAAGACGCGCGGGAGACGCTACACTCAGAACCGTGAGCATTGAAACCAAACAGCGTGCACCCATGAGCGAGCCAAAGCCATTCAGTACAGACGCCGACGCGCCCACGCTGCCGGGCGACGTGATCGACGCGCTCCCGGGCAAGTTCCTCGTCTTCGACGGGCCCGACGGCTCCGGCAAGAGCACCCAGCTCAAGATGTTCCTCAAGGCCGCCAAGGCCGCCGGGCTCAAGGTCCAGGAAGTCCGCGAGCCGGGCGGCACCGAGATCGGCGAGAAGATTCGCGACGCGCTCCTCGAGCACCTCGACCGCGAAGAAATGAGCCTCCGCTGCGAGATGCTGCTCTACATGGCCTCACGCGCCCAGCTCTGCGAGCAGGTCATCGCACCCGCGCTCAAGCGAGGCGACCTCGTCGTCGCCGACCGCTTCGTCTCCTCTACCTACGCCTATCAGGGCTCGGCCGGCGGGATCCCCTTCAGCGAGATCGAGCAGGCCGCACGAATCGCCATGCAGGGCGTCACCCCGGACTCCACCCTCATCTTCGACGTCGACCAGGAGACCGCCGCATCACGCCTCAACCCGCTGCTCGACCGCATGGAGGCCAAGGGCGCCGCGTTCCACAAGCGCGTGCGCGAGGGCTACCAGGCCCTGATCGCGGGCGACCCGCAACGCCAACGCTACCTCGGCATCGACGCGCGGGGCACCGAATCCCAGGTGTTCTCCAACATCGTCACCGCGCTCCGCGAACGATTCGTGCACTGAGCACCCCTATGCTCACCCGTCCATGAACTGGCTCCTCTTCATCCCATTCGCCTTCCTCTGCGGCTCGATCCCCTTCGGCTACCTCATCGCTCGCATCAAGGACGTCGATATCCGACAGCACGGCTCGGGCAACATCGGCGCCACCAACCTCGGGCGCGTGCTCGGACGCCCCTACTTCTTCATCTGCTTCTTCCTCGACATGCTCAAGGGGCTCATCCCCACCGCCGTCGCCGGGCAGGTCATGGGCACGCTGGGCACGCTGCAGGTCGAGACAGGCGACGCCTTCTGGTGGATGGGCGTCATGTTCGCCACCGTGCTCGGCCACATGTTCACCCCCTGGCTGGGCTTCAGGGGCGGCAAGGGCGTCGCGACCGGGCTCGGCGCACTCATCGGGGTATTCCCCGCGATGACCCTCCCCGCAGCGGGCGCCCTCGTTGTCTACATGGTGGTCCTCATGCTCTGGCGATACGTCAGTCTCGGCTCGTGCAGCGCCGCCGCCTCGCTCCCGCTCTGGGTCTGGATCATCTTCGCCCAGTACCAGACACTCATGGAACGCAAGCTCTCCACACGCACCGACTGGGAACGACTCACCATCGAGCAGGTCGAGCGGCTCAAGTCAGAAATCCCGAACTACGGCATCCCCTTCTTCATCGTCACCCTCGCGCTCGCCCTGCTCGTGATCTACAAGCACCGCACAAACCTCGCCCGCATCATGCGCGAAGAAGAGCCCAAGGTAGGGGAAACCCGCAAAACCGCGCCCGACGCGAAGCCCTCGAGCTGACACGCAACGCGCAGGAATGACTGATCCCCGATCATCCGAAGGGCCGATATCCCCTGTATGGGCCCGCGCATCCCGCACATCCCGCTCTTTTGGCCGCTGAGTCATGGGTTGGGCTCCAGCGCGCGGAACCCCGCGACGATAGGTAATGCACGATTCCAAGTGCGTCACTCGACGCGAGGAGGTCAAGCATGCCCTATCTGAAGCTCCACCGGGACGAGCCGGAGCAGCCGGATCCGCCGGCACCAATCCCCTTCAACACCCCCGACCGGACCTGGCGCAGCGCAGGCACACAGGAGTCATCCAAGATGGACACCATCCTCCGAGTCGAACAGGCGCTCGCCGACGTGGAATCAAAGTTCGACGAGCTCCGGCAGCACGCCGACGAACTCGAGGACTCGTTCCCGCTCTCACGCTGGCTCGACAGCGACGATGACGACGACGGGCCCTGGGCCGCCTGAGCACGCCCCGTCAAACCCAGATCAACACCGGCGCCCCGCTCAACACGCGGGGTGTTTTTTCATTCAGCCCGGTCCGTCACGCGCATCACCACGAGCGTCTCGTCGTCCGCCTGCGACGCCAGCCCGGAGAACTGACGCATCGACCAGAACACGCGCTCGAGCACGTCGTTGGCCGTCGCATCGGGCTGCTCACCGAGCAGCTCCAGCGCCGAGTCGAGCAGGCGCGCCTTGCCGAAGCGCCGGTTCTCGAAGTCCGCCGCGTCCGTGATGCCGTCGGTGTACGCCAGCAGCACATCGCCCGCCTGGAGCTGGATCTCCTGCATGCTGTACTGCTCGCCGGGGATCACCCCGATCACCATCCCCTCGCCCGGCAGCTTGTGCTGCGTGTACACGCCGTTCTCACTGCGACGGAGCAGGATCGGCAGATCGTGACCCGCGACAACGCTGCGGAGCACACGCGTCTCGGGGCACATCATCCCGTACCACACCGTCACAAACTCGGACACCGTGGTGTCCCGGCACACCGCGTCGTTCGTGCGGATCATCACGCGGTCCAGCTCCTCGGACAGCTCCGCGTACGCGCGGATCGTGGCCCGCACCGCGCTCATCAGCATCCCCGCGACCACGCCCTTGCCCACGACATCGCCGACGACGATCCCCAGCTTGTCGTGCACCTGGAACAGGTCATAGAAATCGCCGCCGATCTCCTGGCTCGGCTGATAGCGCGCCGCCAGCTGCAGCCCGTCGTACCGCGGCGTGACCTCGGGGAGCATCCGTTTCTGCACCGCGCCCGCGATCCGCAACGCCCGCTGCGTCCGCCGCTGACGCGCCTGCATCTTCAGCAGCCGCGCCTGCTCCACCGCCGCCGCCGCAGACTCGCCGATCGAGCGGATCAGCTTCCGCTCCGCGCTCGTGAACTTCCGCGCATGACGCGAGTAAAGACGGATCACCCCGATCGGCTGATCGTCGAACACCATCCCCGATCCAATAAACGCGGCGAGCTTCTCCTCGCGGCACTCCTCGGGAACCAGCACACGCGCGTCCTCGCGCAGGTCCGTGCTCGTCACCACCTCCCCCGCGAGGCACAGCCGATCGAACTGGCGATCGATCGACAGCGGCACCGGGTTGCTCAGCCACAGCTCGCTCAGCCCGATCGCCGCCGATCGCTCTAGCTCGTTCTCACGATCGACCTGCGGCAGCGCCTCGGAATCCTCGGGCAGCAGCATGATCGCGCCCGCATCGAGCCCCAGCACGTCCAGGGCCAGCTCGAGCGTCAGACGAAGCGTGTCGTGCACCCGCCCCCCGCGAACCAGCAGCGAGCTGAGCCGGTAGAGCACCGCCACCTCGCTCACGCGGTATCGCAGCGCCGCGACATCGCCGCACATCTCGCTCGCGGTCTGCGCGATCAACTCCGAAATCTGATCGATCAGCGTGGACTGCGTCAGCTCGTGATCGTGCGGGTGCACCACGATCGAGCCGATGGGCTCGTCCGCGACCAGGATGGGCAGCACCCGCGAGCCCTCGGGGATCGCGCGCTCAACCCCCGCCGTCTCGCCGAACGTGCCCGGCTCGAGCACCAGCCCGCGCTCGTCGCGCAGCTCGATGGGCACGCCGCCAAGCTCAGACAGCGCCGCGCACAGCGACGCGATGGTCCCCTGTGTCCAGTAGTCACGCAGCGAGTGCCCCGGCGTGTGTTCGAGATCGGGAGCCGTGTTCTTCATCAGCCGCGTGTGCCCGTGCGTGACGATCCAGGGTTATGGGTTCGTGGACTCATCCGGCGTGAGCCAGAGCTGCGAGAGCAGGTTCGCAAACCGACGGTCCGAATCCGTGCCCAGCTCGCGCACCGTCGCCAGACCAGCACGAACGATATCCTCGTCCGCAGTCTGGTACCCGAGGTACGCGTACAGCATCCCCGCCGACACCCGGACGCGGTCGCCCTCGAGCGGGCGGGTCCGCATCTCCACCTCGATGATGCCCGCGCGCTCGCCCAGGCGCTGCTTGAGCGCCGCGATCCGCTCGGCATCAGGCAGCAGCTTGCCAGAGTACCGCGTCGAGATCAGCTCCGGGTGCTCGGAATACAGCGTCTGCATGTTCACCGACGCGCTCAGCAGCATCCCCGCCCCGATCTGCGCGTGCAGGCGACCCTGCTGCGCGATCACGTCGCGCGGCTTGAGCGACAACGCGTGCGTGAAACGCTCCTCCGCATCGAAGTATCGACCGGCCGCGATCAGCCGCTGACCCGCGACGATGTGCTCCGCGTACAGGTCACGCGACTCGGCACCCGGGTCGAGCAGCTGGTCGACCTCGTCGGCCGCGGCGCCACGCAGGACCTCCAGCGTCTCGCGATCGATCGCGATCTTGGTCGGGTCCTGAAACTCGAACTCATCGTTGAGCTTCTCAAGCTTCTCCTGCGTCTCGGCAATCCGCTCAGCGATCGGCGAGCCCGAGCTGTCCGGGATCGACACGATCGGCGTCGTCGGCGACCCATCGCCAGCGTCATCGCCAGCGGGCTGCTCATCGCCGCCGGCCCCCGTTCCCGTCTCCGCGTTCGGATCCTCCGACTCTTCGCCCGCCCGGGCCGGCTGCTCGCCGTACAGGTTCCTGCGGATCTCCTCCATCTGACGCACGAGCCACGCATCGTTCGACTCGCCCGGCTCGATCGTGGTGCCGGTGCCGTTCACCATGCTCTCGTCACGCATCGCCTGCACACGCTCACGCATCTGCTCGACGAGCGCGTCGTACGACGTGGTCATCCGGGCGCTGGGGATCGCGCCGGGCACGCCCTCCCCGCTCGCCTCACCGCCCGCGCGGGACACCAGCGGGTTCGCGGCACGCTCATCGCTCTTCAGTGGGGTCGGCGTGATCCCGAGCAGCGGCGACGCGACCAGGCCGACCGGACGCCGATCGATCCCCTCGGTGTACACGCTCAGCAGCGACGGCTGCATGGTGCTCGTCGTGTTGTACGTCGCCGAGGAACGCAGCGTGCCCATCATCGAGCCGGAGTCGAACCCCGTGATGCTCGCCGCGGTCGACAGCGCCTGCCCCATCGGGTCGAGGTCGCTCTGCTCGCGGTCGATGCCAAGCGTGCCCGTGTTCTGCGTGCCCTGGCGGGACTGGAACTGGCTGCCCGTCGAGTACGCGTCATCGCGCGTGTACGAGAGGTTCCCGATCAGATTGCGTGGCGGCGCCGAGCCGGTCGTCAGCGCGAACTGATACTGCAGCGCGTCGGTCCCTCGGATGCCCATGCCCGCGAGCCCCGAGTAGAGCGAATCCCGCCGGAACGCGAACAGCGCATCCGAGCCCAGCTCGCCCGTGAACTCGCCGGCGCTGCGATAGCCCAGATCGCCACGGAAGCTCAGCCCGCCGGGCGCGTTGCCCGTCGCGATCGAGTTGCGGAACCGCAGCTCATCGACCAGGCTCGGGCGGGCGTAGTTGCCCGAGCCGTACTGCCCGGGGTTCGCGTCCAGCGCGTTGCCATCGCCCAGCGCGTTCTGCGCGTTCGCGGCCGAGCCGGCGAAGAGCAGCAACGCCCCCACGCCAAGGCCAGCAACCGGCTTCATGCTCAGGATTGTTCGGGTTCGGATAGGCATCGTTCACCTGCTTTCTTGCTCTGTATATTCTACTCGGCTCGGGCACGCATCGGTTCGAAGAATTCCAACCCTTGGACGGAGAGATTTCGACCCACCACGCAAAAAACGCCCCGATCACGGGGCGCACTCGCATGCTGTGCCTATGCTCAGATCTCGCTCAGGCGATCGGGCGCGTTCATGATCGAACGCACGCTCGCGCAGGTCTCGTCCGTCGCCTCGGACACCAGCACGTACTGCACCCCGCCGCTCACCCACACGAAGAGGTTCGCGCCGGCCGAATCGCACGCCGACGAACGCATCTTGTACGTCGTGCCCTCCTCCAGCGGGAGGATGCCCGGATCGGGCGCGATGAACAGACTCAGCGCGATGTGCTTGCCCGCCTGGTCGTACGCATCGAAGCGCAGGTGCCCCGACTTGCTCGTCATCGGCAGGTGGCAGTCGCCGCCGCCGTAAAACTCCACACGGTGGGCGCTGCGGGTCATGTCCGGCACGCTCAGCGAACACTCGAAGCGGTCGCTGAAATACTCGAACGCCTCGTCGACGTCGTGCTCAACCAACTTGTTCTGCGCGGCTTCCTCGATGCTGCAACGGTTGTGCTCCGAGATGACAAAGTTCCCCACACGCTCCGAGTAGCTCGCCGGCTCCATCTGACCCGACGAAACACCCGGGATCATGCTCAGGTTCGCGCTCTGCCACATCAGGAACCCGCCCACGCCCAGCAGCAGCACCGCCGCGATGCCGATCATCGGCGAACGCGACCAGAAACGCCGGTCACGCGTGTACGCACCCGCGCCCTCGATCCGCTCCGCATACCCCGCGTCCCCAGCAGCCGCACCGCCGATAGCAGCCGCGCCGCCGACCGCCGCCGACCCGCCGGACGCGACGATCGCACCAACGCGGTCACGCAGCGCCTGCGGGCAGCAGGGCCGCTCCATCGACCGCCTGCAGCAGTCGCGGAGCTTCTGCTCGAAGTCGTGCTGCGACCCCGACTCGGGCCGATCCGCCAGCATCTGCTTCAGGCGGGCGCACTGCTCGTCGTTGAGCTCACCGTCCGCGCAGGCACGCAGAAGCGCCGCGATATTGACCGGTGATTGCTCGAAGAGCGCATCAATGAACGCGTCCTGTGCGTGTTCGTGATGGGGCTTCTCGTTCGTCATCGTCGTGTGTTGCTCCGGGTTCGTTCCTGCAGGGGACGTGCTGTCGACGCCCCGCCGTGCTCGGGCCCTCCTGCTCAGGCCCGCCTACTTGGTCTCGGTGTCCGCCGGCTGGTGGTAGCGGAGACCAAGCTCGTTCACAATCTCGTCGTCGCCCATGAGCGCATCGCTCAGGAGCTTGCGTGCCCTGTGGAGCCGGCTCATCACCGTGCCGATCGGCACCTCGATGATCTCCGCGATCTCGCGGTACTTGAGACCATCAACGCCCCACAGCATGAGCACCTCGCGGTACTCCTCTTTCAAATCGTCGATCGCCGATTTCAGTCGGCTATCCACGTGCTCCCAGTCAAGATCACCCCGGTCCCACACCGGCGGCGCCTCGTCAGGAAGCGATTCGGTCGACGACTCGTCAAAGAACGAATCGACGCTTGTCGGCTGGCGAGACTGCTTCTTGATCCGCGTGTAGAACACATTGTGGCAGATCGCAAACAGCCATGATCGCATCCCACCGGAGCCCGAGGTCGGGTCATCCGGATCGCTCTTGTCCTCGAAACGCTCGATCGTCCCCGGACGGAACGCTCTCGTGTACACCTCCTGAACAAGCTCTTCGGCTTCATCAGGGCGGCGCGCCAGATGCATCGCCATGCGATACACCGCGTCGAGGTGCTCAAGGGCGAGTTGTTCGAACTTCTGACGCTCCAACGATCCGCCCTTCTTCACAGTGGAAAACAGCGATCCCCGCACGCCTATTCCGGTGCGTAACTCATGATAGCGCAGAACGATCAGTTAGGTTTCCACGTTCTCGGACGAACTGCGCATGCGCCCACGTTTCACGCCAAAAACAATGACCCACCCACCACGCGAACTACAATCCCGCGATGCCCAGCCAGACCACCAATCAGAAGCCGTACTACGTCACCACCCCGATCTACTACGTGAACGACCGCCCCCACATCGGGCACTGCTACACGACCCTGATCGCCGACGTCGCCGCACGCGCACAACGCCTCGTCGGGCGCGACACCTTCTTCCTCACCGGCACCGACGAGCACGCCGAAAAGGTCTCCAAGAAAGCCGCCGAGAACGGCAAGACCCCCTACGAATGGGCCACCATCAACGCCGAACGCTTCAAGGACGCCTTCGCGTTCATGAACTTCTCCAACGACGACTTCGTCCGCACCACCGAAGACCGCCACATCACCCGCGCCAGCGCCTACATCCAGAAACTCATGGACCAGGGCGACATCGAGCTGGGCGACTACGAGGGCTGGTACGACCCCTCACAAGAGGAGTACCTCACCGAGACCGTCGCCAAGGAGCACGACTACAAATCCCCCGTCACCGGGCGTGAACTCGAGAAACGCGTCGAGCAGAACTACTTCTTCCGCCTCGACAAATACGAAGACTGGCTCCGCGAGCAGATCGAGTCGGGCGCCATCCGCGTCCTCCCCGAAGCGCGCAAGAACGAGGTCCTCGGGCGCCTCAAGACCGGGCTCAACAAGGTCCCCGTATCCCGCAAGATCAAAGACGGCGACCCCGACTGGGGCATCAGAATGCCCGGCGACGACTCCCACCGCATCTACGTCTGGATCGAGGCCCTCTGCAACTACCTCTCCACCGTCGACACCGACGAGCGCCGCAAGTACTGGGACGGCGAGGTCGTGCACCTCATGGCCAAGGACATCCTCTGGTTCCACGCCGTCGTCTGGCCCGCCATGCTCCACGCCCTGGGCGAGAAGATCCCCGACACGGTATATGCCCACGCCTACTGGATCAGCGAGGGTGCCAAGATGTCCAAGTCCCTGGGCAACTTCATCGAGATCGACCAGCTCCGCGCCTACGCCGACCGCTACTCGCTCGACGCCGTCCGCTGGTTCCTCACCACCCAGGGCCCCCTGGGCGCCAACGACGCCGACTTCGCCCACGCACGCTTCATCGAGGTCTATAACGCCGACCTGGCCAACTCCATCGGCAACTCCATGAGCCGCGTGGGCAACATGGTCAACAAGTACTTCGACGGCGAGATCACCCGCACCTGCAACGGCGAGTTCGGCTTCGAGGGCGGCAAGGCACTCCAGCTCGCCATCAAGGCCCTCGACGACGCCGGCAAATCCCCCGACGACCCATCACGCACCTTCAACTTCGAGCAGATGACCACCAAGGCCGTGGACGACGCGCTCGACGCGCTCGCCAAGCTCGACCTCGAAGGCATGCTCGCCGCCGGGCGCTCCATCGTCCGCTACGTCGACGACTTCATCTCCTACAGCGCCCCCTTCACCCTCGCCAAACGCGTGGGCGAGCTCGAGCACGCCGAAAAAGCCCTCGCCACCATCCTCTACAGCTGCGCCGAGGCCCTCCGCATCGCCTCGCTGCTCCTCGCCCCCGCCATGCCCGAGAAGATGGCCCAGCTCTGGCGCGACTGGAACTGCAACCACCTGACCGATCCCAGCGATGCCAACTCCGCCTTCGTCGCCCCGCTGAGCGAGCTGGCGGCGTGGACCGGCGAGCATTCCCTCCGCGTCGGGCAGACCATCAGCAAGGGCGAGGTCATGTTCATGCGCGCCGACGCCAAAGAGCCCGCGCCCGAGGTTCCTGCGTGATGGCTGATCAGGCGGTCATCGATACTGTGAGAGAGCATGCTGAGCGGATGTGGCAGGCCGAACAGCGCGTCGCGGAAAGATACGCAGAACGCACAAAGCTCCTGACAACTCAGATTGTCGCAGTGATCGCCGCAACAACAGTCGCCTTCAGCACGCTGATCATCAACACAAGGAACGACGACCGAACGCTGGAACTGGTGATCACGCTCTCCCTGCTCACGCTTCTCTATACCGCAACAACTGTGTTTATGATCGTCGCGCTCTCGCGCCTCCTTCACTCCTCGCAATACCCGATGCGAGCAGCGGAGGACTATCTCGACAGCGTCAAGCCCAGCTCCGAAAACAGCGGCCCAAGCGCACCACCAACCGCGAGCTGGGAACTCGCACTCCCCTCGGACTACCTGACCTGGCTCGCCGACGAACTCGATCCCGCAATCCAGACGGTGATCTTCCAAGTCCTCCACGCCGTGGAAGATCTGCAAACCAGGAACCTCAAAGAACGCTACAGAATCCGAGCCGGCGAATCAGCGATGAACAAGGGCTTCTGGTGTGCGTTTGGGTTTTTGTTTGCATTCGCGGTCATTTATGCAATAATCCTGTGGTCCTGATCGATATTCTGCGGAGTACCAATGGCAAACACAGCTGAATCATCCCAGAAGAAGGTCACCAGAGAGGACCTCAAAAAGCTGGCGGCAAGCGAGCTCTCGAAGCTGCGCGCCATGATCCGCTCGAACAACCAACTCGCATCGGCGCTCGAAGCCGCGCACCAGAAGCGAGACCCGAAGAGCCGACCAAGCCAGCCCAAGATCAGTGCATGACCGGGAACCAGATCTGTCCCTGAGGTCTACCCTCAATACATGCTCCGAGTCTCGTCCTACAACTCCTCCGCCTTCGCACACCTCGCAGCAGCACACCTCCGCGAGCACGCCATCATGGCCGGCGTCATCGACGCGTCCATGTCCGTCATCACCGGCGTCATGGCCACCACATTCAACCGCGGCATGTACGAGCTGGTTATCGCCAGCAAACGGGACGAGGACCGCGCACGCCAGCTCATCGAGCAGCTCGAGACCAACCCCCCCGA
>CAXREY010000050.1:0-199933 GCA_964229845.1 Phycisphaerales bacterium UBA1924
TTGACCGAGTACGAGATGGCCAGCGAGGCCATCATGATGCTGAGCACCGCAGCGATGAGAACGAAAACCTTAGTCAGAATGTGCACGATCAGCTCCTCGATTCCAAGCTGGTTTGATCCTGTGTGACTTCTCGATGGTCCCAATGCCCGGAGAGTGGGAAATCGGGTTCATAGTGTAGCAGGCATGTCCCTTCCCGTGTGTATTGAGTTGCGTTTCAATTCACACAGAAAGCTTCAGTCCGACCATACCCCTGAGACCCAGGGAGGCACAACCATACGCGATGTTCACATGCTCGGATCCCGTTTATGCCCGTTCTCGGTTCCGAAAAGCCGAATTCACCGACTTTGTGCGAACTGACGCTGGGTGTAATCCACAATTCCGCCTGCGGCAGCAACCTGGACCAACCCTGACGGGTCGTTGGCGAGCAACAACTCGAGGTGTCCCAGATTCTGAGCGCCCTCGGTCTTCCCGAGCACGCTCGCTGCCTGGGCACGCACCGCATCCACATCCGAGCTCACGTATTCCATCGCAACGAAGGAGCCCTCACGGTAGCCCATCTCTGCCAAGCTCTGGGCAACGCCGAGGCGGACCTCCGCGGGCATGGGCTGATCGACCTCTGGGTCAGAGAGGAAGATCAGTTGATCGATTGATGTCTCATCCTGAACCTCCCCGATGATCTGGACGGCCAGCGCCGTGGCCTCGAGCTCATCAGCCCGGGATGGGTACAGGGCTGCCCTGATCGTATCGATGCTCTCTGAGAATCCGAGCTTGTAAAGGGCCTCGGCGATCTGGAGGCGGAAAATTCGGCGCTCGATGGTCGAAGCGTTTGGCACGGAGGTGACCGCCGCCTGTTGCAGGAGCGGTATGGCAGACCGATCGCCGAGCTCTCCGAGGACAAATGCGGCTTGCGAGCGGACACGCGAGTTCTCGTGCTCAAGCAGCATCCGTGAGAGCTCGGTCAGATCGACTTCCTCGCCAAAGCTCGTGAGGGCGTACAGCGCTGATGCTCGTACGAACGGGGAGCTATCCGACAGGAGCCCCCGTACAGAGGGGGCGAGCGAGGCGAGCCCTCTCTTGCCGGCAACCATGGCCGCGACAGCGCGAACGCCGGGATTCGGGTCGTTGATCGACAACGCAACGATCGGCTCGACGCGTTCGGTGACCGGGCTGAGTGCCTCGATGGCGTTGGCCCGTACCTGAGGGTTGAGGTCCGTGCTCATCTCGATGAGGCGGTCGATCGCTGCCTCACGCAGTTCACCCGAGGGCGGGGCTTCAACAACTCGCTGCGCGCCATCCGAATCGGTATAGACAACGCGCTTCGGCCCGTCCGGGCGGATTTCTGCGCCGCACCCGGCGAGACCGAGCACTACGGCGACGCCCAAGGTGAAACGAGTTGAGTTTGTGAACTGAAGCATGATTCGCCCCTACATTCTGGCATTGATCATCGTATCAAGACGCACTATCGCTCATCGGCTCTACGACTCGTGAGGGCCCAAAGATCGCGATCCCTGACCAGATCAGCGTGGCAACGAAGCAAATCCACCCAAAGAGGTCTCCGATCAGGGCAAACGGGGTCAGCCGAGCGCCGACTTGCACCTGTCCAATCAGGTGCCCTTCTCGCGGATTGTCATCCAGAGGTTTGATTGTCGAGTTGACAATCTGGCCCCGGTGATCAACAACGGCTGAGATCCCGGTGTTGGCGCTCCTGATCATGGGCGTGGCGAGTTCTACACACCGCCAGCGGGCACTCTGAAGATGCGACGCTCGCCCACCTTCGGACTTGCCGAACCATCCATCATTCGTGATGTTGATCATCACGCCGGCCTGTCGTTTCTGCCCACGAGCCACGAGTTTTCGGCAGACCGCGGACACGGTTGCCTCGAAACAAATCGGTGTCGCCAGGCGGACGTGCTGCCCCTCGGCGGATCGAAGCGGGACGCTGAGATTCCGCGGCTCCCGGCCGGGCTCGAGCGCGAACTCCATACCGCTGGCACCGATCGAGAGAAGCATCTGTTCCAGGGTCTCGGACGCGGAGATGTAGGGCATGACCTCACCGAAGGGGGTCAGGTGGAGCTTGTCGTACCAGACATCCTGCACGCGTCCATCCTGAATGACGAAGGCGCTGTTATACATCGCATCCCGCTGGTATTCGATGCCGTTGTCGGTCTCAATGATCCTCAGGTTGTCGTACGCCACAGATCCGACGATGAACGGCGTGTTCATGGCTCCCTGCATGACAAGCAACTCGTCGACGATCTGGGTTGCCCGGATCCGAGCATCAACATCCAGTTCTGGTACGTCATCGGGGTTCTTGAGGCGCATGCCCCAGGCCAGGTTTTCTGCACGCTCCGTTCGCAGTGAGATCGGGTCCAGCGTCCAGCCGGGCACGAAGCCCTCGGGCCAGATGATCGCATCGAGCGGGAGCGGGTTGGTCTCGTCGTTGTATGCCTCGATCGTGATGGCCCGGAGTGTCAGCCAGTCCCGATACCGCTGACGGACTGTCCAATTCATCCGGTTATCCTGCGGCACGTCCGGCTGGACCACCGCAAAGCGGAACTGAGGCGTGCCGAGGTCCTCTGGCGGGACGAGCAGCAGTCCCATGCACACCCAGGATGCGAATAGGCCGCCAGCCGCCAGCCCCGCACGCTTCCGGCGTCCGTGGCTCTTCTCGCGGAGCGCGAGGTACACGAGGAATGAATAGCTCGTTAGCAGGAATGTCACAAAGTGGACGCCCGCGACTGTCGCCGGCATGGCAAGCACCGAAGAAGGGGACTCGATGAGTGGGTGCGAGATGAGGTACCACGGGTACCCGCCTGCAAACACCGTTGCGCGGAGAAACTCAACACCCACCCAGATCAGGGGAAGCAGGAGTGTCGCCCGGCCGAATCGATGCACGGCCCGAGCGGCAAGCCACACGAACAGCATGTTGTACGCGCTGAGGATGATCACCAATGGGATGATGCCCATCACCGAGACATCTTTAACCCACCAGTGGAGCCACAGCCAAGCCGGCGACACACCGAGTGCGCACCAGAAGGCAGCACGGGATGGTTTCATCCTCGGGTCCTGTGCCAGCAGGAAAAGCGGGATCGGCAAGAGGAAGCAGAGCCACCACAAGTTGAACGGGTGAAACGCGAGAACCATGGCGAGCGCGTGCATGAAGCCGAGCAACAGGGCTCTCAGGCGACCGCTCCGGGGTTGGTGCTCCGTAGCCATGGAAACGAGGACACCCTCTGGCTCAGATCAGACCGCTCACTTGCCGGCGTAGTCGATCAGGCGTGCAAGTTCTGACCGCAGTTCGTGGCGATGCACGACCCGATCGATCATGCCGCGTTCACGCAGAAACTCGGAGCGTTGGAACCCCTCAGGCAGATCCTGCCGGATGGTCTGCTTGATCACTCGCGGGCCTGCGAATCCGATCAGTGCCTTGGGCTCGGCGATATTGAAATCTCCAAGCATCGCAAACGAGGCGGTCACGCCGCCGGTTGTGGGGTCGGTCAGCACAGAGATGAACAGGCCGCCCGCGTCATCGTGGCGAGCGAGCGCCGCGGAGGTCTTGGCCATCTGCATCAGGCTCAGCGCGGCCTCCTG
Source organism: Phycisphaerales bacterium UBA1924 (assembly GCA_964229845.1). Taxonomy (GTDB): domain Bacteria; phylum Planctomycetota; class Phycisphaerae; order Phycisphaerales; family UBA1924; genus UBA1924. The sequence continues at coordinate 3,592 of CAXREY010000050.1, forward strand.
CATGCGTGCGCCACCCGAGCAGGACACGATGATGATCGGCAGGTTCTCCCTGGTGGCTTCCTCGATCGCCCGCGTGATTTTCTCGCCCGCGACCGAGCCCATCGATCCCATCATGAACGTGAGGTCGAGGCACGCGATCATGGTCGGGCGCCCCTTGATGAAGCACTTGCCCGCCTGGCACCCCTCGGTCTCGCCGGTCTTGATCTGCTCACGCTTGATGCGTTCCGGGTATGACTTGAGATCCGTAAAGTTCAGCGGATCCTTCGCACGGAGCTGGGTGAACATCGGGATGAACGTGTCCGTGTCCGCGAGCTGCTCGATCCGCTGACGGGCCGAGATCCTGTAGTGGTGCTCGCACTCAGGGCAGACGTGCATGTTTGATTCCATCTGCCTGCGATAGATCATCTGTGCACAGGACGGGCATCGGAGCCAGAGCCCCTCGGGGACGGAGCGTCGGCCTTCCTGCTTCACTTCGTTCCAGTTCCGGGTCGCGGTTTGCGGCATGCGGTTTCCCTTGATTGATGCGTCCTGCGTGTGCGTGCTGCTCGACTTCGATTCGTTATCGGAGTTTAGGCGCTGGCACGGGTACTTTGTTTGCGTTCCGCAAGCTCGGATTTCGTTAGCTCGAAATGCTCGAGCGCAATCGGCTCATCGAGCAGCTTCCAGATCGACCCGAGCCGCTCATCGGCCAGCCAGCTCCGGACGACGGCCCATGCGAGCGGCCTGAGCACCACCGCGATGTTCGGGTTTGCGCCCTTACACTTGCTCAGCGATTTCTCGATCGCCGCGAGGAGTCGCTCCAGCCCATCTGCGAGCGATTCGCCCTCGGGTGGCGTGATCCGCTCGGGGTGCTCTTTCCACTGACCGTACGTGCTCGGGTTCCGATCTTGCAGGTCAGACGCGAGCACACCCTCCCACAGCCCGAGGCCGATGTTCTTGAGGTTTGTGTTCGTCTTGACCTTTGTATCGGGCCCCTGCGGGAGCATTCGGGCTGTGCTTACACAGGCCTCCTCGTCAGAGGTCAGGATGACATTGAACGGATGCTGGTTGATACCGGCGTGCACTGCTCGCGCAACCAGATCGCTGCCCTGCTCTGTCATCGGCAGGTCGGTCTGCCCAACAAATCGCTCCTCGTCGTCCCACGAGGTCCCGCCGGTTCTCAGCAGGGTGACGGTGTAGCCGATCGGCTTACTCATGCAAACGGACTCCTGGATTGCACACCGCGGACTCACGAAAGACAGGGTGTGCATTCCTGTCATCGGCCGCTAGGCCGCGCCAGCAAAAGTGTAGCAAGTTCTGGGCGTGAATGCCCTTTCATCTTGCTTCTTGGCGGTTCTGGCAAGCGCCTGCTGGGCATCCAGGGGTCACGCGTGGGTTTTCGGACCTCGGAGGGATTCGATAATGGGTGCCCAATCAGCACGTGGCTTACCGAACACCGACGAGCCCGCGACGAGCAGATCCACGCCTGCATCGATCGCCTGCATGGCCGTTTCTGGGTTGATCCCACCATCAATCTCGAGACGCTGCTCCGGGCGCAGCACCGAGCGGATCGCCCTGCACTTCTCGAGCACCTCCGGGATGAACGCCTGACCACCGAAGCCGGGGTTCACGCTCATGACGAGCACGAGGTCGAACGCGTCGATCACAGGCAGCATGGTGCTCACATCACTGGGCGGATTGATCACGATGCCCGGGTTGCAACCCAGTTCCCGCACCTCGTCTGCGAGATCCCGGGCGTGCTGCTCCGATCGCATGACTTCGATGTGGAAGCTGATCGCGTTCGCGCCGCTCTGGGCGAACGGCTTGAAGAAGAACTGCGGGTCCTTCACCATCAGATGAACATCCAGGTACGTATCCGGGCAGGCATCACGCACAGCACCGCATATCGCCGGCCCCATAGAGAGATTCGGCACGAAGTGGCCATCCATGATGTCCACATGAAGAAGGTCCGCCCCGGCTCCCATGGCGTCCTGACAGTCTTTGCCGAGACGAGCGAAATCCGCCGCGAGTATCGAAGGCGCGATGAGCGGACGATTCAGATCTGGCGTAAATGGATCGAGCATGCCAGAGTGTAGTGCCGCAGCGGGTTGGGCGATGTAGTATCCCTCGACGAATGCGACCTGAGGAGAGGAATGAGCATTATGCCTGAACTGCACACCCCAATCGACGTTCTATGCGAGAATCTCGAGCGGACCGGCCAATCACACCTTGCCCGCTACATCAGCGGCGTGACACCGGCTTCTGCCCAGAGCACGATCGCGGCACAGGTCCAGGCGATCGATCTGGATGAGCTCGCGTTGCTCATCAGAAAATACATCTCCGGGGAGGAGAATGATTCGGCGCAGGGGCGGGTCATGCCTGCCTCGTATTATGCCCTTGATGGCACAGCGCCAGACGGATCATGGGACCGCGCCGAGTATCACGCCAAAGGAGAGCGGCTCGTTCGCGATGGCAAGGTCGCGTGCTTCACGGTGGCCGGGGGCCAGGGATCACGCCTTGGCTTTGATGGCCCGAAGGGGTGCTACCCGACATCGAGCGTCAACGACAAATCACTGTTTCAGCTCTTCGCCGAGTCAATCCGTGCCAACGAGATCAAGTACGGCTGCCTGATCCCGTGGTACATCATGACCTCTCCGTTGAATCACGATGCCACCGTTCAGTTTTTCGAGGAGCATGACTGCTTCGGGCTGACGCGCGAGCAGATCATGTTTTTCAATCAGGGCGTTATGCCGAGCCTGGATGCCAAGACCGGCGAGATCCTCATGCGAGACCCGGTGCACCTGGCCACGAACCCCGATGGGCACGGGGGGGCGTTCAAGGCGCTTGGCGTGTCCGGCGCGTTGACGGATATGCGGACCCGGGGCATCGAGCACGTGTCCTACTTCCAGGTCGACAACCCGCACGCTCGCGTCGTTGACCCTGTGTTCCTTGGGCTCCACGCGTACGCGCCGGACAGCTCTGGCGAGTTCAGTTCCAAAATGGTTTCAAAGGCAAGCTGGGACGAAAAAGTTGGCGTGTTCTGCAGCGTCGATGGTCGCACGGAGGTTATCGAGTACTCCGACCTCGACGAATCCCTGGCCAAGCAAACCGAGCCGGGCGGGCGGCTCTCGTTCAACGCCGGCTCGATCGCGCTGCACGCGATCAGCGTGGCGTTCATCGATCGCGTGCTACATGACAAGGGCGCGGCTCTGCCTTACCACAAGGCACTGAAGAAGGTGCCCCACTTTGACCTCTCAGTCGGGCAGGTGGTCACTCCGGAATCGAACAACGCCGTCAAGTTTGAGAAGTTTGTATTCGACGGCATCCCGATCGCGGACCGGTCCATCGTGTTTGAAACAGACCGCGTCGAAGAGTTCGCGCCTGTGAAGAACGCGACGGGTACCGATTCGATCGAATCCTCGAAGCGGCTTCAATCGCTCAGGGCAGCCCGCTGGCTCGCGGAGCACGGTGTCGATGTGCCGATGATCAATGGCGAGGTTGACGCGACCATCGAAATCTCACCGCTCACCGCAACGTGCGCGGAGGACCTTGCCGCGATGACGCTCCCAGAAAAGATCGAGCCCGGCTCGACGGTGGTGCTCTGAATGGACCCGCGATTCTCGAAGCTGCCGAGATCACTCGAAGAGAAGTCTCGATACATGCGCCTGGGTGAGGACGTCCCGGCCCTGGTGGCACACCCCAACTGGGATGAGGGCACCCCGGTCCCGGCGGTGATCTGGATGCACGGGCGGAGCGTGAATAAAGAACTCGATCCTGGGCGGTATCAACGCTGGGTCCGTTCTGGAATCGGCGCGGTTTCACTCGACCTGCCGGGGCACGGCGAACGGTATATTGAAGCATTTCAGGGTCCTGAGAAAACACTGGACCTGATTGCGCAAGCAAGGGATGAGATCGATGGCGTGGTGGCTTCGATCCGCGAGATCGGCCAGTTCGATATGTCGCGGCTGATGATCGGCGGCATGTCGGCCGGCGGCATGGTGACCCTGAGCCGGCTGTGCTTCCCGCACCCGTTCATCGGGGCATGTGTCGAGGGCACAACCGGGAATCTCAAGCACCTTTACAACCCCCCGCCGGGCATGCCCGCCCGCCCGTGGCCGGTCGAGCACGACCTGGCGTCGGTTGCTCCTGTTGATCCGAGCGAGAATCTCGGCGGCTTTGAGCCCATCCCGCTCCTTGCGCTCCACAACGAGGGTGACGAGATGGTCCCGATCGGTGGGCAACGCCTCTTTCTCGATGCCCTCCGCGTGCATTACGAGGCGGCCGGCGCGGATCCGGGTTTGATCGAACTGAAAACGTTCACCGAGACCGGGGCCCCGCAGGAGCACGCGGGCTTTGGGCGCTACGCGAACGATGCGAAGAACATCCAGCTTGAGTTCATCCGTCGCGTTGTCGGCGTAGACTGAGGCCCATGCGCTGGCCCCCTCCATTCCGAACTCTCCCCAACCCACGCGAGGTCTGGGCCTGGGGCATGTTCGATCTCGCGAATCAATCATTCACGCTCCTGATCATCACGGTGTTGTTCCCGATCTACTTCAAGGAAATCGCGGTGGGTGATAAGCAGCGCGGCGATGCGCTGTGGGCGGCGGGAATCTCGGTTGCACTCTTCATCGTTGTGCTGCTCTCTCCGTTTGTCGGTGCGTACGCCGATGGGCACCGAGCTCGTAAGAAGCTCCTGCTCAGCTCGGGTGCCATGTGCATCCTATTGACCGCGAGTCTTGCGCTGGTCCAACAAGGCTGGGGGTGGTACGCACTCCTTCTCTTCGTACCCGCGAATATCCTCTACCAGCTCGGCGAAAACCTGCTCGCGAGCTTCCTCCCATCGCTCTCTACGACCCGCACGATGGGCCGGGTCTCGGCAATCGGCTGGACCATGGGCTACGCGGGGGGGCTGCTGATTCTGGTTTTCATCGGCCTGCTGATGAAGGTGCTCGGCTGGTCTGCGACTCTGGATTGGCCCCCATTCTTCATCATCGCGGCCGCGTGGTTCGGGCTCGGCATCATCCCCGCCGCCCTGTACCTCGAGGAGCCCTCGAACCCTCAACTCCGGGGCAACGCCCCGGTGTCCGCGATCGCCCGCCTCCGCCTTACCATCGAGCACGCGTCCGACTACAAGCAGCTCGTACGTTTTCTCGGCGCGTTCCTGATCTACGGCTTCGGCATCCAGACGATGATCGCGTTTGCGGCGATCATCGCGCGCGACTTCGGGATCAGCGACACGAACCTGATCTGGTTCACGCTGCAGCTCACGCTCACCGCCGGAATCACGGCCATATTCGTTTCGAAGTTTCAGGATCGGATCGGCGTTCGAGCCACGATCATCACGTTCCTTGTCGTATGGATTGTCAGTGCGACCGGGCTCTTCCTGGTCAAGCTCTCCTACAGCGAGTCACCGCCCCAGTGGATGTTCTGGGCGATCGGCAACGGGATCGGGATCGGGCTTGGAGGCATCGGAACGGCGAGCAGGACCATCGTGGGCATGTTCGCCCCCCGACACCGGACCGCCGAGTTCTTCGGTCTCTGGGGGATGACGTACAAGCTCTCCGGTGCAATCGGCGTGCTCGCGTTCGGGCAGATTAAAGCGTGGGTCGGCGACCTCTGGGCCATGGGGCTCTTGATCTGCTTCTTTTCGGTCGGGCTGCTCCTGTTTCTCCGTGTTGACGTGATCTCGGGCATCCGGGCGGCACGGCGTGGCGAACGCACCATCGGCAGGGCCAACACGCCCCCTATCCTGTGAACGCATACACTTGCTGTGATCTTCGCGAGGTATTTACGATGTCAACAGCCGATTCCGGATCAACTCCCTCACTCCCGATCAGCCACGTCCCCAACGAGCGCGGCTGGTACGGCCAATGCGGGGGTGTGTACGTTCCGGAGACGCTGATTGAAGCGCTGCATCAGCTCGAAGAAGTCTACATGAAGGTCCAGGACGACAAACAGTTCTGGGACCGTCTCGGCGAGCTCAATCGAGTGTACATCGGGCGTCCGACACCCCTGCAGCAGGCCTACGGCCTGAGCAAGCGTGCACGCGGGATGAAGGACAGCAAGGAACTGGGCGCGACGATCTGGCTCAAGCGTGAGGATCTGGCCCACACGGGGGCGCACAAGATCAACAACACCATCGGGCAAGCGTTGCTCACGAAGAAGATGGGCAAGAAGCGCGTGATCGCTGAAACCGGCGCGGGCCAGCACGGCGTTGCCACCGCGACCGCCGCGGCTTACTTCGGGCTGGACTGCGATGTCTACATGGGGGCCGAGGATATCCGCCGGCAGAACCTGAATGTTACGCGGATGAAGATGCTTGGCGCACGCGTCATCCCGGTCGAGGACGGCTCTCGCACGCTGAAAGACGCTACCAACGAGGCGATGCGTGACTGGATGGGATCGGTCGAGAACACCCACTACATACTTGGTTCCGTGGTAGGCCCTCACCCCTTCCCCATGATCGTGCGGGATTTTCAGTCCGTCATCGGGCGGGAAACCAAGGCACAGTCACTCCGGAATATCGGCGCGATGCCCCACGCCGTCGTCGCCTGTGTCGGCGGTGGCTCGAACGCCGCGGGCATGTTCTACCCATTCGTCGACGAAGAGCAGGTCCGCCTGATCGGGGTGGAAGCGGGAGGACGCGGGAGCAATCTCGGGTCGCATGCCGCACCGCTCACCCACGGAAAGCTCGGTGTGCTCCATGGCTCGATGAGCTATGTGCTGCAGGACGAGTCAGGACAGACCAGCGATGTCCATTCGTGCTCGGCCGGTCTCGACTATCCCGGGGTCGGCCCGGAGCACGGCTACTGGAAAGATATCGGGCGCGTTGAATACACGTCGATCGACGATGAAGAGGCACTGGAAGGATTCCTCTGGTGCGCACGCGACGAGGGGATTATCCCCGCGCTGGAGTCCTCGCACGCGGTCGCGAAGGCCGTACGCATCGCCTCCGAGATGCCCAAGGACCAGCACCTGGTCATCAACCTGTCCGGGCGCGGGGACAAGGACGTCGCTGAAGTGGCGCGTCTGCTTGGCGATCGGCTGGAGTAGGGCTCAGTCTCGGCGATGTGGTCGCCACAGGAGCAGTCGGAACGGCGTCATGAGCACCCCGAGCTTGCGGGTTCCCCACGCGAACGTCCCGAGGACGGAGTGCACACGGAGCTTAATCCGCAGGCGGCGGAGCGAGGGATCATCCGGCTCGACACGCGACGCTTGGCGTACCCAGTACCTGGCGCGGATCCACTGACTCTGGCGCAGATAAGCGAGCGCGAGATTGTGCATCGCGGGCACAAAACGGGGCTGGGTATCCAATGCCCGCTTGGCCGCCGCGATGCCCTGCTCGAACTGCCCCGACTGCAGCAGGGCGACGCTCAGGCCGTGGTGCGCCCGGTGGCTGGTTGGATGCAACTCGATCATGGCCTTGTAGACCCGGACCGCCTCGTGCTCCAGCTCGGCATCAAGCATGAGTCGGCCGAGCTCCTCAAGATCCTCGCACCGCTCATCGATCATGGACGAGCGCAGCTGGACCGTGTTCTCCGCGTCGAGGTCAGCACGCAGTGTCTTGTGCTCCTGCTGGAGCAGGTCTCGGATCCGTGGCAGATCCTCCTCACGACCGCGGGCGAAGAGGACCCGGGCCAAGCGGAGCCGAACTCGCGCGTACGTCTTGTCGAGCCGCAGAACGACGTCGTAGTGGACCATCGCGTCTGGGATGCGCCCCTCGATCTCGGCGAGCTCACCCAGCAGGAAGTGCGCGTCGGGCTGATCCGCCTCAAGTTCGAGCACACGGCGGAACTTCTCACCCGCCTCGGCATACCGATGCATATCAAGAAGCAGCTCCCCCATATCGAGGAGGGTATCGATGTCACCCGGATCGAGCCGGAGATCTCTCAGGTAGAGCTGGCGAGCTCGCTCCATCCGTCCGGACGCGGCGTACGCCTTGGCCAGGCGCGCCTGCACGCGGGGTAGCCCAGGATCAAGGCGGGCCGCCTCACGTAGACACCAGACCGCTCGCTCAGTCTGATTGGAGGCGAGCAAGGAGTCGGCCATCGCAGCGTACAGATCCGCGTGCTCCGGATCGATCTGCTGGGCGAGGTAGAAGGTCTCCTCGGCATCGTCATGGCGGGCGAGGTCCGTATACGCCTCGATGCGATGCACCGAGATCACGACGTTCATGGGTTCGATATCTGAAGCCCGATCGAACCAGTCCAGCGCCTGCTCCGGCTGCATCGCACGTACGAGGTTCACGCCTGTCAGGAGCGCGGAGTTCGCGTCCGGCTGATCACTCTCGCTGTGCAGCCGGTAGCAATTCGCGAAGGCCTCAGCCGCCTTGGCGTGGCGCCCGGCTGCTTCGAGTGTCAGCCCCAGATTAAAATACCACTCAGGCTGGTATGGATTGAGCGATAGCGCCTGACGCAGCTCGTTTTCTGCGTCATCCCAGCGCCCGGCATCGTAATGCTCATGGGCTCTCTCGACATGGTGCTCGGCATCAACCCAGTCGTTCATCGTGCTCCCTCGCCCCGCGATCATGCGTGTGAGCGATGCCAATCGTAACCGGATCAGCAGGTCGCATCAATCTCAGATGCTAGACTCTCTATCAGGAGTTCATCGGTAAACTGCCGATAACACCGAGAATCTCACATATTGATATCCCATGCCCCTCGATACGCCCCGAATCCTGCGATGCTTCCCGAACGTGACCCTGGTCGTGGTGGCTGTGCTTTCCGGACTTGGGATTGCCAGTTCTTGTGCCAGCAGCCCGAGAAATCCGGCCACCCCTGCCCCCCCGATTGAGGGAGATAATGGGCCGGCAGATGCGGCCCAGACACTGCATACCCATGAAGATCAGCCAGACGCCTCGCAGCAGGACTCCGAATCGTCTGAATCAGGTGAAGAGCTTCGCCCAGCAGATCCATTACCCAACCCAGATCAGGATTCTGCAGAGTTGCTGGCTGCCGACAACCGGGCGCTTCTTCAGGAAATGAAAGCGCTCTATCGCCGCCTTCACATCGAACTCTCACCGGAACGCCGATCGGAACTGATCGTTGAGCTCTTGCGTGACCCACGGACCAGCCACCAGCTCTTGGGCTTCGAGCTCGCAGATCGTGATCTTTCAGCGTCCGTCAGCCTCAGCGATGCCGTGGGGCAGGCGGTCCGCGAACTCCTGCAGAGCGAGTCTCCACAAATCCGCGCACAGTCTGCGCGGCTCATTACTCGAATCAGCCCACCAGATGCGATGCTGGCCCTCACGAACACGCTTCGCCTGGAGGAGTCGCCCATTGCCGCGGAACCCATGCTGTTAGGGATCGCACGCTGGCCCAATGCAGAAGCAAAGCAGAGTGTGCTGCACTGGATCGGTAGGCAGGATGCCCCGCTGTTTGCCTGCTTCAGCGCCGCTTGGTCCATGGAACGAGAGGGGATCTGGGATCCTGAAACAGACTACCCGAAGATCCTGAGCCGACTCCGAGACGCAGAGCCGGCGTCGATCCGTGAGGCCGGGATGAAGCTGATGGCAAAGCTCGGATCAGCAGACGATCTGCGACGGCTCATCGGGTTCATGCTCAGCGAGGACACGAGTACGGTGAACTGGGCCGCGACTGCGCTGGTCGAAACACCGCGTGCGGTGGAAGAGCTGGTCGCCGCCGCCACGAAGAACGCAACCCTGTATCAGGCCGCGGCCGAGTCGCTCATTCAGCACCGCGCCACGCCGGAAGGACTTCGCCGGCTCAGTGAGATCCCGCAGCCCGACCCGCAACTCCACCGGGACATGCTGCTGCGGATGGGACGCCAGATCGACAGGGATCAGCTCGGAGAAGCCGTTCGATTGGCAGAACTCCCCCCAGAGATGACGATGACGATCCTCTCGCGTCTCGTGAACAGCGAAGAACCCCACACCGCACGCACGGTGCGTGGCGTGCTGCATCTCGCAGAGCTGCAACTGCAAGCAGGTCGCCCGAACAGGGTCATCGAGGCGTTGCTCTCGCTGGAAGGGGCACCTGTCGACCCCGCGGATCAGGCCCGGCTCATACGTATCCGATCGCAGGCACTCCTCCTGCTTGCCCGGTTTGACGATGAGCTGCTGCGCCCGATCGCACCTGATACATGGATCCTGGCGATCGAGCAGGCCACCGATCATGAACTCAAGGCCCGGATCGCCAACGAACTCCACACGCGTGCCGGCGACTCACTGGATGAAGCACAGCGCGCGAAAATTCAGCATCTGCTCGTTGAAGAAGAAGCGGCCGAACCGACCAACGATGATGGTGTCGCGGACGAGTAGGATGAGTATCACCCGGCCGGGCGTTTACTTGCCCTGACGGCTTGATGAAGCCGGGGGGGACGCCCTGAACCTACGGATAACCGATCCCAGGTGCACCTGTGGACGCTTCACGCTGGTCGTGCTCAGCCATTCTGCGCAGTTGGGATTCGTCGGCAACGCGTTGAGTGCGTGTGTCGCGTCCTCAAAGCCATCGAGTGGATCGAGCCCGAGATCAAACCACGTGTCCCAGTTGCGATCCAAGCGCTTGAGCACGCGTGTGGGGCTGATGCGATCAGCGCTCACATCCAGACCCGTAATCAGCTTGTACCCGAGTTCGACGATGGAACGGATCTCGTCAGTCAGGAGCGACTGAGACCTTGCGGCGTTCGATCGGCTCACCGGCGGGTGGGCGTAGAGTTCGATCTGCGTTGAACCGAATCGGTCAACGAGGATCTGCTCGGGCGTGATCACGCCATGGATAATTCCGCGTGCGTGCGCGTACGCGCTGGCAGACAGGAGGTGCTCGATCGCTCTCGCGGCTTCATGGATCGTGAATCGCCCGCCGTGCTGACCAAGCAGGTCTGCAAGCGTGACGAGTCCCTCATGATTACCGGGGTACGGACTGATGGTGCACAAACGGCCACGGTCGTCGTAGCTGGCCGATTCGATCTTGAGCAGGTGCGGATGATCGAGCATGCTCAGCGCAACCATCTGGTCGAACAGCGCGCGTCGGTGCTGATGATTCGGCTGGATCGGGAATCGATACAGCAGACGGTTGGTGTCGGTCTTATTGCAAAGCACCACAAACCGGTCCACGCCGCGGGTCGATCCCAGCGGGCGGATGATCTTGAATGGTCCAAAGTAGTCTGCGTTTCGATTTGTGCTCATGAATCTCGTTGTTTCGCAGTGTACCCGGAAAGTTTTCGTGGATGAGGTCCCGGGTGTGCTTGGTCAGGATTATTCGCCTGAACTCATCGATGATCAACCACCCCGAATTTCTTTCGATAGTCTCACATCGGCCCACATCGAGGCTTTGCTCCAGAAGCGAACACGTTCCCCACAAAGTTGGTTTCTACTGACTTCCGAGGCACTGGCTCGAATTACGCACGAAATCGCGTAGAATTGCTAGAATGACCCGCCCCGTGTCCTTACACGCGTTCGGGGCACGCAAAACCGCCTCCCGACCCGCATTTGATCATGACCGATCAACTCGGGGACGGGAAGAATGAGGACCGGCTCGATGCCGTACTACATGAAGATGGGCAATCTGCCCAAGAAACGCCATACACAGTTCCGTCGCCCGGACGGAGCCCTGTACTCGGAAGAACTGTTCGGAACCGAGGGCTTTGTGGGCCCCAGCAGCATCCTCTACCACATACACCCCCCAACGCAGGTGACTGGCTGGAAGAAGCTCTATTCGACCAAGCAAGAGTACGTAGAGCAGGACGTGATGCGTATGCGTCACGTCAAATCCCAGAACATGAAGAAGCAAGGCGATCCGGTCGAAGGCCGCGTCGTCATCTTCGGGAACACCGATGTGGAAATGAGCGTCTGCCAGCCGGCCGAGCAGATGGACTACCACTACAAGAACGGTCAGGGCGACGAGTGCCTCTTCGTGCACTTCGGCTCCGGGACGGTCTACTCCATGTTCGGGACCCTGAAGTTCGGCAAGAAGGACTACATCGTCCTCCCGAAGGGCACGATCTACAGGATTGTGTTTGATGAACGCCCGACCGATGGAAGCGATGACGAAGCATTCGGTGGCTTCTCGCATGAGGAGATGCCCTACGGGAAGTTTGTGTGTTTCGAGACCTGCAACGCCAGCCACATCCTCCCTCCCCCGCGATACATCTCGAAGAAGACATCGCAGTTTCTCGAGCACGCCCCGTACTGCGAGCGCGACCTGCGGGTCCCATTCGAGGACGATGAGCATCCGCTCGCTTATGACGAGCGGGGCGAGTTTGAGGTACGCATCAAGGCACGCGACAGCGTTCACTCGTACGTGTATCCCTACCACCCGCTCGAGGTCGTCGGGTGGGATGGCTGCTACTACCCCTACTGCTTCAACATCCATGACTTTGCGCCGATCACCGGGCAGCTGCATATGCCGCCCCCGATCCACCAGACCTTCGAAGGCCACAACTTTGTGATCTGCTCTTTCTGCCCGCGCGCCCTGGATTTCCACCCCGAGGCCATACCGGTGCCGTACAACCATTCGAACATCGATTCCGATGAGATCATGTACTACGTTGAAGGCAACTACAAAGCCCGGCGCGGCATCTCGCAGGGCTCGATCAGTGTTCACCCCCAGGGCATCCCGCACGGACCTCACCCGGGGACCGTGGAAGCCTCGCTCGGCAAGACCTGGACGGACGAGATGGCGGTGATGTGCGACACATTCAGGCCCATGTATCCCACCAAGGCGTGCATCGAGATGGACGACCCGGAGTACCCGGAATCTTGGCGACAGGACCACTTCGCGCCAAACGAGGTCCGAGGTGCTCAGGCGCAGGAGAAGGGCGCCGAAGAGCCGATCAACACCTGGGACTGACTGCTCTCAACGCATCGCGACATACGAAGGACGCCGCTTCGCCACAAGCGGCGTTTTTCTTGCGCTCGCGAAGATGAAAAGCAATTAAATTTCTGGCCCGCCACTCCGTAGTTCGCAGCGACTCGCCTGACGTAAGTCATTGGTTTTTCGTCACACCTACCCCTTCATGAAAATCCTCTTCATGCGCGCTTCACCCCGCCTTCAGGATCTAGCGTGACGTCGGATTGACGCTCAAAATCGTGTGCTATGTTCTGTGCATCTGGCTGCTGTGTATCGGCAGCCGCACACACATCTCAACTTCTGGGAGACATCACAGCCATGCGACACACACACCAACTTTTGCTTGCATCTGTTGCCGGTTTCTGTGTGAGCTCCGCTCACGCCGACTTCGTGAATCCGGCAGAACTCGTCGGTAACGCGTCACCTGAGGGCGCCAGTTCAACAACAACATTCGCGCTATTCAACCACCCGGGGGGGATGGTCAGCCCACAGGAATACGGGCTGCGACTCGACAGCTTCACCAACTCGGGAATCCCGATCACGTTCAGCTTCGAGGACACAGGCGGCAACTCGACTGTTCGCCTCATCGTGACCGAGTTTATGGACGGGTCGATCAGCCTGAACATCAACGGGACCATCAGCGGAAACAGCGCCGATGGAGGCACCAGCTACGGCGACTTTATGCTCGACCTGACCTACACGGTTGACGCCACAGGCAACGGGTGGGAGGACAACAACATGAGCGACGGGGTTGCGCTGGGTGGGCTCACCGGGCTCAACACAACCATGGACTCCCCGCTCGGGAACGGTGACTTCCTGGAACTCAGCGGGAAGTCCGACGGGAGTGACGCGTTCCGATTCCTTGCCGATGGGCACCGGGTCTTCGGGAACATGGACGAGTGGGTCGGTCGCGGATGGGTGATGGGACCGAACTCCACCGGAGCCGGCTTCGACGACCTGCTGTTCACTGCCCAGATCGTCCCCCTGCCACCTGCGGCTCTCGCGGGGCTGGGCATGCTCGCCGGCATCGGCGCATACCGTCGATGGAAATGCCACCGCTAATCCATCGTCGACCTCACAAGCCATGCACGCAGCCGCCCATGCTTCACCGTAGAAGCGTGGGCGGTTGTTCCTATTTACGGCTAGACTCCCTCGCGGTGAATCCGATGTGGCACTTCTCCGAACTACAGACAGACTGACACGCCCCAGTGGAGTTCTCCAAGCGTTTACACATGATCACTTGCACAAATCTCACCAAGAAGTTTGTTCTCGGCAACCGCACGGTCGAGGCCCTCAGGGGCGTGGATCTCTCGATCGAGGACCACGGTTTTTTCGCGATCATGGGCCGATCGGGATCGGGAAAATCCACGCTGCTACACATGCTTTCCGCGATGGACCGCCCGGACTCCGGCGAGATCGTCGTTTCCGGGCACAACGTTCATCAGATGAGCGAGCAGGAGGCAACCCGTTTTCGTCGAGAGGAGATCGGGGTGATTTTCCAAGCGTTCAATCTGATCCCGACCATGACCGCCTTGGAAAACGTGCAGCTCCCCGGCCTTCTTTCTGGCCGCCTCAGCAAGCACCTGAGTGATCGTTCGCTTGAACTTCTCGAGCTGCTCGGGCTGTCCGATCGAGCGGAGCATCGCCCAGAAGCGCTTTCTGGTGGCGAGCAGCAGCGGGTCGCGATCGCCCGAGCCCTGCTCTACCAGCCCGCGGTGGTGTTCGCGGATGAGCCGACTGGCAACCTGGACACAAGCGCGAGCGAGCTGGTGTGGAAGCTGCTGCGTCGAGTTGCCCGAGATGAGCAGGTCACCGTCGTCATGGTGACCCACGAGCCCGAGGCGGCGAGATATTGCGAGGAAATCTTCGTGATGAACGATGGGACGATCGCGGGCACGATCGAGAACAGGGATGCGGCAAGCGGGGAAGGGGGGATGGATGCGGGCACCATTGCGACTCGCACGCAGCATCTGCTCAGCTCGACGTAGCCGCGTGCTGCTGCTTGCTGGTGCTGTCGCCTTATCCGTGGTGCTCGTATCGAGCATCGCGTGCGTTATGGCGTCGCTGAACGCCGCCTTCAGGTCCCAGATTGACACCCAGATCGGAACCGCCGAGGCCCGATTGCTGCCGGTCTCGGGCGAGACATTCGATGCGTCCCTGCTGGGTACCGCCATGAGCTGGGACGGCGTGGAGCTTGCCGTGCCCCGCCTGCAAAGCACGCTGTCGCTGGTCATCCAGCAGCCGGAGCTCAAGGCGCGGGTTGGCTCATACGCGGTGGAGCAGCAGCGATACGCCGTGAACGCGTTCGTGAACGGGGTCGACCCGGATGTCGAGTTCAGCTCCCGCCCGATCGGGCTCATTCAGGGGAGACTCCCACAGTCGCTTGATGAGATCGTGATCGACATGCGTGTTGCTCAGCGTTTGTCCTGGTCATACGCTCAGCAGGTCCGCTCCAGAGAAGGAGTCGATCTCTTCGCAGACCCGGGCGCGTACCTGAACCGAGCACCCGTGCAACCCGGCGTGCAGGCAGAGGACGAGCAGGAGATGCGGGCGGTCAATGCTGGCGTCGGGCCACGCGTGGGCGATACGCTCACTGTCCCCCGCTTATTCGGGAGGGCGAGGACCTTCACGATCGTCGGCCTCGCCAAACCGGCACCGCTGGGCGGCAAGCCCATCGCGTATACGACCATCGAGACGCTCGATGCCCTCGCGAGAAACAAGGGGCAGCTGAGCGACATCGAGCTCAAGCTCACAGAAGACATCGATCCGGAGGAGTTCGTGTTGCTCCATAAGGACGAGCTCTTCCCGGAGGCCCTTCTGCAAACGACCGGGAGGATCACATCCGGTGTGGAGCAGAATATGCAGGCATCGCAGCTTGGCTTTGTGCTTGTCTCGGTCATCTCACTGATATCTGCGGCCTTCATCATCACGACAGGACTCACCACAGGTGTCGCGGAGCAACAACACACCCTTGCCGTGCTCCGAGCGATCGGCGCGCCGCGTCACCAGCTGGCGATCGCTCAGCTGCTCGTTGGGACCGTCGTGGCCGGGCTCGGCGTTCTGGTCGGTGTCCCCCTGGGCATCGCTGTCGCTTACATGCTCACGCGGATCTTCGACCAGCAGATGGCGGAAGGTCTGGTGATTCCTCCGATCATGCTCTCGCTCACGGTGATCGGAGCCATTCTCGCAGGACTGCTCGGCGCACTCTGGCCCGCGTGGCGTGCGGCCTCTCTCTCTCCGTTGCAGGCGATGAGTGTTCGTGCGACACCGATGTCGCTCCGTGGGATCAGGCACGTGACAATCGCCGGTTTCTTCGGCATCCTTGCCATGATCACGATCGTTGCGCTGCTTGCCGATCTGGACGCGTTCTTCTACATCTATGTAGGCGTCGGTCTCCCGCTGATGTTCCTCGGGTACTTCCTGATCTCGGTTCCCATCGTTGTGGTCATTGCCCGGCTGCTCTCCCGTCCCATTTCAATGCTGTTCCGGCTGCCCCCGCAACTGCTCGGACGGACAGTGAGGGCAACACCGTACCGGCATGGATTCACGGCTGGCGCCCTGATGACGGGCCTGGCACTCATGATCGGGATCTGGACCAACGGTTCAGCGGCCATGCGGGACTGGCTCGGCAAAATCGAGTTCCCCGATGCGTTCGCCTATGGCCTCCCCCTGAGTGAAGAGGCCCAGGGCATACTCGAAGAGATGCCGCTGGTCGACCAGACCTGCGCGATCTCGATGCGGGCCGTCCGGACAGATGCCTTCGGGGTTGAGGGGCTGTCGTCCTACAAGACCAACTTCATCGCGTTCGAGCCAGAACCCTTCCTGAGCATAGCCCGCCTTGAGTTTGTTCAGGGCGATCAGGCGACCGCGGTTCGTCGATTGGAAGAGGGCGGCGCTGTCATCGTCGCACGCGAGTTTCTTGTCGCGCGCGGGCTGGGGGTCGGCGACACGTTTAGCTGTACAGATGCGGACGGCACACGGCATGACTTCGAGATCGTGGGCGTTGTCACTTCGCCCGGCCTCGAACTCGTTTCGCAGTACTTCGACCTGGGAGACAACTTCGTGAACCAGGCGATCGGGTCCGTGTTCGGTTCTCGCCAGGACATGATCGATCGTTTCGGGATGCGCGTCTCGCAGTTGATCCAGATCGATCTCAACGATGAGATGGTGGCCCGGATCGGAGATGAGCAGGCGATCGCGGATATCCGCACGGCCCTGCTCGGGGCTGGCGTGCTCAATGTAGGATCCGGGCGGATTATCCGCCGGCAGATCGAGGCCGTATTCACCTCGACCCTTGTGGTGTTCACGACCGTCGCGATAGGCGCCATGCTTGTCGCGTGCTTTGGTGTGGCCAACCTGATCATCGCAGAGGTGAATGCTCGGCGGTACGAGATGGGCGTGCTCAGGGCGGTGGGCGCTTCCAAAGGTCAGCTTGTGCGGCTGATCACTGCCCAGGCCCTGATCATCGCGCTCGCCGCGTGTGTGCTCGGGACCTGCCTTGGCATTCAGGCCGCGTGGGGAGGGCGAGAGATAAACCGGCGTGTCATTGGCATCGATCTGGAGTCTGCGCTCCCGCTTGACGCGATTTCCATCGCCTGGGCCACCGCGATCGTGCTCTCGCTCTTGGCGGCCGCCCCCAGCGCCATGCGCCTTGGGCGGTCACAGATCAGGAACCTGCTCATCTCCGCCCGCTGATGCGCCAGGGAGCTCACTTCCCACGCTGCTTGCGCGGCTTGCCGCGGCGGGTATTGGGTGCCCCCGGCTTCTCACTGTTCTGCCGGATCCCTCGCGCGATTTCGGACCGTCGAAGCAGGAGCGCCGACTCGCCGTCGAGCACCTCATCCGTCCCATGCTGCTCGATGAGGTCCTGCACGTGTTTCATCTGATCCCGGAGGAGTGCCGCGGACTCGAAGTCCATCGCCTCCGCCGCCTCGAGCATGTCGGCCTCGAGCGCCTTCGCCAGCATCAGGGCGTCGATAGGTGGGTCATCGGCCTCGTCATACGTGGCGGCCTTGGCCGTCTTGCGTGCCTTGAGGATGTTCTCGATCCCCCCACGGATCTCCTTGTGGATGGTGATCGGGGTGATGTCGTGTTCGAGGTTGTACTGGATCTGTTTCTCGCGGCGACGCTGGGTCTCGTCCATCGCGGCGCCCATCGCCTTGGTGATCTTGTCCGCGTACAGAATGACCTTCGAGTTCGCGTTCCTGGCGGCTCGGCCGATCTGCTGAATCAGTGAAGTCGCGCTGCGCAGGAACCCCTCCTTGTCCGCGTCGAGGATGCACACCAGCGCGACCTCCGGCAGGTCCAGCCCTTCACGCAGCAGGTTCACGCCGATGAGCACGTCAAACTCACCCCGACGCAGATCAGTCAGGATCTCGATCCGTTCGAGTGTGTCGATGTCTGAGTGCAGGTACCGCACACGGATCCCGTTGTCGCTCATGTATGTGGTCAGGTCCTCGCACAAGCGTTTGGTCAGCGCGGTCACGAGCACCCGATCGCCGTTCTCGACGACCTGCCTGCAACGATCGAGCAGGTCCGGGACCTGCCCCGAAGCCGGGCGGACCTCGACCTCCGGATCAACGAGACCTGTCGGTCGGATGACCTGCTCGATGACCTCGCCCTCGGTCTTTTCCAGCTCGTAAGGCCCGGGGGTCGCGGAGACGTACACGACCTGCGGCACCAGCGCCTCGAACTCCTCAAACTGCAGAGGTCGGTTATCCAGGCATGAGGGGAGCCGGAATCCGTGCTCGACGAGCACTTCCTTGCGTGCCTTATCGCCGTTGAACATCGCCCTGATCTGGGGGATGGTCACGTGCGACTCATCGATCATGATCATCCAGTCTTTCAGATTCGTTCGCTCGATGCCGAAGCGTGCCGCGTCCTGCTCATGGTCGCGGCTGTCAACGAGCTCGGCGTCCGGGTCGATGACGGGCTGGATTTCGCCGCCCCTGCTCGGGGCGTAATCGAAGTAGTCCAGCAGCGTGAATGGACGCTCGCCGGGCATGCGCCCGTCCATGTAGCGGGAGTAGTTCTCGACGCCCTGGCAGTACCCCACCTCCTCGATCATCTCCAGGTCGTACTTGGTGCGGGCGAGCAGGCGTTGGGCCTCAAGGAGCTTGCCCTCGTGGCGCAGGTGCATCACCCGCTCGTCCATCTCCTCGCGGATGGCCTTGAGCACCTCGCTCATGCGATCCTCGGGCATCACATAATGGACGGCCGGAAAGAGGAAGTACTGGGACTCCTCCGCCAGCAGCTCGCCCGAGGTGGGGTTAATCAGCTCGATGCGGTCAACCTCGTCGCCGAAGAGCTCGATGCGTATGGCGAACTTCTCATAAGCCGGCCAGACCTCGATGGCATCTCCGCGTGCGCGGTACGTACCGCGCATGAAGTCGATCTCGGCCCGCTCATAGCGCATGGCGTTGAGCGCGAGGAACAGGTCACGGCGCGGGAGCTGCATGCCCCGCATGATCGTGTAGACCTTCTCCGAGTAGGCGCTGGGCGAGCCCAGACCGAAGATGCAGGAAACCGAGGCGACCACGATGCAGTCGCGACGCTGGATCAGGTTGGACGTGGCGGCCAAGCGGAGCTGGTCGAGGTCGTCGTTGCGGGAGGAGTCCTTCTCGATGTAGATGTCTCGCCCGGGGATGTAGGCCTCGGGCTGGTAGTAGTCGTAGTAGGAGACGAAGTAGTTGACCGAGTTGTTCGGGAAGAAGGCCTTGAGCTCCTCGAAGAGCTGGGCGGCGAGCGTCTTGTTGTGCGAGAGCACGAGGGTGGGCTTGTTGACGCGAGCGATGGCGTGGGCCATCGAGAACGTCTTGCCGGTGCCCGTCGCGCCCAGCAGGCAAGTGTGGCGTTGCCCGGATTCGATGGCGGATACCAGGGAATCGATGGCCTCGGGCTGATCGCCCGCGGGCTGATAGCCGGAGACGACCTCGAACGGTTTATTCGTCGCGATGGGCATTGGGAGATCATAGAAGCGGTCGTGAGTGTGAATTCTGAGAATTTGAGCCGGGAGGCTTGCGTGCGCCTATATGTGACTGTATAGTCACCTATCAAAGGGAGCGTCATGGACGGCGGTTCGGATCACCAACTCACTCACGACCTCGACGAGGTCTGGAAGGCGCTGTCGGACCCGACGCGGCGGGCGATCATGGACATGCTCCGTGACGGGCGCAAAACGACGGGCGAGTTGGTCAGCGCGTTCCCGGGGATGACCCGGTTCGGGGTGATGAAGCACATCAGGGTGCTGGAAGAAGCGCACCTGCTGGTGCACCGCAAGGAGGGGCGGACACGATGGAACTATCTCAATGCCGTGCCGCTGCGTCGGATCTACGAGCGTTGGGTAAGCAAGTACGAGGACCAATGGGCGGGTGCCCTCAACAACCTCAAACACATCGCGGAATCGGATGAACCCAAGGAGAATGAATCATGAGTACCAAGACGATCGACGCACCGGCACGCATCGCAGTGGCCCAGTGCGAGGTGCACATCGCGGCAACACCCGAGAAGGTGTACGACCTGTTCCTCAAGGAGCCCCACAACTGGTTCTACGAGAGCGAAGATTCCAAGGACATGACGCCGTCCCGCTGCCAGAACGAGATCGGCGGGAAGTTCTACATTGAGCTTCCCGATGGCGGCTTCAACGTGATCGGAGAGCTCACGATGCTCAAGCCCGGCAAGAAGATCCGGATGCGAGGCGACTGCACGATGCCCCAGGCGGTGCTGATGAATATGACGATCGCGTTCGACGAAACGGGTGACGGGACTCGCGTCAGCATCGATCACAGGATGTTCGGAGAGTTTGATGACACGGCGCCAGCAGAGTTCGAGGCGGGTTGGCAGGATGGGCTCGACAAGCTCAAAGCGCTGTCTGAGTCGCGCTGAGCGCAGAGTTGTGTTGGGCCAGGTTTGTCGTGCGGGAAGTTCTCGTCGAGCCAGCTCGATCGACACCGATCGCAAACACGCATCCCGTTCGCGTTCGCTGGGCATCGCGTGAGTTCATTGCAGCACCCGCCGCAAAGGCCTTCCGAGTTGAGAACGCGGGCCATCCGCCTCTGCCCAACCCAGCCGTCACCGAGGTACGCCAATACGCCCCCAGTCAAGGGAAACGCCAGCACCACGAGCGAGGAAACGAACTCCCCCACGTCTTCACCCATCGCAGGCAGACTCCACCGCACAACCCCGATCATCGTAACCGTTATCAGTAACACACTCATGAAGATCCGGCGGTATCGCCCATTGCAGCGGATGGCCAGTCTCAACCGTTTCCACTCGGCGTCGGTCCGCTGTGCTCGTATCTCCGGATCGAGCGAGAGCAAGTAGGATGTGTGAGAACGCACCAGACGCCCGCAGTCATCGGAAATAAATCTTGATGTGAATGTGAGTCTGAGGTTGTGTCGCAGATCGAGGCGAGGATCCCGCTTGGGAATCAGCCCTGCGGGGTCCGGTTCCCAGTGAGGTCGAACGATGCGCAACGCGTTCCAAGCGTGCCCGCACTCGGGGCAAGTCAGGAGACCGCCCTGGTCGGCCGAGAGCCCCTCGAGTGAAAACGCGCAAGAAGCGCAAAGACCCTCAGCAGCTGCACTCATCGCGATAAGAAATGTCGTCCCACGGTTCCGATAGTGCGAATGAGCGACGGCGAAGCTCAGAAACAGGATGATTGTTGTGAGCACCGTTGCGCCCGTATCGATCGTTGTCAGCGCGATGAGCAGCGTCGCCACGAGCACGCTCAGGAGCATGAACAGGGTAACCAGGCTTGAGAGTGTCAGCCCGAGGCAGCGTGGCTCCGGGCGCTCACACTTCGTTGTGTATGCCGTGCGGAGCTTGAACCGTCGGGCTCGAATGGAGCGGTGAGCAAACTGACGCTCAAATTCCTTTCTGTTCGCGAGCCGGACCGGGTCGCCGCGATCGTCTACAGCCGGGTGCGCGAAATCGCAGACGCGGAGGAGTGGCAACTGACCATTCATGGCATCGGCGGCTTATTCCGGTTGCGCACGAGTTCAGCGCGGGCGTCCTGAATCTCCTGATACGCATCCGTCCCGATGTCCTCGGATACATACTGGAGGTGGTCCGCCCCGATCTTCTCCGCACGCTTGTTGACCGACGCCATGCGTGCGAGGGCTTCGAGCAGCACATCGCAGTGACGGATCGTGCGGTCCGTGCGCTCCCGCCACTTCTGGAAGGAGGGACCATCGGCGTACTCACCGCCGCGCAGATCGGTGTAATACCGGTAGTCATCGAAGTTCGCGGGATGGTCCTTCTCGTAGTCCTCGAGCGTATCGATGTAGACCTTCATGGCCTCGGCGTACCGCTCACTCAGCTCCTCACGCTCATCCCCCGCTTTCTTCATCGCGCGGATGCCAAGCGTTTTCACCTCGACCCACGTCTCAAGGTCGAGCGCCTCACCCAGCGTATCGAGATCTGATTCGAACTCCTTCGCCATGCCGATCGCGATCATCTGATCTGCCCGGATCGTGAGGATGCTGGAAGCATTGTCGAGCTGCTGTGCGCCGCCGGTGCTTGGTCGCGAGGTAAAAGTGTTACCCTCCGCATCGACCCAAAGCTCCGCGGCCGGCTCGACCATGGCGCGGAAGACCTCAGGCGGATGCCCCTTGGTTTGCGCCCTCGCCGAGATATCTGCCGCCCAGATTGAGTTGAGCTTCGCGTCGACTTCGGCCGCTCCTGTTGTTGTGTCATTCGAGTATGCGACAGCGCCGCCGACACGCGCACCGGGCCGAACCCAGATGTAGTCGGATGCAGCGACGTAGATACTCGCAGCGCTGATCGCCCCCTCCTCGACCATCGCGTGGTACTCGAACTCGTCATCGAACTCCTTGAGGATCTCGAGTGACTGGATGGCGTCGTACAGGAATCCCCCGGGCGAATCGATCGTGAACACGATGTGCGAAACGCCGCGGCGCCGGGCCTGCAGCAACGCGTTCTTCAACCCCGTGGCGTTCGTTTGCTCGCCGATGGTTCCCTCGATGGGAATCCGCATGAAGTACGTCCGGTTCGCTCGTGCCGCCGCGCGTTCACGCGCGGTCGCACGGGCACTGGAATCACTTGCCTCATTCTCGTCATCAAGCTCGGGTTTGCGGTCTTTATCCTGCAGCGATTCTCGGCCTGCGGGCTTCGGGGACGGCTTCGTCTCTTCTTGTTCCTGCCCGGCATCCTCGACCTCGGCGTACTCGATCGATTGAACCTTGTAGCGAGGGAATGTCCGGGTAGTCTTGATGTTGGAGATGACGACCTCCATGACAACCTCGGCGCCGTTCTCTTCGAGGATTTTCCCCTCGAAGACCGAGCCGTCCTTCAGAGTGAGGGTATCAGCCCGCGCGGATGCGGCCATGAGCAGAATGAAACAAATACATACGATGCGACATGAGTACTTCGACATGCGGGCAGTATAGCACAAACCGCGTAATTTGGAACATCAGCGGGCTTCAGCAACCGCATCTTCACGCATCGTTGCGAGGGCAGCGCGGAGCGCCCCGGTCGGCTTGGGGTCCTGAGCTGAGGTCTCCGGCTCGTCATCGACCACTGGCTCAGACGCCTCTTCCGGCGCATTCTTGATCGCGTCCTTGTCGATCTCGCCGTCCTCTCCGACCTGATCGAAGCGGACCTCGACACGCTTGGAGACGCCCCGCTCCTGCATGGTGACGCCGAAGAGCTTGTCGGTGGACTGCATGGTCCGCTTGTTGTGCGTGATGACGATGAAGCGCGACTGCTGGGCGAAGATATCGAGCGTGGAGCAGAAGCGTCCGACGTTGGCCTCGTCGAGGGCCGCGTCGACCTCGTCGAGCACGCAGAAGCACGACGGCTTGGAGCGGAAGATCGCCAGGAGCATCGCGACCGCCGTCATGGTCTTCTCGCCACCGGAGAGCTGGTTGATGGAGCGTGGCTCCTTGCCCGGGGGCTTGGCGATGACCTCGATGCCGGATTCGAGCAGGTCGATCTCGTCGGTCTGCACCTTCTGCCCGTCGACCTCCTTGACCAGCCCCATGAGGCGGACCTCGGCCCGGCCGCCACCAAAGAGACGCCGGAACATGCCGTTTCGACCACCGAACTCCTGCTGGATGGACTCGAAGACCTCGCCGAAGCGGGTGCGAGAGGCGACGTTGAGCTTCTCGATCAGCGTAGCGAGCTTGATGCGTGCCTCGTCGATGTCTCTCACCTGTGAGATCAGTTCATCATTGCGTTCGGCCAGGTTCTGCTCTTCATCGATGGCGGCGATGTTGACGCTGCCCAGCTTCTTGATCTCGCCGCGGAGCACATTGACACGCGCGGTCGTGGACTCGGCGTCGATGCGTTCGACATCGCCATCCCGCATCATGTAGCGGTACTCGGGATAATCGATGACCAGGTCGATACCCAGGTCTTCGAGCGTCCGCTCCTCGATGGTCTCACGCTTGACCTCGGTCTCACGCTTGGCCAGCTCGATGGCGTGCCAGTCGCGCTGGAACGCCTCCGCGCTGTCTCGGACCGCGGCCAGACGCTGCTCGATCCCACGGAGCATCTCAGTGGATTCGCGCACAAGTGAGGCGGCTTCCTGCGTTTCCGTCTCAAGACTCTCGATCCGGACGGTCGCCTCTCGCTCCTGCTCGATCGACTCCTTCGCCACACGCTGGTGCTCGTCAAGGATGGCCTTGGCACGCTCGATGTGACGCTGTGCGAGCGAACACTGGCGTTCGCTCTCGTCGCGCTGCGTTTGCAGCTGCTCGAGCTGACGCTGCTCTGAGCGGAGCTGCTCGTGGACCGTCGAAGACTGCACGCGGGCACCGGCAACAGTCTCGTTTGCCTCCTCGAGAACCCGCTCGCATTCTTCAAGCTGCTGTCGCGATTGCTCGGCAGACGCCTGCTGCTCTTCGAGCAATCCCTCCAGCTTCGTTGCACGATCCATGAGCGACGCCCGCTCTTCGCGGATTTCATCCAGGCGTCGCCCGCTCGTTCGCTGTTCATCCTCAACGCGTTCGATCTCGCGTTCCAGCCGGGCAAGCTCGCCCTCGTGCTTATCCAACACGTGCTGGGATTCCACGAGCGATTGCTTGGTTGTCGCGATTGAAGTGTGCAGCTTCGAACGCTGCTCTGCCAGCCTTGATGCATTCTCGTCCACCCGAGCCAGCTCATCCCGCTTAGTCTCGTACTCACGGGTATGCGACTGGAGCTGGACACTGAGCTCATCCAGCTCGGCTCGCCGTGCAAGCAGACCGGACGCCGGATTGTCGCTGGCGGGTCCCGCGCACACACGCCCGTCAGGCTCGATCACGGTGCCCGAGTGCGTGACAAAGCGCGCCTGTATGCCCCTGAGCGGGCCAGCAGCGAGCAGCATCGCGGTATCAAGATCCGCAACCAGCAATGTCGCAGCCAGAACCCGGTCGAGCATGGCATCGACCCTGGGATCATTGGCCCGGGCATGAACGAGCGGACGCAACAAGGTCACGCGTGGGCCGAGCACGCCGGCGAGTTGATTCAGTGGGAAATCCGAAGGCGTCGGCGAGGCCATACCCGTCAGCGGCAGGAATGTAACGCGCCCCGGCAGGCCCTCAAGCTCCTCTGCCGTCGGCATCGCCCCCAGCGACTCGACAACGACTGATTGCAGGGCATCCTCAAGCGCAGACTCGATCGGAGCGGCGTGTTCGCTCGATACCTCGATCAGCTCTGCCAGTGGGCCGATGACACCACCGAAGCCCTCACCCGACTCCTTGCGTTCCAAAACCGCACGCACCGCGTCATCCAGCCCTGCGCGAGACTTGACCATCTCCTCCAGGGTGCTGGTGCGGGTTTCGAGACGAACACGCTGCTCGTCGAGCTCATCGACCAGAGTCGCGAGCTGCGAGCGGGTCTCGCCAACGAGCTCTTCATTCTCAGCAATCGAGTGAAGCTCCGCCTCAAGACGATCAACGTCCGATTGAAGGCGATCGATCTCCGAACGCGTTTCACCGATCTGCCCGCTTCTGTTCGTACGCTGCTGAGTCAGTGCTTCGAACCGACCGGCGAGCTCAAACGCCTGCTCTTTGATCGACTCGATGCGGCGTTCATCGCTCTGGACCTGGGTTGTCAGCGTGGCGTGCTCACGCTCGATCGAGGCGCATGCCGCGCGGGTTTCATCGAGCCGTTGCCTGTGCGTCCCGGCATCACGCGAAGCCTCGTGCTTGGTTTCGTTTGCTTCGCTCAGCGCGCGCTGCGCCTCTTCCAGCTGTGCCTCAAGCGTCTCAACCCCCCGGGCGTGGCGCTCAATCGCCTCATCCAGATCACCCATTCGTGAGGTCGCTTCTTCGAGACGCGTGGTCTCGTGTTCGACCGATGCCGCGGCTTCCTCGATGGCCCGGACCGTCATCGCACCACGCTGCTGAGCCGATTCGAGCTGATGGTTAGCCTTGGTAAGCTGATCCTCGAGCTCGCGAAGGCCCCTGTTGCGGGTGTGGTGCTGCTCGCTGGCTTCGCGATGCTCGTCCTCGGCCTGTCGCAGCGTGGCCTCGGTGCGTTGTTTCTCGTCCTCGAGCGACGCGAGCTGAGAAGTGAGCCCCTCGAGGCGACGGCGGATGTCGTCGTATTGCTCGAATGCCAACGCCATACGCAGGGATCGATACTCCGAGTCGAGCTCCTGGAAGCGGCGTGCCTTGCTGGCCTGGCCCTTGACGAGGCGGAGGCGACGCTCGGTCGAGTCGAGCTGCTCGCGCGTGCGAACCAGGTTCGTTTCGGTTTTCTCGAGCTTGCGCTGGGCCTCGACGCGACGCTGTCGGTACTTGGCGATGCCCGCTGCTTCCTCGAAGATCACACGCCGCTCCATCGGAGAGGCCAGGAGCATGCGGTCGACCTTGCCCTGCTCGATGATCGAATAGGCGTCGGCGCCGATGCCGGTGTCGAGGAACAGATCGCGGATGTCCTTGAGGCGGGCGACACGCCCGTTGATGATGTATTTGGACTTGCCGTCGCGGAAGAGCTGGCGTTCGACGGAGACCTCGTCGGCGTCGATGGGCAGCGGGCGTCCGATGCGGTGGCGGGCGGTGAGGATGGCTGCGGCCTCGGACTCACCCTCCTCTGCGGCGCGGTCGGCATCCTGGTCGGAGATATGCTCATCGTGGGCGGGGTGGTGCTCCTGCCCGTCCGGCGATTCAGCCGGGTCGTCGTGGACCATGGCCTCGGCGCGCCCGGCGGCTTCGGCAAGCTCGGCCATCAGCTCATCGGTCAGCTTCGGGTTCTCGAAGGTCAGGCAGACAGAGGCCATGCCCGCGGGCTTCCGCACAGCGGACCCCGCGAAGATGACATCGATCATCTCCTTGCCACGCAAGGACTTGGAAGACCGCTCGCCAAGGACCCACTTGATGGCGTCCACGACGTTCGACTTCCCGCAGCCGTTGGGCCCGACGATGCCGGTAATGGGGTCTGAGAATGAGAAGGTGGTCTTGTCCGCGAAGCTCTTGAACCCGGCAAGTGAGAGCGAGGCAAGGCGGAGCCCGGCGGCGCGTGCGAGAACCGGCGTGCCATCGGTGCCCTGGGGCATCTCGGGGGCATCGGTCGCGTGCTTCGCGGCAGGTTCGGTCTGGTTCGATAGGGCTTCGGTCATGATCAGCGCAACCTCCGTGTCGGCTGTCAAGCGAGTGTGGGAACGACTGCATGCACAGACGGCCGGAAGACCCGGATCCTCCGGGGAGCTTCGAGCTATTTGAAATCATATCGGAAAAGGCGGCGGGTGGGCGTGAATGGGGTGTTTTTTCGAGCAGAAACACGAACGCTCCGCGGGCTTGTCGAACCGGCACTCGTGTCTACAATCGGGCTCACTGACCCACGATCCCCCTCCATCAGGAGCGAGAAGCCCATGAGCACCCCCACCGATCGCGTCTACTCCGAATCCCACGAATGGCACAAGGTTGACGGCGATGTCGTTACGATCGGGCTCACGACCTACGCCGTCGATCAGCTCACAGACGTGACCTTCGTGGAGATGCAGGAGGCCGGGACCGAGGTCTCCTCAGGCGACAGCGTGGGCGAGGTGGAGTCGGTCAAAACCACCAGCGACATCTACACCGCAGCGTCAGGCGAGATCGTTGAGGTCAACGAGGCGCTCGGCGACAACCCAGAGATGGTGAATAACGACCCGTACGGCGACGGCTGGCTCGTAAAGATCAAGATCAGTGATCGCGGGACGCTCGACGACTGCATGGATGCCGAGGCCTACGACGCCTCACTCTGATCGGCCCCATATCGGCATACCAGCGATGATTTATCCAGCAGGCGATCGCCTGCTCCCTGTACACTGCACGCATGAACATCGTAGAGAAAATTCGCGATACCGAGACCAAGCTCCGGTCCAGCACAGACCCCGTCCGCCAGCTCGAACACTGGACGCTCCTTGAGCGACTCCTCGGGCGGATGCCGGTGGATCAGAGCGAACTCAAACGCATCTGCGAACAACGCGACGCGGTTGGGCTCGACGACATAATCACCCGCCTTGAGAACCCTGAGGCCTTCAAGAAGGAAGAGCCGCTCCCCGAGTTCACGCAGACCGAACTCAACGACGCCCTCCGTGCCTTCCGTCATCGCCTGAAGTTCATGAAGCTGGATCAGGAGTCTCAGATTTCGCAGCGAGAGGTCACCTCTGGCAAGCGAGCGGATATCGGCGCGATCCAGCCACCCGGGCCCTCCGAGTTCAATCCGAAAATCTGGAAGGTGCTCGTCAAGAATGGTATGCTGATCGATGAGGGCAAGGGCTTCTACCGGGAGCCCTACAGCAAGAGCTGACCGCACCACGTGCGTCATTCTGGTATCATCCGAGCATGCCCGAAGACACAGCGCTGATCCAATCGACCGAGTTTTCCGAGAAGGGCGCAGTCGTACGCGTCTGTGCGACCAAGCTCCATGAACACGAGTCGTCCCTCGTTATCCAGGAGATGAGGGCGTACCTCGACTCAAGCGACCGGAACCTCATCGTTGCGGACTTTCAGAGCGTCGAGTTCATCTCATCCGCAGGGCTGGGGGCCATGGTCACGATGAACACCGAGCTCGCCAAGCGAGGCGGGCGACTCGTGATGATCAATCTCTCCGACGACGCGATGCAGGTTATCAAGCTGACCAAGCTCGATAAGCTGATCCCTGTCGAAAAGTCGCTGGAGAAGGCACAGAAGCGATTGCTCAAATAACCGAGCCCCGACATACGACAAAGCCGGGCCAATCGGCCCGGCTCTGCGTCTCTACACATGTCTTCATTCCAGATCAGAGGTTACCACGGCGCTCCTGCTCGAGTTCGAGTGACTCGAATAGCGCCTTGAAGTTCCCCTTGCCGAAGCTCTGCGAGCCGCGACGGCAGATGATCTCGATAAAGAATGTTGGGCGGTCCTGCAGCGGCTTGGTGAACAGCTGGAGCAGGTAGCCCTCGTCGTCCGCGTCGACCAGCACGCCGAGTTCTTTCACACGCTCGTGATCCTCACGCACGACCTCGTGCCCGTGCTCCTTGAGCATGGTGTTCACGCGCTCCCACACCAGCTCGTAGTATGTTTCGGGCATGTTGAGGAAGTCCACGCCGCGACGGCGGAGCTCCGCGACCGTCGCCAGCTCATCATCGGTGCGGAACGCGAGGTGCTGCACGCCGGGCGTCATGTTGTGCCACTCCAGGTACTCCTGGATCTGGCTCTTCTTGAGCCCCTCGGCCGGCTCGTTGATCGGCATCTTGATCAGGTTGTTGCCGCTCGCCATGACCTTGGACATCAGGGCCGAGTACTCGGTCGAGATGTCCGCATCGTCGAAGTGCTTGAACATGGCGAAGCCCATGACGTCTTCGTACCACTTCACCCACTCGTTCATCTTGCCCTCTTCGACGTTGCCCACGAGGTGGTCAACGTACATGAGGCCGCAGGGATGCTTCTCGTTGTAGTCGTTCAGTGGCGATTCATGCTTCTTGAAGTTGGGCATGAACATGCCGCCGTTACGCATGTTCTCGTGCTCGTACTCGCCGCTGCGAGAGACGAACGTGTGGATCATGCGTCCGTAGGCACGGATCGATGCGACGGTCACGGTGCCCTTGTCGTCCTCAATTGTTCGTGGGGCCTGTGCGCTCTCGCCGCCGTTGGCGATCGCCTGGTTGTAGGCGGCCTCCGCGTCGTCCACGGTCAGCGCGACTTCCTTAATCCCGTCGCCGTAGAGCTTGAGCTCTTCGGCGGCCGGGTGGGTGTCATTGAGCGGCGTGGTGAGCAGCAACCGGATATTGCCCTGGGTCAGCAGGTAATCCGCCTCGGTGCGTGACCCGGTCGTCAGGTCAGCGATCTGATCGATGCGGAAGCCGAAGGTGTGGGCGTAGAAATACGCTGCCTGCTTTGCGTTCCCGACGTAGAAACGAACGTGATCGACATCGATCAGCTGCAAAGGATCGGCGGAAAGCGCGGGGCTCGTCGTCGAAGCGGTGGTCATATCGGATGTCCTTGACTCAGTTCTTGGGCGGCCAGTTTGCCGATCTCTCCGCCATGGTCATGGCGTCACTCGGCGGGAGCCCAGGTCCCGGTACCATATTTTAGCACGGAAATCTGATGCCGCCAAGGCACATTTCAGTCTCACAGGGCTCCACTAAAAGCATTCCAACCCTCGCTTCATCACACTTTCATTCGAGTGACCGATACTCGTGCATGCGAAAATGGGGATTCTTCACGATTTCACTTCTCATCATGGCCCTTTCCGTTTGCCCTGCGCAAGGACAAACCGATGCGCCTGCCAACAGACCGCCAAACCTCGAAACACCACAGGCTTGCGTTGAGCATTTTCTCGAGCACGCGCGGAATGAGGATTTCGATCGCGCATCGCTCGCCCTGAATACGCGTCTGCTGCGCGACCTGTCCCCGGAAGAAGCAGCCCGGCAACTCTATTTCGTGATGACCCAGGAGCTCTGGATCGATTGGTCCAGATTGCCGGATCGACCTGACGGGATGATCGACATGCCTTCGCTCGCAGGCAGCAACGGGATGGTCGGGAAGGAGCGGAGCAGCATCTCGCTCGGCGAGATCAATACCGATGGGCGGGCGGTGCCCATCCGCATCGAGCGAGAAGAGGGCGAGGAAGGCGATCAGTCCTGGCTGTTTGCAGCACAGAGTGTGGAAAACATCCCAGCCCTGTACGCAGAGCATGGGCCGGGATGGATCGATCGCCACACGCCGGATTGGGCGAGTGAACGCGTGATGGGCGGGGTCGCCATCTGGAAGATCATCGTCATCGCGCTCACGCTCATAATCGCCCCGCTCACCGGGTATCTGACGGCCCGCGTGCTGCGATGGATCAGCACCAAGACGGAGAAGATCGATCTCACGATGCTCAAGAAGTTCGATTGGCCAATCTCCATCGTGATCGCCGCCCTGATCCTCTGGCTCGTCGTTGAGTTCGGGCTCTCCCTTCCGGGGGCCATCGCGACCATCGCGGACCCTGTGGTCCTGGTGCTTTTCATCGCGGCCATCACGTTTTTGCTCATGCGCGTGCTCAACGTGGTGATTGACACGCTTGCGCGGGAGGCCATCCGCAGGTTTCACGAGGAAGGTTCTGATTCGGAGCGGCGTGTGCTGACCCAGCTGACCGTTGCCCGCTACACCATCCTGCTCGTCACGGCATTCGTTGGGGTGGGGATCGTCCTGTTACAACTCGATATGGCCCGAACCCTCGGGATCACGCTCATGTCATCCGCGGGCGTGGCGGCGGTCATCTTCGGTATCGCCGGGCACGCGGTGCTCGGCAACCTCATCGCAGGGCTGCAAATCGCCCTGACCCAGCCCTTCAAACTGGGCGACACCGTCTACATCGAGGAGAACTGGGGCACCATCGAACAGATCAGCTACACCTTCGTTGTCGTGAACACCTGGGATCATCGCCGGCTCGTGTTCCCCATTAAGTACTTTATCGACAACTGGTTCGAGAACTGGTCGCTCAACAAGACCTATCTCGTGAAACCGATCTATGTGAAACTGGACTACCGGGCCCCGGTGGACACGATCCGTGAGAAGTTCATCGAGCTGGCAACAAGCCATGAGCGTCACGATGCTGAGCATGGAGACGATCCGGAGGTGCTGGTCACGGATACCGACGGGGATGACATCATCCTCCGGATGACCGCCGGCGGTGCCGAGGTCCATGACGCCTGGCTCATGTCCTGCGATCTCCGTGAGAAGATCGTCGCATACATCCACGAGTTGGATGATGGTGCGTACCTCGCACGCACGCGTGTCGAGCTCGATCAAGAGAAATAATCCAAGCCTTTCGCTCGCTCACTGTCTCTCGGGCACTCTTTTCGCAATCTTCTCGTACGCGAAAGCGACGAAAGTGCTTGTTCATGCGAATAATCACAACATGACCACCCTCGAACCGATGCAGTACACACCCACCCCCCGAGGAACGCCCCGAGGAGCCCACATGAGCCCCCATCCGCATTCCGTGTCCTGGATCGATGCCGAACCAACACGCCCCCCGCACGCCAAGATTGTCGCTACGCTCGGCCCTGCCAGCGACTCCGACGAGATGCTCGAGAAGCTCATCGAAGCCGGAGTCTCGATTTTCCGCCTGAACTTCTCGCACGGCTCACTCGAAGAGATGGACAATCGACTGGCCAAGGTCCGCCGTGCGATCGACAACTCCGGACGGTGCGTCGGCATCCTCGGCGACCTTCAGGGCCCGAAGATGCGTGTCGGCGTCGTCCCCGATATCGACAAAGACGGCGGGATGATCGTCAACCCCGGCGACGACATCATGTTCCGCAAGGATCAGGGCGAGGCAGCGATCATCGACGGCATCCCCACCTTTGGGGCCTCCTTTGAAGAGCTGTATAACGATGTCCTGCCCGGGCAGCGCGTGCTGATCAATGACGGCATGATCCGTATGCTGGCCGTAGACCAGGTGCCCGGCGAGTCTCTCCGCTGCCGCGTGACCATCGGCGGCCGGATCACCAGCAAGAAGGGCATCAACCTGCCCGTGTCCGAGCTGAACATGCCCGCGATCACCGAGAAGGACTGGGCCTGCGCCAAATGGGCCGCGGAAAACCAGCTCGATTATGTCGCGCTCTCGTTCGTTCGGACCGCGGAAGAGATCCGTGATCTCAAGACCCGCCTTGAGGAGTGGCGCCCGAAGGCGGACGAAGAGAAATACGACGGCATCGATCACTCTATCCCCGTCGTGGCGAAGATCGAGAAGCCGCAGGCCGTCAAGAATCTCGACGACATCATCGAGGCCACGGACGCCGTCATGGTTGCCCGCGGCGACCTTGGTGTCGAGATGGACGTGGCCAAGGTGCCCGTGATCCAGAAGTACATCTTGTCGCGGTGCAACATGCTGGGCAAGCCGGTCATCGTGGCGACGCAGATGCTCGAGACCATGATCGATGCCGTCACGCCGACCCGCGCCGAGGCATCGGACGTGGCCAACGCGGTCCTCGACGGCTGCGACGCCGTGATGCTCTCAGGCGAGACGGCCGTGGGCAAGCACCCGCGCGTGGTTGTGGAGACCATGCAGCGGATCATCCGCGTGACCGAATCGCGTATGGATGACCTGGCGCTCAACCAGGCCACGCCGACGCTCAAGGAGTACCCCTTCCGCTCGGCCGCACTGGCCAAGGGCGTGTGGTACATGGCCGAGGAGCTCGGCGCCAAGGCGATCGCGGTCTGGTCCGAGGCGGGCGGCATGGCCCGCTACCTGTCGCAGAACAACTTCCGCGTCCCGATCTATGCCTACACATCCTCCAAGATCGCATCCCGGCGCATGGCCCTCTACGGCGGCGTGACCCCGATCTACACGCAGCCGCCGGAGACCGGTCGCCTGCGCGACTGGACCGACATGGTCGAGGACCTGATCCGCTCCGAGGGCATCACCAACGATGGGGATCCGGTGCTGCTGGTCGCCGGCAAGCCGCTCGGTGCGTTGCTGGCGCAGAGCACGGTGAGCATCCTGCGGATGGGCGACCTGTCTTCGGGGTTCCGTGTATCGACGGATCTGTAGGCGGATGCCCTACCATCGCCCATGAGCGATCACACCCCCACCGTCTCCATCGTTACCGGTGCCGGCTCTGGCATCGGCAAGGCCATCGCCCAGCGGCTCGCAACGCACGGCCCGGTCGTGCTCGCGGGGCGTCGCCCGGCTCCGCTCCAAGAGGTTGCCTCCGGCCTGGGAGCCGAGGGTAAGGACTGGCTCGTCGTCCCCACCGACATTTCCAAGGGCGAGGAACGGTCTCGGCTAATCGATGAAACCTTGCGGGTGTTCGGGCGGATTGATGTGCTGGTCAACAACGCCGCCATCGGGACTTGCGGTGATCTGGGTACGCTCGGTGAGCCCGAGATCGAGCAGCTCGTCGATATCAACCTGACCGCGCCGATCCTCCTCACTCGCCTGGCGATGCACCACCTGCAGAAGACCAGCGGGTGCGTCGTATCGATCGGGTCTCGGGCCGCGATCGATCCGTTCCCGGGGCTGGGCACCTACGGCTGCACCAAGGCCGGGCTCGAGGCGATGGCCCGAGCCATCCGCAACGAGTACCCCCAGATCCGGGCATACACGGTCCACCCGGGGGCGGTTGAGACGGAGATGCTGCGATCCATCGTGAGTGCCGAGGACCTGCCGGGCGATCAGGTGCTGGTGCCGGACGACATCGCGGTGGCGGTGGAGTCGTTCGTGCTTGGGGAGAGGCCAGAGCCGAGCGGGGCGGCGGTCGTGGTGGCGAAGGACTGAGACCGCCTGTGCATTCACAATCTTGTGCCTCCCCCGCACCTGGCGGGGGAGGCACCAAAGAATCACTCCCCCGGAATATACGAGATCGCCCCCTCCATCGGCGAGCTGGCCGTGGCGTAGAGCTTCTTGTCGATGCGGCCGGCGAGGTAGGACTGGCGTCCGCACTCGATGGCCTTGCGCATGGCGTGGGCCATCATGACCGGGTTCTTCGCGTGGGCGATGGCGGTGTTGAGCAGGACGCCGTCGGCTCCCAGCTCCATGGCGTACGCCACATCGCTGGCGCTGCCGACGCCCGCGTCGACGATGACGGGGTAGGTCGGGTCGTTCTCTTTGAGGAGTTCGAGGCACAGCACGATGTTGTTTCTGTTGAGCACGCCCTGGCCCGAGCCGATGGGTGAGCCGGCGGGCATGACGGCCGCGGCCCCCGCGTCCTTGATGCGCTTGGCGCTGATGGGGTCGTCGCTGGTGTAGCAGAGCACATCGAAGCCGTCCTTGACAAGCTCCTCGACGGCCCGGATTGTGCCGACGGGGTCGGGGAGGAGGGTCTTCTTGTCGCCGAGGACTTCGAGCTTCACCCAGTTGGCACCGGGGTTGTCGAGCTGGTCGAGGAGCTCACGCCCGAGGCGGGCCACCCGCACGGCGTCATCCGCACTGAAACACCCGGCCGTGTTGGGCAGGATGGTGTAGCGGTCGAGGTCGATGTACTCGAGCAGCGACTTGCCCTCATCGTTGAACAGCCGCTCACGGCGCACAGCCACTGTGATGGCCTCCGCCCCAGAGGCGTCGAGGGCGTCGCGCATGAGTTCCATCGATGCGTACTTGCCCGTCCCGACGCAAAGGCGGGAGTTGAAGGTGCGGCTGGCGATGGTGATCGGGTCGAGCCCGGGCTCGGTGGAAATCGTGGTGGTCATGGAGGATTCTAGCGCCCGTTGCAGGGTGCCACTACTCGCGTCGGAGACGCGCAGTAGTGCCTTCCGAACCACGAAAGAGCACTACTGCGCCGCTGCGCGTCGAGTAGTGGCACCCTGTTAGGTGTGACTCCCAGACCCCCTCCGCCTCACTGCGTTCGGCACCTCCCCCGCGGGGCGGGAAAGCACAAGAGCACATGACCGGAGCGGATCACCATGAATGAATCAAGGTTGTCAACCCCAGTCCCACAGGGGTTGACAACCTTGAATCGTGATCACCTTTAGACAGACGAAGCCGGGTGCCCTGCATACGCCGAGTCGCAGACGCGGTTTATGCAGGTTCCTGGTCCTGCTGAAGATGCGCGGAAGCAGGGTAACCGGCATCAGAACCCAGTTCGATCAGTTCCTCCCAGTTCCTAGATTCCGCACTCAGCATCAGGGCCGGAGCGACAACAAAGGCGATCCCCAACAGGCACGCAAAGTATCCGTACGGCACCAACCAGTACTCGCGTTGATCTACAGTCATCACAAACCAGAGGACAAGAAATGACCAAGGGCAAAGTACGAGAAAACCGATCGCGTATCGGCAAGCCCGATGAATGCGTACCGCGACCTCGCGCTCGGGATGCCACATGGACACATGCCAAGGAATGAGTTGGATGCAAATCAAACCGACCATCATGAAGGCGACAAACGCATACGGCGGGTGGTACGGACGCACGACCAATCCAGACATAGCCCAGATCAGGCAACCGAACATGGTCGCACACCATCCGATCACAATCATCAGCCAGAGCCACGAAGGCCGAAACGGCCTAAGCCATGCAACCATTGGAAGAAACACCAACAAAGCGATTAACTGAAGCAGGATAGCTACAACATCGAAAAACGAACTCGCTGTAACGAACACGATCCCGAACACGCATGCGAACAGCGCCGCGAGACTCATGCATACATGCCCCACAAGGAACATCTTGAACGCAGGCGCAATGAAGACCCACCGTTCATAAGCAGAGCGACTCATATTCACAGGCATCTGCTGGCGACCACACTCCGGGCAGATCACTGCCTCACCGGGAGTGCAAATGCTCAGGTCCGTGGGATACCGGCATTTCACACACACTGCCGGCATGTACACCCGACTCGCGTTGTGCGCCGCATCCACCATCCCGTTCCGATCACACCGGCGCCTCAGCCGTGCTCTCCACATGCAGTTCCTTGAGCTGCTCCGCGTCCACCACATTGGGCGCTTCGCTCATGAGGTCCACGCCCGTGAGCGACTTGGGGAAGGCGATCACATCGCGGATGTTCTCGGTGCCCACCAGATGCATGACCAGACGGTCGAGCCCGAAGGCGATGCCGCCGTGGGGTGGGGCGCCGTAGGACAGGGCGTCGAGGAGGAAGCTGAACTTGAGCTTGGCCTCCTCAGGGCTGAGCCCGAGGAGCTCGAAGACCTTGGACTGGACCTGCTGGTCGTGGATACGGATCGAGCCGCCGCCGATCTCGGAGCCGTTGCAGATCATGTCGTAACCGTCGGACAGGATCGATTCGACCGTGTCCACATCCTTGATGTCCGCGTCCATCAGGCGCTGGGCCTCTTCCTTGGTCGGGGCGGTGAACGGGTGGTGCAGGGCGTAGTAGCGTTCTGTTTCCTCGTCGTACTCGAACATCGGGAAGTCGTAGACCCAGAGGAAGTTCCACTTGTCCTCAGGGATGTACCCGTGCTCGCGGGCGATCTTCAGGCGAAGCTCGCCCAGCGCCTTGGTGACGATGGAGTAGGTGTCGGCCCCGAAGACGACCGCGTCGCCATCCTCAAGCCCGAGTCGCTCGACCAGCTCGTCCTTGATGTCGCCGAGGAACTTGGCGATGCCGGTGGAGAACTCCCCGCCCGTGTACTTCACGGTGGGCACGCCGCCCGCGCCGAACTGCTGGGCGAAGGGGTTGAACTTGTCCGTCACCTTGCGGCTGAACTTCTCAGCGCCGCCGGGCACGCGTATGGCCTTGACGATGCCCTTGGGCTTGGCGAGGGCGTCGGTGAAGACGCCGAAGCCGGTCTTAGGGGCGAGGTCGGAGATGTCGACGAGCTCGAGATCGAAGCGTGTGTCCGGACGGTCGATGCCGTAGCGGTCCATGGCCTCGCGGTAGGTCATGCGGGGGAAGTCCGCCAGCTCCACGCCGAGCATCTCCTTCCAGATGTTCTTGGCGAAGCCCTCCATGATGTCGAGCACCTCGTCGCGGTCGACGAAGCTCATCTCGAGGTCGATCTGGGTGAACTCGGCCTGGCGGTCGGCCCGCGGGTCCTCGTCGCGGAAGCACTTGACGATCTGCAGGTACCGATCGCACCCCCCCACCATGAGGATCTGCTTGAACAACTGCGGCGACTGGGGCAGGGCGTACCACATGCCGGGCTGGTTGCGTGAGGGGACGAGGAAGTCTCGCGCGCCCTCGGGCGTCGAGCGGCACAGCACGGGCGTCTCGACCTCGATGAAGTCGTGCTCGTCGAAGTAGTCGCGTGTGAGCTTGGCCACGCGGTGACGCGTTCGCAGGATGTTCTGCATCGTCGGACGACGCAAGTCGATGTAGCGATACCGCAGGCGGACTTCCTCGTTGGGCAGGTCCTTCTCCGTGCTGGGGATGAACGGGAGCTTCTTGGTTTTGCTCAAACGCTCCATGGATGTGACGAGGACCTCGATGGACCCGGTGGGGATCTTGTCGTTCTTAGATGCCCGCTCGCGGACGGTGCCAACGACCTTGATGCAGTCCTCATTGCGGAGCTTGGAGGCCTGCTCGATGAGCTCGGCGTTGTCGCCTTCGGTCTCGAAGACGGCCTGGGTGAGCCCTGACCTGTCCCGCACATCGACGAAGACAAGCCCGGTGCCGTGGCCCCGGTAGGCATTGACCCACCCGCAGAGGGTGACGGTCTGGCCGATGTGCGATTCGTTGAGTTCGTTGCAGGTGTGGGTGCGCATGGGTGGGTCCGTGTTGGCGTAATAACGGCGTTGAAACAGGGTGGATGATACGCATGAGGGGGCTCGGGGAGGAGCAGGAGAAACGTCCACGAAAAAAGCACCCTTGCGGGTGCCCTGTGGTGGTCTCACTCTCGTCACTCGGTGGCTGCGATCAGGCGGCCTGTGTTTCCTCGACGCCCTCCCCACTGACGGCCAGCTCGGCCAGGGTGTCGAACCACATGGTCCACGCGTCCTCGAGTGCGTCGGTCCAGGTGTACCCCGCGGTTTCGGCGATGGCGGTCTGGATCGATGCGAGCAGGACGGGCAGATTGGTCTCGTCGATTTCGCACTGACGCGCGAGGGTGACATAGCGGGCGACGGCCTGCGCTGCCTGCTCGGGGTCGTTCACCGTGCTCAGGATGTCCTCGATGCCGACGGCGAGGATGCGCTCGTTGCTCGGGAACTTCAATCGCAGCTCCGGAGCTGCGTAGTCCAGCAATCGAGCAAACTCGCCCGTGATCGCGTCGAGACGCGGGAGCAGGACGTTGAGGCTCATGACGAGACGGGAGGCTTCGACGGGGTCGGGCATGATCGCGGACATCGGTGTTCCTCTCTGAGATCGTGTGTGTGAGACTGACCGAGCCGGTATCGGGAACGGGGGTGGGCAACTTCAGCGCAAGTGGAATAATCCGCACAGACGGACTACCCGCACGCGGGGAAATGGGCGTGGGAAGGGGGAACTGGGGTGCGCGGGTTTGCCTTATTCCGGCGTTCCTCCCCGCCCCCTCGCGGGGGGTGGGCGGAGCGGAGCGTAGCTCGGAGGGGTCTTGGTGATGCGTGCGGTGCTGAAGACCCCTCCGTCATGCTGCGCATACCACCTCCCCGCGGGGGCGCGGGGAGAAGCAAGAATGCACTGGGGAGGCAACGGGAGTGTGGGGAAGGCGTGAGCGTGTGTTACTCGTCGACGAAGATGCCGTAGAGGTTGGAGTTTTCGGGGACATCTTCGTTGCGTGATCCGGTCAGGACGGCTGTGTTATTGGTGCGTCCGTTGCCCGAGTAGGAGTCGGTGCCTCCTAGATCGAAGAACCCGGAGAAGCTCATCACGCCCGAGCTGCCGTAGTGGTAGGTGTTGCTGCCCGACTGCCCGATGGTCGCCCCGGCGTTGGCCGAGTAGCGGTCGTCGCCCTCGAGATCGATGAAGATGCCGATGGCCTGCATTGAAGCGGCCCCGATGCCGAGCCCATCGCAGCGGTAGGAATCGTTGCCCGCCTTGTCGAGCAGCAGCGTCACCGACTCGTCCCACACGCCCGACTGCGAGGCGGCCGTCATCGACCAGTACGTGTCGTCTCCCTCATCGTCGATCAGGATCCCCGCCGCCTGATGGGCGGCGAAGGCCTGCCCGTAGCGGTTCGCGTGGTAGATATCGTGCCCGGCGTGGTCGCGGATCATGCCGAGCCCGAAGTAGTACCCGCCGCCCTGCGAGAACTCGCCGGCGATGTACTGATCGTTGCCTGACATGTCGTCGACCACTCCCACACCACCTGCAGCGTACCCACGCACCCCGAACCCAAAGCCCTGCGACATGCCCAGATACACGCCCGGCGTGCCGTACGCCGAGCCGTAGTTGGGCCCGTTGGCCCGGTATAAGTCGTTGCCGCCGCCGTCGATGATGGCCCCGAACCCGCGCGGGCCGCCGACGCCCTGCGAGAGTTTCTCGGCGTGGTAGACGTCACGTCCTTCGCGGTCGATGATGAGCCCGATGCCGTAGAACCCGACGCCCTGCGACCAGCCGGAGTTGGGGCCGGTGTTGGTATAGGTGTCGTTGCCGGCGCGGTCGAGGATGATGCCGATGCCGAAGAGCCCGGTGGCCATGGAGGCGAGCTTGGTGGAGGTGTAGGTGTCGTTGCCGCTGTGGTCGTCGATGATGGCGCCGCCGAACACGCCGACGCCGGGGCCGGCGAATGCGGAGTCGGAGCGGTAGGTGTCGTTGCCGGCGAAGTCGACGATGACGTGGTTCATCGAGCGCTCGATGCCCTCTGGCCAGATGTAGGTGTCGTTGCCGCCGAGGTCGACGACGTGATCGATGCGTGACATGTCGTAGGTGTTGTCGCCCGTGTCGCCGACGACGACGGAACTATCGAACGACATGGTGTAGAGGGGGAGTGTGTCGCCCTGAACCGCATCGTGCAGCTTGTTCTCGCGATGCTCAAGCTCGTTCTGCATCTCATAGCGGTATTCGTCTGCCAGGTAGAACGCGTTGTAAATCACCGAGAAGCCGCTTGTGCTGTCCAGGGCATCGCGCATCAACGCGGGGCTGTCGCGGATCACGCTGATCTGCGCCTCCGCCTGGGCCGGGTCAATCGACCAGTTCTGTTGCATCGTGCGCATGAGCGACATGGCCGCGGCACTCTCGGAGCTGGGATCAAAAATGAGCTTGCCGGTCCCTAGGATCACCGCGCGCGGCCGGTAGTCGATCATGAGAAATGCGGACTCGATGATGGCGCGAAGATCCCTTTCGTTCGGTTTTGCCCCGATCGCGCGGATCGGCGCGATCTGCTCGTCGATGGTCTTGGCGATGCCATCCAGCGCCAGCGGCTTCTGGAAGGCGTGGGCGACATGCGACAGCGTGTTCGGGTCCCACGCGTCTTCCTGCACCGACCCGAGGTGGTCGATGAGGTTGCTCAGCCCGTCGTCGGGGGTGAGGACGCCGAGTTCTTTAGCGTGGTCCTTGATCATGCGTTCGTACTCGCCCCGCCGGGGCAATGGAATGGTGTGTTCACCCAGCCCCCGCCCCACCGTGCCCGACCACTCGTCCTTCGAACTGAGCGTGACGCTGAGCGTGGTTTCCTCACCGCCTTCGCCACCCTTGGGGACCGAGGCGTTCATATCCGCGTCGGGCGAGCGTCGGTAGGTGATGGTGATGTCGTCGCCGGGCGCGAGGGACCTGATGTGATCGGTAAATGCTTCACGTGAGGCGATGGGCGTGGCGTTGATGGCGACGAGGTTGTCCCCCCGCTGAATGCCGGCCTCAGATGTGAAGGACCGCCCGCCGAGCGGCCCCGGGTACACCCAGCCCACTACGACGCCGTGCTCGGTGTCGCGCACCGCCAGCCCGAGGTAGGGCTCGTCGGCCCATGGGTGGTTGGGCTGGGCGGAAAGGGAGAAGCGAGCGATGCACAACACGATGAAGATCAGTCGAATCATTCATACAAGATACCCGCACCGGGAGGGCGGTGCGGGTATCCGGGAGTGCGCCAGAGAGAGAGAGAGAGAGAGAGAGAGAGTTTGTGCCGTGAGCTATTCGATTAGATGAACGACATCAGCATCAGTGCGCCGAAGAGTGCCGGCATCAGGGCGACATAGGACACGAGCCCCCAGAAGAGCGGCTGCCCGTTCGACTCGTCCTCGATGTGCTTGACCACAATCGCCTGGGACTCATCTAAGCGGTCGATCTCGTAGTTCGTGTTGTGCTGCAGGGTTGTCATGCCGTCCTCCTTTCTGATGGTTCTGGACTCATGATGACCCCAGCTTAATGTATTTGTTTTCACAAATATTTCCGCACACGCGTGTCAGGAATCAACGAGAGCGCATCAGACAGGAAACGGGGCGTGCCGTATCAGCAGAGCGGGGTGAATTCGCGTAAAAGAAAAATGTATCCAAACCCGCGTAATTGGGGGATACTTCTGGCGTCCAGATCACCAGGGCAGCTCGTCACCTTTGTAATCGAGGAACCGCCCGTTGTCGTCGGGGCTGATTTTCTCGATCGTATTCAGGATGGAACCTGTGGACTCTTCGGGCACGAGCGGGGCCTGCGGGCCGCCCATGTCAGTCTGGACCCAGCCTGGGTGGATGACGACGCTGGTGATGCCCTTACCCTTGAGCTGGTGGGCGATCGTCGCGTTCGCCATGTTGAGGGCGGCTTTGGACGTGCGGTAACCGACGAAGCCCATCTCACCTTTGCACGCGTCGGTGATTGAGCCGAGGTTGCTGCTGATCGAGATATTGAGCTTCCGCTCGGAGCGCGCGAGGTTGCCCACGAGCGCCCGCGTCGTGAGGATCGGTCCGAGCGTGTTCACACGCATCACCCGCTCGAATGCACCCGGATCGAAGTCGTTGATGTCGTCGCACTCATGCGGGAAGATCCCGGCGTTGTTGACGAGGATGTCGATTGGCGTGTCGCCGAGCGACTTCGCCAGGGCATCGATCGAATCATGGTCGCTGGTATCGAGCTGCTCGACGCGTGAGGCAATGGCGTTGAGATCGTCGGCGGATTTGGGGTCGCGTGCGGTCCCGATGACGGTGTAGCCACGCTCGACCGCGTGCCTGGCCATGCCGAGGCCCAGCCCGCGGTTCGCGCCGGTGATGAGAATGGTGGTCATGTGATTACTCCTTGTGAGAGTGAATGCGGCTATAGGGGCTGATCTGCGTGTGAGTCATATGGCCCGAGATGTGTTATGTGTACACCACGCCCTCGTGCTCGATCCATCCTGGCTCGTGCTCATTCCGGGGGCACTGGTGCGTCCAATGCACGAGCCCACCCTTGGTATTGAACTCATACTCACCCTTGAACGTGATCTTGTCGAATACCCGTACCGGCACTCGTTTCACGAGATCGATGTTGTGGACGATCAGGAGTGTCTGTCCGCTGCGGAGACGAACGACGAACCGCTGGTGGCGTGAGCCGATGTTGTCGTCCGAGAGGATGCGTATGACCTGACCCGCGTCCTCGATCATCCGCGAGTCGTCTTCGATCGTGTAGCGCCGACCGGTGGAAGCCATCAGAACTCGAACGACTCGCCCGGTGTGTACCCGACCAGCTCGTACAGTTCCTGGCGCGTCTGCATGTTCCCGAGCTGACCTTCGAGCGTCCCGGTGCTCTTGAGTTCCGCGAGCGCCCGGGTTACGGCCCCCATCGCGATCCGCAGCGTGCTCACCGGGTAGATCACGATGTTGTAGCCCATCGCTCCGAACTGGTCGAGCGTGAGCATCGGCGTTTTGCCGAACTCGGTCATGTTCGCGAGCATGTACGGGCGTTGCTCACCCAACCCGTCCATTGCCTTTGCGAAGTCCGCGAACTCCTGCTCGCTCGTGAGCCCCTCGGGGAAGATCATCGTCGCCCCGGCTTCCACGTACGCCTTCGCACGATCGACGGCCG
Source organism: Phycisphaerales bacterium UBA1924 (assembly GCA_964229845.1). Classification (GTDB taxonomy): domain Bacteria; phylum Planctomycetota; class Phycisphaerae; order Phycisphaerales; family UBA1924; genus UBA1924. Next base: position 47,072 of record CAXREY010000050.1, read on the forward strand.
CGTCGAAGCCCTCGACGCCCTTCGCGTCGGTCCTCGCGCAGACGATGAACGCGCCGTCCGAGCAGTCCGCGGATGCCTTGGCCGCCCACTGGACTTTCGATACCGCCTGATCGAGCGAAATCAACGATTTGCCATCCAGGTGCCCACATCGTTTGGGGAACACCTGATCCTCCAAGTGAAGGCCCGCGGCCCCCGCGTGCTCGTACTCGATCACGGTGCGCCGGACCATCTCTTCCTCGCCGAACCCGGTATCCGCGTCGGCGATGATGGGAAGCCCGCTCGCCCTCGCCACGGAGCGGATCTCACGTACGAAGTGGTCCAGCGTCAGGATCCCGACATCCGGCACCCCGTTGGCCACCGTGGTCGCCCCGCCGGAGAAGTACGCCGCCTCGAAGCCCGCGTCGGCTACCGCCTTGCCAACAAGCGCATTAAAAGCACCTGGAGCGGCAACAACTGATCGGTCCATGCGTTGACGCAGCAGCGTCCCGGGGTGTTCTCTGCTCGGCATATCGCATCATATACACGCCCCATTCGCGTGCCGAGCACAGTTTCAGTACAATCAAGCTATGACACGAACGACACCTGCCATCCTGACACTCTCTGCCATCATGCTGTGCGCCGGGTGCACCACGACCACGATCGACCGGAGTGTGGAGCCCATGGGAGACGCACCGGAGAACGGCGAGGTCGAGCACACCGAACCGCTCACGCCCTGGTCCGAGATCAGCGCTGACAAGGAGTCAGCCGGCCGCATCACATTTTCGGCCCAGCCCAGCGAGGAAGAGCTCCGGGCGTTCGCCCTCGCCGGGGGCAAGGTCGTCATCAACAACCGCACAGAGCGTGAGATGGAACGCGTCGGTTTCGATGAAGAAGCGCTTGTGGAATCGCTGGGCATGATGTACGCCCACGTCCCATCGAGCTCCGCAATTTTTGATGGGTCGCAGTCTCAGGAACTCGCACAGATACTCGCGCACACCCAGGGCCCCATCCTGATGCACTGCGGGTCCGGCTCGCGCTCCGCACAGATCTACGGGATGCACCTTATCAAGGACCAAGGCATGGACAAGAACGAAGCCATCGGAACCGCACAAGAACTCGGCATGTGGCGGCGAGGAGGAAGAATCATCGAGCGCGAACTCATGGATATGCCCGACCGCGTCATGGACGCCGTCGACCCAGCCCATCTGCGAATGTACGTCGACACCCTCGCCGGGTTCGGCACTCGCCACACCCTGAGCGACACCGAGTCGGACACCCGCGGCATCGGGGCCGCCCGGCGTTGGGTCAAGGCACAGTTCGAGCGCAACATCGAGGGCCATGGCAAAGACGGTGACGCAGCGCCACGGGTCTACTTTGACGCCCACACCGTCCAGCCGGACGGGCGACGCATCCCGCGCACCGTCGAGGTCGTGAACGTCATCTGCGAGATCCCGGGCTCCAACCCCGAATCCCGCGACCGCCTCTACTACGTCCTTGGGCACCTCGATTCCCGCGCCAGCGGCGCCCTTGACGCTGAGTCCGACGCCCCCGGTGCCAACGACGACGCCTCGGGCGTTGCCCTCATGATCGAGCTGGCGCGGGTACTCGCGCGGGAACCCATCGAGTCCACTGTCGTCCTCATGGCCACCTCGGGCGAGGAGCAGGGCCTCTTCGGTGCCCGCCTCCACGCGCAGGCAGCTCAGGACGCGAGCAAGAACGTCGTCGCGGTCCTGAACAACGACACCGTCGGCGACCCCACGGGCGTGCTTGAAGGGCAGGACGGCTCCAAGGAGATCCGCGTCTTCTCCGAGGGCATCCCCGCCACCATGATCGACCTCGACGAGTCCGAGATCAGCAACGCCGTCCGCTGGAAGCGTCTTTATGGCACCGAGTCCGACTCCATCTCTCGCCAGCTCGCGCGATACATCGCCGACGTCGCCGACCTGCATAAAACGACCGTGCAGCCCCGCCTCATCCACCGCCCCGATCGCTTCCTGCGCGGTGGCGACCACACGCCCTTCAACGAGCTGGGCTACGCCGCCATCCGCTTCTGCGAGACCTATGAAAACTACGACCACCAGCACCAGGACGTGCGCATCGAGGACGGCGTGCAGTTCGGCGATCTCCCCGAGTTCGTGGATGAGGACTACCTCGCGGACGTTACCCGCTTGAACGCCCTCACGCTCGTGCACCTCACCAATGCCCCCTCCGCCCCCGAAAACACGCGCGTGATCGTGGCCGAGCTCACCAATGACACCACGCTCCGCTGGGACGCCTCTCCCGAATCTGATGTTGCCGGCTACGAGATCGTCTGGCGCGAAACCAGCGCCCCGCAGTGGGAAGAGGTGCAGGACGTGGGCAACGTCACCGAGGGCACCGTACCGCTGTCCAAGGACAACTATTTCTTCGGCGTCCGTGCTTACGACGCTGAGGGATACCGCTCTCCGGTGTCCTACCCGAGCGCAGCGAGGGAATGAAACACGTTTCGCATCCCTGCGAGGGCATTTTCTGATCATGGAATTGCCTAGTATCTGGTGTTTCGAGCCCACCACCGGGCTCACGTTCGACCGACCACCACACCCAGCACGAGGTTGTTCCATGACCACCGCTCCGACCCACGCCAAGGGCCTTGAAGGCGTTATCGCCGGCGAAACTGAGATCTGCAACGTCGAACAGTCCGCGCTCATCTACCGCGGCTACGAGATCGCCGACCTCGCCGCGAACGCATCTTTCGAGGAGGTCGCCCACCTGCTCCTCGTGGGCAAGAAACCCACTGCTGAAGAACTCAAGGTCTTCCAGTCCGAGCTTGTCAGCGAGCGTTCTCTCCCAGAACTCGTGAAGGAGTTCCTGAAGACCTCGGGCGATCTGGTGAACAATCAGGCCGCTGTCCCTATGGATATCCTGCGTACCGCGGTCTCCATGCTCGGGCACCTCGACCCGCAGTGTCAGGACAACAGCGCGGACGCCAATCTCAGCAAGTCCAAGCGACTGCTCGCCAAGATCCCCACGATCATCGGGCACATGCAGAACGCCATCGACGGGCGTGACTTCGTCGCCCCCACCGAGGACCTCTCGCACGCCGCGAACCTGCTCTACATGATGACCGGCGAGAAGCCCAGCCCCGAGGCCGAGAAGGTCATGGACGTATCGCTCGTGCTCTACGCCGAGCACGACTACAACGCGTCCACCTTCACCTCACGTGTCATTGCCGGCACGCTGTCTGACATGCATGGCGCGGTCACGGGTGCCATCGCCGCGCTCAAGGGCAAGCTGCACGGCGGCGCCAATGAGGCCGCGATGGACATGCTCGCGGATATCCGCAGCGACATCGGCCCCGAGAACGACACCGCCAAGATCACCGAGTGGATGCACCAGGCCTTCGCTGAGAAGCGCAAGCTCATGGGCTTCGGGCACCGCGTCTACAAGAACGGCGACCACCGCGCTCCGATCCTCCACGGTCTTGGCCGAAAGGCCGCTGAGGCCCGCGGTCCAGAGTTCGTCAAGCTCTTCGAGCTCGGCGAGACCGTCCAGCAGATCATGGAAGACGAGAAGAAGATCTACCCCAATGTCGACTTCCCCTGCGGCATGACGTACTACACGATGGGCATCCCCGTCCCGCAGTACACGCCTATCTTCGTCGCATCGCGCATCACCGGTTGGGCCGCCCACGTCATGGAGCAGCACGCGAATAACCGCCTCATCCGTCCGCGTGCCGCCTATGTCGGTCCTGAGACCCGCTCCTGGAACTGATGCAAACCCGCGAATCGCACCAAACGCACCTCAGGGTGCGTTTTTTCATTGGTGATGCCCGAAAGACGGTCGAACCGATTCCGTAGAATACAGGGAAGGGAATCTACCCATGATTAAGTTCAACTGCGATCGCTGCGATATGGAAATCGAGCTCGATGACGAGTTCGCAGGCACGAAGCACGAGTGCCTCAGCTGCGGCGATATCAACCGTGTCCCGATCCCCGAGGGGTCCGATGCCACAGTTGAGGATCCAGATCCCGCGATCGACTCCAAAGAGATTGATCGTGCAGCCAAGGCCGGCTTCCCAGCGGACTTCGGCCCTGAAACCCGGGTCATCAAGGTTCGACGGTGCTGGTTCCGTTCGCGTGCGATCCGATTTTCGCTGCTCGTGCTGATCGGGCTCGCTTCCTTGGTCGGGCTTATCTGGGTGCCCGTAACAGATAAAGCCGCCTGGTGGTATGCGCTCTTCGCCCCGTTGCTGCTTGTATCCGTCGGTATCCTTGCCTGGTGGTGGATTGACCGTCTCAGCGCCTCGCTCGAGATTACGACCAAGCGCACGATTATGCACCGCGGCTTCTTTTCCAAATCCTCATCCGAGGTCGTTCACGACAACATCCGCAATATCCAGATCAACCAGACCTTCCTGCAACGTGTCATGCGGGTTGGGCGGATTGGCATCTCGTCATCCGGCCAGGACGGCATCGAGTTGCAGGTGAACCATCTCAAGAACCCGGATTATCTCCGAGAAGTCATCGATCTCTATCGACCGCTCTGAGCCCTGTCACGCTTGCTCGAACGTGTTCAGATCTCATGGCCCCATAGCTCCACGCACGATGCTGGGGTATGATGGATCTCGCGGAGGATCCGCGCTCTCGCGATGTTCGCCGAGCGATCTGAAGAATCGGCAGGAGGCCCCAACCCATGCTCTGGATGCAGAAACTCCGATTGCGTGTCTTCGCCCTGCTCGCCGGGCTTGCACTTCTGGTGGTCACGGTCGTGGGTGTGTTCGCGGTCCCCGTGCTCCCAGCGATCGGCGTTGCCGTCACCATCGCGCTGACCATGGTCAACTCGATGGCATCTCGCCTCGAGCATATGACCTGCGCCGGCTGCGGTCAGGACATCGCACAGCTCCCCGCTGGGACCCACGGCATCGCCTGCGACAAGTGCGGCACCGTGAATCATCCCTTCAATACCGGCGAGCCCTACTACGCCTTCGACCTCAGCGACGACGAAGACGTTGATACCCGCGACGCCTGATCATCCGCAACATTGTAAAAAAGCCCCGGACGACGCCGGGGCTTTCTGATTATGGATTGGTCTCAGCAGATCAGGCCTTCTCGCCCATCTGCTTATTGAACTCGTCGGCGCTGACTTCCTCGATCTCCGCGTCCGTGAGGATCTGATCGATCGTCTTGTGCTCGCGGACCTGCTGCATCAGCGTCTGAGCCTGACCGTTCTTCTGCAGTTCCTCGATGACCTGCTCGGGACGCTTGCCCTGCTGAGCCGCCATCTGCATGATTCGGGCGTTGATCTCCTGCTCCTGGATCTGAACCTGGAGCTCTTCGGCCGCCTTGTTGAGGATGAAGAACTGCTTGAGCTCGTTGCGAGCGCTCTCGGTGGATGCGCCACGCAGCTCTGCCATCTGCTGCTCGATCTCGGTCGGATCGACGCCGCGGTACATGAGCTCCATGCGGCGACGCTGCAGGTTCCGGGCCGCCTGCTGCGAGGTGAGCCCCTCGGGCAGGTCGAACTCGACCGAATCCGAAAGGTGCTTGACGATCTGCTGACGCATCACCGACTGCTGCTGGACCTCGGCACGCTGCTGGAGCTGGTTGGTCACCATTTCCTTCAGCTGCTCTTCGTCGCTGAAGCCGTACTTCGCCACAAGGTCCGAGATGACGGCTGGGACGATGCGGTAGACCTTGGTGACCTCGTACTCGATCGTCAAGTCCTTGCCACGCAGCGCCTCGACCTCGTGGTTCTCCGGGCCCTTGAGCTTGACCGTGAGCTTGTCCTCGACCTTTGGCGTGCCGATCTGCTTGAAGAAGTCCGGCACGATGACGCCGAGGATCATGCCCTCGTCGCCCTCTTCCGGGATCTGGACAACCGCGCCCTCGATGTTGTAGTGCTCGGTGCCCTCGGAGTCGGTCATCACGGCGTTACCGGTGACGTAGTCGCCGCGGCCCGAGTCCTCACGCTCATCGAGTGAGCCCTCGTTGATCGCGATCTTCTTGATCTCCTCATCGACCACGCCATCGGGCAGGGTGGAGTCGGGTTTAAGGACCTTGATGCCCTTGAGCTCGGGGAGGTCGAACTCGGGCATGACCTCGACATCAACCTCGAAGCTCACCGGCTGGCCCGCGGCCACCTCGATGCCCTCGAAGACTTCTGCCGGGGGCTGGCCGAGGACCTTGAGATCGTGTTCACGCACGGCCTCTTCGTAGGCGGCTGAGACGAGTCGCGATCGGGTCTCGTCGAGGACGTACGAGCCGTAGCGTTTTTCAACAAGACGACGCGGCGCGTGGCCCTTGCGGAACCCGGGGATGACCACCTGGTCGGCGACGGCGCCGAACGCGGTTTCCATCTGCGAGTCCACGGCATCCGCCGGGATTTCGACGCTGATACGCTTGCGGCAGGGGCCGACGTCTTCGATATTTATCGTGTTCGTAGCTGTGTCTGACATGATGTTCTTTCTGTTCATGCCGCGCACTGGACTGCTGTCGATCCGCCATCGTGCGCCTGAGTCCCGGACCGACCCCGCCGGACGCTCCGGCAGGAAAGGAAGTGTAGGCATCGCCCCGAGATCGCTCCGTCTTTATCCCGCGGGGAGACAACGCGGATTGCGTTTGATGAGACGCCCCCCACGCCTATCATTACGCCCCATATCCATGCCGGGGTGGCGGAATTGGTAGACGCGGCGGATTCAAAATCCGCTTCTGGAGACAGAGTGGGGGTTCGAGTCCCCCCCTCGGCATTCACCCGAGAGACGAACTGTTATATATAAAGGACCAGCACATGGCCGACGAACAGCAACCACAGCAGCAGCAGGTGCAGCTCCGCATCGACGAATCGAAGATGTCGAGCACCTACGCGAACACCATCCGCACGAGCAACACGCAGGACGAGCTCATCATGGACTTCGGGATGAACATCCCGATGCAGGCCCCAAACCAGCCCCCGATGGTGATCTTTAATGTCGGGTCTCGCGTTATCATGAACTGGGCCGGGGCGAAGCGTCTCGCCCTCTCGCTCGGGTCCGCGATCCGTCAGTATGAGGAACGCTTCGGCGAGATCGACATCAACCAGGGCGGGGGCCAGCAGCCGCCGGCTCAGGCCTGACGCCCGCGGCGTCACCGCCGATCACATCATGAAAACACGCACGGGCCGACTTGGCCCGTGTGTCGTTTCGGGGGCAACCCGAGACCCCCCACAACTGAATAATCTGTGACAGATTCGCCGACGATACGCATCTAGGACAGCGCCACACGCGTTAGCCAGTGAGACACGAAAGGCACCCATGAGCAGCGAAACTCTTAACATCGCACTGAGCGACGAACAGGTCGTGCGAGACGCCGAACCCATCCGCCACCTGGTCCAGGCCGTCGGATCCGTCGTCGTGGGCCAGGAGCACATGGTCCGCTCCCTCGTCATCGGGATGCTCACCGGCGGTCATGTCCTGCTTGAGGGCGTCCCCGGGCTCGCCAAGACACTCACCGTCACGACGCTCGCTCAGGGCTGCCACGCCGAGTTTTCTCGCATCCAGTTCACGCCAGACCTGCTGCCCGCCGACGTCATCGGCACGCTCATCTACAACCCGAAGGACGGCACCTTCTCGCCACGCAAGGGACCGATCTTCGCCAATATTGTCCTTGCCGATGAAATCAACCGTGCCCCCGCCAAGGTCCAGTCCGCACTGCTGGAGGCCATGCAGGAGCGACGAGCCACGATCGGTGATACCACCTACAGCGTCGGCGACCCTTTCCTTGTCCTTGCCACCCAGAACCCCATCGAGCAGGAAGGCACCTACCCGCTCCCGGAGGCTCAGGTCGACCGTTTCATGCTCAAGCTGCACGTCGGCTACCCCACTCGCGAGGAGGAACGACTCATTGTGGACCGGATGATGTCCACCGCCGAGCATGAGGGCATCGCCCCCGTCGTCTCGCTTGAGCACATCGCCAAGGCACGCGACACCGTAAACAAGGTCTACATCGACGAAAAGATCAAGGATTACATCGTCTCGCTCGTGCACGCGACACGCGATCCGGCCTCCGTCCGCGCCAGCTGGACCATGGATCTGCCGCGGCTCATCGAGTTCGGTGCCTCGCCCCGCGCCTCGCTTGCTCTTGCCCGGGCGGCCAGGGCCAACGCCTTCCTCGAGGGGCGTGCTTATGTCACCCCGTCGGACGTCAAGACCGTTGGGATGGACGTGCTTCGCCACCGCGTGCTCGTCAGCTACGAGGCAGAGGCCGAGGGCATCACCAGCGAGGACATCGTCCGCGAGCTCTTTGCAAGGATCCCCACGCCCTGACACCACACCCCGACTCATTGACCTGACACGAAACCGATACGGAGGCCCGCGGAGCGTGCTCACCGAAGAACTCATGCGAGAAGTGAAACGCCTGGAGATCCGGGCGCGTCGGCGTGTCGACGACCTGTTCGGCGGCCAGTATCACTCCGCGTTCAAGGGGCAGGGCATCGAGTTTGCCGAGGTCCGCGAGTACATGCCCGGCGACGAGGTCCGCACCATCGACTGGAACGTCACCGCACGCACCGGGCACCCGCACATCAAACGGTTCACCGAGGAACGCCAGCTCACGGTCATTCTCTGCGTCGACTGCTCCATCTCCACCGCCTTTGGCAGCGTCCGCCGGTCAAAGCACCAACTCGCCTGCGAGATCAGTGCCGTGCTCACACTCGCCGCTGGCCGTAACAACGACCGTGTTGGCTTGCAGATCTTTGGATCAGACCACCTTGAGCAGGAATCCTTCCACCTTCGTCCCTCCAAGGGCAAGAAGCACGCCCGGCGTGTCATGCGCGAGTTGATCGACTCACAGCCCGGCATGTCGCCCTTCGTGCTGCGTGATGCGCTGAGCGAGCTCGGACGCACCCACAAACGCCGAGCCGTCATCTTTGTGCTCTCCGACTTTCTCTCCGGTCTGAGCAACCGGACCGAGCCCGACTGGGCCAAGCCCATGCGCATGCTCGCGCGAAAGCACGAGCTCGTTGCCCTCCAGCTCACCGACCCGCTCGAGTTCCAGCTCCCCCGCGCCGGGCTTATCCGCATGCACGACCCTGTATCCGGTCGCCGGTACAGCGTCGACACCGGCTCACGGCGCGTCCGCGATCGCTACCACAAGCAGGCCATGCGCGAGCAGGCGTCCATCGAGGACGCGATGCGACGAGCTCGCGTGGACCGCGTCGAGGTCTCCACGGCCGAGAGCTTTGTCGAACCGCTCTACCGCTACTTCCAGCAACGGGAGATGCGACGCCGATGAGAACGCTGCTCGTCATCCTGGCTACGCTCTGGGTCACGTACGCTATGCACGGGTGTGCCAAGCCGCAGAGCACCGAGACGCAGACGGTCCGCACATCCGCTGAGGACTCGGCCCACGGTATTTTGCTCAGCACTGAAATCCGCGCGAGTGAGATCGGCATCGCCGAGCGGCTCTGGGTCACTGACACCTGTGCCTGGGTCTCGGGCGAGCAGCCCGTGTTCGAGCCGCGTGAGTGGGACACCACCGAGTGGACCGTGATCGGCACGATCGCAGAGCCCGTCCGCCTCGACGAGGGGCGTTACCTTCTGCAGCGCCGCACACACATCGAGCCCTTCCTGCCCGGCACCTACGAGATCCCCCCTGCTGTGATCCGATACGAATCCGAAGATCAGCCCGAGCCGCGCCTGCTCGCAGCTGATCCGCTTCGCATCGATATCCTTGGCGTGCTCCCGGACGGGGACGAGGGCGAGCTGAATGCCATCGCCGACGCGAGCATCCCACCGGACCCGAACGCAAGCGAGTCCCGGATGGTTTGGGGCGGCGTGGCCCTCGTCCTCGTCATCATCTCGGGCGGCATCTTGTACATGCTGCGTACCGGCACACCCCGCAACCTGAATCGCACTGTATTTCATGAGCTGAATGCGATCTGCCAGCGCAGCGATGCCGATCCACGAGAGGGTTACGAGCGTCTCGCTCGCGTGCTCGATCGCATCGATCCGAGGCTCCGCAGCACCAGCGAGTTTGCCGAGATGATCCGGCTCTGCAACCAGGCTCGGTTCAGCGCTACGCCCAACATCCGCGCCCATTCATCCCCCCAACGCCTTGCTGCTCACGCGCTGGAGCTGCTCGGCCATGATGCGCCCAGCATCGAAGGGGGTGTGCCCGCATGAACTGGCAGCTCGCATACCCCTGGGTGCTCGTCCTCACCTCGTTCGTTCCGCTCATCTGGATCGTGCGCATCGTGTTGTGGCACCGGCGGAAAGGCATGATGATGAGCGTCCCCACTCGTCTCTCGGCGACCGGTGGCTCGTTCCGCACGCTCATGCTCTGGGTGCCCAACGCGTTCATCGGGCTCGGGCTGATCGCCCTGCTCGTCGCGCTGGCCCGCCCGCAGGAGATCGTCGGCGACACGAAGGCCACGCGCGACACCATCGCGCTCGAACTCGTCGTTGACCGATCGGGTTCGATGGACGAGCCGGTCATATTTGACGGTGAGCGCACGAACCGGCTCGAAGCAGTGAAGAGAGTCGTGGAGCGCTTCGTTCAGGGTGACGGCACCAAGCTCAAGGGACGCGAAGGGGATCTGCTCGGGCTTATCGTGTTCGGCTCGTTCGCTGACACCCTCATGCCGCTCACCCAGTCGCACGAGGCGCTAATCGAGTCCATCCGCTCGATCGAACTGCCACGCGTTGAACGGGAGCGTTCCACCGCGATTGGCGACGCGCTCATGCTCGCCGCTGGCCGACTCAAGGCATATGAGGATGCCATGAAGGCCGAGTCCGAGGATCCGGATTTTTCGCTCAAAAGCAAGGCCATCGTGCTGCTGACGGACGGCGAAAACCGTGCCGGCCAGTACTCACCGCAGCAGGCCGCGGTGCTGGCGAAGGAATGGGGCATCAAGGTCTACATCGTGGGCATCCGGGGCGGCACGAGCAACGGCGGGTTCTTCGTCGCGACCCAGCCCGTGAACGACCGACGCATGACGCAGGTCGCGGAACACACGGGCGGGCGCTACTGGGGCGTCGAACGCATCAGCGACCTGGAACGCGTGTACGCAGAGATCGACGAGCTCGAGCGATCCACCATCGAGATCAGTCAGTCCACCAGCTTCGAGGAGCTCTACGTGCCCTACGCCATCGCGGGGCTCTCGCTGCTGGCGTCCGGCATCTTTGTTCGTGAGTTTGCGGTACGGGGAGGCACATCGTGAACGAACTCCTCGAATCGATCGCACGGGGTGAGTGGCGGTTCGCGAATCCGCAATGGCTGCTTACGCTCTGGGGGCTGGCGCCGCTCGCGTTCGGGATGATCTTCATGGTCTACCGATCTTTCCGCCTGGAGCGTCAGCTGGGCGATCGGGAGATGATCGAATCCAATCTGGGACGCGCACGTGTATGGAACACCTGGTTCCGAGCGGGCGCTGTGACGTTCGGACTTGCCTGCGTGATCATCGCGGTTGCTCGACCGCAGTCCGATCCCGAGGAGATCGAGGTCGAGACGCAGGGCCGCGACGTGGTGTTCCTCGTCGATGTGTCCCGCTCGATGCTGGCCAACGATGTCGCCCCGAACAGGCTGGAACGCTCGAAGCTCTGGATCAACGACCTGGTCGATCAGCTCGGGGGGGACCGGGTCGGGCTGGTCGCGTATGCCGGCTCATCGTCCGTCGTCTGTCCGCTCACCTCGGACCGGATGTTCTTCCGCCTTGCGCTCGAGGAGCTGAGTCCCAGCAGCGTCCTCGTAGGCGGCACCAACATCGGCGATGCGATACGTAGGACGACCGAGCTGGTCTTCCCAGAATCCGGCGATGAGTTCAACGCGGGGTTCCGCGACCTGATCCTCATCTCAGACGGAGAGGACCAGGAGAGCCTTCCCATTGAGGCAGCTCGCCATGCCAGCGAACGCGGCGTGCGCATCATCACGATCGGGATCGGATCCGACAAAGGCGCGATGATTGCTGCTGATCGTGACAACCCACGCTCCAACGCTGTTCGATCCCGTCTGGAATCGCAGACGCTGCGAGACATCGCCCGCTCAACCCCCGGAGGCGTCTATCTGGAGGTCGGAACAGGGACGATGGACCTCGCCCAGATTTACACAGACCTGATCGGGAGCGCAGGCCAGCGCAAGATGGACACGGCTACGTCGATGAGGTACACAGAGCGATTCCCGATCTTCCTCGGGATGGGGCTCGTACTCATCGTGACTGAACTGCTCGTTATTCCAGCACGCACACGGAGGTCTCCGGCATGATGCACTCAATCGTCCTGAGCACCGTACTCGCGCTCTCCTCAGCGGATGGATCCGTCTCGACAACCCCGCCAGAGCAGACTGAGCCGCAAGTGACCGCCGAGGAATCTGAACGGATGCCAGCGAGCATCGCTCGAGTGCGGCTCAAGCAAGCCATGGGTCATGCCACGCCGTTCGATGACAGGCAAGAGATGCTCGCCGAGATCGTGGCACGCTGCGATGACAACGCGTACCAGTCCGCGGCCGCGTACAACCTGGGTGTCGCGTTCATGAAGCACGCTCCGGAAAACTCCGCATCGCTCACCGATGCGATCGAGTGGCTCAGGCGTGCAGATTCGGAGGGCACGGACCCGGCCCTGCGTGCACGGGCACGCGATTCGATCGGGCACGCCCGCTATCTGATCGCATCAACGCACACGCAGCAGTCACCTGCCATCGCCTCGCCGCAAGATCTGGATGCAAAGCTGGAACTCATGCAACGCAAGCTCAGCACCCTCATCGAGTCGGCAGGTGCATTCCGGTCCGCGCACGACGTGGACCGGACGTACAGGCCCGCGATTGAGAACCTCGAGCGTGTACGGCGGGAGATCCGGGCGCTGCGTGATCAGATCAACGCACTGAAAGACCTTATCGAGCAGCAGCGGCAAGCCCAGCAGGAACGCCAGCAGCAGCAACAGGAGTCCGCAGATCGACTCGATGAGCTTGCGGATCAGCAGCAGCAGGAAGCCGACGAGAACCAGTCAAACAGTTCGCAAGAGCCCGAAGGGCAGCGTGAGCAGCAGGAAGATCAGGAAGAGCTCAATAATCAGACGCAGCGCGAGCAGGAAGGGCTGGAGAAAAACAGCGAGGATCAGAGCGAGCAGATGCAGGATATTCAGGACGAGCTCCAGAAGGCTCGCGATGCTCAGGAACGCGCGAAAGACGCGCTCGAGCGGGGCGATACAGAACAGGCCGCTCGAGATCAACAGGAAGCCGCCGAGGCGCTTCGGAATGCCGCCGAACAACTCCGTGATATGGCGGGCAGCGAGGGGCAAGGATCTGGCGAACGTGAGCAACAGCCACAATCTGGCGATCAGCAGGAAGGCCAGCAGCAGGGCGAGGCAGAGAATGAGGAAGGTGACCAGATCAGCGAGATCGCACAACAGCTCCTGGAAAAGGAGCGCCGGGAACGTGAGGCGCGCAAAGTATATAGACGAACAGGCCGCCCTGTTCCGGTGGAAAGGGATTGGTAGACCATGACGCCGATGCTGTTCATACTCCGAAAATCACTCTACGTGCTCGTACTCGCGTGTGCATCCACTATGTGCTCCGCGCAGGTTTCGTCTGACAGCGATGACATCCGGGTTGTGGCGGAGCTCACACGCAGCAGCGTGTACGTGGGCGACGAGGTGTCGTACTCCGTCGCGGTGTACAACGCCATCAACCCTGAGCCGCCCGTCATCGAGTTCCCGGAGGGGGTGAAGGCAATCTTCCACGGGCGAAGCTCACAGTCGTTCACGTCGATGCAGTATGAGAACGGCCGCAGACGTTCTGTCACCCAGCGCAGCTACATATTCCAATACACGCTCACGGCTGTGACCGAGGGCGAGGTCGCGATTCCCTCGCCCAGTGTAAAGGAGAACGGGAAGGCCTATACCGGGAACGCGACGAGCTTCCGTTCCCTGCTCCCCTCGGAATCCCAGGACGATGAGCTCATTGTGAGTATCGATCGCACCCATCTCTTTCTGAATGAAACAATCGAGGTCGAGTGCGTGTGGTGGATCGGGGACAACACCTCAGAGTTCAACTTCTCCTCCTCCTCTGTGCCGGAATCGTTTCAGATCCGCGCCCTCCCCGCACCGGCCAACTTCCACCAGATCGAGTTCCCACTCAGCGGCCGCCCCATCATTGGTTACGTCACGTCGGAGACGCGTGATGGGCGGCAGATTTCAAAGTTCACGTTTCGGTTCACGATCTCACCCACCGAACTCGGCACGTATGAGCTGGGGCCGCTCCGGACGATTTTCACCAGGCAGTCCGGCACGGGATCCCGCTACCGAGCATACGCCGAATCGGACACGACCACGATCGAGGTCATCCCCGTCCCCTCAGACAGACGCCCTGATCAGTACAACGGCGCGATCGGTGAGTTCGAGCTTGAATCAAGGGCATCCAACACGCGCGTCAATGTGGGCGACCCGATCGGGCTGACACTCCGCATCCGGGGCCAGGAGCCGATGACAGGTGTCCAGGACGCCCCCAACCTTGAAGAGAATCCCTCCTTCGCAGAATACTTCAAAATCGATTCTGAAGGATGGCGTGAATCACTCCCGCGCAGGGAAGGCGTGAGAGAATACACCACCACCATCAGGGCACTGAGTGACCGCGTGGATGAGATCCCCGCGATCGGCCTGGCATCGTTCGACCCGATACTCGGTGAGTATCGCGTCTATCAGACCGAACCGATCCCACTATCGGTGCAAGCGGTCCGTGAGGTCACCCTGGCGGACGCGATCGTAAGCAGCGGCGCTCAGTCGCCTCAGAACACCGAACGCCGCAGCGTTGAGAAGATCGAACTGACGCCCGCGGCACCCGGACTCTGGGCGCACGGGACCGCCGACGAACTGGCGCATGCGGATGGCTTTGACTTGGCCCAAACGCTGCAGAGGCCTGCGTGGATCGCAACGATTGCCACCCCGCCATCGCTCTACCTCGCAGCGCTACTCATCGCCGCCTATCGCCGCAAGCGGAACCTTGAACTGCTCAAGATCCGCCGCGCATTCTCATCAGCGAGAAGACACCGTGGAGTAGACGCATTGCAGTGCTATCTCGCACACATACTTGACATTAATCAAGACGCCATCGTGGCCTCTGACGTGTCACTGCTGCCCGTGGACGAATCTACACGGCAAGCACTCCACGCCCGTCTCATCGAAGCGGAACGCCCGGGGCACGCCCCGGATGCTGATCCCGCTGCGTGCCTGAGCCTACTGCGTTCGATGCACGAGCAGTGCCTGCGTGCGGCCCGAGGAGGCCATCGATGAATCACATGTTCTTGTTGCGGCTCATCGTGGTGTTGCTATCAGCCTCCTGCTGCGCCGCCAGCACCCAAAGCGACTCGACAACACTACCAGAGGCATTGGACAAGCTGAATACGGGTATCGAGCTGCTCGAAGCCCAAGATCAGGATGCCGAGGCCATGATCGCCGAAGCAGCTTCCGAACTCGCGAATGTGATCGAGGAGCAAGGGATCGAATCTGCCGGCGCGTACCACGCCCTGGGAAACGCGTATACGCTGATTGGCGAGTACGGCCACGCGATGATCGCGTTCAGGCGCGGTGAGCAGATCAACCCGCGCGACCCGCGTATCCAGGATTCCCTAAGCTATGTTCGCGATCAGATCCAGATCCAGGTCGAGCCAGATGTCCCGAACCGCATCCGCGCGGCACTGATCAGCTGGCGCGGTCTTGTACCAAGATCGATCCTCTGGGGAGCCGCTATCTCACTCTTCACACTGGGATGGGCGATCCTCATCCTCAGGATCTACGCGCGAAATCTCCCCTCGCTGCGCCCGATCGCGATCGCGTGCCTTGTGGCCGCGTGTCTCCCGTTCGCCGCACTCGGATACGAGTGGAGTCTCGATCAGGGCAGGCCGGGGGTTGTTGTTCTGTATGAAATCGATGCCATGAGCGGGCCTGACGACGCCATCTACACCCCCGTGTACGCCGAGCCCCTGAGCGCCGGCGTCGAGGGTACCCTCCGAGAGGTACGAGACGATTGGGCACGACTCTCCCTGATCGACGGCTCTGCCTGCTGGGTGCCTCTTGACGCCATCGCCCACATCAACCCACCCGCATGAGTCTCATTCCCCCCGACAGATTCCCGGCATATCTTTCTGGCCTTGTGCGCTGATGCGGTTAAAATACCACGACCAGCCCGAATGGTCACCTTCAACGCGGGTGTAGTTCAGTGGTAGAACGTCAGCTTCCCAAGCTGAATGTCGTCGGTTCGATCCCGATCACCCGCTTTTTCGCAAGAGCCCGCTCAGAGCCGCTAAGTGCTGCACTGGAGCGGGTTTTGTGTTGCGCGGACTGACTCTCAGTAGCACTTCGCTCAGCGCATGACTTTGCACCAAACTGCCCTGTTTCGCGCCCCAACTGCTGTGGGGAGTGCGGGCGCTCATCAGCCGTACCTGTTGCCTGTTGTGACTCTGATCCAGGCGATCTGATCGATGGGATCTCACCCACTGCTTTGGACGTATCGCTGAGCCCGAGCACGGTGTAGTGCTTGAGCGTGGTGCGATAGTCTCCGTGCCGCATTATCTTCTGGGCGATCTGAGGAGCGACACCAGCTCTCGCGAGCTGAGTTCCCAGCGTGGTTCTGAGAGCATGCAGATCGATAACACGCCCATCCTCATCTTCGGTCACAATCCGCGTCTTGGGACGTTGGCGTTTGCCCTGCTCCACCATGATCGGCTTGCCCTGCTCATCGGTCACGACCTCTTCACGAGCTAGCCCGGCTCTGAGGAAGTCTAAGAGCTGCGTACGCGAGGTCACGGCACTACTGAACACCTTTGCTCTGGGCAACGCCCGAGCCTCCCTCAATCGATCTCTGAGGGCCTCCTCGAGCTGCGGGTGCATTGGCACCTGGTCAACACGCTTGGCCTTCCCGCCGCGGATCGTGATGACACCCTGTTCGAAATCGATGTCCGACCAGGTGAGCCGCACCAAGTCACCACGCCGGAGCCCCGCGAGCGCAGCTGCGAGATACCACGCCTCCCGACCTCGCTCACGAGCAACCTCGAGCAGTCTTCCCAGCTCCTCATCCGTGAGCGCCCTTCGCACCCGCCGGCGGTCTGAGGTCTCATCGAGCTTCGGAACTACGCGTAGGGGGTTCGAGGGTATCTTTGAGGTCTTCACGCACCACTGCACGAACGCGACGGCGATCTGCCTGGCGAAGTTCACCGATCGAGCGGAGAGCCCGTCGTCTCGCATGAGCGCCATGTGCTTCTCGAGAGCATCAGGTGTGAGATCAATGAGCCTTTTCGCGCCCGATACTGATATCAGACGCTCGAGGTGAGAAGCTTTCTGATCCACGTGCCTGGATGCCTGCCCGGTTCGTCTACAGTGCTGGATGTAATCGCTCACATGCTCGTTGAGCGACTTCTTTGCTTCGATTGAGTAGCGATCCTGACTCGGGTCGATCACGCCATCGCGTCGCAGAGCGGCCTCAGACAGCCGCTCACGCAGAATACGCTCTGCTGTTGCTCGATCTGTCGTGCGTGTACTGCATTCGACTCGTCGGCCTTCGTGGTTGTACCACGAAATCACCCATGCCCCTCGCTCGCTGCGTTTGTAGATCGAGCCGGTGCCCTTGTGCCGCTGTCGCTTCGCCATCGTTACTCTCCAAACCCGGTCCAACCCTGAGTTACCAAATTATGCTGTACTGTGCGATTCAGTGCAAGTCATGAAGCTCAGACTCTGCCTGTTTCTGTTGTGTATTTCTGCGTAGCTTTTCGATATGCCCGATGAACTTTGAATCACTTGGATACGACAATCTTGACTGTGATGCCAGCTCTATACCAGCATGGTCTGCTAACACACTCACAAGAACCGCTGTAGCATCGCGGATACCACAGCCGCCCCTGATCCGCGTCCATTCCTTCCCAACCAGCTCGGGCGTAATCTGAGGGGACTCTGCTAGCCGCTCAAGGTTCTTAAACTTCACGCCCTTTTCCTTCATCGACTGATATGCCTGTCGCTTGCGGGTGGCTTCCGGTAGCTGCTCATCCAAGCCATCAGTCGCTTGTGCGATATCCTCATGTTCATTGACAGGTTCAATGGATGGTCTATGGAAAGATTGGGCGCTGTGGCTGCGGGGGTGGAGCGCAGCGGCTGCGGAGGGGCGGGTTAGTGGCTGCGGAGGGGTACCGCAGCTTTTACGGGTTGCCGCGTCGCCCCCCCCGCTATCTTTGCGGGGGAGCGACTGCTCACCCCCCGCAGCCACTGCGGTGGTACGAGCTTTCAGTGCGGAGAATACGAGTGTGCGTGTGTAGGTCTTCCAGCCGGGTGGGCCTTCTGATACTCGCACTATCCCTTGCGCCTCTAGCTCTCTCATCGCATCCTGGAGAGCCCGCTCCGAGTATCCGCTCGCCTGTACGAGTATCTTCATCGATGGGTAGCAACTAGCTTCCTGTTCGCCCCATTCGATATAAGGGATCATTGCATTCAATGCTGCTTTCTCACGTTTCTTCAGCTCGCTTCGGGCTACGGCTTTCATCCAGTCGATTGGGCCTGGGGACTTTTGGGTTGCCATGGGTTCACCTCACTCGGCTCGCAGTACTCATCACCCATACGATCACTGAGCACGCAGATCGCGTGTATGGAGCGTCGACTGTGTCTGACTGCGGGGCCGCTCTGTCACCCTCAATGAGGTATGGTGTTTGGCTCATTAGCAAGCCCCCTTCCCGGCTTGCTCGCTCAGCCACTCTTGCAGATCACGCACCGGGTATACCACTGCACGACCGATACGAGCGTGTGGTAGTATTCCTGCATTGGTCAATGCCCAGAGTTTCCGTTCCCCGATACCTAGTGCTTTTGCCGCCTCCTTGGGTCTCAGAGCAAGCGTGGGCGTAGTGATACCGTCAGTCCGAGTGGATTGAGCCGCCTTGCTCATGCTTGGGCCTCCTGCTCATTTTGTGGGTGTTGGGATTCACCTCGGGCCCTACGCTCAAGCTCTGCACGCACTGCTTCAGGCGCGAACAACCGCCGCCGTCCGACACGCAGACAGGGCAACCGCCCTGCGTCCGCTTCTCGCTTGAGCCAAGCTTTCGGCACACCCAGAAGTTGTGATGCCTTCCCGATGGATTGATATTCGGTTTCTGTGTTTGTCATGCCCGGATCATGTCAAAACCTGACACCGGCACAAGGAGATCTCTCTCAGGCTTTCGCCGTTTTTCGTCCGGCTTCGCCGTTTTTCGCCCATCAGCTCTTATCTCGGGCAAGTGCTTCCGAGATCATGGGCTCGTACTCAGGCCAAATCTGACATACTTGTTTGACCAGGTAGGTATTCAAGTGCCCTGATTTCTTAGCAACTAAGCGGGGTGATTTGCCCTTCGTGGCCATTCGTAAACGATCAGGATTAAGCCCATCTTTTGTGGCTTTACAAAACCAGCGGGCAGGACGAAGTTGCTCATTCATCGATTCAACTTGATTACTGTCAGATTCGTCTTCAGAGGGAGCCATCAGGGCATAGCTATCAAATATGCTCTGAGCAATGAGTGCGAATCGCTTGTGTTCAAACTCGAGCTCATCTTTGCAGCGTCTAAGATCTGAAAGCTCTGACTCGATCTCATTTGGCGAACAGCCTTTGATCAGGGCACTTCGAATCAGACGAGCGAGCGGAATCGTTTTATGACGCCAGAAGTGCTCATACCCGTTGGCGTTTGTGAGGGGATAACCGGCAGACTGATCTGAGCAATACATGCGATGTGCTCGCAACGCAGTCCCCGTGTACACCTCAATCACGAGCTCGATCGTATTTTCACCTAAGCATTCGGACAGTTCGCGGAACGAATCATCGTGCTCTACGAGCCGATCGAACTCAAGTACAGCCGCAAACGCGTTTTCGAGCTCAATGATGACCGAATCCATGCCTTCTTCTACTGCAGAAAGCATTTCATCAGCAGGTAGATCCGAGTCATTTAGACGCTCGATTGAGCACAGTATAAAGCCAACAGCCCAATCGAGCTTTGTGGAGATGCTCAAACTGAGCTCATGCAGTCTGTCTGCGCATGCATAACCGGAATCTTCCGACATCCATTCCAACCCTTCACGGGCCGGGCGGCGGCACCTTCAGGGTTGGAGTGAAGGTGCCTGCCGTCCGCGTTGTTGCGCAGGGGATCAGCCTGCACAAGCCCATACAAAATTCTAGTGACTGAAACTAGCCGACGAAAATATTTTCAGGGAAATAAACTCAACCAATGGGGCCAACTCCTTTCCCGCCAGTCCATATCACGCCCCCCCACTGGAAGGACCCGCGCGCCCTCAGAGCCTCAGGAGTGGTCCCTATTGCGTCGTGACCTCACCCAGCTGCCTTTTGCTCTCCCTCACCCTGGCGCGAGATGCCGAGCATTCCTCGATATCATGCGGTGCCATCAGACAAGCAAGACCCTCAAATACGTCATTATTGTGAAGATTTTGTGCAACATACATCCCCACTCATCTTCGGCGGACATTCATGAATATCGGTGAGCATTCGGAAACTCCGCCTTACTCCTTGCGTCATGGGTAGGAGATCTGCTCAGTTATACTGGGCTTCCGGCTGAGGATACGACACGCAGAGGTTTACCTACCATTGATTATCGATGGCAACAAGAACCGTAACAAAGCACGACTTCCTCACCGCACTCGGTTGCAAGACCAGAGCGTGGTATGGCATGCGAGAGTCAGATGGCGCGCCGACACCGGCCGATCTGCTCCGCATGCAGGAGGGGCAGGATGTCCACCGGCGTGCTCGGTGCCTGCACCCCAGCGGCGTGTTCGCGGGCTCGATCGGGAAGACCGAGCAACTGATCCTCGACCATGCTGTGGAGATCATCTTCGAGGCCGCGTTCACGGTTGACGGGTACACCGCCCGGGCAGACTGGATTCGTCGCGTCAAGGGCGGCTGGGTCATCGGTGAGATCAAATCGAGTCTGTTCAATGAGGATGGCCCGAAAGAAGAACACCTTGAGGATCTTGCGTACACCGTGATGGTGGCCCGGCATGCTGGCTTGCCCGTCAAGGGCTGCGAGCTGGTGTTGATGAACCGCGACTGGCGGCTCGGCATGCCGGATCCGGATCTGTTCGTCGTCACCGACCACACGGCTGAGGTGACCCCGATCGCCGACGAGTTCAACCGTCTGTGGGATCAGATCGCCCCACTGCTCCTTCGACGCAGCAAGCCGAGCCCGCATTGGTGCTGGGAATGCAGGAACTGCGAGTTCTTCGTGGATTGGTGCGTGGGCGTCGGGATCTCCGACCCGATCTTCCAGCTCCCCGGACTGAGAGAGAACAAGTTCACCGAGCTGACCGCGATGGGCGTGACACGGATCTCCGCGATCCCGTCGGACTTCGAGCTGAACGACGCACAACAAAAAGCCGCGACCGCGATCCGGACCAAGTCGCCGCAGATCGATGCCGCCGAGATTCGCTCGGCATTGAACTCGCTCGAATGGCCGATCGGGTACCTCGACTTCGAGACGCTCAAGATGGCGGTTCCGCTCTATCCCGATGTTGCGCCGCATGAGCAACTCTTGACCCAGTACTCGCTCCATCTCGAAACCGCGCCCGGAAGCGAACTGGCGCACCGGGCGTACTTGGCTGACCATGCCCGGGACTGCCGCGATGAACTCGCGACTGAGTTGATCCGCCATACTGCCGGTTGCCGGACCATCGTGGTTTACAGCTCGTTCGAAAAGACGATGATCCGAGGGCTCGCCAAACTCCTACCCGCCTTCGCATCGGATCTTGCCGATCTGGAAGCGAAGTTGTTCGACCTCGAACCTGTCGTGCGGAAGGGGCTGGTCCATCCGGACTTCGGTGGCCGATCGAGCATTAAGGTAGTCCTCCCCGTGCTCGCGCCTGACCTGAGCTACCACGATCTCGATATCGGCGACGGCGGGTCAGCCGTGGCGGCCTTCGCCAAGCTCGCGTCAGGTAAGGTAACTGAAGAGGAGATCCGAGCTGTCAGGGGTGCTCTGTTGGACTACTGCAAGCTGGATACGCTGGCAATGTTGCGAGTGCTTCTTATCATGCGTCAACTTGGATCGCCCTAGACACGGACCGATGTGACGCAAACCTGCGAACACAGCTCGACTAATCGCCGCGGATGGTTATGGTGGAATACGACGCCCTCAGTGATCGGCCCTGCACGAGGGCTCGGCGACTGTACTGATTCATAACCAAGCATTACACCCGTGGCTGATGCTCGAACAGTATTTACAGAATCAGTATCCGAGTCTTCAAGACAGTGTCGTCTACGCTGCCCGAGGTTGCACACAGCGCGACTTTGCTCTCAGTGCGTATGCCATCGAGCCGTGGCCGCCCCGGACGACGCAGGTTGTACAAGCCAGATCATCGTTGGCAATGCGATTCGGGATTCTCTAGAACTAGCGACAGCCGAACTAGGGCACAACGAAATCCCGAACCGGAGTCCATTCCGCTCAGCGTCTGCGTATCATACGATGCGGTCGACTTGGCTCGAGACGACGGTTTCACACATCGGAATGTACAGTTTATGAACCTTCGCCACTCCAATCTTACGCCCACGCCTGGAACCTTTGTAGATCTCTTCGCTGGATGTGGCGGCCTCACCCTTGGGCTACTTGATGCTGGTTGGAAAGGGCATTTTGGCATCGAAGTTCAGGCAGATGCGTTCGCTACCTACTCGGCAAACTTCATCGATGGACCACGCTACTCGCTGGATTGGCCTTCTTGGCTTGCGAAGATGCCTTGGGATATCAAGAGGTTGCTAACGGAGCATGAGGCAGATCTGAGGCATCTCCGCGGCAAGATCGATCTGGTCTGCGGCGGGCCGCCTTGCCAAGGATTCTCGTTCTCTGGCCAAAGGAACTCCCGCGATCCACGGAACCAGATGTTCCGGCGGTATGTGGACCTAGTGAACATAGTTCAGCCAAAGTTGCTACTTCTCGAGAACGTACCCGGCTTTAGAGTTGCGCACGGCAGCTCGGCACGGGTGGTCAAGAAGAGTGGTAAGAGGTCGTATGCAGAAAAGCTACGCGAGTTACTCGAACCGACGTATATTTTCGACGACTGCCTGATCCGAGCCTCTCGGTTCGGCGTACCCCAAGTACGGGACCGTTACTTCGCAATCGGCGTGCGTCGGGACCTCGCGTTCGAACAAGGCGAGGACTGGGCCGCGAGACTAATCGAGGACGTGCGGGACGAGTTTCTGGAGGCCAAGGGACTCCGGCAGAAACCGATTTCGGCTAAGCGGGCGATCGGTGATCTCGAGATCAAGTCTCGCCCGCTCGTTCGCTACAGGCCAGATGCGACCTGCGGCACGCGGGCGGTTTTCCTTGAAGCGAAGTACAGCAGCCCGAGGCATTTGAACTCCTTCCTACAACTCATGCGGGCAGATCTCAACGGGCAGCCCCCGAGCAGCCGCCGTTTGCCACGGCATAAGGACGACATTCGGGAACGTTTCCAGCTGATTCTGGACACCTGCCGTCGGGGGAAGACGCTGGACCCAGAGACGCGAGAGCGGCTCGGCCTCCGGAAACTCCGCATCGTACCGCTTGATGAAAATGAACCCGCACGAACCGTGACGACCCTACCAGATGACCTGCTGCACTACTCGGAACCGAGAATCTTGACGGTGCGCGAGTGTGCCCGTCTGCAGTCATTTCCCGATTGGTTCGAGTTCCACGGAAAGTACACAACCGGCGGGCATCGGCGAAAGGTCGAGTGCCCTCGCTACACTCAGGTTGGCAACGCGGTGCCGCCGCTGGTGGCGGAGGCATGGGGGGTCGCGCTCGGGGGTCTGCTTAAGAGTCTGGGCTAATCACGACCCTTGTTTTGCCGCCCAGCAGCAGCCCCTCCGGTCCTGGCACGAGTCACACCGGGGCTTACGCGGCTTGCAGATCATCGCATCGAGATCTAAGAGGGCCCAACTCATCTCGACGCGCCGCTCGTGATCCACGACACGGTGCGAATGGGCCTGAAGGCAGGGATCGTGGCGGATATCCACGAGCCAGAGGAGACCGATATAGCGTCGAGTACCCGAGCCAAACCGCCGTAGAGCAGCGGAGCGGGTTCGTCGTGCACCTGCACCAACACAGCGTTGGCAACATACTGCCCGACGACGGGCAGGTTCTCGAGTTCGTCACGTGTTCGCGGGAAGCGACCCCGCCTGCGGTTCAACTCCAACGCAAGTTTCTGATGGGTGGCGGCCCGCCGCCGCGAGAGGCCTAGCGGTTGCAGGAATACCCGCAGGTCTTCCTCGGTCGCCCGAGAAAGGCGCATACATGAGGGGAAGCGGATGGCAAACGCGGGAAGAACGCGCTGGCCGTTTCAGCGCGGGTGCGCTGGAGCAGTACCTCGGCGACGATCTTGCGATAGGTCGAGGCGGAAGGGCGTCGCCAAGGGAAAGCACGCCCGTGTGAGTCGTACCACGCGAGCAGGCGGCCTTGGTACTTGCTGACGCGTGGAGGCGAGATCGGTCTCGATACCCGCTCTGGTCTTCGGGCTTACGGCACGCCCCCCCTTTTCAATGGGGTTTTGATGCAAGCAGGACCGCGGGCGAGGTACGCAGCTTGATCACTCGGCACTCCTCTGACAAGCCGGATCGATCTCGAAGAACGGGGTTCCGCGTATCAGTTTTCCGTCCACGCCAAGTGTCTTCACGAGGCATTGATGGGGTTCTAGGCTCTTGATTGCCCCGATCGTGTCGCTACCGATGTCGGAAAGACCGATGGATTCGAGGTCTCTCGATGTGATATTCGGGACCTTGTGTACGAACCAGGTCAGGAGTGGCTCGGCGAAGTTCTCGTGCCTGGTCTTGAAGTGGGAGAGGTACTGTGATGCAAGCAGTGTCCCGACCCCGAACTCGCGCCCCTGCAGCAGGATCTTCATCAGGACATCGAATTCGTACTGCATGATGTTGTCGGCCTCGTCGACGAGCAAGAGCGAGTCGATCGCCCTTAGCTGGGGGGCCGTGCCGATGAACGGCTTCTTCTCGATCCGGAGCATGTGCTCGTAGAAGAGATTGAGGAAGACGACTACGAGGGTATTCTTGGTTCGGTCATCATGGCCGACCTGTGCGAGATCGAGCACCACGACGCCGTCGAGGAATTCCGAGAAAGGCACTACCTTGGACGCGTCGGAGACGAAATACTCGCCGTCGACGAGGTCGCTCATGATCGAGTAGGGCGAGTCGAGGGTACCTCCCGCGATCTGCTTGTACTGGTCGAAGACATCATTCAGGGTGGGGAACTTCCCGCCGAAGCCCGAGGCCGATTCATAAGACGCCTTGACGGCTTGCTTGATCTTCTCACGCTGGGAGGGCCCGATACCGGAATAGATCTTGTCGAGAATATCGGAGAAGAACTTCGATCGCTCCAGCCAAGCGTTCCGCTGTTGCTGGCTGTCTCGAGTATCGAAGAGGTTGAGCGGAATGTCGAATGGCTCGATTACTTTTGCTCCGGTTGCCTTGACGAACTCGGGCTTTGTGTAGTCCTTCTTGTAATCAAAGATAAGGATGTTCGGGCGAACACCGCGATTCATGCCGGGATTGGCCTGCAACTGATAAATCAGAGACTTGATCAGCTGTGTCTTGCCGGTGCCGAGGTCACCGACAATGCCGACATTGAGCTGGTTCAGGGCTGTGTTCCCGGGGAAGAAGTGCACTTCCTCCTCGGTGAATCCTTTGATCGTCCGCCCGATCGGGAATCGAATCCCTTGTATCTTGTCCCTTGCGTCATCGCTCATCGGGGGTGTTGCCTCTGATGCTCGATCATCGCCGTGCGGGGCAGGCGCGGGAGCGGCTTCACCATGCTCGCTTGGGGTTGGAGTGGCTGCAGATTCAGGTTCGGCTTCGAGCGAATGGGGCGGCGCTTCCTCGGGAGCAGGCTTCAGTGTTTCGACTGGACCCTCGTCTGGGGCGGCTTCATCGCGTTGCTCGCTGGACGATTCCGAGCCTGCGGGTGATTTGGGCTCCGCCTCATTGGCACGAGCGGCGACGTCGACGGACATCTCGCTTGGCCTTAGGTTCCAGTCGAGCAGGTGGGCACGCACGCCTTCCTGCACTGTTTCACCGCTCCCGGCCAGGAGCGAGAAGGCATCGGCATGGGAGAGCACGATCGTCTCGTTGAATGAATCGCGGTCCGTGTCGGCCGGCGCGGACGAGTTCGTGCTATCGATGACAATGAGGCGACCCTTAGTGTCGATCTCGATGGCAAGGCCACCGTTGGTAAGGGCCCGCAGAGCTGCGGAGTGCTGGACGGCCCACTCGGATTGCTGCATGAAGTGGTCGAGTTGGCCGTATACGCGGAATGCGTAGTCCAGCAATGTCGCAACCAGTGAGTTCCATGCGACGGACCAGAGCTCGGACTCCGCGGCTTGCTTGCGCAGACGATCAAGAAAATCGCCAAATAGTTGGGCCTGACCCAACGCAGCCTTTCGGTCGGGGGCGGAAAGGGTATCCCTCCTTGCCTTCACTTCGATCGGGGTGATACGCAGGGTGTGCGGTTCACCCGCCTGAAACCCCAGACTGAGGACGAGGAGGTCGGGTCGCTCACCCTGCCGCTTCTCGAGCGCGACACGAAGATCCTCGAACTGATTCTTGAAGGGGTCTGCCGGAACAACGAAGCTCAGGGCTTGCCCAGATTCTCTAACGGGGAGCAGGGCCGGCCTGTCGTTCGCGTGCTCGAAGTCGGATTGCAGGAGACGCAAGGCGACCAGCATCCCGATCTCCCCGAGAGACATGGAGCCTCCCGCGGTCAGGCGTTTCAGCGTCGGCATGCCGCGCCTGGAAATTTCATCGAGCATGGAGGAGATCGACTCATCCGGCACGCCCAAGGGATCGCCGAGCATGGCAAGTACCGAGCGAACGGCGCGCTGCATGCCTTCCGACTCCCTCGCGAGGAGGTAGTAACCGCTGTTCTCTCCGGCGCGACGCGAGTACGAGGGAAGCTCGTAGTCCCACATGTACGCCTTGCTTGTTGGGCCAAAGAAGCAAGCGGCATCAATATTCGACGACGATACCGCGGTGTAGGAAGAGTGATTCACGATCTTGTCGAGCACGCCCATGTTCGGCGCGAAGACATAGCAATCGAAGTAGTCCCGGCACCTTTGCTCGATGATATCCACGCAGCGGAGCATTTTGCCCGATAGTGATTTGCGGTCCACCGCGGACGGGATCTCGCCGATCCGAGATTCCGCTATGAAGTCCTTGTTCTGGCTCGCGAGCTGCTTGCGGACACGCCAGCGCGTCAGACCTGTCGGATCGATCGCGGACCGGATGCCCTCACGGCCAAAGTCCTGATTCATCGTGCCGAGGTGCGCCACGATGGAGAGATCGTGCGCGTTTCCGGGAGAGTCGATGTCATCGGTGAACCACTTGACCGTAGAATCGGTTCGCGCGGTCAGGGAGGCGATCAACGATTGTTCCGGCTGGAGGGCGGGTTCCCTGTAATCTGTGACTCGGAGAGATCGCGCACCGCCAGCTGCCCAGGGGTCTTGTTCCTTGCCGAGTTGAGACGAGCACCACCCGTCGATACCCTCGTTGCAACTTCCAGAACCCGCGCTATCGCTCGAGATCCCGACCCTGAGGGTAGATCGACCGGCGACGAGGCGCGAAACCTCGTCGAGCGACCGGATCACCTGCTGGGCGCTAAAGCCACTGGCGAGACCGTCAACCTCGATACCGAGTTCGGTCCCGAGGACTTCGTTGCGGCGGTCCGTGTCGGCGAGGCGGTCGACCGCCGATGTGGACCACATGACCGACCAGTAGTCGGACGACGACGTGATGGCGACGAACGGGCGTCTGTCCACGCTGCCCGTCGCGGTCCTGCAGGGAAGCAACATGCAATCAGGGAAGGCAGACGGATTGAGCATGCTCGATGCCGGGCACCCCTTGCGTTCCTTGTTGAGCGCATGCTCGAGGATCTCCTGAGCTCGGCATTGCCAGGCGAGTCGGACCGGATGGAAGGGAGACAGGAGGACCGCATAGGGTGAGGATTCGAGCACGCCGGCAGTTGCCTGAGCTGCGTGAACTGCGACCGTGTCTGACCAGGCAGCGGAGTCAAAGTCGGATTCCAGCCAGCTCTCGTATGCCGACAGGAGCTCTGAGAGCGCGTTTCTGAAGTTCTCATCGCGCATGTGCTCCCAGTACTTAATCGTGGAGGCGACCGGGCTCCGTTCATCATGTGTGCTCTTAAAGAAGTCGAATAAGCGGCGGCGCGCGGTCAAGAACTCTTCGGGGGCGGTACCGGGCTCCCTCTCCGGCCGAGGATCAATTGGCAGTTCGCGCGCGGAGATGATCGGGTCTGCTTTCCAATCCGGCTTACACCAGCTATCGAGGTAGTCGGGCCCAAGAATTAGCGGCCTATACGAGTGTTCCGGTTCGTCTACGATCCATTCTTCGAGGTTCGCAGCCCTGCAGGAAACGGGGTCGACGCGGGCGTTAGCTTGTTCCTTCCGCGCCGCCGCTCGATTCGAGAGCACAAGCCGATCGAACTCGCTCGACGCACCGGTCGGTGGGACATCCAGAGCGGTGACGTGGATCCGAAACGGTTGCGCATCTCCTTTCCCGCCGAGCTTAGCCGAGAAGTCGAAATAGCACTCCTCGTCGATCTCGATGAGGCTTACCGCGTGGTTTTCGTCGTAACTGCTGAGTTGGAAATCGAGTTCGGTGTGCTCGGCGTCAATCTCGAAGCCTCGGATCTTGGGGGGGAGCTCAACGCTCTCGGCAACATATAGGTCAAGGTGATGTGATCCCATGCCCGTGAGCTCGAGGTCGCACTCGTAGCGCGGGACGGTTCGACCCTTTTCGTCCTTGGCTTTCTTATTGATCGAGAACGGCCGGCACTTTTGCGAATTCGGCCCCAGGGCCACGATTCCCGGCCCGTACTTCTCCAGCACGATGTACTTCGTCTTGACCGCGCTAAATCCATTGGCCTCGACCCTGTAGCTAACGAACCGCTCGTGTTCGGGAACGTCCTCGTCAACGAACTTCTGCGACGCGTTCGGCGCGAGATTCAATCGTCCGATCTCCCGGGGTTTCGCGCTGCCCGATGCCCTCGAAACCACGATCTCAACCTCGGTCTCGGTATCCCGCGCGGTGATCTCGAACGCGACCGCGTCTCTCGAGATGTTCGGCATCCCGCGGCTGGCGGTGACCAGCGTGTCGACCGGCGTGACCCCGAGCTTGCCCTCGGGTGTGGGATCGGAGCCCGCGTCGAGCAACCTCGACCAGTTCTCTACCGTGAGAGCTCGCCACCATTCGGGGACGCGGCCGGGACTGGTGCTGAAGGGGTGGTATACCTGCAGCGGGCCGGCGACGATCTCGGAGGTATCGAGAAGGCCGAGTTCATTGAGATGCTGCCGGAATGCCCGCACATGCTCCCCGAGCTCGGTCCCCGACGCCTCCTCGATGGCATCGAGCCCCGGACGAAGGCCGTGCGACTCTAGGTAGTCGGCGAGCCTGACGAGCGTCTCAAGGTGATCCTTGGATGCCAGCTCCGACTCCTCGCAACTTGGCAGCCCGAGTGCCAGAGAGACGGCCAAGTGCGGCTCGAGGTATGGAGAGCCGCTCATGAACAGTCGCTCGAGCACCCGCCAGCTGATCCTCTTGTCCCGATGACGGTTGTCGATTTCCCAGGCCTCGGCAAGCGCGTGCTCCACGGCCGGTCGCGCTTTCTCGACACCGCCGGCACCCACGAAATTCTCGAGAGCGCCGTTGATCAGTTCCCGGACAAGCGGGTTGTTCATCCACTGCTCAAGCTCGCGGGGCTCGTGCGGGATGCCGAGCCGGGTGACTGTCGAGTCGACAGAGAGTGTCGTGGACACGCAATCGTGAAGCGCGAGGCAAACACCAATCGAGCTGTTGTTGCGAATCGCTCCTACAAAGTAGCTGTCCGTACACCGGGCGGCTTGTGGAACAATCTCGGGATCCTGCGCTCCGCGGTCCAGCAGGTATACCGGGACGGCGAGGATCCCCCGCGGTGTCTCTAGCTGGATCGGGCGGTTGCCGCCTGTGAGGTGTTCAAAAACTGCGGCCAGCGTCTCGGACGGAGGGCCTGAGAAGATAATCCGGAGGGAGGATCCGAGTTCGGCTCCGACCGCGTTGGCTAACTCGCTTTTTAAGTAGCTTGCCAATGTCTCTACGAACTTATTCACGCTTCGGCTCCTTCGCCGCCAACGACTTCGAACGGGTTGACCAGAACCATACCGCCCTCGGCATCCGGGCTGTCGAGCACAAGCCCGAGGTTGCGGAGCGTTTGGCCGAGCGCGGACCCCGGGATGTCCTGCGCCTCAACCTCGATGCCGTACTGCCCGATGTGGCGGCAGAAGTCATCGACGGTTCGTGGACCGCGTGCCTTCGACGTGCAAGCATGCACCAGCGCGAGGACCGACACTGGGCCGAGCACGACCGCCCACCGCGCCGACTTGTGGCTCCCGCTCTTTGCCATGAAGTAGCCTTGGTCGTAGCTGCCCAGTCCCTTCTCCGCAGTCTGTCGCTGGCCGAGGACATACTGCAGAAACTCCCGCACATTCGAGGCGATGCCCTTCTTACCGGCAACTAGCCGCGGATCTGATTCGATCACCTGCTGGTAGCCACCCCGGAACGCGTCCATGTCGAAACGCTCGCGGATCTCGCCGAGCCACTTGAGAAATCCCGTGATGGATCGGGTGTTCGCAAGCGCCCCCGAGATTTCCTCTGCCCCGAACGCTGACTCGAGCTGGTGGAGCAGTAGGTTCAGCCCGGCTCGGGCTTTTACGAATCCGGTGGCGTTGGTGGTTAATGTCCCTGAGGCGTATTGGCCATAACGCCAGAACCCAGTTCCGGTCGATAGATGCGTCTTGACTGACTCGTGGTCCGGGGGTGGAATGGAGCCCTGTAGCACCCTACGTGCAAGGTCGAGACACTCCATATTTGCTTTGCAAACCCAAAGGATGTGCGACGCGGTGCCGATGCGGAGCATTGCCTCGAGCATACTAATCCACTGCCGCCGCGTGAGCAGCTTCTTCAGGGTCAGGATCTTCGCAAGGTCCTCGACGAACTGTGCAGCGGGGACACGTGTGCTGGCCTCGTGCCAAGCCTCGAACCGGGATTCGCTTTGCAATCCCCTTGCAGACTGCCACGCGTCGTCGAGTGGCTTGGACCGCCACGAGCGAAACTCGGCATCGAGGAACCTCGCCCAGATATCGTCGTCCTCGTCGACTGAGAGCGCATTGAAGAGCTCGTGCCATACAACCTGAGCGTTGTCGCGGCTCTTGGATCCGTACTGGACGACTGCGGCGACGAGTTCTCCGGGATTCCAAGAGTTAGCCGAGAGGCGGGCTGAGAGGGAGTACATCGCCGCGTCCGGCACGATGGGGCTTATCTGGAGGAACCTCTTCGCACTCTGGTTTGTTTGCTTCGGGCTCCGGAGTGTCCCGGAGACGATGCGGCTCCAAGCATCCGCGTCTATCCCTGTCACCGCCTCACGACCGGCAGGTCGCTTACCTTTGGCGAGCAGTTTCTGGAAGTCCCTTCCCAACGATGGAACCCTGCCCTCGGTCACGATCGCAGGTTCGAGCCCCACGCGCCGGTAGGTCGAGGCGAGCACAACCTCGCCTGTCGCATTCTCTGGCGCGGGGCGCATGTGCAGAAAGCTCTGTTCGTACACCGAATGGAGGCTTGCCTGCGCCCATGGGGCCTCGAT
The DNA here is from genome assembly GCA_964229845.1 of Phycisphaerales bacterium UBA1924. GTDB lineage: Bacteria > Planctomycetota > Phycisphaerae > Phycisphaerales > UBA1924 > UBA1924. The sequence continues at coordinate 78,668 of CAXREY010000050.1, forward strand.
GAAGTCTCGGGGTTCCATCAGTCGTTGCTCCGGGAAAAATCGAAACGGCCGTCCACATACTCGATGCTTTCCCGCCCCGATCCGAGCACAATCGCGGGTTCTTCGGATAGGACATCGGGATCGCGCACGACCTTCCCAGAGACCATAGATCTCACGCGATCGAGAAGCGAGTAGATCTCGGGCGGGAGCGAAGCCTCGTGCAGGCCGTCGCTCACATCCCTCAGTGCGCGGAAGAGGTCGAATGTGAGCGCGACGGCGTGTCCCTTGATGACAAGGTACGGCAGGAGGCTCTGGGGGCGGTCGCCACCCCCAGATGGTGGATGAGCCCTGATTTTGATATTGTCGCGCAGCACAAGGGCAACATCTCGCGATCGTTCAGCCACTGGCTGACCAAACGTCGTTGCAAGCCCGGCCCTGAAGCGATCGTCCGCATCATGCAGAAGTTTGCGCATCTCCTTGCGAACAGCCTGCAATCCACTCCTGTTATTGATCGCCTCAAGGTACTCGGCAAAGAGCTCGTAATCTCGGCAGATGCCCCGTCGTGCGCCAAGGCTCCGCTTTACGAACCGCGCCGCGAACTGCCGGAGCGTGGCCTGAAGCAGCCGTGCCTGCCGCGTCCGGTTACGGGGAAACCGATCCTCGACGAGCGACTCATCGGCCTCGGCCAACTGTTCGAGGATGTCGCGTTCGAGCGGCTCGATCTGTGTCGAGACAAGTTCAAGGCCTTCTCGGATCGACATGCTGAAGCGGTCCTCGATCTGCGCGATCGAGTACTCCTCTCCCGGCCGAGAGATCAGTACCGCGTTTCCCGTTGCGAGCGCGGGATCGAGCGTGGAGCAGAAGGAACGCCGCATGCGGTCGGGGACGTCACCACTCGCTAGCGCAGCAAGATCGCTGGCCCGGGCCACAAACCGGAAGAACGCCTTGGCCCGCGCGAGGCCAGGGTCGCCGCTCTCGTCCTTGATGAGCGCGTGCTTGGCCTTGCGGTGCTCCCCACGGTCGAAGCCCGGCCATGCCGGGAACAGCCGGTGGTGGTAGAGTCTGGAGGCGAGGAGGTACGGCGCTCGGTCGCGCTCGACGGTACCGGCTCGTCCCTCGCGAGCAAGGCGGTTCTGGGCCGCGGCCCACTCGCACGGGCTGACCCTGCGGTCGTTGACCTTTAGTTCCGCCGAGTCACCAACTAGTAGGTACGCGATCAGCGAGAACAGGTCCCGGAAAGTCCACCGCTTGCCCGAGGCGAGCTCGTAGTAGTGCAGCAAGCGTGCCAAGTCATCGACTGCGCCCTTGCGAGAAAGGAGCTTACGGTTCTGACAGAATGGGCAGCGGCTCTTGAGATCGCAGGGCTCTTGCCACTTCCGCTCGTCGAGCGCGATCTCGAAGATCCTGTGCGCAACGGATTGCTCGCCCTCGCCAACTGGGGCGGCGACGAGTGACTCGACGTCCATCGGCCAGATCGCGATGTGGGAGTCATCGCTGAGTGGCCAGCATGGGGGTTGGTTCGGGCCGCTCGTCGCGGCGGCCGTGATGGCTGACACTAGCCTTTCGGTTTCAGCATGCCCGCCGCTCGAGGCGGCCAGCGAGGCCACGCTCGCAAGAATCCCACGGTTCACACAGCACAGGAAGATGCCCGGCCGGTCCGGATCGAGGATGTCGGATAGGTCATCGAGCAGCAATGCCTCCGCGGAGACCTGACGGGTCGGGTCGTTCTCGGTCGCGTCTTGAACCAGCGAGATGGTCGCGATACCACTGAGGCCTCCCGAGTTGGGAAAGCCGGTGACGTCGATCGTGACTTTCCGCGGGGGGATTTGTTCGGCGGTGACTCGGTACTTCGAAGCGAACCGCTCCAGCAATTCGCCTCCTGCCCCAAGGGCCGCGTCGAACGCCTCGATACAGCCCTCAACCGCGTCGGTCTTCCCGTTGCCTGGACCGCCCACCAGCAGGACCGCCCTCGGGCCGCCTTTGCTACTGACTAGATCGCCAACCCACAGGTTGAGTCGGCGCACGAGGGGGGTCTCGATCTGCTCCCCGGTAGGCCTGCCCGAGTCGCGGTGGAACGGACGACGGACGCCGCCGTCTCGGTGGCCGGCCCAGCGGATCAGGCCCTGTGGAAATGAGGCTTCCAAGGCTGTGCCGTTCGATTCGTCCACGTGTCCAGCCATCGACGGGCCTCCAAGAGTCAAACGCGCGTTATACGAACGGTCTAGACTACAAAGTCATAGGAACCGTTCCGAGCTACTGATCGTGTTCCCTCAGGAACTGCTCAGTGTTACATTGTATCCAAACACACCAGCGTTCGCTGGACCAATGGAATCGAGCCAAAGCCGTCACTTTGACTTGATCGACACAGAGGTGGTCGACCAACACCTTGGTACTCCCACGCCCCGCAAGACTTCTGTGATGCAAGCAATAATCACACCGACTGTATTATAGCCGCGGGAGGCGAAGCAACTAGACCGAGCCGATTTAACAGTGCTACTTAGTCTGCCCGCTATTAAACTTGCTCAGCGCTCTGCGGAAACCAGCGCTGAGCTAGATCATCCCCACTAGATGATTCGGTTTTGATCCCAGCTCCGGAAACATCTGCACACCAAACTATGCCTAGTAGCACGGCCTAATTGTTCAGGAACAAACTACGCAGTTCGCCTTTGCAAGCAAGCCCGATCTCAACTCTGGAGTCAGCATCGGCCAATGTCCGATCAACTCTAATAGCTGCGGATCCCGCATAAACAAATCCGAACTGCTGTGGGGAGAGCGGGTGCTCACATGCCCTTCCTCTGTGATATCGGGAGCTGTATGTCCAGAACCACAGCTTCCTAATCAACTCAACATTCTGCGGTGCAAACGAACCGTACTTGGACCACTGAAGGCAATGCCGCTTTGACGCTCATATCCAGCTTTACAGTTTCGTGGGCACAGCGACAAGCTACATCATCACAAATGAATACCATTCGACCGATATCCTAGCCAAATGAGCAAGCCAACTCATCACGGCTATGACTCGCATGAGAAATCACGCGTTGGTATGATCAATAGTCGCATTTTGGAGTGGATGCATTGCCCATCACCGTCTCAACCCGATCTATGGGCCGCCGCAAACCGCTGCTGGCAGACTTCGATGTGCCCCCGCCTGACGGGCTGCGCGACGACGGCAATCTCCTCCTTCGCCATCTGATTGAGAACGTGGTTCGGCACCAAGTGCGTCTGTTTAATCAACGCCAAGAAGCCAGGCGATTCGACCGCGTTTTATCCGAGGCTGCGATCAAGAAGGGGTCAGAGGCCGGCAAGGTGGACCCCACGGGTCGGCCTGAACGGGAGACCGCCGACGCCGAAGAGGCCGTGGGAACGGCCCTGCAGGCGTTCGAGGATGGCATGTACCTTGTGATCATCGACGAGATCGAGCGTCGAAGCCTGGATGAGCACGTGTATCTCTCTCCAAGCAGTAGAATGGTGTTCTTACGGCTGACGTTTCTGGCGGGTGCGTAGCAATGCGAGAAGTGTTATGAACGAGCATGATATTGAGAAGCAACTCGAGGAAGCAAAGCAGCCCAAGTGGCTCGACCACCGGATGAAGGCACTCTCGAAACTGCCACGGGTTCGCCGGCACGAGTTGAGGGCACTGATCGCAGAAGAGAAGATTGGATTCTACAACGAAAAGCTGAATAACAACCGGACTCAAAACACCGCCAAGTTGTTCGACGGCATGAATGAGAACCAACTGGCCCGTCTCTTCGGGGGGCTCTTCCCTGGCATGGCACCGCACGTCGAGCGTGCGTGGGCGACATCCAATAAACGTCCGTTTCATAACGCATACCAACGTATGCCTTTCCGCGCCCCGCACCGGGCACCGCTGATCCGCCAGCAGCGGGCCCAGTACTTCCTCGCGCTGTGTGCGTCGCTTCAGGGGTACGACCCGACCCCGGGCTGGCTCGCAGCGTGGGATCCGCACATGGCCATTAGCGACTACCGAGACCCGCACGCCGTTTCATGGCTGCTCGCGACGGTGCTCCGCGACGGAGGCGAGGAGGCAGACGAAGTGAGGTCGATCATCGTCGACTCTATAAACGGTGAGCACGAGGTCGGCCGAATGGGTCCAGGTGCTGTGGCGACCTTGCTCAACAGCGACGAGCGATCGGACTGGGAGATCATCGGCAAGCTGCTCCTGGCGGCACAGCGTCAGGAAGGCCTTCGTCAGTACATCCTTGAGACCGTTGACGAGGCACATCCAGGCGCATTCCGGTACATGCTCGGCCTGATACTTGAGCACGACCTTGGAAGGTTCAGTTCTGTCGTCCGGGCGTTTGATGTATGGCTCGGGTACCAGTGGGCCGGCGGGAGCGCAAAGGTTGTACATGATGGCCTCAGCAAGCTATGTAACTTCCTCGATGATGAGACCAAATGCACTGAGGCGATAGAGCGAGGCGAAGGCGAGGATGTCTATCTCGCCTTGTGGGCGACTGCGTATTCCGATGCCGACCGGGCACTCCCCACGATCGCGCGACTGGTAAATGATGACGAGCCCGCTCGCCGATACGCGGCACTCGTGATTCTGTCACGTATCGGGTTGCTTCCAGAAGTCATCGAGATCCCCGCTTCACGCTTGCTGAGTGGCGAGGAGACCGACGAACGGATCCTTACTTTGATCTGCTGCATGCTCGCGGGGATCAACTACGCCTCGTTCGACTACAAGGTGAGCGACGAGCTCTTCGACGCAGTCGGTGAGATCTTTCAGCAGTTCCCGGCCAAGAAGAAGAAACTCGACACACTCATCTGGCCATGGGACGGTTTCGTCCGAGAGCGGCGCGACGCTGCCCGGGCTCTCAGCGCTCTGGCCTGCGGGAATCCGAAGAAGCTCCTGCCTTACGCAGACGCCTTGGAAGGCCACCAATGCGCACAGGTTGTGAAGGAGATATCCGGCACCGACTCGTACTGGGACCATGCGGCAGGGGTACAGAAACATCGAAAGCGTCGGAAAATGGACGCCGACGAACGAGCCTTCGTCGTCCGCATGATGGCCGACACACGCCAGGATGTGCACACGGCCGCGTATGCAGCATTAAAGGGGTCGGAAGTGACACCGGACGAGGTTGACCTGCTCAAGCGCAACCTGCATCGGACCGCGGCGACATTCAGGCGAGGGGCGATCGAGCGACTCGCGCAGCTGCCACCCAAAGACATCCTAAACATAGCTGAGGAGCTGCTCGATGCCAAGCAGTCCAAGAAGCGCATGGCCGCCCTCGAGCTGCTGGAGCCTCTGGCCAAGAACAAGAAGCTGAGCAAGCGGGTAGCCGAAATCATAAAGCCGCGTCTTGAGATGCTCTCGGAGATCCCAGAGCTGGATGCCGCAGTAAAGCGAATACTCGGCAGTCCGTCTAAAGAGGTGTCGCTCGACGACTGCCTTGGCCTCATACCGCCCGGCAGCCGTTCCAAACCCATCCTGCCAAAGTCGCGTGGTGTAGCCAGGGAAACCAAAGCTGCTAAAGCATGCCTGAAGTCTCTTGCTGAGCTCTTCTTAAAGCACGGCGATACAGAAATCAAGGTGGATCGTGACTACTTCGATAACTGGTTTGGCGACGAGAAGGTGCACATCAGTTCACGCTTCCCCAGGCCGAGAAAACGTTCGGCAAAGCTGGAAGATAACGCCCCTCACCCAACGCTCGAGCACTTGCCCCTGAGCGAGGTGTGGATGGAATGGGCAGATTCGCGAGGCAAAGCACTCCGCGATGACGATGGCCTGGAGCTGATACGGGCATGGGCACTTACCCACGATTGGCGCAAAGCATGGGAGAATCTTCTTCCGAAACCGTTTCATGCAAGGATGTCTTGGGGGCTCAATCATGCTTTCGAGAGTCTGGTGGCGTGGCTGCCGTTGCTGGCAAACCGTGATGACGCCTTCGCATATCTGGTTCAGAGGGCCGAGGATTCGATCGCGAGTCGCGATGCCAAAAGAGACGACGATAAACCCGTCCAAGGTCTTGTGAGCGATTCGTCCAAACAAGCTCGTGACCTCCATGTCGCCCGAGAGTATTTCGCGTTTCTCCGTGGCGGCGTTTCGGCTGAACAACTGAAACTGCGGGGACGACTCTCATCGCTCGAGATGCTCGCGATGGATCGCGGAATCCCCGCGTGCGAGCCCGGCCCCTCGCTCGAGGGGTTCGGCTTTGCCTACACACAGGGCCTGCTCAACGAAAGTGACTTCATCGCCCTGCTCCTCAAGGAGCGTTACAAGCCGAAGAAAGCCCATGGTTGGCGGAATCGCTTTGGACCGATCGCGGAGGCCACCAGGCTTAAGCCACACGAGGCTTTGGTCCGACACCCGAAGCTACTCGCCAGCACGTCCAGAGTCCGTGACCGCCTCATTGAGATCGAGCTCACACGGGGCGAGCGTGCAACGGTGGTCAGCGACCCCGCCTCTGAGGTGCGCTTCGCGGGCGGAGCCGAGATCCTAATCAAGCTTGTGACCGCCCTCGGAAAAGACAAGATCGTTCGGCAGGATCAATGGGGTGAACCGACGCGATCGTACTCATTCAGTCGCTTGATTTCAGTCACGATGCCGCAGGCCTCGGACACAGACGACCGCTTCTCCCAGCTGATTGAGGAGCACTGCGTGAAGACGCCCCGCCTGCTCGAGGTGGGCATGTACGCCCCACAGTGGGCGGGCCATATCGAACGTGCCACCGCTTCGGTGGGATTCGAAGACACCGTCTGGTGGATCCACGCTCACACCAAGCGGAATGACTACTGGCGGAATCAGGAAATCCGCGAGGTCTGGGAGGCCCAAATTAAGGAGCGGACCGAGCTCGATGCGGAAGACCTCGAAGAGGGGGCCGTCGACGTGGCCTGGTTCAACCAGATCCTGGAGCAGATCGGCGAAGACGCATGGTGCGCATACCAGAAACCCGCCAAGTACGCCTCGAACAGCGGCGGCCACAAGCGGGCGCAACTCTTCGCTGACGCAATGCTCGGGCGGGTAGAACTCGACGAACTGATGCCGCGGATCGACGAGAAGCGAAACCAAGATGCGGTCCGGGCGCTGGGACTTGTTCCGCTACCCAAGAAAGCGAGCGAGGCGGACGCTGAGACCCTGGCCCGGTATACCCGGCTGCAGGAGTTCAAAAGAGAGAGCCGCAAGTTCGGTAGTCAACGGCAAGCCAGCGAGGGGCGGGCCGTCGAGATCGGCATGCAGAACCTTGCCCGCACTGCTGGATACCGCGACCCCCGCCGTCTCCAGTGGGCCATGGAGGCGGAGGCTGTCGCCGACCTTGCACAGGGCCCGGTCAGTGTGACTGCAGAGGAGACCACAGTCACCCTTGCAATAGACGAGGCCGGCGCTCCCGAATTCTCTGTTGTAAAGAAGGGCAAGAAGCTCAAGAACGTCCCGGCGAAGTTCCGCAAGCACCCGGAGATCGCCGAGCTCAAATCACGTGTGACCGACCTCCGCCGCCAGAGCGCCCGCATGCGTCTCTCGCTCGAGGAGTCGATGTGTCGCGGCGACGTGTTCACAGGGGCCGAGCTCGCCGAGTTCTTCGCCCACCCGATGCTCCGCCCCATGGTCGAACGTCTGGTCTTTGTCTCGGACGCCGGAGCGAATCCATCGCTCGCAGGCTACCCAGACAAGAAAGGGAAGGTCCTGCGATCACTCTCGGGTGATCTTGAACCCGTCGGGAAACGAGACAAGCTCCGCCTCGCCCACTCCACTGATTTGTTCGAGCAAGGTGATTGGCACGAATGGCAGCGTGAGTGCTTTGGAGCGGAACGAATCCAGCCGTTCAAACAGATCTTCCGCGAGCTGTACCCACGCACAAAGGACGAAGGTGACGGCTCTGATATGTCACGACGCTACGCAGGCCATCAGATAAACCCTCGCCAAGCTCTCGCGCTGCTCAAGAAGCGAACGTGGGTCTTCGCCCCTGAGGAAGGCTGCCGTAGGGTATTCCACGACGAGGGCCTGATCGCGGAACTTTGGTTTCAAGAGCACTTTTACACGCCTGCAGAAGTCGATGGCCTGACGCTTGAGGGAGTGGCGTTCCGCAAGAAGGGGTCGGACCGCAACCACATCAATCTCACACAGGTGCCCGACAGGGTCTTCAGCGAGACCATGCGCGACCTCGATCTGGTTGTGAGCGTTGCACACGCCGGCGGTGTCGACCCGGAGGCATCCGCGTCTACCGTTGAGATGCGTGCCGCACTGCTGGAGGAGACCTGCCAACTGCTCGGACTGAACAACGTGCGAGTCGAAGGGCACCACGCCATGATCGACGGCACGAGGGCGAGCTACAGCATCCACCTCGGCAGCGCAACGACCAGGGTACTCCCCGGGCGCATGTTGGCGATCGTTGCGGTGCACAGTCAGTACCGGGGACGGCTCTTCCTCCCCTTCGCGGACGATGACCCACGGACTGCCGAGGTGCTGGCCAAAGCGCTACTGCTCGCTCGTGATCAGGAGATCAAGGACCCGTACATCCTTGAGCAGATCGGGTCGTAGCACGAAGACGATAATCACCCTAAGTATGTCCCGCCAACATGCGATTCATTGTGGGAACCTGTTCTCAGACCACGCGATGCATAATGCCAAGTCAGCGGCCTGAACGATTAGGAAGAGACCACGCAGTTCGCCATCGCAAGCAAGCCCGCCCTCACCTCCGGAGGCAGCTTCGGCCAACGCCCGATCAACTCCGCCAGCTGCGGATCCTGGATACCCAAATCCGAACTGCTGTGGGGAGTGCGGGCGCTGGAACTCTGCTCGTTGTAACCCACTGTCGTTTCAGCACCTTCCTCGCCAGACGAGCAGCTTCCCAAGCTGAATGTCGTCGGTTCGATCCCGATCACCCGCTTTGACCCACCGATTCTGGTGGGTTTTTTACGCGCTTTGCATCTGAGCCAGCACAACGTCCGATTTCATGCGCGATTGATTTGCATCGTCGCGTTTTTCGCGCATGCTATGGACGATGCGCTCGCAGACGTGTCTTGCAGAGGGACTCTGATACAGCACAACGCAGCATGAGCGAGAGAGCCAGGCAACGCTCCCCCGCTCATTTCACAAGAGCAACATTCGCTTGCTCCCCCCTCCACACACAGTTCATTCCGTTTCGATGTCACGCTCAGGCGTACCTGTGCGTGAAACCACTGTGTGATATGGAGGACACAAAATGAAGACTCAGATAACAACCGCTCTCTTGCTCGCGTCTGCCTGTGGCGTCGCGCAGGCACAAGAGTTCGACGTGACCGGCGGGCAGACAAGCGTCCTGCTCGACACCGACACACTCTCTAGCGCCGCGAGCCTGGCTCTCTCGAGCGTCTCGGCCGACGTGATCGCCCCGGGCGAGTTGGGCGACTCCAGCGTTGCGTTTGGCATTAATGCCCGTGACGCGGCGATGCTCCCCACGACATTCGCGTACGACGCCGGGCTCAGCAGCTTTGCCGGCTCGATCGAGCACACCGGCTCGGTCTTCTTCAATAGCGACAGCGTTGAGGTTGGCAACTTCACGATCGGCTACGACGCCGGGCGCGTTGGTGACGGCCGTAGCGGCTTCTTCGTTGAGAGCACCACCGGCATCGCCGCGATCCTCTTCGACGTGGCCGACCCGTCCTCGCTGAGCGCTGACGCCAGCGGGCTGATCATCGAGGCCAACCTGCTCGTCTCGAGCGAGTTCGCCGGCTTCCTGAGCGACAACGGGCTCGCATCGGCGGACCTGACCGGTGCAGACGTCGGTGATGCTCGCGTGAACGCGGTCCCGACTCCTGGCCCCCTCGCGGTGCTCGGTCTGGGCGGGCTGGCAGCTTCGCGCCGCCGCCGCTGATCTGTAGACCGGGGTAAACCTACGACTCAAGGGCCGCCGGGAAACCGGCGGCTTCTTTATTGGCTGAGCCGAGATTGGAACGGCCTACCGCAGACGGATCCGGATCGGCCCCTTGGCCGTTGATGGATCAACCGCGTGCCCCTGCTGCGTGATCTCAACCCTGCCACTGTAAACCAGTCGTCGCGCGGCCATCCGTGCCGGCTCCATGAGCGGACGCCAGTCATCCGGCTTGACCTTCCTGGCCGCCTCGGAAGGACAAATCGTGGCTCCGCTTGATCGTGAGGCGAGCAGTTCCATGATCGCTCGCTCGAGGGCCTCGTCAGTGGGTGTCAGCTTCTGAGCGCGGCACGCCTTGGAGCAATACTTGACCGTATCCCAGTCCCGTTGCCACTTCTTCCGCCACTCGATCTCTCGCCCGCAGACGACACAATGCTTCGGGGGCGGGTGCTTACTCATCGTCCCAGGCCGTCTCCTTCTCGCGGAGGGGGAATCGGACCTCGATGTCGCGTGCCTTCTCGGCCTCGTAACTGAGTCGGATCATCTTCCCCTCATCACCCCGGACAAGGAAACGGAAGGTGCTGAACGATTCGCCGCTGATCCCGTCCTCGATCAGCATCCGCTCGGGGCGATCCTTGATGGGCCTCATGGTCTGATCGAAACGATCGCTGACCTGCCCCGAAAGCAGGACATCACCACCGGACAGTGTGAGCAGGTCGGGCAGGCCTATTTTGTTGCGCGAGGCGATCGCGAGTCGGGTCGGGATGATCCGGGTGTTCTCGATCTCAACGGTGATCTCCCACAGCCCGTCGCCCATATCCTTGATGCCTGCCCATTTAAACCGGAGTTCTGGCATGCTGCTCGCATGGAACATGGTGAACGCGAAGTTTCTGTGGCAGCCTTCCTCAAGCATGAAAGGCGGTGTGACGCGGGAAGAGTACTTGGTCCCCCCACCGATCAGCACTTTGCCATGCTGAGGGTGATCATACTCGGTGTAGTCAGTGAACGTCTGGCCGAACAGCATCCGGTCCTGCCAGTGCATGCGCTCCTCGTCACTAAACTCACGGCTCGGGTCCGGCATGATGCGTCGGTTTGTCCACAGTTCATTGGTGAAACTCGCGACGCCGAGCCCCTCGGCGAGCCAGTTCACGAACCCACCGTGCACGGTATAGAGGTCGGAGTGGATGACCCAGTAGTTATAGAACGGCAGGAGGTCCTCGCCTGCCTTGCCCAGCGCATCGTACATCTGGCGATCTGATCGAGGGTAGAGGTTCTCGAGATACGACGCGCCCGGCCCGCGCAGGAGCATCCCGCCCGTGTTGTGGTAGCTCTGCCCCGCCGCGATGTTCGGTCGTGTGAGAATGAAATCCGCGACGGCCTTCGTCTCTGGACGATCGAACGGGTGCTCGCCAGCCCCGTACTGGATGTGGTTGGGCTGCCAATCACTCCCCCAGTTGCGGTTCATGTCGTACCCGCCAAGCCCGTCCTCGTTGATGCGCCCGTCGCCGTCATTGTCGATACCTTCCGATCCCAAGCGGGTGAGCTCACCCTGCTCGCCATCAGGGACCCGCTCGATGATGCGCGGGTCGAGCTTGTTGCGGCGCCAGCGGCCGTTGGGATCGAACTTCCACATCTGGGTGATGTGCCCGTCCCCATCGAGGTCTTCGTAACCATCCTCATCGAGTTCGCCGTCATAGTCATTGTCAGTCGGCCGCTGCCCTGTGCGCGCACTGTGGGGTGTGTTGGGATTGGCAAACCACTCTGCTCTTCCATCCGGGTTGATGGATGGCACAAAGTAGAACGCCGTGCGGTCGATCAGATCGGTGAGCTGCTCAACCTCTCCGTGACTCTTTGTGAGATACCAGATCGAATAGAGAACCGTTTCGGTGGCTTGGATTTCGTTGCCGTGGACGTTCCCATCGATGTACATCGCCGGTTTTTCAGTGTCCTCACCCGTCTCTGGGTTGTTGAGGATCACCATCCACATGTCACGCCCCTGCTCGCTCTTCCCGAGCGATTTCAGGCTGAGCAGATCCGGGTACGCCGCGACCAGATCTTTCAGTATCTTCTCCGTCTCTTCAAAGTCGTAGAAACGATTCCACGAGACGTCGACCTTGGACGGGATCTGCTGCTGAGCGGCAGCGAAGCCCGTCACCGTGCCCAGCACGCAGATTGACGCTGCGAGTCTTGTCAACTTGTTTGAACTCAGAATGCTCATGATCATGTTCTCCTCGATTTACCAGACGCCCAGCTTGATCTTGCGGACTCCTGTCCGAGGATCGTCGATCGTGACCGTTTCATTATTGATGTTCTCGGATCTGAATACCCACGTGTGGATTGATCGCCCGCCATGCCCGCCGATGCCCCAGACGCGATCGACCCGCTGTCCGCTGATGATCTGATCAACCGGCACGGACAGGCGCACAATCATGGGCTTCACGCTGCGGGTCGTACGCGAGAACGACGTGGTCGTGGCCAGCTCTCCGTCGTTCTGTATCACAACCCGCACCTCGTACATGCCTCCCCCGAGCTCAACAACCTCGGGACCAAGCACTTCGATCTGTGACTGCGCTTCCATGATCTTGGTCACGAAATCGGTATGCTTCTCAGCGAGTCCATCCAGCAGATCGGCTGGAGGGTTGATCTTCGCGCCCGGCACAAATCCACCGATCTCCACTTTGCCCAGCGTCGGGTGGTCGAGCGGTTGCCAATCCACAAAGCCATTGATCCCGGCTTCCTCGAAGTAGCTCAGCCATTTCGCGTCCGCGCTCAGCTTCTTGCTGGGCTTCTTACCGTCCTTCTTTGGTGCTTCTTCCGGAGCCTCGTCGGCCTGCTTCACGCGTCGAACCTCGATGCCCATCTGTGCCGCGAACTGTTCCACCATGGCAGGCGTGATCTGATCGAGCATCGACTCATCGGGCGTTTCGCCTGTCATTTGTGTGTATGCCTCTCGGAGCTCATCGAGGGTCTCCATCGAAATGTCTCCCACAGGCGAGGGCGTAAGCTGAGGCTCGTCACTTGACCGCTCAGCCGGCGCGGCCGCATCACCGCCTTGGTCCTTCTTTGACTCCTCGGGCAGAGCCCAGGCGTTGACAGCAAAGCTCGGCACACCACGCTGTGCGTACATCCACGCGTGGAAACTCCCCGCGCTGTCGTGTTTCTCTGCGCTCCCGAATGATGAAGCATCCGCGAACCACTCTCCCGCCAGCTTATAGAGTTCCGCGTCTCCACCGTCGATCTCAAGGGGCGATCGACTCGTGATGTCCTTTTTCTTCGCATCGGGCTGATTGATCATGTTGTCATGCTTGCCGATCGTGACCGCAGCGACGATGTCATCACGCTCAAGAACGAACCTCGCCAGGGCGTACGCCTCGGGTTCGGACAAGGCATAGCGACCCGCGTGCGGATCATGCTCAGGCCATCGGTGCATGAAGTTCATGTTGATATCGACCGCACCAAAGCCATCCTCGTTGATCAACCCATCGCCGTCGTTGTCGAGCCCCTCGGGATAGAGCGTGAAGACAGCCCGCTGCCCCTCGCTCGTATCCGGCTCGATATTCAGCCGCGGATCATCCGGGTCCGCGAGATGAGAGGGACTCTGATCGAGAGGCGGCTCAAGGCGACGCATCAACGTGATGATTCCGTCACCGTTGAGGTCGTCCGCGTGGTCCTCATCAAGCATCCGATCACGGTCTTCATCGACGAGCCGAGCATTCCCAGAATGCCCACTCAGGACGCTGCCCATGTTGCGAGCCGCCCCATCCGGGTTCACGCGGGGGATGATGTATACCGTCATCTCCTCCAGGAGACTCGGGTGATGTTCGAGGAGTTCCTCCGCGATACGGGTCGCGATTTCGGTACTCACGAGATACCCCGCATCGATCCCGGCGGCGATCAGCAACGCCGGGCGTGGGGTATCTCCAGTAGAGAGCGTGAGCAGATGCAGCGGAGATCCGCCCAGACTCTTCCCGATCGAGTCGAGCGAGGCATGCTCGTTCGACGCGATCTGCTGGAGTCTGGACTGTAGCTGATCGTTGCTCATGTACCCTTCGGGTTGAGCGAACGCCGTCGAACCAGCGAGCACCGCGAGCGCGGCGGCCGATCGGAAAATCGTGTATCTGGACATACGAAGCCTTCTAGAGTGTCAGAAATCGTGCTTGGACCCTGTGTGTCAGCCGAACGGCCGTGCTCTTGCTTACCACTCATTGCAGGCAAGGTTGCAACGTGATGATACAGGAACCCCACCCAAACACGCAAGAACGCCGTTTTTTCACCACACGACCCAGAATGGCCCCAGACGCGGCTAGGGTTGATTCACGCCAAGTGGTCAGCAGGAGTACCCCATGCCAAGAGTCACCCGTGCCGCAATCATTCAGGCGACCAACGCGCTCCCGAACTCAGATGATCTCCCCAAAATCAAGCAGGCGAACATCGATAAGCACGTCGAACTGATCAGGGAGGCCGCCGACAAGGGTGCTCAGGTCTGCTGCCTGCAGGAACTCTTCTACGGCCCATACTTCCCCGCCGAGCAGGACGCCCGCTGGTACGAGATCGCCGAGCCCATCCCGGACGGCCCGACAATCCGGCTCATGCAGGACCTCGCGAAACAGCACGGGATGGTCCTGATCGTCCCGATCTACGAGCAGGAGATGCCCGGCGTGCTCTACAACACCGCCGCCGTGATCGACGACGAGGGCAACTACCTCGGCAAGTACCGCAAACACCACATCCCGCACCTCTACCCGGGGTTCTGGGAGAAGTTCTACTTCAAGCCCGGCAACGGCGGCTACCCGGTGTTCAACACCCGCTTCGGTAAGATCGGTGTCTACATCTGCTACGACCGCCACTTCCCCGAAGGCGCCCGCGAGCTCGGGCTGAACGGTGCTGAGATCGTCTTTAACCCGTCTGCCACCGTCGCGGGACTGAGCGAGTACCTCTGGCGGATCGAGCAGCCCGCCCACGCCGTCGCAAACCAGTACTACGTCGGCGCGATCAACCGCGTCGGCACCGAAGCACCGTGGAACATCGGCGAGTTCTACGGCAACTCCTACTTCTGCGACCCACGCGGGCAGTTCGTCGCTCAGGGATCGCGGGACCAGACTGAGGTCATCGTCGCGGACCTGGACCTCGACATGATCCAGGAGGTCCGCAACGTGTGGCAGTTCTACCGTGACCGCCGCCCCGAGACCTACACACGCACCACCGAGATCTGAGACCGGGAGACCCCATGCCGCTGCTGATCAAAAACGGACGCATCATCACCGCGGACGCGGACTACCACGCCGACATCTACTGCGCGAACGAGCAGATCACACGCATAGAGGAGTCCATTGATCCGGGGTCGCTCCCGGTCGATACCGAGGTGATCGACGCGAACGGCAGATACGTCTTCCCCGGCTTCATCGACCCGCACGTGCACGTCCACCTGCCGTTCATGGGCACGTTCGCCAAGGACGACCACGAGAGCGCCTCGCGTGCCGCGATCGTCGGCGGCACGACCACCTACATCGAGATGATCTGTCCCGCTCCGGATCAGGAACCGCTCGACGCGTTCAACGAGTGGCAGGGTAAGGCCAAGGGTCAATCGCACTGCGACTACAGCTTCCATCTCGGCGTGGTCCGCTTCGATGACCTCGCACGCGATCAGATACGCTCAATTGTCAAAGACCAGGGGATCGCCTCGTTCAAGGTCTTCCTCGCATACAAGGGTGCGCTCGATATCAGCGACGAGAACCTGTTCGACCTGCTGAGCATGGGCAGAGAGCTCGGGGTGATCACCACCGCCCACTGCGAGAACGCCACGGCCATCGCGGCCATGCAGCAGAAACTGCTGAGCGAGGGCAAGACCGGCCCCGAGTGGCACGAGCCCTCCCGCCCGGTGCGCGTTGAGGCCGAGGGCGTGCACCACCTCGCGACATTTGCCGAACTCACCGGGGCCCATGTCTACGCCGTGCACACTTCATGCGCTGCGGCGATCGAGGAGGCCCGCGCCGCCCAGGCCCGGGGTGTGAAGCTCTGGGTCGAGTCCGTCATCCCCCACTTCGCCCTCGATCACACGCTCGCCGAGCAGGAGAACTTCGAGGGGGCCAAGTACGTCATGTCCCCCCCGCTGCGCGATCGGGCGAATCACGAAGCGCTCTGGGCCGCCCTCGCCTCGGGCGTGACATCCACCGTCGGGACCGATCACGCCCCGTTCGATTTCAATGGCCAGAAGGTCATGGGCAAGGACAACTTCACCCTGATCCCCAACGGCATCCCGTCCATCCAGGAACGCATCGACCTGCTCCACACGCTCGGCGTGAAGACCGGGCGCATCGACCTGAATACATTCGTCCGTGTCGCCTCAACGAACGCCGCCCAGATCTTCGGGCTCCGCGGCAAGGGCACGATCAGCGTCGGCGCGGACGCGGACATCGTCGTCTACGACCCGGAGCACAAGCACACACTCAGCGCCAAGACACACCAGTCCAGAGTCGATTACAACGGGTTCGAGGGCTGGGAGGTCACCGGGCGTGCGGAAACCGTCACCGTGCGCGGCAAGGTCATGGCCCGCGATGGCGCGTTCGTTGGCGACAAGCCCGGACGCGGACGCGTCATCGAGCGCGAGCCGTCCCACTTCTGAATCGGGTTACTTGTTCGAGACGAGCATGTCGGACTGCTCCACGAAGCGGTCGCCCTCCCACTGCGTGTCCTTACCGATCATCCGCTCCTGCTTCTTCTTTTCACGCGCTTCACGCTGGCGTTCGACCAGCTCGGCGTGGGTGCTGAAGTAGCGTAGCGCGTGCCCGCGGAAGTCCTCGATGGACTCGAAGCCGTGCTTGTCCATGAACGCACCGAGCTGCTCGCACATCGGCTTCACGTGCCCGTACCCGTGGATCATGACCCCGGTGCAGACCTGCACGGTGGATGCGCCGAGGAGGATGAACTGGGCCGCGTCCTCGCCGGACTCAACCCCACCGATCGCGGAGATCGAACGATACGGGAAAGCGCCGTCTTCGCCGAACATCATCGTGGCCAGCTCCATCACCATCCGCAGCGCGATCGGACGGACGGCCTTGCCGGAGTACCCTCCGGGCAGCGAATAGCCCTCAACCGTGGGCTCGGGGCGGAGCGTGTCGAGGTTCACCCCCATCACGCTCAGGATCGTGTTGATCGCGGAGATGCCATCGGCCCCGGACTCGAGCGAGGCACGAGCGGGTTCGGTGATGTGCGTGATGTTCGGCGTCATCTTCGCCCAGAATGGCAGATCCGTTGCCTCACGCACCCAGGCGCAGACTTCCTGGAGCAACTCCGGGTTCTGCCCCATCGCGGCCCCCATCGCCCGCTCAGGAAGACCATGGGGGCAGGAGAAGTTCAGCTCAAACCCGTCCACGCCGCACGCGGCGCAGCGCTCGATGATCTCGAACCAGCGGTCCTTGCCGTACTCCTCCATCACGGAGGCGATGAGCACACGATCCGGGTAGGCATCCTTCAGACGCTTGAACTCGTCCTCCCAGACCTCGATCGAGCGATCGGAGATCAGCTCGATGTTTTCCCAGCCGATGACCTCTTTCGACTTCTGGGCTCGCATCCGCGCATACCGCGGCGCGACGTTGATGATCTTGTCCGCCTCCAGACACACCGTTTTGCAGACCACCCCACCCCAGCCCTCATCGAATGCCTTCGCGATCACGTTCGCGTTTGTTCCGGGCGGGCCAGAGGCGATCATGAATGGATTGGGAAGCTTGAGTCCGTTGACCTGCACACTCAGATCGGGCATGGGAGCGGGATCCTTTCGATTTGAACCAGTCTCTTCGGAATCGTATGCAGAGAAAAGCGATTTAGTGCTTCATCGCGTGCGTATCCTCGAACCCCCAAGGCGCAATCGCACCCGGGTAGACGCGCAGCAGATCGAGCATCGGTCCTGGTGAGATCGCTCCGATCACGCGTACGTCGGCATCCGTGTCCACGGGCTGACAGCCCAGCTTGCCGATTTCATCCACGACGATCGCTCGCCCCTTCTCCTGTTTCGAACCAAGAATCTGAACACGTGCCGAAGGAGTTGTGAGCCGCGATCGAAGATGTTGGCTCACCGCGGTTCGACCAGTGAACCGATCCCAGAGTTCCACCGAGAGCGGCGTCCGGGCCTGCTCGCTCATGGTCCGCTCAAGCTCGGCGACACCGAGCTCGTACGCATCCAGCACCCGCTCCTTGACCGCGATCTGGCGATACCGATCGAGGATGCCGTCGATCGCTTCCTGAAGATATTGCTCCGGCGCGTACCGCTGAAACACCCACCCGTTGTTGCGAACCAGATACCGGATGATCCGCTTGAAATCACGCCCGACACTCGATTTTCGATGCAGGAATCGCAGCGACCGAGTATGAGCGATGCGATAGCCCGACAGGATAAGTTCGGCACAGAGATCGTACTCTTCGGCGTAGTAGCCGAACGACGCGTCATACCCCGCCACCTCAAGAAACACGTCACGCCTGATCGCGCATCCACAACCCACAACAACCTCAGGGAGCCCGCCGGACTCGTGGCGGCCATCGGGCAAGGTGATCTCTCCGCCGATCGCTGCGACATCTTCGTCGTGCTGGTCGAGCACGCCCCAGTCGGTCTCCGCCAATGGGGACGAGTCATCGTCGAGCATGACGAGCCACTCGCCCTCCGCCTCGATCGCGGCGATGTTCCGTGCGGCCGTGTTCCTGTTCATCTCGAGCCGGATGACCCGGACCGGGATTCCGTTGGCGAGTTGTCGTGGTACTTCGACCGCGACAGTGGATGCATTGTCAACGATGATCAACTCGCACTGACCATTCAGATGCGTGAGTACGAGTGAGCTGATTCGGCCGAGCGTTTCTTCCAGCACCTCATGCCTGTTCCGGGTCGGTATGATAAAACTGATCCGCATACCCGATCACGCCTCGATCGCGCTGGCCTTGCTCAGTCTCGGCTCGAGCACGTGCGACGACTTGACCGCATGACCATCGGCAAGGACCGCCCCCATCGAGGCTGCTCGCTCGATGACCTCCTGTGCGCCGACCGGAAGGTTGCCAACGATCTCGCCCTCGATCGCCGCCGCGAGTGAGCCGATGTAGGCCGCCTGGATCCGATCAGCCCCGCCAACCAGCGACGCCGTCATCGCGGCAAGGAGCGCGTCACCACACCCCAGCACATCAGCCGGGTTCACACACATGGCCGGCAATCCGCAGATGCCGTGCTCCTCATCAAGCAGGAGCAGCCCATCGCCGGCTCGTGTCACGCACAGCGATTGCGCCCGTGTTATCGCCCTGGCCTCGTGCGCGAGCTCGACGATGGGGCGTTCATCCGAACCGAGCATCTGGCGCAACTCCACTTCGCAAGGGCACAGAACATCTGCCCCCCGCATCTCGCCCAGCTGCGCTCGCCGACCGGAAACATCTCCGAGAATCAACCCGACGTGCGGGCGTATGCCTTCGATCACACGCGTTGCCAGCCTGTTCGCGAAGAGCCCGAGCCCGAAGTCCGCGATCACGACGGCGTCGTACCCGCCGGCCGACCGGACGTGCTCGATGATCTGCTCGCCGCAGGTGTCATCGAGCGCGTAGCGCGTGCTCGAGTTGATCTTCATCATTTTCTCGCCGTTGACGAGGTAACGCATTTTGGTCGGCATCGAGACATCGCAGGGGATACGTTCAACGCGGATGCCGGCCTGACGGATCCTGCTCATCATCTCATGGCTGGTCCGGTCGTCCCCGAAGGGAGAGCACAACGTGACGCCCAGACCCATCGCGGCAAGGTGTCTCGCGATGATCGCCCCCCCGCCATCGAACGACTCCTCACGCTCCGGGTGGAGCGAGAGCATCGGATGCTCTTGAGCGATCTCTGGCAACTCGCAGTGGGCATAGAAATCGATGATGCTCTCACCGAGCACAAGCACTCGCTTCCCGACCAATGAATCGAAAATCTGACCTATCGCACGGGTCGTCAAGTCATGCTGCTGACTGAGGGAAACGAGCGACGCCGCTGGCTCGTGCGCGCTTGATATCGCACGAACGGAATCAATCAACGCAGTCGAGGAAAAGACCACATCGTCACCCGAGTACACGACGCGCCCGCCGTGCTTTTCCACGATGTCCTTCTCTTGCAGGAATCGAGGATCGTTGTTGTGCCGATACTCCGCGCCCTTGATATACAAGTCTGGACGGACACGCCCCAGCAGCTGCTTGGCGGTTGGGTTGTCGTTGATCACGACCCAATCCACGAACTCCAACGCCGCGAGGTTGTCAGCCCGGAGCTGCTCACCGAACATCGGTCGATCCGGCCCCTTGTTCACGAACCGGTCCGGGGTGACCGAGATCAGGAGTCGGTCTCCCTGATCCGCCGCGAAACGAAGATGATGGATATGCCCGGGGTGGACAATGTCAAAGCACCCGTGGCAGTGCACAAGCGATTCTCCCCGCGCTCGCAGCTCCGCCCTGAGCCCCTCGAAGGACTCTAAATCAATGATTTTTTGATTCTTCCGGCACCGCATGCCCAGAGTGTATCGACTCAACGCACATGGCGGGGTGAATCCCGGGCGTGAGTGTGCCGGGAGTGACCGAGATCGCGAGCACAGTGGGGAGTTCTCCCCTCAGAGGATCGGTGCGAGAAGCTGAATCGCATTCTGCAAGACGCGATCGTGCAAGGGCCGCTCACCCCAATCTCGGAGTTCCACCCGCTGAGAATCCCGGATATACGCCTCCTGGAGCGCCCGAAGCTCGTCGAGGACCCCCTTGTTATACACAAACATGCTGATCTCGAAGTTGATGGAAAAGCTGCGTTTATCCATATTCACCGATCCCAGCATCGCAACATCGTCGTCAGCGGTCACGACCTTGGAGTGAAGGAGCCCGCCGTCAAACTCAAAGATTTCTACGCCTGCTTGGAGCAGATCATCGAAGTACGCCTTGCTCGCGTGGCGTACCAGGACCGAGTCGATCTTGCTCGGCACCACGAGCGTGACACGCACCCCCCGATGCGCCGCGCTGGTGATCGCCTGAAGCATGGCCTCTCCCGGGATGAAGTACGGAGTCGTGATCACCAGCCGCTTTCGCGTGTTGTAGATGAGCGTGATCAGCATCTGATGAATCAGGAGCGCCGCCTGATCAGGACCAGACGGCACGATCTGCGCCGCAATCTCACCGGCCGCCTCCACCGGCACGGCCTGCCTGATCGCCTCGAGCAGATCGCGCGTGCTCTCACTCTCATGGCGTGTATCTTCGATCGCCCAGTCGAGCGCCATCGTGATGTCCAGAACCTTCGCTGCGGGGCCCTCAACACGCGCCATCACATCGATCCACTGCCCTACACCCTTGCCGACATTGAAGTATCGCGGATCGGCCATG
Organism: Phycisphaerales bacterium UBA1924; assembly: GCA_964229845.1. GTDB lineage: Bacteria > Planctomycetota > Phycisphaerae > Phycisphaerales > UBA1924 > UBA1924. Next base: position 99,814 of record CAXREY010000050.1, read on the forward strand.
TTCATCGAGCCGGTGTACCCGATGCGGTGATCGATCGCGACGATCTTCCGATGATTGCGGATATCGATCCGTTTGAGCTGGATGCGCAGCTTGCCGACCGGCAACGCCTCAACAATCTCGACCCCGGCACGACGCATCTCAATCGCACGGGGGCTCTGGATAAATCCCCGGCAGCCGGCGCTGTCCAGCAACAGCCGGCACCGGACACCCCGCTTGGCGGCCCTGATCAGCGCCTCCTCGACCCCGGCGACCGCACCGGGAGACTCCCATATGTAATACAGCATGTTGACGCAATGCTGGGCCTGATCGATATCCTCGATCATGGCTGCAAGGCACGGGTCACACTCCGAAAAGAGCTGGACGCGGTTCCCACCGAGCGCTGACAGCCCGAGAGGCACATTCGATTGGGCGTTCAATCCCCGAGCCAAGTCGGGGAGCTGATCGTCCCGCAGTTCCCAGCGATCCTCGATCGACGACACCACGTCCCGGAGCTCTTCCCTGCTGAGCAGTGCCTTCTTAATCCGACGCCGCGGGAGCCACAACTCCCCCACCAGCAGGTACACGACGGCACCGACATACGGGACGGAGGTGATGAGCAGCAACCATGCGAGAGATACACCCGTCGCCCTCCGCTTGAGGATGATGCGGAGCGTGAGACCGATGAGTATGACCCAGTGGAGTACAAACAGCAGCGTGGTCAGGATGGCAGGGAGGTGCTCAAACATCAGATCTATACCGCAGCGGAGTGATCATCCTCAAATCAGATCGTACCATTGTACAGTGACTGGAAGCCCGGAGAACTCGAACCCGATGAGCGCCAAGTTCCGACGCACTGTACGATCGATCCGGTCCGGCTTTCGCCGATACCCGCGTGCAATACTCGATTCATTCAAGCGTGCGATCGATCCGTTCGAGCACGAGGAGTTGCCGGAGCTCATCCACGAGCTCTACCCGCACCAGCTCGCTGCGGTGTGGCTTGGTCACGCGACCGTGCTCACTCAAGTCGGCGACCATTCCGTGCTGATCGACCCGGTCATGAGCCCCAGAATCGGTATGCGCCTTGGCACGCGTACGATCGGGCTCCCCAGGATCAACCCGCCCGCGGTGCCAACAGCATCGCTCAAGGGCGTCGACATCATCCTGATCACCCACGCACACTTCGATCACCTCGATCGCCCGACCCTCGTCGATCTGATCGATTCCGACACAACGGTGGTTGTCCCGTCCGGGTGCCGGAAACTCATCCCATATGGCTTCAAGCGGGTTATCGAGCTCGCTCAGGATGACGAGATCACCATCACCAATCTCACGATCCGCACGCTCGAGCCGGCGCACTGGGGGGCGAGGAGTCTCCTTGATCGTCACCGGGGGTTTAACGCCTATGTTGTCGAGGGAGAAGGACAACGCGTGCTCTTCGCTGGGGACACGGCCCACACCGAGGCGTTCGACCACCTGGAGAACATCGATCTCGCGGTGCTTGGGATCGGGGCCTACGACCCGTGGGAGCACATGCACGCGACCCCGGAACAGGCCTGGAGCATGTTCGAGAAGATCGGAGCCAGTTACCTTCTCCCGGTCCATCACTCAACGTTTGAGCTCAGCGAAGAACCGATCGACGAACCGATGCAACGCCTCAGAGCCGCGGCCGGGGACCGCTTCGAAGAGTGCATCATCGATCCGGTTGAGGGAGAACTCGTGATCATCAATCGTGGCGAGGAAACAGGCCGTGATGACCTCACGGCACGAAAGTAGTTGCCAAGCCCTGAACGGTGCCTATACCCGCGTATTGGGGATATACTGGGCACTTCATGGCCGATCAGCTCATCTATCTCGACAACGCTGCCACCAGCTGGCCCAAGCCCGATTCCGTGGGCGAGGCCATGGTCCACTTCCTGACCCACAAAGCAGGAAACCCCGGGCGAGGCGGGCACAGACTCGCCCGTGAGGCGTCCCAGGTCCTTGAGGAAGCCAGGGTCAAGCTCGCGAAGCTGGTCAACGCCCCCTGCCCCCAGCGGATGATCCTCTCCCACGGGTGCACCGACGCGCTCAACCTCGCGATCCACGGGGTGCTCCGCGCGGACATGCGGAACCGCTGCGATGGGACCAAGCCGCACGTCGTGACGACCGCCATCGAACACAACGCGGTCCTCCGCACCCTCCACTGCTACGCGACCAGCGACCTGATCACCATGTCGATCGTTCCTTGCGACGAGCAGGGCTACGTTCAGCCTGAGAAGCTCATCGAGGCATGCACGGACTGCACTGTCCTCATGACCCTCTCGCACGCGTCGAACGTGCTGGGCACGATCCAGAAGATCCCCGAGACCATCAAGGCCGTCCGGGCCCACAACGAGGACATCCTCATCATGGTGGACGCCGCCCAGACGGCGGGGCACTTCCCGATCGATGTGCAGGAGTGGGACATCGACCTGCTCCCGCTCGCCGGGCATAAGGGGCTGCGTGGCCCGACCGGCACCGGCGGGCTCTATGTCAGCCCCCGGGCCTACCCGGACGAGTGCGACAAGACCCGCGTCTTCTGTCAGCGCCGCGGCGGCACCGGGTCCATGGCCCCCGGCCTGGAGATGCCCACCAACCTCCCCGACGCGCTCGAAGCCGGCACATCCAACGCGGTCGGCTTCGCCGGGCTCATCGCGGCACTCGACGCCCTCACGCACGAAGTCCACCAGCATGAGATGGCCATGACGGACCTCGTTCTCAAGGGATTGCACGCGCTCGATGCCGTGACGATCTATGGGCTCCCCACCATCGAAGGGCGAACGCCCGTCGTGCTCTTCAACATCGAGGGCGTCCACCCGCGCGAGGTCATGGCCACGCTTGACGCGGAGCACGGCATCGCGGTGCGCGGCGGCGTGCACTGCGCCCCGCTGCTGCACGAAGCCATCGGCACCGGGAGTGACGGGGGTGTCCGCGTGAGCCCGGGATCAGGCACCACGAAGCGACAGATCGAGATCTTCCTCGACGCGATCCGCGCGATGTGCCCGCAGAACGTCTGAATGAAAAAGAGCCCCGATGAGGGGCTCTTATCGTGTTCTGGCCAGACAACAGCTTATTCCTCGAGCATGCCCAGCTGCCACATCATAAAGATGCGTTGGTCGGCAACGTCGCGGATCCGTAGGTGCAGGGGCTTGCCACCGCCGTGACCGGAATCCCGATCGACCCAGAGGAGAATTGGCTCCTCCTCCTGATCCGAACCCGTCGCGTTCTGCATCAACGCCGCCATCTTGCGGGCGTGAAGCGGATGGACGCGTGTATCGTTCTCGCCGGCCGTGAAGAGCACCGCGGGGTACTTGGTGCCGGGCTTCACGTTCTGGTACGGAGAATACTCCCTGATGAACTCGTAGTGAGCCGGGTTCTCCGCGGTGCCGTACTCGGGGACCCAGTAGCGGGCCATGAGGAAGTTCTGGTAGCGAACCATATCGAGCAGCGGCACGGCGCTGATCGCGGCGCTGAACAGGTCCGGTCGCTGCACGACCGTCGCCCCGGTCAGCAGCCCACCATTGCTGCCGCCAGCGATGCCCAGCTGCTCCGGGTTGGTGTAGCCGTTGGCAACGAGCCACTCGCCCGCGGCAATAAAGTCATCGAACACGTTCTGCTTGTGCTCAAGCATCCCGGCCTCGTGCCAGGCGTTGCCGTACTCTCCGCCGCCGCGGAGGTTGGCAATGGCGTACACGCCGCCGTTCTCGTACCACGGGAACATCGTCGAGGAGAACCCGGGCCTCATGGAGATGTTAAATCCGCCGTACCCATAGAGGATGGTCGGGTTCTTGCCATTGAGTTCGAGACCGGTCTTGTGCACGATGAACATCGAGACTGGCGTACCGTCCTTTGAGTCGTACCAGACCTGCTTGACCTCGATCTGGGAGGGATCGACCGGGACGTCCGGGCGTGCCCAGAGCTCACGATCCCCTGAGGCGAGGTCCACCTTGTAGATGCTCCGGGGCATGTTGTAACTTGAGAAGCTCAGGAAGGCTTCCGTTCGATCGTCGGAGACGCTCAGCCCGCCCGAGCCGATGCCGGGGAGCTCAAGATCACCAAGGGAACCGCCGCGCATGTCATGGAGTGCGATCCGGGTCTTGGCCTGATCGAGGTAGTTCACCGCGATGATGCCGCGTGCGAACGAGGCCCCGCTGATCACACGATCATCGTTCTCAGCAACGACGGTTTCCCAGTTCTCGAAGGATGGGTTGTTCAGGTCGATCATCGAGACGGTACCGTTCGGTGCATCGAACGAGTGCTGCATGTAGAAGCGGTCGCCGTCGTAGTGCATCCCGCCGGTGCGTCCGAGCTTGCCCATGACCATCGGATCGAGATTGAACTCGCCGGTGCGGAACCACTCGTCGAGGTCGGCAACCCACATGTCGAGCCCGGCGGTGCCGGTCCAGTACCCAACCACCATCCAGCGGGCGTCCTCGGAGGGCACGCCGAACGGGCCCCAGGTCGTCCTGAGGGCTTCGATCTCGGCCTCGCTCTTGCCCGAATCACCGTAGAAGAACTCGATGTCCTTCTGACGGAAAAGTACCTTGTCCTGGCGGTGGTGCGTGCCGAGCTTGTGGAGCTTCATGACGCTGGAGTACGCGTCGTCGGTGTCCTCGAGATTCTCATAGAAGAACCCGGAGTTGTCCGGGAGCCAGCCGCTGAAGTTCACCTTGCCCGGGATGACGTCCGCGAGCCAGTCGCCAGTCTCAACGTCCATGACGTAGAGCGTGGAGTTCTCGTCGCCTGAGGCGTACATGCCGAACGCCATGAGCGATCCGTCGTCGTTTGGCGCGGTCCACGACACCGTGGTCAGCCCGGACGGGTCGATCTGCTGCGGGTCGAGCAGGACGCGGTCATCGCCGTCGATGCCCTCGCGCACGTAGCGCACGGCCTGCGGCTGGGTGCCCTCACGCTTGGAGTAGAAGTAGCGGTTGCCGTACACGCTGGGTGTCCCGATGCTCGGGACCTCCATCAGCTCGCGCAGTCGCTCTTCGAGCTCCTTGCGCCCGGGCAGGTTATCCAGCGTCGAGCGTGTGTAGAGGTTCTGGTCGTCCGTCCACGCGACGACCTCCTCGGTGAGCCGCCCCATGTTGGCCGGGTCCGAGTTATCCCCCTCAAGCCAACGGTAGTTGTCGGTGACCTCTTCGCCGTGGATGGTCTCGGAGACCGGGCGTGATTCCGTCTCTGGCGGTGCGGCAAAGCTAACGCCCGTAGTTGTGATGAAGGTCAGGAACATGAGAGCTTTGTGCATGTCTTCTTCTCCTGTAAGCGTGACAACGCATTGGGCAAAGGATACGCCACTCAGGCACCTCTTAGGATACCGAGAAGCCGACACTCAGGTGCAATCAAGATGCCTACAACTTGCAAATCGATGGCGAACATCCACACTCCGTTGCACAAAATTCTGCGGATTGGGTAGAGTTCCGCGTTTCTTCGCTTGCACCACGACGCCAGTTCATCGAAACTACAAAGTGCGACACTAGCCCCCGGATCTGCCTTTGCGATCCGTGCGTGCGGTGTGTGATCCCAGCTCGTTCGCAGCGACTGCTTTCGCTCGAAAAAACAGCCTGAGAGGATCACACGATGAAGAACACACTTACGCCGAAACTCTTCCTGATCGCCACAATGAGCCCAGCCACGCTGGCGGATCTCGATTTCACTCAGACCTTTGATGGTTGGTTCGAGAACAAGTATACATGGGGAGCGCAGGTGGAGAACATTGTCTGCCTGCGTAGCGGCGATCCCATCGGAGCCACGAAGTCGGTTTGGGCTCGTGTCGTGCAGAAGAACGGTTCTCAGGCCGGCACAGCAGTCTTCTGTACCACCATGACGAAAACCGCCGCAGGCCTCACGGACCGGTGGGACGTGAACGTCCCCGCCGGAACGATCTGTGACGAGGACTTCTGGGATGCCTCCGTGATCTGTGTCGAGATCGTGAAGTGTGGCCGGGCGGGCAGGCTCGGCTACAACTCGATGCCGACTCCCCCCGGACACCTCACAATGATCGACCTTCCCGGTGATGACCTCGACCCGATTGAGAATCAGCGGTACGTCAGCATCGACCCGAGCAACTGGGATGACGGGATCGTGCAATCGATGGGCTTCGACATGGCCGTCTATGCCTACCTCGTGACCCCGGGGCAGCCGCCCGTCATCCTCAACCACCTCGACACACTCGCCCTCTCAACCTTTGTGTACGACGCGACCGACGCCTTCGGCAGCGGTCAGCCGTTCGACCCGAACCGGCTGGAGATACTTGGTATCGATCTGGACCCGAACTGGGACATCATGCCAGACATCTCGACCGGGCTCAACTTCTTCGAGTGGCAGCTTTTCCCGGGCGGGGGGATCTTGAATACGGACCAGGGCGTGTTTCAGATTTTGCAAGTGCAACCGATCGCGCAAGGCTGGGCACCGCTCTGCCCAGCAGACATGAACGCCGACGGCATCCATGACTTCTTCGATGTATCGGCATTTATCACGCTCTTCAACGCCCAGAACCCGGAGGCAGACTTCAACGGCGATGGGTATTTCGACTTCTTCGACGTCTCCGCATTCATCAACGCGTTCAACCAGGGATGTCCGTGAACGCAGTCTCGACTACTGCACCAACCCCTTCGTCAACCGCATGAACGCCGTCTCCAGGTTCACCGGCTCCTCCTGGAAGTGCGTTACACGGAAGCCGTTGTTGATCAGCACGTTGGGGATGTCGGTGTAGTTGCCGCCCATCCGGTCGTCGTAGTGGGCGTGGATGAGCTGGGATGAGCCGCCCCCCAGCGCGGTGCCGTCGCCGAGGACGATGCCGACCTTCTCGACGCCCGGCATGGTCTCGAGCACCTTCGCCGCCGCCTCGATGCGCTCCGCGACGCCGATGTGCACGACGTGGCCAACCTTGGCACGCTTGAGGATCTCATCGACCGAGCCGTTGAAGAGCAGCTCGCCCTTCTCGATGATGCCGACCGTGTTGCAAAGCTCCGCGAGCTCGTGGAGGATGTGCGACGAGATCAGGATCGTCTTGCCCATCCGCTTGAGCTCCTTGAGCAGCTCGCGGATCTCGATGCGGGCACGCGGGTCCAGGCCCGACGCGGGCTCGTCCATCAGCAGGACCTTGGGGTCGTGCAGGAGCACACGCGCGATGCTCAGCCGCTGCTGCATACCACGCGAGAGCGAGTTGACCTCGGCGGTCTGCTTGTAGGTCAGGTCCGTCAGCTCCAGCACATCCGCCACGACCTTCTTGCGCTGCGCGCCGTTGATGTTGTACGCGGACGCGAAGAACTCGAGGTACTCGTGGACGACCATGTCCTGATACGCGCCCATGAAGTCCGGCACGTAGCCAATGAGCGGTCGGATCTGCCGGTTCTGGTAGCCAACAGTCAGCCCGGCGACCTGGGCCTGCCCGGACGATGGCTTGAGCAGCGTCGCGAGCACCTTGATCGTGGTGGTCTTGCCTGCACCGTTGGGGCCGATGAAGCCGAAGCAGTCACCCTCATTGATGGTCAGGTTCAATGCGTTGAGCGCGACGAGATCGCCGTATCGCTTCGTGAGGTTGATGGTCTCAATCATTGGCATAATCGGCTCTCTTTCGTACGGCGATCAACCCTCGCCATCAGCATCTTCTTCTGTCGAGGATCCACCGGCGACATCGAGGTACTCTGGTGGGGCGGGGTCGAACGGGTAGATCCAGGTGACGATCGTGGTGCCGGACGCAGGAACCTTGCGTCCATCGATCCAGACCGGGGTAGGCATGCCGTCCTCCGAGGCCTCGTCCTGATCGATCTCAAGCACGCCCGTCACAATCAGCGAGGGCTGGGTGAACCATCGCCCGAGGTCCCAACCATGCAGCATCCTGCGGATCGCCAGCCGCTCGCCCACCGGATCGCTCGCGGACACGCCGTACCTCGGCGGCTCAAGCTGGGAGATAAAACGACCAGCCAAAATCCGATCAGTGAGCGTGCCGCGGCTTGTACCGATGCCGCTGACATCAACACCGTACCGCACGGCGTCCTGCAGGTAGTTCGCGTTCAGGCTCCGCCGATTTTCCGCGTCGATGCTCGTGACATCTCGGAGCTCAACCGATGTGTCTGGCGCCCATCCATCCTCACCGAAGCTCGGCGAGTAGACCGATACGCGGGAGATCATCCGACGGTCGAGCGCCTGACCGGGACGGTTGATGGGGGCGATGCGCGAGATGACAAACACGCGCACGTCCTTCAAAGCTCCGGGTAACGAGTGCGCGATCTGGCCGGAAACGATCTGGCTGTCGAGTTCCAGCTTCGGATCTTCGAGTGAACCGGGCTCGGGGACAACGAACGGCATCCGCCAGCCCGTCTCCCCGGACCAATCACCCGTGAGCGTCTTCACGGTGGCCCGAGTCGGGATCGTCACGGCGACGGGTGCCCGTGCCTGCACCCTGTAGCCCGAGTTATCCGGGAAGCCGCCCGTCAGCCCACCGCCGGAATCCGGCGTGCTCCAGGGGATCAGCAGGTTCGTGCTCTCCTGTACTCCGAACGAGGTCTCTCGCTCCGGGTCCTGAGCAGAAAGCGTGGCATCGCCGTAGCTTGGGAGCATCACGCTGAACCAGCTCCGAGTCCGCTGTGTGTCCTGCCCGTGGACCTGCTCGATGAGTGAAAAATGCGAGATGGTTGCCCGCTTTGGCCTGAGCGTCGTAGCGCCGAGCCACGCGATGGCAGTGAAACCCGCGATGCAGACGACAAACGCCATCCAGGAATGCTGGGGCCGCTGGCGATGCTTCAGGAGCGCGTATCCAACCGGCCCTGCCAGCAGCCAATACGCGATGAAGACGATGATCCCGAACAGGACACCCTGAACCGCGGTGCCGGTCTTCGAGATCGCCCCGCTCACCCCCTCGTCAAAGACCAGCGGATTCCGTGTGCCGGCGTCGCTCTTCTGCAGATCGGTCATGAGATCCGGGCGAATCACGTTGCCCCGCATGCCCAGCACACGATGCCAGAACGGCTCGGGCTCTGGGAGCCCGAGGCGGCGCAGTTCGCCATGATTGAGCGGCAGCCCCACCACGGTCACCATGCCGGAACCGAGCAGGCGACGCACCACGACCGCATCACCGTCAGGCCCGTTCAGCACGGGCATCGCTTCGTGCTCGCCCGCATCATCGATCGCGTTGAACGAGTACACCACCGCGTTGTCGGGCATGGTCCCCGAGGTGGACTCCGTGAAGAGCACTCGGTACGGCTCGAGAGACACGCCCTCGATCCGGTCGGGCATCCGTACCGCTGGGAGGATCGGGCGAAGCGGGTGCGTTCCCTGATACCACGGATCGCCGGAGCTCTGGAGAACGACCACGAGATGCCCGCCCCGCTGGACCCACTCCCGGATGGCTCGGGCCTTCTCGGGCGTGAGGCGGCTCGGGTCGTATGATGACGTGGTCGCGGTCGACCAGACCAGCGTGTCCAGCGTCTTGAGCCCCTGCCAACGGTCTGGAAGATTGTCGATGGTCAACCCAGCGGACGTCCGCTGCAGTTCATGCCCGAAGGGCATCCAGCTCTGGTTCTGGACGCGGTAGCCGTACTGATCCAGCCCCACCTGATTGGAACCGACGATCCCGATCATCCCAACCCGGGATGTCATGATCTGCGGGTTGAAGATGGGGATCTGCCCCAGCAAACGCCCCGCCCTGAAGCCAACGTCCGCCGGCGAATCGCTCCCCCCGTCGTCGATCGCCTGGAAGGCCTTGAGCACGTACTCGTCACCGATGCTCTGGTAGGGGAGCTGGCAGTAGAGCCAGAAACTCTGGAGCACACCCGGGTTGGCCGTCACGACGCGGTCATACTGCGTCATATCGCCGTCGACGTCAGGGATTTCGATCCGCAGAACGATGTCTCGGCTGCTGGAGCCAAGATCCTGCATCTGCACCAGAACGCCTACCCACTCGCCCTCACGGGCGAGCCCGCCGATGCCGAACGATGCGATGCTGAGCTGGACCTCATCACCGGAATCACCAGCATCCTGAGCGAATACTGGGGCCGCCCAGAGGACGATCATGAGTGCGAGCAGGAGCGCCCGAACTCTTGAGATCGGGCCTGAAACTGGTTTCAGTGCGGTCTGAATCTCCACGATGTGCCACGCCTCCTGCATGCGTCCTGCCCGTGCCCTATTTGGGATCTGGACCCGTTATTGTACGATCAGGGCCTCATTCTGGTGCATTGGTCCAAAGAAAGTTCCCCGGAAAGACGATCTACAGGACATGCTCGAACTGACCCCAGGCATGCTCGTGGTCTTCATCATCTGCAGCGCGGTCGCGGTGCTCGCGATGCTGCGGGTGCTCGCGAACATCGTCGAGCATGAGACGGACCTGCATGATCTGCGCAATAGGGTGAAGGAACTCCAGTACCAGCGTGAGTTGCGGAACGCACAGCTGAGCGGGCGGGTTGGGCGAGAACAGGACGAGCCGCCGAAAGACGCCATCGAAGCGACGGAGCGTGCGATCGACGCAGCAGAACGCGTAGCAGAAGCGCTCGAGCAGCCACAGCCCGTCCCGGCTCAGGCCGCCTGATCCCGATGCTCACCGTCACGATCAGGGCTGCTTGAGTTGCTCAACCAGCGCGACGTGAGACCGGGCACCCATCCGGAAGCAATCGAGCTCGAACTTCTCGTTCGGTGAGTGGACCCGGTCGTCTTCTAATCCGAAGCCCATGAAGACCGTCTCAAGACCGAGGGTGTCCTTGAGCAGGCCTGCCACAGGGATCGAGCCGCCGGTTTTAATCATGGCCGGGGCCACACCACACGCCTGCTCGATCGCTCTCGCGGCTGCCGTGAGCGTGGGCGAATCCGTGGCGCATGTCGCCGGAGCCCCACTCCCGTGATCCTCAAACTCCCATCGGCACCCGGGGGGCGTCCGCTCCTCGAGCCACGCAAAGAACGCCTTGGTGATCTTGTGCGCGTCCTGATCGTCAACGAGCCGGAAGGACACCTTGGCGCTGGCCTGAGATGGGATCACGGTTTTCGCACCGGGGCCGGTGTAGCCGCCGATGATCCCGTTGATATCAGCGGTCGGGCGTGCCCACTCGCGTTCGGTGAAGCTGTAGCCCTCTTCGCCTACGTTTGCCTCGGGTCCAAGACCGATCCCCTTCAGCGCGGCTTCGGGATCGACGCCGAGGTCTTCCCACCGGGCCCGCTCCTGAGGAGTGAGATCGCGCACACCTTCGTAGAACCCGGGGATCGTGACTCGGCGATTCTCGTCCCAGAGCTGCGAGAGCACCTTGGTAAGCTCGTTGATCGGGTTGGGCACTTTCCCGCCCCAGCTCCCCGAATGCAGGTCCTGATCCGGTCCGATGAGCGTGGCCTCGGTGTACGCCAGGCCCCGCACACCGTAGGTGATCGCGGGGCGACCACGCCCGAGCATGCCCGTGTCGGAGATCAGGCACACATCGGTCTCGCGAAGCTCGTCCGCGATTTCACGCACGAAGTTCTCCAGATTGATCGAGCCGGACTCTTCCTCACCCTCGAGCATCACCGTGAACTTCACACCACCGCCGGCCACACCGGACGTCTCGTGTATCGCTCGCATGGCCTCCAGGAACATCATCACCTGCCCTTTGTCATCGCAGGCCCCCCGAGCCACGATCCGCTCACCTATCTTCCCCTCCGCGGGCTTGCGAACAGGCGTGAACGGGTCAGACTCCCAGAGTTCGACCGGATCCGCGGGCTGCACGTCGTAATGGCCATAGAAGAGCACGTGCGGGCCCGCGTAATCATCGCTCCCGGGGCAATGCGCCATCACGATCGGGTGGCCCGGGTCTTCGCTGGTCCCGGTCTCTCTGAGTCCGACATCGAACCCAGACGCTTTCAGGTGATCCGCCGCCCACTGTGCCGCGGCCCGTGTCTGCTGGTCGTAGCTGGGGTCCGTACCAACAGAAGGGATTGCAAGCCAATCCATGAGTCGTTGGATCGATTCATCCTCGTGCTCGCTGAGCCAGTTGAGTGCGCTATCGGTGCTCATGCAGATGTCCTCCCTGATTCTGGTGTGGATTCGTGTGGACGATAGCACGAAAAAACCCGCTGTCCGTGAGGACAGCGGGTTGATTGATCAGATGATCGTGTTCTACGAACGGGATCAGCGGCGACGGCGGGTCGCTGCGAGACCACCGAGCCCGAGCAGCGCGAGCGCGCCGGGGGTGGGGATGCCGGTCTTGAAGACGATGTTGTCGAGGTAGAGCGATTCCGAACCGGAGTTCGACTCGAGCTCGACCATGAGGGTGACATTGGCGTAGCCGGTCAGGTTCAGGACCGCGGTGCGCCAGCCGTCCTCGATACCGAGGTCGTCGATGTCCTGACCCATGGTGTTGAGGATGTCGATTTCGGTGCCGTCCGCGTCAACCCAGATACGGATGCGGTCGTCGCCTTCCCAGCCGGTTTCCTGGACGAAGTAATCGAGGCAGAGCGACCACTCGAAGTCAACGCGTGCACCGGGAGCGCCGAGGGGCGAGGTGACGGTGTCGAAGGTGGTCCGCATGGTGCCGTCCGCGTCCTGCAGCTCGAAGCCCTGCACGCCGTCGGTGAAGCTGCCAACGGTGCCGGTGAAGTTGGTGGCGCCGACGAAGTCGCCGTCGGTGAGCCCAACATCATTGCGGCTGTTGAAGTAGAACGAATCGAAGCCGATTTCGACGCCATCGGCGAGGAAGTCGACATCGGACTGACCCGCGTTGTTCACGAGGTCGTGGTCGACGCTTGCGTCGCCGGTGTCAACGTACTGGTCGCCAACGAAGGCGTTTTCGAAGCTGGTAAAAGCGATGACCTGGCCACCGGCGCTGGCAGCGGTCGCGAGACCAGCAACAGTCAGAAGTGCAACAGTGTTCTTCACGAGATCCCTCCAATTCGGGGTACGAACTCTCTCATCAATCTCTACCATACCGGCCTGGATACAAGCCGAGCATGGATTCTCTCAGTCCTGAGTATAGCGGAATGCACCGATTTCGGGAGTGCGATTTCCGTTTTTTCCAGTGATCTTCAAGATTTTTTGACAATGGTCGACGACCGCGAGGTGTCAAAATGGGCAATCTGGGATACATGGATAAAAAATGCCCGCCGATGCGGCGGGCATGTATTCGTGGCAGTGCAGGGGGAATGTGATCAGTAGATGCGAGCTTCAGATCTGTTGCCTTGTTGGCGTTCCATGAACTCGACAGATTCCGGCGTCGCACTCTCAAAAGTGAACACCGATCCAGTCGGGAACCATGGGTTCGGATCTGTGTACATGTCACCCTTGTTGATTGTGTCAACGTGCCCATCAAAGTACAGCGCGTTGACGGCTTCCTTGTGCCGGATAGACAACTCGACATTGAGCTGAGAGTTCGTGAGCGTGTTGCGCCCGTACGCACGGGACCCGCTTGGGCCATCATCATAGATTGGGCCACTCGTCCCGAATGAACTGTACAGCCTTGCTACAGGATTGATGTCGAAATCCAGGATCAATGCTCCACGTTCCTCCGCGAGGTAACGCGTGCCGTCTGCGATATAGATTTTGGAAGACAGCGAGGTCCCGACTCGGTTCAGAGTGGGCTTGAAGGACTTCGGAGTAGTTGCAGGGTCTTCAAAGCCAGTGAAATAGCGGATATTCCCCTGAATCGTTGGTGCTCCGTTCGATCCCCACTCACTTGAGTAGTAGTGAAAAGACCCCGGGGTCAGGTAGCTGATTTGATTGAATCCGCGTCCCTCAGAAAGAACACGCTGAAAATCAGCGGTATCGACCCAGCCTCCGTAAAGAGTATCAGTGAACGTATTGGCTTCCGAACAACCAAAGTCGTTGAATATCTGAGCGGTCCGTTCGGCGCGGTTCACTGAAAGCCCCAAGGAATCGCCCAAAGAAGGGCTGATCCAGTCCCAAACAGAAGTTGGTGTCGTGGGAGTCGTATTCCGGCTCATGCCATACAAATCTGGAGCACCGCGGTTGATCCTGTACTGGGCCCCACTCGAGTTCGGGCCCGGATAAAACTCCTTATTGTCGAGCGCGTACGTTTGCATGCCTTGCCCAGCACTTCGCTGAGTTGCCGCACAAACGATTCTCCTCGCAGCTCCGCGAGCTTGACCGAGCGCGGGGAGCAGGATGCCGATCAGCAAGGCGATGATCGCGATAACGACGAGCAACTCGATCAGCGTAAACGCGTTTGGTTGTTTTCTTTTCATCATGCCATGCTCTTTTCTGCTTCGTGAACCTGTTTTCCTGTTTTCATTGGTTACTCAACGTGTCAGTACTTGATCTTCGGAGCATCGAGTGCCGCCACGGGACCATCGGGATCGGTGACCGCTGTGGTAGGTACAGTGACATCGTTTACGGCTTGCCTGTAACGCTCGAAGAGGTACCAGTTCCCATCCTCCTCGAACACAGGAATCAGAGCGGTGTCCTCAGAGTCTGGTCGTGGTGCTGGGATCAGGAGGGAGCGCGGCCCCTTAATACTCGCGGTATACAACTGCCCCGTCTCAACATCAACGAGCGTGAGCGAGCTAGCCAACTGATCCGCAGGATTTGAACCAAGCCCGTATCGAACAACGGAGTAACCCAAAACAGCGACTGCCGCTATAAGTAGAATGATTTGCCACGGCTTGATGTTGTCCATATCGCTATTCCCTGCGGCTTGTTCAGTTCCTTGAGCGACCGATTCTACCGCATGACTTGAGTAGAGCAAACTGGCACTTGAGTTGCCACGCTAGTCCTCTACGTTGAGATCTACTGAGGCTGGATAATGATCTGATGCATATCCCTCAAACGTTGGCATATCACGCCAATCGATGTAGTGCGGGCGAGCAGCTGTGCCCAAAACAAACCCGGAACCCGCCTCAAACCGCTCCATCGCCGAATCGTTGACGAGGATGAGGTCGATCCGGCGGTTGGATTCGTGTGTGATCGTGGACTTATCCCCAGCGGACGCGTTTGCGAAGAGATCGTTAAACCCGTCGCGGAGGTAGATTTTCACGCTTTCGTCGCTGGGCTGCGCGTTGAAATCGCCCAGGATCGCGATCGGGCGGCCCGGATGCTCGTCCTCGACGGCCTTGGCCAGCTTGAGGATGGTCTTCGCTTCGGCTTCACGCCAGTAGCCGCTGTACCGCCCGGATTTATGGTGGACCACGAACAGCGTCAGCGTCCAGCTTGAGGCGGCTTCGTCGTTGCTCGGGATCTCGACATCCACTTTGAGCGGCGAGCGACGGAAGGCGATCGCCTCACCGGCGTAGTAGTTCTTCGCGTTCGGGCCGTAGTTGTCCGGATGCACCCCGCCGAGTTCCTTGCCGATCCAGAGTTCCGGGTTGCTCAAGGGGTAACGCGAGAGCACGGCGTTCTCGATCCCGCGCGAGTTGCCCGCGTCGAGCGAGATCACGTGCTCGTAGCCCATATCGGGGATGTAGTTCTCGATAAACCAATCCAGCGCGGCCCTGGACTCGATTTCCTGCAGGCAGAGCACATCGGCATCCACCTCCCGGATGGCGCGGGCAGCGGCGAGGAGTTCGTGGTGCGGCTTTGTGTCGTCGATGTCTTCGTTGTCGCCGCTGAGCGTGGGGTCATCGACATCGTCGAAGAGGTTCTCGATGTTGTAGGTGGTCAGGCGGAAGGTGCCGGCTTCCTTTGCGGGCGCTTCGGCCTGACCGAAGCGACGCATGGTGTCTTCTGCCTGTTCGATCAGTTCGAGGAGGGCTGCGTCGTCCTGTCCTGGCTGAGCGTCGTGCCCGCTCCACCCGAGGAGGGGGAGCGCCATGATCGACGCACAGAATGCCAGGACGAATCGGTTGGTGCCGTTGGGCATGTCGATGATCCTCATCGGGTGTGATGGACTGCTCCGAGCCCGGCATCAACTCTAGGCACGAGCCGCGTATCAATCGAATGTTTCGCGAACTGTTGGGCGTGCTGCGGACTACGATCTGGGGATGCAGATCGTGCTCGCCAACCCGCGTGGATTCTGTGCCGGGGTCCGTATGGCCATCGATGTCGTGGATCAGGTGCTCGACATCGTCGGCGACGAAGAAACCATCTATGTGTACCACGAAATTGTCCACAACAAGCACGTGGTGGACCGTTTCGAGGGGCGTGGGGTGATCTTCGTGGACGAGCTCGATGAGGTCCCCGAGGGATCGATCGTCGTCTTCAGCGCCCACGGCGTCTCGCCGGCGATCCGTGAGCAGGCGCAAGCCCGGAACCTGCGGGCGGTTGACGCGACCTGCCCGCTCGTGACCAAGGTCCATTCCCGCGCGATCCGGTATGCGAAACAGGGTTACCAGATCCTGCTCGTGGGCCACAAGAACCACCAGGAGATCATCGGGACCTACGGCGAGGCCCCTGAGCAGACCCAGGTGGTCGAGTCCGTCGAGTGCATCCCGCACCTGCGGATCGATGACCCGGACAAGCTGGTCTATCTGACCCAGACGACGCTCTCCGTCGATGACGCCAACGTGATCATCTCGGCGCTCAAGGAGGCGTTCCCGAACATCAAGGAGCCGCCGAGCGAGGACATCTGCTACGCGACGACCAACCGCCAGTCGGCGGTGCGGCAGATCTCGCCCCACTGCGACCTGGTGATCGTGGTTGGCAGTCAGAACTCGTCAAACTCGGTGCGCCTGACCGAGATCGCAGAAAACTCGGGCACACGCGGCGTGCGGATCGACGACGTTTCCGAGCTCGACCCGAGCTGGTACCCGAATGGCAACGAGCGGATCTTGCTCACGGCTGGCGCTTCGGCCCCCGAGGACCTGGTCAGCACGATCTGCCGGCACTTCGTGGAGCATCACGGCGCGACGCTGCACCTGGCGGATGTATTCGAGGAGACGGTGGAGTTCGGGCTGCCGCTGACGCTTAAGAAGTTGATGGAGGAGCACGACATCGACCATCGCGATCGGCGCGTGCGTGTGGAGGCCCCCGAGATCACCGAGGGTGAGTATGGGGCGGTGGCCGTGGCGCTGACGATCAACTCGGGTGGAGCAACTTGAAACACCCCACCCACCACATCTTTGAGTTCACGCCGGACACGCTTGCCGACTGGTGCGTCGAGCGCGGCATGCCCAAGTTCCGCGCCAAGCAGATCATTGAGTGGGTCTACGAGAAGGGTGTGGTCGATCCGGCGCAGATGACGAACCTGTCCGCCAAGGACCGGGCAATGCTCGCGGAGCAGATGACGTTCCTATCCGGACCGACGGTGGCTCACCAGCTGGCCACGGACGGGACGCAGAAGCTGCTCATTGAGTGGCCCGACGACATCGAGACCAGCAGGGTCGATGCGAGCGAGGCGTCGATCGAGCACGACACGCGCCTGCCGATCCTCGATCAGCAGATGCCGTACTCGAACACGGAGCGTCAGACCGAGTGCGTCATGATCCCGGCGGTGGATACCGACCGACGCACGGCGTGCATCAGCTCGCAGATCGGGTGCCCGGTGGGGTGCAAGTTCTGCGCTACAGGCATCGGCGGATTGGACGGGAACCTCTCGGCGGGTCGGATCGTGGAGCAGGTCTGGAGACTCAACCAGCTCAGGGGTGTGGATCGGATCTCGAACATCGTGTTCATGGGCATGGGCGAGCCGCTGGCGAACTTCCAGGCGGTCGTGCACGCGACTCGGACCATCGCGGCCCCGTGGGGCATGGGCATCAGCGCCCGCAAGATCACGATCTCGACGGTCGGGATGCACAAGGCGATCGAGAAGCTGGCGGAGCAGCTCGAGCTGCCGGTGACCCTGGCGCTCTCGCTGCACGCCCCGAACGACGATCTGCGGCGAAAGCTCATCCCGTGGGCCCAGTTCACGACGATCGACCAGCTCGTGGACGCCTGCACGACGTGGTTCCGCAAGACCGGGCGGGAGATTACGCTCGAGTACATCCTGCTGGCGGGCGTGAACGACCAGCCCGAGCACGCCGAGCAGCTCGCGGCGGTGGTCCGGAAGCTGCGGGCGAATGTGAATCTGATCCGCTACAACGAGGTCCAGGGGCTGCCGTTCGAGCGACCGGGCGGCGATGATGTGCACATGTTCCAGCGGGTGCTGCGTGAGCACGGGGTGAACTGCCACATCCGCGCCAGCCGCGGGCGGGACATCGCGGCCGCGTGCGGGCAGCTGCGACACGAGCACACCCCGGCCTGAAGCTGGTACCCTGACGAACCATGGCGACGCCCCCCACCGTCAGCCCGCTCCCCGATGTGCTTCAGACCTATGACTGGGCGAGCGAGTTCCGTGCGTTTACCACCTTCCACTGGCTGGTCTTCGCGATCTGCGTTGGGTCGATGGCGCTGTTCTGCGTCATCGGCAAGCGATTGCTCAGGCGGGGCGAAGACCAAGAGGCACGCTTCCGCAAGCTGCTCGCGTGGTCGATCATCCTCTCGCAGGGGTTCATCTTCGCCCGCCGGTTCGTGTACTTCGACCTGCAGGACTCGCTCCCGCTGCATATGTGCCGCCTGGGGGTGATCATCGCGGCATGGCAGCTGCTGACGCTCGACCGGCGTGCCCGATCGCTGACGCTGTTCTGGGGGCTTGGGCTGAGTTCGCAGATCTTCTTTACCCCCTACCTGGATGTGGGGTACGGGCACCTCTCGTTCTGGATCTACTGGCTCAACCACGTTCAGATCGTCGGCGTCGCGATCTACGACATCGTCGTGCTCGGGTATCGCCCCAGCTTCCGCGACCTGCGCTTCGCGACTCTTGCTGGGGTGATCTATGCGCTGATCACGATCGGGCTTAATGTTCTGCTCGGCACGAACTATTCGTACCTGGGCGAAGGCCAGCACGATGGTTCGTCGATCGTGGACAAGCTCGGGCCATTCCCACAGCGGACGATCTGGATGATTGTCGGCGCGTTCGTGATCTTCTGCCTGATCTACGGGGTTTCAAGGCTCTCACTGTTTATCAGGACGAGCGTGCTCGGGAAACCGCCTCCCCGGTTCGTGGGCCCGCCACAGCGCCCTGAAGCTACACTCTGCCAGTGATTTTTCTGATCCTGATGCTCCTGCTTGTCTCCCTCCTGATCGCGCTACCCGCGACGTGGCTGGTGCTGCGCCTGAGCCATCGCGTCGGAGCACTCGACAGCGCGCCGATCGAAGGGCAGGTGAAGGGCGCGCTGAGGGCAATCCCGAACACCGGGGGCATCGCGATCGCGCTGGGCGTTCTGCTGCCGATGATCGTCGCGGCGGTCGGTTTTTCCGTGCTCGACCCGGGTTCGCTCCCGGGGTTTTTGGATCCGGTCCGGGAGCACCTGCCCGGGCTGAAATCCATGCTCCCGCTGGGGTGGACGCTGATCGCGTGCGTGCTCGGGCTGCATATGCTGGGGCTGATCGATGATCGGCGCCCCATGGGCCCCTGGCTCAAGCTCGTGATCATGCTGGTCCCCGGGCTGATCTTCGCGCTGTTCTTTGATACCCGCCTGATGACGCTGCTGGACGGGCAGGTCGGCGGGACCTGGCTGAGCATCATCATCACGGTGCTCTGGTTCACGGCCATCATCAACGCCATGAACTTCATCGACAACATGGACGGGCTCTCGGGCGGGATCGCGCTCATCGCGGGGGCGATGCTGCTCATCGCGACGCTGCTCAACGGGCAGTGGTTCGTCGCGGCGGTCTGCGCTTTGCTCGTCGGCTCGGTGCTCGGGTTCCTGGTGTTCAACTTCCCGCCCGCGAAGATCTTCATGGGCGATGGCGGTTCACTCATCATCGGGCTGTTGTTGGCCTTCCTGACGGTCCGGACAACCTACACGCCGCTCGACGACACCTCGGGCGGGTGGTACGCGGTGCTGATGCCGGTTGTGATTCTGGCGGTGCCGCTGTACGACTTTGTGACCGTCACGCTGATCCGCCTCTCACAGGGCAAGAGCCCGTTCGTGGGCGATACCCAGCATTTCTCGCACCGGATCCGCGATCGGGGGCTCGGTGCGCGGAGCACGATCCTGGTGATTTACGCCCTCACGCTCGCGACGGGTATCTCCGGGCTGCTGATGACCCGCGCGGCCCCGTGGCAGGCGATGCTGCTGGGACTCCAGGTGCTCGCCCTCCTCGGTGCGATCGCGTTGTTTGAGTACCGCTCACCTATCCACCGGGAGGGCGACTCGGATGGATGAGCCACGCCCTGTATCGCTGGGAGATCGGGTCGTGTGGGTCGGGCTCATCGTGACCTTGATGCTCTGCCTCACCCGCGCCATGATCGAACACGATCCTTTCCCGTGGTGGTCGAGCGATCCGTTTGTGTTCGCCCCACCACTCACCGGATTGACGCCTCGGTGGGCCCTGCTGCTCAATGTGGGGATCCTGCTCAGTTCAGCGCTGACGGTTGTGGGTCATTACATGCGGGGGCAACCGGCTTCTCTGATTCAATCGATACTGATCCTGATCGGGTTTGCGGTCATTGGATACCACACGCGTGCTGATCTGGAACACACGCTCGATACCTCGACGATCGCTGCGGTCATCGCGGCCCTGGTTGCCGCCGCAACGGCCTCCACCCTCCCCGGTGCTCCCCGAGTTCTGGGTGGCGTTTGCGTTGGCTTCGCGATCATGCTCACCCTCGTGGGCATATACGAGGTATACGTCAGTCATCCGCAAACGCTGGCGCTGTACGAACAGGGCAGGGACTCGTTCCTTTCGGCACGTGGGTGGAGCGAAGGTTCGTTTGAAGCGATGTCATACGAGCGGCGTCTGCGCAACCCTGAGCCGGTGGCGTGGTTCGGTCTGACCAATGTCTTCGCAAGCTTTGTAGCGGCATCCGCCGCTGCACTGTTCGCGTTCGGGCTTGGGTGCTATCGCACGCATCGAAATCATGCGTTGGTTTACTTCATCGCGGCACTCGCCTGTGGGTACGGCGTGTACCTTTGCGGCTCGAAGGGCGGTTATGCGGTCCTTGCCATCGGCATCGCGATGGGCGCAGCCACGCAGACTCGTGCCCGCTCATGGCTGAATGGGCATGCCCTGCTGGTCCTGTGTGGGTTCACGATCGGCGCGTTGCTTCTGCGTGGCATCCTCGGCGAGGCGATCGGGGAACGGAGCCTGCTGTTCAGATACCAGTACCTCGTTGGAGCCATGAACATCTGGATCGCCGACCCGCTGCTGGGTTGTGGCCCAGGGCTTTTTCAGGATCAGTACGCGCTTCTCAAGCCCGCCCTGAGCCCCGAGGATGTCGCGAGTCCGCACAGCGTGCTCTTTGCCTGGATCGCGACGCTCGGAACTGGTGGGATAGCCCTGTGCATCGTTCTCTGTAGATCCGTGCTGCAGTACGAGATGGATGAGCCAGAGCACACCACCGCCGGTCCTGGCACAACTGCGCTGATCAAGATTGCATCTTTGGCGATCGTCCTGCCGTGCCTGGTCTCGTTGCAGATGCAGACCGCGGTGCTGAGTGCACCGGACCTTGCACCAATCCTGTTGGGGATGCTGGCATGGATCGGCCTGGCGGCATTCACCATGCGGCGTGCGTTCCCCGAGCATCTGCTGCGAGCGGGTGTCTTCATTGGAGGCGGCGTGTTGTTGGTGCACGCGATGATCGAAGTAACGGGCACACTCATCGTCTCCGCCCCACTCTGGGCGTTCATGCTCGGTCTCACGGTGCAGGAGGGGAAATCTCGCGGACAGTCGCGGGTGGGCCATGCATTCACTGCCGGTGGTTGCATGATGCTGGGGGCGGTACTCCTGGCCATGTGGGGCCCGCTCAATCGATGGGAGCGTTCGCTTCACGCCGCTGCTCACGACGCGATCCCGATCGCAGACGTTCGTGCGTTGGTCAATGGGCTCGAGTTCACCGCTACGCCCGATCTTGACGCTGAACGCATCAGCTCGGCGCTGAGCTCCCTTCTCGGGGTGCCGGTGGGCCGCTCGCTGGACTCGATCGTTCCTGCGATGAACCAAGCCGAGTTCTCTGCCCGTGCGGCATCCGTTGAGCACCTTCAAGATGCGATCGCCGCCTCCCCCTCGCACACGCCGACCCGGATCGCGGCTTCTCAGCAGTTGCTCTGGATCGCTTCGATCCAGATCGGGATCGGGCGATCTGAGGACGCATCGCGCACTTGGGACGATGCCACCGAGCTCTTTGAACACTCACCGCTGGATGCCCAGGGGCAGCGGTGGCTGGGCAACATCTGGCTCGGGCGGGTGTCCGCCTTCCCTGCATCACCCGAGCGTGAGCGCTGGCTCAGGGAGGCCGTCGATGCGTTCGAGGGCGCTTACGAGCGAACCCCGAACGATCCACGCCTGAGCTACCAGATCATGACCCTGTGGCTGGAAATCGGCTCGCAAGGGGAGGCGGCGGAGTGGGCGAAGCGGTCTCTCGCGATCCATGAGCGGATGCGCCTGGACCCCATCCGGGGCCTGGATGAGGCGGCATTGGCACAAGCCCGAGTCGTGGCCGAAGATTGATGCCCCGAAGGTCCGAGAATCCGACGGGTTCGGCATAATTTCTTGATCCGGCGTTGCTCTGCGCTACGATTCTCGGGTAACGGGTCGATTAGGCAAGTCTTTGCCTATCGGCCTGTCTGAGACGCCGGATGTCTTGTGCTGACAAGACCTTGAGATAGAACACTTTTGCCGGGTGATGGATCCCGGCAGTGAGGAGCACGCCATGGAAGATTCATCGGACCCGGAACCGGCCGATTCTCTTTCGTGATCGTGCGTAGAACGGCGTAGTTCCAAAGAATAACAAGATAACTCAGGATCGCTTCGGATTTGTATCCGGGGAGAGGGTGATTCCCTCCCCCGAGTCAGCGGTCCAAGACCAGAATCACAAACGCGAACCGTGAGAAGAACAAAGGATTGATCGCGATGGCCACTGACCTTTCCAACATCAGAAACATCGGTATCTGTGCCCACATCGATGCGGGTAAAACCACCGTTACGGAACGAATCCTGTACTACACCGGCAAGAACTACAAGCTCGGTGAGGTGCATGAGGGTACCGCGACCATGGACTTCCTTCAGGAAGAGCAGGAGCGCGGCATCACCATCCAGTCGGCGGCGACCACCTGCCCATGGACCAAGGACGGCAAGGACTACAAGATCAACCTGATCGATACCCCCGGCCACGTCGACTTCACCATCGAGGTGGAGCGCTCGCTGCGCGTCCTCGACGGCGCAGTCGCCGTGTTTGACGGCAAGGAGGGCGTCGAGGCGCAGTCCGAGACCGTCTGGCGTCAGGCCGAGCGGTACAAGGTCCCCCGCATGTGCATGATCAACAAGATGGACAAGCTCGGGGCGAACTTCGAGTACTCCTTCGACACGATCAAGAAGCGGCTGGGCGCGAACCCCATCGCGATGCAGCTCCCCTGGGGCGAGGGCGATGAGCTGACCGGCATCATCGATCTGCTGACCATGAAGGCGTACGAGTTCGAGATCGAGTCGCAGGGCGCGATCGTCACCGAGAAGGAGATCCCCGAGGAGCTCCAGGAGAAGGCCGAGCAGTGGCGTCACGACATGATCGAGTCTGCGGTTGCGCTCGATGATGACCTCATGGAGCAGTACCTCGAGGACGAGGACTCGATCACCGTCGAGATGATCAAGAAGGCGATCCGCAAGGGCACCATCGCGCTCGAGTGCAACCCGGTTTTCTGTGGCTCGGCGCTCAAGAACATCGGCGTTCAGCGCCTCATCGACGCGGTCGTCGACTTCCTCCCCAACCCGCAGGAAGTCCCCGAGGTTCAGGGAACCGACCCCAAGGACAAGGAAATCAAGCTTTCCCGCCCCCATGACGACACCGCACCGTTCTCGGGCCTGGTGTTCAAGGTCGTGTCCGACACCCACGGCGACCTGACCTACGTGCGTGTCTACTCGGGCAAGCTCGAGAAGGGCACCCGCGTGCTCAACCCGGGCAACGGCAAGCGTGAGATCGCTTCGCGTATCTTCGAGATGCACGCGAAGGATCGCCAGGCACTCGACGCGATCGGCGCGGGCAACATTGTCGCAGTCGTCGGCATCAAGAACTCGATGACCGGTGACACGCTCTGCTCGACGGATGACCCAATCATCCTCGAGCGGATGGAGTTCCCCGAGCCCGTCATCTCGATGTCGATCGAGCCCAAGACAGCCGACGACAAGCGCAAGCTTTCCGAAGCGCTGGTCACCATCCGCCGCGAGGATCCCTCGTTCCGCTCCGAGTACAACGAGGAGACCGGGCAGACGATCATCGCGGGCATGGGCGAGCTTCACCTTGAGATCATCAAGAACAAGCTCGTGCGTGATATGAAGATCGGCGTCGAGGTCGGTCGTCCTCGCGTTTCGTACCGCGAGGCGATCCGCAGCAGTGCTGACGGCTGCCGCGGCCTGTTCAAGAAGCAGTCCGGTGGTCGCGGTCAGTTCGGTGACTGTACCATCAATATCGAGCCTTACAGCAAGGAGCAGGCGGAAGAGGACAAGGTGGACTTCACCGACAACGTCGCGTTCGTCAACGCGATCGTCGGCGGTGCGATCCCCAAGGAGTTCATCCCCTCCGTCGAGACCGGTGTCCGCCAGACCGCCAAGAGCGGTGTCAGCGCACCGTACCCGCTGATCAACGTCAAGGTCACGCTCACGGACGGCAAATACCACGACGTCGACTCGTCGCAGGTCGCGTTCGAGCAGGCCGGCCGCCTCGCGCTGCGTGAAGCGGTCTCCAAGGCAGGCTCGGTCCTCCTTGAGCCGATCATGAAGGTGGTCATCACGACGCCCGAGGAGTACCTCGGTAACGTGACCGGTGACCTCTCCTCGCGTCGCGGGATGATCCTCGACACCGAGGATAAGGGCATGATCAAGGAGATCACCGCGGACGTCCCGCTGAGCGAGATGTTCGGGTACACGACGGTGCTCCGCGGTCTCTCGCAGGGCCGTGCAGCGAACTCGATGGAGTTCAAGGAGTACCGCGAGATGCCGATGAACCTCCAGCAGGAAGTCATCGAGTCCGCTTCCTGATCGCTGGCACTGCCAAGATCTGAGTCACATCAATGTTTTCGGGCGTGATCCCTGGGGTCACGCCCGTTTTTCTTTCTTGACCTCATTGTGCGTTGATGAAGGTTGCGTTTGTAACTGCCGACCTATGATCTGCACCCACGTTGAAGGGTGATTTCGAGACTCTGCCTGTGTTACCAGGTTGACTGAGGAGCCAGTGATGGCGGAACAGTACAAGACGGTCCTTTTCTTCGGTGCCCCCGGTGCGGGCAAGGGAACTCAGGGTGAGCTCATTGGCAGTGTCCCGGGGTTCTTCCACATGTCGACGGGAGACATGTTCCGCTCCCTCGATCGCAACTCGGAGGCCGGGAAAAAGTTTGAGTCGTACTCGTCCAAAGGCGAGCTCGTGCCCGATGAGGTGACCATCGAGCTCTGGCAGGACTACATGAATCAGCGGATCGCCGATGGGAGCTACGACCCGAGCACGATGCTGCTGATTCTGGACGGGCTGCCCCGCACCGTGAATCAGGCGAAGGTGATCGCCCCGCTGATCGACGTGCTGGCCGTGGTCCACCTGAACGCGAAAGACAAGGAAGCGATGGTCGCCCGTCTCCGCGAGCGTGCGCTCAAGCAGAACCGGGCGGACGATGCGAAGGAAGATGTCGTTCGCAATCGCCTGGATATCTATGAGCGTGAGACCCGCCCGGTGCTGGATGTCTACGACCGATCCATCGTGCACGATGTCGACGCGATCAACACCATGGCGATGGTCATGAGCGAGGTTCTGAGCGTTATCGCGCCGATCCACGCCGCGCACCTCAGCCGCGCCAACGCGTAAGACATCGAATACCTGTGACGGGCGTGCCGGAGAGCCGGTTCAGTTCCCTGAAACCGGTGTGACGATCGGCTCGATCAGCAAACCCTGGATCATGTACTCCGGGAGGTTCCCGCTGTTGCCAACGGAGCGGATCCCGTAGAGGAGTGGCAGGTCGTAGGCCTGATAGCTGGCCGGCGGGTGGAAGTAGTAGGCGATGGGGATGATGTGATTCAGCTCATCGTTCGTGCCGAAGTAGAGCCACTTCCGCTGGAACTGCGACGAGCGGGCCCCGTTGAGACGGACGCGATCCACATCGATCGGAACCCAGAAGGTGAAATCCCGCTCGGGGTCATGCATGGCGAACTCGACCAGGCTGACGGTGTTGAGCAGCGGGTCTTCGATCTCTTCATCGATGCAGATCACGGTCCTGGCGGGGACGCCTGCACTCCGGAGGACCGAGGTCAGCAGGACCGCGAGGTCGTGGCGTGAGCCCGAGGGGTCTCGGGCGATCGCGTCCGCCGGTCTCACGATGAACCCTCCCCATGTGTTCGTGCTCACGGCGAAGGAGGGCCGCCCGCCCGCCGTCGTGCGTTGCGTAAACTCGGTGGCCTGGCCGCGGATGGTGAAGTATTCGATGACCTTCCCGGTCAGGTATTTGACGACGTCGAGCTGCACGCCGTCTCGCGGATCCGTGTCCTCACCGATCCAAAACTTGACGAGCGTGTCGATGGTCTCTTCGGCGTCCGGAGCGACCGGGGCCCCGACCGTGTCGACGACCGGCGTGAGGAATGCCTGCGATTCGGGCGACCAGGCCTCTGGCCACGGCAGACGCCTCGCGAGGTCGTCGTTGAAGACCGTGTCCGCGACAACGATGTGGGAAAGATGCTTGAGATAGAGCTGCCGGTACTCGCCCGTGATATCGCCCGATTCCCAGTGTGAGTACTCTGCGTTCGTCCCCTTGACGTACTTCTGATCGATGATGGGCTGGTCATTTACAACAGGCGGATCTGGCACGCGCGAGAATCCCCATCCGGTGCTCCCAAAGGCGTTGCAGATCTCGACGTCGTCGAGACGCAGGCCAACCTCGACATCCTCGTTCGGGGACCAGTAGAACCCGCCGTTGCGGACGACCGGGTACACGAGTTCGATCTCGCGGGGCTGCCAGAGCGTGGTGATGACTTCCTCGTTGTAGTTTCGCCCCGGCGTGCTCGGGTTGTCAGCCGTGATGTTGACAGAGTTGAGGAACAGCTGTGCCCGCAGGTCCCACCGCCACGGATCGCGGTAGCTGATATACGGGTTCTCAGGTATCGGCGGCTTTGCTTCCGGGTGCGCGGCGTTCTGCGCCACGGCATCCGATGAGGAGAGCGTCAGGGTGCACACCATGAAGGCCGAGAGGATGCTCGCGGCACGAAAACTAGACCAGTCGATCATCGTAAAGACTCCCCGTTCTACAGATTCATACGCCCAGAAAACCCTCCGGTTTCGGTGAGTGTTCCGCCCGGGAGATCTATCATGACATGAAAGCGCGATTCTCGCACAGCGCCAAAGGAGTTGCCAGTGTCCTCAAGCTCGACAATGACGCCGGAATCGACCCGGATTGAGAAAGATTCGATGGGCGAGATGCCTGTGCCCGCGGATGTTTTGTACGGTGCCTCGACCCAGCGGGCCGTGCTGAACTTCCCGATCTCGGGTCGCCCAGTCCCGGCCGAGGTCATTTTCGCGTTTGCCCGCCTCAAGGCCGCGGCCGCCCGCTCGAACCAGAAGCTCGGCAAGCTCGAAGACGCGAAGGCTGAGGCCATCGTTGAGGCGTGCGACCAGATTCTCTCCGGCCTGAGCGACCGGGGTGGGATCGCCCGTCACTTCCCGGTTGACATCTTCCAGACCGGCTCTGGCACGTCTACAAATATGAACACGAACGAGGTCGTCTCCAACCTCGTCTGCCTGAAGCACGGCGCACCGGTCGGATCGAGCAAAGACTCTTCCTATCTTGAGCATGACTACGCGGTGCACCCGAACGACCATGTGAACATGGGCCAGTCGAGCAACGACACCTTCCCCACTGCGATGCATATCGCCGCCGCGGTAGAGATCAAGGACACGCTGCTGCCGGCGGTCCGAACGCTCGCCGGGGCGCTCGACGAGAAAGCCAAGGCCTGGGACGATATCGTCAAAATCGGGCGGACTCACCTGCAGGACGCGACCCCGATCCGGCTGGGCCAGGAGTTCTCCGGGTACGCGTCGCAGATGCACCACGCCGCGGACCGGCTTGAGCGTGCGCTCACCACACTCGGCGAGCTGCCGATTGGCGGAACCGCGGTCGGCACCGGGATCAACACTCACCCTGACTTCAGCAGGCTCGTGTGCGAACAGCTCACCGCGTCGACCGGGGTCCAGTTCCGCGAAGCGGACAACCATTTCGAGGCCCAGCACGCCAAGGACGGGTTCGTCGAGGTGTCCGGGCTGCTCAAGACCATCGCGGTCAGCCTCTCGAAGATCACGAACGACATCCGTTGGCTCGGCTCTGGCCCTCGTTGCGGTATCGGGGAGCTCAAGCTCCCCGCGGTGCAGCCCGGGTCGAGCATTATGCCCGGCAAGGTCAACCCGGTCATCTGCGAGGCGGTGGTCATGGCCGCGTGCCAGGTGATCGGGAACGATGCCGCGGTCACCACCGGCGGCCTGGGCGGGGTCGGTTCGCTGCTGGACCTGAACGTCGCGATGCCGATGATGGCGGCCAATGTGCTCGATTCGATCCAGCTGCTTTCCGGATCCTGCAACACACTGAACCAGAAGCTCATTCAGGGGCTTGAGCCGGACGAGGATCGGTGTGCCGAGCTGATTGAGGGCAGCCTCGCGATGTGCACAAGCCTTGTCCCTGTCATTGGTTATGACGCATCAGCGAAGCTTGCGTATCAGGCCTACGCCGAGGGGAAGACCGTGCGTGAGCTGGCCCTGGAGCAAGGGCTTCTCGACGCGGATCGGCTTAACGAACTGCTCGATCCTCGATCCATGACTGAACCCGGGGAGTAAGGAATACGTCTGGTTACTGGATGTCTGCAACCGCGGGCGTTCATCGCCCGTATCGGTCCATACTCTCAAGGGGGACCACCGTAGCTGACTGGTTTTCACCGGGCAGCGTTCATGCACCCGATGAGGGTGTAAAACCCACGAAAAACGTACTGCGAACGTGTCTCGTTTGCACTATAATGGCCCCAACCCCATACACACCAAGGTACGTAATGGAGTCCACCATGAGCCATCCCGCTCGAATCACGATACCTCAACGTCAATCACGACGCTTCAGCCGCGCGCTCGCGATCATGTCCATCGCGGGCCTCGCCGGCGCTGTGCACGCGGAACCCACGACCGCACCCGCCTCTCAGGCCGGCGCAAAGCAGTCCGGCAGCGTCGCCAGCTACAACGACGTGCTCCAGAGCAAGCCGATGCAGGTCAAGTTTGGCAAGGTTGGCGCAGAATACGTCATCGCTGAACCCAAGGCCAAGGTCACTACCGCGACCCGCGTCGTGAACCCGGCTGTCCCGGCATTCAACGTCGTCCGCGACGTGTTTGCCCGCGTCGTCATTCAGACTCAGGATGAGCAGAGCCTCGCGCGTGCACTGAACAGCGCTGGCGCTCAGCTCGGGCTCGCCACCGACAACGGGCTCACGTACCGGACCTTCGCCGATACCACGGATATCTTCATTGTGGAGACTCCGACGGTCGAGGACGCGATCAACCTGGTGAACAGGCTCGAACGCCTTGGTGAAGTCGAGTGGGCCGAGATCAGCTCGCGTGCCCCGGTCGAGAACCTCTCCATGGGCGGCCCGTCGATCACTTCGGACCCGACGGCCCCGTACCAGTGGCACATCTTCAACAACCCGTCGCTTGCTGCGAACGCCGCACCCAACGACGGTAACCACGCCATCGATCAGGTGTACGCCCGCGGCTACACCGGTGCCGGGGTGACCGTCGGTGTTCTGGAGGCGTTCACGAACAGCTTCTTCCGCTACGACGAGGATGACACGCTCTTCATCCACCCGGATCTCGCGCTGCAGACCAACTTTGATTTGTCGCTCGAAACATCAGCGTTCAACGTTGATTACTCGCACGGCGTCAGCGTCGCGGGCATCATCGCTGCCGAAGGCAACAACGGCATCCACGGCGCTGGTGTGGCGTACGGCGCATCGCTCGCGTCGCTTCGCAACGGGTCGGACATCGACTCCGGCGAGTCATTCGCGCATGCGTTGAACCAGATCGACATCATCAACAACTCATGGGGCCCAAGCAATGAGTCCTTCCCACCGGACAACACCGGCAAGGTGTTGGTGACGTTCCCTGATGACTATGAGATCGTTGTCCCGAATGTCACGAGCTCGAACGCAGCCACCATCGAAGAGATCGGGCTCGACCGCGGCATCCGCCTCGGACGCAACCGAGACGGGCGTATCTTCGTGTTCTCCGCGGGCAACAGCAGCCACTTCACCGACTTCGCACGCCTTGCGCTCGGCAACACGATCAGCCTGCCCGGCATCGGTACAGACCCGATGAACGTCGCGCCTTACGGGTATCTCGATATCACGGGCACCGGTTCCGCGGATGACGCCGATGGTGATGGCATCCCTGATGTGTTCATCCTTGATGGGACACTTGACCAGAGTTGGCGTTGGAGTGGGCACCTCGGGGGCCGCACGGAGTACAACCCGTACACCTCGCTCTCACGCACGATCGCGATCGGTGCGGTCGGCAAGAATCGTGTGCGAACCGGTTACTCCACGACCGGCACCTCTGTCTTTGTGAGTGCCTACTCGCAGATCGCTGCCCCCAACCAAGAGTTCGGCATGTCGAGCTGGGGCACAACCAGCCCTGACGGCACCGGCATTGTGACCATCGAGCAGGACGACGGCAGTGACGGTGATGGCACCGTGGATTGCAACGCAATCTTCCCCGGTATCGGATTCGGGGACGGTGACCTGGAGACCTGCACCTTCAACGGCACGAGCGCCGCTGCTCCGGTCGCATCGGGCATCATCGCACTCATGCTTGAGGCCAACCCGGCGCTCACGCTCCGAGATATCCAGGCGATCCTGCAGCAGACCGCGATCATTCCTGAGGAGACGGGCTCGGACCCGACGGGCGCCGATTTCTATGACCCGACAGAGTCATACTGGCCGTCCGTCATCCTGGGCCTCGGGCGTCTCGATCCTGACGACAACCAGAACTCGCCCACCCCGACCTTCTGGACAACCAACTCTGCTGATGTCCGTCACAGTGATGAATACGGTTTCGGGATCATCGATGCGGACGCCGCGATCGCCGCGGCTGAAAGCTGGTCGGGCGTTGGTCGCCTGATCCTGCTCGATTCCGGTGTGCAGACTTCCGGCAATGACGATGACGGCGGGAATCCGTTCTTTGATGACGGCGAGATCCCTGACGCAACATTCGAGGCCGTCTCTGTCGTCTCAGAGAACCTTGAGACCAATGAACTCGTTCCGGGTGCAGCGCTTGTCCTCCCGATCGCGTGTGTTCGTGATAACATCGAGATCGAGGGCATCGAGCTTGATCTCACGATCACGGGTGACGGTGCGGGCGACCTGCTGATCGCGCTCCGCAGCCCGCGTGGCACGATCTCGCCCCTGGCACTCCCCCGAGGAGACTCGAACGGCCTCACTGGCACCGCGTACTTCGATCACACGTTCACCACCTACAAGCACTGGGGTGAACTCGCGGGTGGCACTTGGGATCTGATCATCCAGGACTACCGTCCGGATGAAGAGAGCCCCGAGGGTGAGCCGCCAGACGACATGCCCGATCCGATGGACCCGTCCTCGTTCGGCGTGGAGCAGGTGACCTACCTCGGCCCGTTCGGTATGCCCGGCAACCCGGATCACACTGAGAAGGAACTCGTCAGCTACCAGCTCCGGATTTATGGGCACAGCATCAACGCGCCCGTCTTTGACGGCTGCCCACCGGCGCTCACGGGCTGCCCGGGCGACCTCGACGGCAACGGCATTGTTGATCTTACCGACCTTCAGATCTTCGTGAACTGGTGGCTCAACTCCGATACCCGTGCCGACATTGACGTCAACGGTGCGATCAACTATAACGACGTGATCGCGTTCCTCCAGCTCTGGACCCCCGGCTACTGCAACGGCGGCGGCCTGGGTGGTGGACGCCCGAGCCCCGGCGGCACGAACATCGGCGATAACGACCCGGTCGTTCGCCCGATCTGACACCTCGACCTTTACCCAACCCCACCAAACGCCCCATCCGGGGCGTTTGTTTTTGTGAGTTCTCCCTGTTCTTCTACGAATCGCATCAATCCGTGCAAGCAGCTTGTATGCTAGTGTGAGCATACAAGCGAGATACGCTTGCATGACGTGGATCTCTGGATCTGCCGCATGTTCCAAGCCGATATGTTTCTCTACGGGCATTCGCCCACGGATTGCGCTACCTGGAGCGAGAGTAGATGAGTAAACCCATCGAAAATGGGAGTACCCCGTCATCGAACTCGATGATCGGGCTGCTGCGTGAGCACGGGCCGCGCTTATCACTCATCGTGGTGCTGCTTATCCTGCTCGCGCTCACCGACCTCGCGCCGCCCTATGCGATCAAGCTCCTGATCGACGATGTGTTCACCGGCAGCGGGCACTCGGAGTCCATGGGCGGCGCGTGGAAGCTCCTGGGGCTGATCCTCTGCGGGTTGTTCATCTCGTACATCGCTCGCAACACGCTGTTCTATACCAGCCGGATGCACTCGCTGCGGATGAGCGAGGATATCTGCTTCTCGATGCGCCGGCGTCTGTTCGATCACCTGCAGCAGCTGAGCCTGCGTTTCTACCGATCGAACCAGCCCGGGCGAGTCAGCGCTCGGGTGATGGATGACACCTACAAAATCCAGACCTTCATTCAGGAAAAGCTTCCGCTGCTGATGCTGAATCTCCTGAAGTTCCAGATCCTGATCTGCGTCATCTGTGTCATGAACATCCGCCTGGCGCTGGCATCGATCATCATCCTCCCGCTGCAGTTCGTGACCTACCGGTTCTTCCGAGGCCCGATCAAGGTGAGTCACAGCGAGGCCCAGGAAAACCTGTCGCTGGCATACGGGTCCGTTGTTGAAAAGTTCCTCGGCATCGAGGTCGTGAAGGGCTTTAACGCGGAAGCCCGTGAGAGCGAAACGTTCCACGCCGCGATTAACGAGAGCCGCAAGTCGCAGATCAAATCTCAGCGCTATCACTTTGCGCAGAAGGTCACCGCCGACTTGCTTGTTGGCCTCGGCACCATCCTGCTGCTCGCGTATGGCGCGTTCGAGGTGATCAAGGGCCGCATGAAGGGCGGCGAGTTCATGATGTTCTTCGGGTACGTGATGATGCTGTACCCCTCTGTGCTTGAGATCATCAGCGGCGTGGGACACTCGTCGAAGGCGACAGCCAGTGTGAGCAGGGTTATGGACATGCTCGACGAGCCCATCCACGACGAGGGGGTGATGCGCCGTGATGTTCAGGAGGACGCGGGCGAGACCCTGCGGGGCGAGATCAGGTTTGATGGTGTCTCGTTCGCGTATGACGACGCGACGGAGGTCCTGCACGATATCAGCTTCCGCATCCGTCCGGGGGACCGTATTGCCATCACGGGGCCCAGCGGCTCGGGTAAGAGTACGGCCATCAATCTGCTTCCTCGGTTCATCAAGCCGTCGAGCGGAGCGATCAGCATCGGGGAACGGGACACGAGTGAGCTCTCACTGCCCACGCTTCGTGCGGGGATCAGTATCGCGTTCCAGGAAGTGTTCCTCTTCAACGCGACGATCGATGAGAACCTGCGGTACGCGCGCCCAGATGCAACAAGAGCAGAGGTCGAGCGTGCCTGCAAGATTACTGGAGCGCACGGCATCATCGAGCGCCTGCCGAAGGGCTACGAGACCCGCCTGAGCGATTACGGCGTCGAGCTCTCCCGCGGCGAGAAGCAGCGCATCACTTTGGCCAGGGCGCTCCTGAAGAACTCTCCTATCCTGATCCTTGATGAGGCCACGGCATCGATCGATCGTGAGTCTTCCCGCTCCCTCGTCCAGACGATCTTCGAGGAAGTCCAGAACCGAACCATCATTATGGTCACGCATGAAGCCAACCTGCTGGATCTTGTGGATCGTGTTATCTGCATCCGGGATGGGCGGAAGGACTTTGAAGGGACTCCGGAGCGGTATATCAGCCGTGAGTACGGGTACGCACCGATTCAGGAGCCCCCGATCAGTGCTGTCGGGCACGAGGGGGACGAGGACGCCGAGGACCAGGGGATGAATTCCGGAGATGATGCCGATCCTGTGTCGATGGGGTATATTGAGCCCGCGGACGGCAAGGACCGTCAGGGCAGAAGCAACCGGTTCGGTCCCCAAGATGAATCCGGATCTGCGATTGAGCACGCGGGCACCAAGCCCGATGAGGAAGAACACCAATGAAGCGATCCAGCCTCCCAGCCCCCGCTCTCGTTCAGGCCGTATCCGGACTCGCGTTAGCCGGGTCGCTCTGGGTTGCGGGTTGCAGTCAGCAGCGGACGGCATCGCAGGGCTTTGAGGTGTCCGAACCCCGTGTGACGCCGGGGGGGGTCATTCTGGATGAGCACGAGCCCTCACGCGAGGATGCTCTGGCCAAAATCGCGATCGCACTCGACTCGCTTCAAACGCCTCAGGTTAACCCCGGCGTGCTCAGTTCGATGCGAGACCGGCTTGAGCATGAGTCGCTCTCAGGAGCGGTGGACCAGCGCGGTCTCCAGACAGATGGCACGCTCGGTGAAGAAGCCCGGGTCGAGCACACGATTCCTCAGAACGCCGGCAGGCTGGTTCAACTCGAGCGGATGAGCCGTTCGGAGATCAATGAGCTGATCGCCTCAATCACGCTGAAGCTCCAGACCGAGCAGGGCTACCAGGCCGCGTTGCCTGTCGTTGAGGCGCAGATGGGGTCACGGCCCGAGGGCGTCAGCAAGGGGCCCTCGCTCGTGCTGCGCCGGGAAGATGGCGGCGAGGACATCATTCGATTCGGTTACGTGAGCTATCTCTCCCAGCTTCCGCAGCTCTGGGTTCAGGGCATCAGCGTGGATGCTGAAGGAGCGGTCACCCCGAACCCGGTCGTCGACCAGATCCCGGACATGGTGACGGGGAATCTGAGCCAGCTCGCACAGATGCGGACCGGGCTCGCTCAGAA
This sequence comes from Phycisphaerales bacterium UBA1924, assembly GCA_964229845.1. Taxonomy (GTDB): domain Bacteria; phylum Planctomycetota; class Phycisphaerae; order Phycisphaerales; family UBA1924; genus UBA1924. The sequence goes on from CAXREY010000050.1 coordinate 134,651, forward strand.
GGACCTTTCTCGCAACATCATCAAGCTGAGCTACGTGAACACTGCGGACGCGATGAAGTCGCTCAAGGGGCTCGGCATACAGACGGTTGGTGCTATCGAGCAGCTCCCCGCGACGCTCAACTTCGATCAGCTCCCGATGGTTGCGGTGATGCCGGAACCTGCCCCGGACACGATGGCCCTGGTAGGTGACGAAGCGGCTTCTACCGGTGCGTTTGGGCAGACGTCCACCCCGACGAAGGCCTCGAAGCTCAATAACGATGTGCTGATGAGCCCGACGTCGGAGATCATGGTCGTCTATCACCCCGCTCACCCGGAGCAGTTCAGCCTTGTCAGACAACTGCTCGACGAGTATATCGATCGCCCCGCGCAGCAGGTCTTTGTTGAGGGCATGGTCCTGGAGATCAGCGAGGAGGGCCTCGATGAGCTGGGTGTGGAGTGGTCGTACCAGCAGGGGAGTGTCGATTTCGTCCTGGGTTCGCTCAGCCCGACCGGGCTGACGGACACCTTCGGTCTCACAAATATCGAGGACCGGACGCTGGTCAAGAACTGGGCCGTGGAGCTCAGGGCGCTGGTGCGGGACGGCAAGGCAGAGGTCCTCTCTCGCCCGAGTGTGCTCACCCTGGACAATCGCCAGGCCACGATCCGGGTCGGCGAGGACATCCCTATCGCGACGAGCCAGGAGGGCTTCTCAGGCAACTCGAACAAGGTCGCGTTCAACTTCAAGTACCTCGCGACTGGCATTCTTCTCAATATCCGCCCACGGATCGGTGAGACTGGCGATGTGGTCTCCATGCTGATCGACACCGTCGTCTCCGCCCAGGTCCCCGGGCGTGATCTTGAGATCCGCTCGACCGATGGTGATCTGCTCGCGTCAGCCCCCACTGTCTCGACACGCCGCGTGCAGACGTACGCGCGGATCGACAACAAGACGCCGCTGATCATCGGCGGGCTGGTTTCCAAGGATCTCTCGATCTCGCAGGATAAGGTGCCGCTGCTTGGCGATCTGCCGTTCATCGGGCACGCGTTCCGTTCCGAGCGGCAGTCCACAGAAAAAACTGAAGTGATCATCGTGCTGACGCCATACGTTCTCAAGGATGACGAGATCATCCAGCGGAACCTGCCGAAGGACGACGACCTCTTCGACAGCACGGGCAACCAGCTCTTCCGCGATGCCTACCGCATCCGCGACGTGGATGTGTTCGACCTGCGCTTCCTCGCAGAGAACAAGCGGCTCAAGATCTACCGCGATCTGGCCCGGGTGCTGATCGAGAACAACTTCGAGTTCTCCCAGACCGAGCCCTTCAGCGAGTTTGCCGACGACACGATCCCCGGCGAAGAGGTGCTCGTGCACCGGATGATCTACGAACTGATCAAGCGGACGGGCGTGGATCAACGCGTGAATCCTCAGCGGATCATCTACTTTGAGGAGAAGGATTACGAGGGATACAACGTCCGTTTCCTCGATTCCATGCTCGCCAAGATCGGTGATGGCCAGAACCCCGACAGCTTTTTCAAGCTCAACCCGGGCAAGGCGATCGCCATCACGTACACGTACTCACGCGAATCACTCGCGCAGCAGGATCTCGCATCCGAGCCCATCCCGGAGGTGGCGCTCGTGGACTGTCCGGACCGGGATACGTGGCAGCAGCTGCTCTGGGATATGAACCAGCCCAACACGGATGGGATCAACCGGTTCACGATCCTGATTCAGGGCCCGCGAGATATCGAACGCCTCCAGCGTGCGATCATGCTCAAGAAAATCGTGCTGCTCAACGGCGGCGAGCAGACGCTTTCCCTCAAGAACTTCACGATCGGCAAGATCCTGCACACCCCGGAGCTCAATAAGGACAGCGTCACCGTCATCGATGCTGATGTTGCTCGATATTTCTTCCACACGGAGCTGTACTACTCCGCGATCATCAAGCGGATCGAGGACACGATCGAGGCCTTTGACGAGGCGTTGGATACGCCATCGGTCCAGATGTACCTCGAGCCCGGCATGGGCAGGGCCGACCTCGACTGAACCTGATCTTCTGCGCTGTTGACCCTGTCGGCGAGATCGTGAATAATCAATCCTGTGCCGATGGGACACGCAACCCCATGGGTTGGTGATGTTTACCGATCAGCCTTGGGGGATGGAATGATGATGAATCGCAGCGGTCCGGGCTCTGATGGTGAGAGGGTGAGCATCATCGCGGCCGATATGCCGATCGATACGACTCGATCCCCCATCGAGCCGTTGCTCAGCGCATTCCGCAAGCTCGCGCAGCGACGCGAGGATGTGCGCCTCGTGCTCACCGGCAGGCGGTGCCCGAGCGAGATTTACAGCGTTTTCAACGAGCTCGATCGGCATGAGCTGACACGTATCGCTTCGTTTCATCCGTACTACGACCGGTGCGAGAGCTTCCCGCACAAGAAACCGGAATGCGATGTGTGGATCTCGCGGAATACGCCCGGGGGTGTGATCACCGACTCGTATCTTGAGCGTCGCCTCCAACAAGGTGATTCTGACCGGCCCAAGTACGCGCTGTTCTTCACCAGCTTCCACCCCGGCAAGCAGGAGGGGAACTCGACGCTGATGCGTCGCTGGCTCGACCACCTGAAAGCCGCTGGCTACATCGTCCACGTCGTGTACTACATGTATGACACCGGCTCCGTGCAGACCGACATGCGCCGGGCTGCCCTCTATGAGTACGACCTCTACAAGGAGGTCCCTGTTGTATCGAAGCTGACTGGCGCGAACTACAACGGCCTGAACGTGCACGTGGACGACTGGTGCGGCGTTGAGGCGATGGAGGCCGTCAGCGAGCTTTGCGATCGGTACGAGTACGATATCGCCATCACGAACTACCCCTGGATGAGCGCGGTATTCGATCGCGTTCACGCGTACACGCGAAAGATTCTGCTCACCCACGACAGCTTTGTGGACCGCAACCGCCGCATGCTCGAACAGGGCTACCCGGAATCCGGATGGATCAGCATCGACCAGGAAGGTGAGCGGATCGCCTGCCAGCGGAGTGACGTGGTCGTTGCGATGCAGGAGCAAGAGGCCGAGGGGTTCCGTCGGCTCGTGGACCCTGACCGGGTGCAGGTCATCGGCCCGATCTTCGATCGGGTGGCATGCGGCTTCCCAGAAGCGGGCAGGAAACTGAGGATCGGATACTTCGGTTCCAGCAACTGGGTCAACGAGCAGAACCTCGGCGAGTACCTGAAGCACTGGGCGGCAAACGACCGGCTCCGTCAGCAGAGCGAGATCCTGATCGGGGGCGGCGTGTGTGAAACGCTCAAGGATTTCGTGCCCGCATCGCTCCTCTCCAAGGTCTCCCCCACGATGATCGGGCGTGTCGAGAAGCCCGCCGACTTCTTCTCACGCTGCGATCTGATCATCAATCCTGAGCGGGGAGGCACCGGTATCAAGATCAAAACCCTCGAGGCACTCGCTCACGGTTGCGGGGTCATCACGACGCGGGGCGGGAGCGTTGGCCTGGATTCGCACGCGGAATACCACAACGCCGAGGACTTCGCAGCCCTCGCTGATATCACGTCCGACCTCCTCGACGCCCCGGAACACGTCCCCCAGATCCGCGCCGAATGCGGCGAAATCTACGAGCGATACGTGCGTACGCAGCGTGCACGTATGAACGATCTGCTTGGCGATGCGATCGCGACACCAGAATCACTGACCGTCACGCCCCCACTCGCTTCAAGTTCCGGCGCCGAGGGGGACTCTTCTGATCATGCAACCCAAGCGAGTCCGGTGTCCGGCGAGGATCAAAGCTCACCACTCGTTTCAATCGTCATCCCCTTTTATGGCGTTGAGGCGTTCATCGAGGACTGCATCAGAAGCGTGCTTCGCCAAGACTATCCGCGTCTTGAGATCATCTTCGTCGATGATCAATCGCCTGACAACGCGCGCGCAATCGTCGAAAAATACATGCTCGACGATCCACGCATCTCGCTCGTTACGCACGAGATGAATCAGGGGCTCGGCCCGGCGAGGAACACCGGCGTTCGCCACGCGAGCGGCGAGTACATCTTCTTCCTCGACTCGGACGATTATCTCGCGAGCCCACGCGCGATATCGACGCTGGTGCGCGAGGCCCAGGCCAGCGGGTGCGGTGTCGTGGTTGGCAGCTGTGACCGCGTGATGTCGGATGGGCAGCGGCTCGGGTTTGATCGCGACTTTGACCGCACACAGAACGGGCGTCCCGGTGAGGTTGTCTCCGGCGAAGACGCGTATCTCGGAGCGTCTTTCATCCCCGGTGGTCGGTACGTTCCGATGCGAGCATGGGGCACGCTGATCGACCGGTTCCTGTATCTGGACTCCGGTCTTGAGTACCCGCCCGCCGAGCATGAAGACCTGCCTCATACCCCATTCCTATATCACTACGCGGGCAAGGTGCTGTATATCCCGGATATTGTCGTGACATATCGAGACCGCAGCGACAGCATCTCGAATACGGGATGGAACTCTGCGAAGATCCGCCGGCAGGCATTGATCTGGCGCTGCATCAGGTCGAACATCGAACGGTTCGGTTTGCAACGCCACATGGGCAACACGGCCATCAAGACCGCCGAGCATCTTGTGATGAAGCTCCGTCAGAACGGCATCCGTCACGGGGCAGAGGAAGCGGTATTCGAAACGCTTGAGGAGATACTGAAGGATGCCAGCGGTGAGTTGGATCGGGGCCTGCTTTTCTACACGCTGGATTCGCTTCGCGGCGTGATGGAGTTTCAGAAGTTCGATGCTGATCTCTATAAGCGAGTCACGCGCGGCATCCCCACTCAGTGCATGGTGGAGTACTACCGCCATCGCCTTGGCAACCCACCCGCACCGCTGCCGGCCATACCGATCAGCGATCAGCCCGACATCACAGAAGATCAATCAACCCCTGGGCGTGTCGCTCAACAGATCGAGATCCACTCAAAGAATGCCCGCCAGGCGAACAATGATCGTGAATCCGAAGCACTGATCCAGCAACTGCGCTCTCAGGCCCCGAGGTCACTTGTGGACTTCCCGTCGATGCTCACCGAGGGTGATTTCGCGGTGTACTTCAACGCGGGCAAGGACTACCAGTTCCGCGGTGCAATCGTTGATGCCGGCTGCTTTGTCGGTGGCACAACAATGAGTCTCGTACAGGGCTTGCTCCAGAACCCGCTCACGGAATCACACCACGATCAGATGCGGGGCCTCATTCGCGTCTACGACCTGTTTCAGATCGATGACGATTACATCCTCGGCCACCTCCAGAAGAACTACCCGGATCATGATTTCAGCACGCAGCGGAGCTTCCTCGGCGTGTTTGAGGACAACCTCAGCGCGCACGAGGAGATGCTCGATGTCCGGCCGGGCGATGTCATGCTCTCTGGGTATCAGGATGACGAGGACATCGAGATACTCGGTGTCGACCTGTGCAAGGCGCTCCCCGTCACGGACTACGTCGTTCGCACGTTCTTCCCGCGTCTGATGACCGATGCGCTGGTGATCCAGCAGGATTTCATTCACCAGTACCACCCGCACATTCACCTCTCGATGATGCTGCTCGACGACTGCTTCGAGCTCGAGCACGAGATGCGTTGGGGCGGCTCGCTGTCGTTCCGTCTGCGAAAGCCCATCACCGCGGAGATCATTGAGCACAGGTTCGGATCGGACACCGGCTGGTACCGGCAGATCAACCGGAATACCTCACTGCTCCGCTCGCTCATCGAGCGTATGCACTTCGACGAGAACCGGTGGGTCATGCTCCAGGTGCTCGCGGTGTACCTTTCGAACATGGGCGACCACGACTATGCGCGTTGCATCTATCAGGAAGCTCAGGATCGATTCCCCCATTACCAGATCCCTGCGGAAGTCGGACGGATCACCGGCATTGAGGCGGTGACGGCATGAATCAGCAGTGGCTTATCGATCATGTGCTCAGCACGGCGGACTCGATCCCGTCCGCCCCATCCGGCGACGATCGGTCGTATCTCAGCAGGGGTGAGGCCGAGCACATCGTGGATACGACGCTCGATTATGTCGGCGCCCGCGGTGATGAGACCGAGTACACCTACATGCGGGGGCACCGTGAGCGGCTGATCCATACCCTCACGATGATCCCCAAGGCTGAAGGCGACGGTGCTCGTCTCCTGGATATCGGCAGCTACGGGCACATGGCCTACTGGGCCAAGCGGCACCTCGGGTATGAAACCGTGGTCGGGATCGAGTGGCACCCCGAGATCTCGGATGAGGTGATTCATCGCAATCTCCGTGTCGGAGACGACGTCGTTGAGCTGAAATCGTACAACTTCGACATTTCCGAATCGAGCTGGCCCGTCGAGGGCGCCTTCGATACGGTGTTCTTCTTCGAGGTGCTCGAGCATATCAACAGTGATCCGATGGGGGTGATGGAACAGATCAACGGGATCCTGCGCGAGGGCGGTGTTCTGGCCATGTCGGTTCCGAACGCGATCTCGTACAAGACACTGCGAGAGTTCATGGTTGGCATGCCGCCCTGGACGTACTGGTTCTACGAACCGGATCTCTCTCATGAGCCACGCCATTGCTTTGAGTACACACCGATCGTGTTCCGCTCACTGCTTGCGGCCTCGGGGATGGAGACAGAGGCATTCCGCATCATCTACGCGTACTCAACGCAGGATAAAGAGCAGAACATACTCGGGATTGCGGAGACGCTTGGCTTTGATTCGGACAGCTTCGGCGAGACCATGATCGCGTTGGCGACGAAGTCGCGAGAGGGCGTGCCGCTGCGGTACCCCGATGTTCTCTACAGCCCCGAGGGGTACTACAACACCGTTTATCCAAAGCTCCATGAGCTGCTCCATGCTCGCATTCAGGCGTTTCAGAATCGGACCGCTCAGGCCCCCGAGCTTGAGGCGATGACCGAACGACCCGAGCAGCTGATCGAGGCAAAGCCGACGAACAACGAGCACGATTCTGAACCGGCCGAGCGTGTATCGGCGCTGGAGCAAGAACTCGCAGCGCTCTCACTCGACCGGGATCGCCAAAGAAAGTGGGCGGTTGGGCTGCAGGAGCAGGGACGGACGCTGGAGTCACAGGTTGCCCAGTTGCTCTTCCAGAGCGATTGCTGGATGCAGCGTGAGCAGGAGCTCAGCTCGGAGCTCGCAGAGGCCAACGAGCGGGTGGCTCAGGCCGAGAACGAGCTCGAGAACACCCGTGAATGGGGTGCGCGCGTTTCACAGGAGAACGCTGACCTGCGGTCACAGGTCGACGAGCTCCTCTTCGCCTGCGACTGCTACCTTCAACAGATCAACGACCCCGGGCGGTGCGTCCGAGTGATCAGGCAGCGCCGCTTCCGCTGGGCCCTCGACCGGACCAAGTCGGTCGCTCGTAAGACTCCGATCGCGCGGACGGTGCTCCGCCCGCTCTATCGCAGCGCCAAGAAGGCGGTTAAGCGCCGGATGTGAGCATGGACGCGAACACGCAACGTGTGACACCGACTCCCGCAATACCGCACGCGATGCATGTGGTCTGGTACCGCGCGCTCGCCGAGCTTCGTGCCGAGGCGACGCGGACCTATGCCGGTTACCTGTGGTGGATCATCCAGCCGCTGCTGATGTTCGTGGTCTATTACGTCGCCTTCAAGTTTGTCCTCCCCAACCGACAGGAGAACTTTGCGGTCTTCCTGTTTACCGGCATCATCTTCTGGCAGTGGTTCAGCGTGACCGTGCAGCGTTGCGCCGGATCGCTGATCGCATCGAAACGCCTGATGCTGCAGGTGCGCCTCCACAAGTCGGTTTTTCCGTTCTCGATCATGCTTGTCAACAGCGTGAAGTTCATCGTGACCCTGCTGATCCTGTTCGCCGTGCTGCTTGCTGCAGGGTACCAACCAGGCTACGCCTGGTTCGCGCTGCCCGCCCTACTGCTGGTTCAGTTATTGGTCATCGCCGCGTTTGGGAGCTTCGCCGCGATGATCTCACCCTTCATCCCAGATTTCCAGCACATCCTCGCGACGCTGCTTCACCTCGCGTTCTTCGTCACCGGCATTATTTACGACTTGTCGATACTCCCCGAGCGTCATCAGCAGATTCTCGCCTACAACCCGATGGCCACGATCATTGCGCAGGCAAGACGGGTGCTCTTGGAGAATCAGCTTCCCCAGTTGGACGTGTTTGCTTTGCCGCTGCTCATCTCTGTATCTCTACTCTCGATCTCACTCCTATTGATACATCGCTTCGATAAGGTGTACCCCAAAATCGGCTGATGCCCAAGGCACCCAGAACCATCACGAGACTCAACGGTGTGGGGCTCAGCTATGCCCGCGAGGGTGGTCTGCCGTGGAACCGGACCCGGTTCTGGGCACTGCAGGACGTGAGCTTTGATCTGTGCCGCGGTGACACGCTCGGCATCATCGGCCGAAACGGAGCCGGCAAGAGCAGCCTGCTCCGGGTGATCGCGGGGATATTGGCGCCTGACGCGGGCACGGTTGAGCAGGGTGATGACATCAGATGCTCCATGCTCTCGATCGGTGCGGGATTTGAGCCACGCCTGACCGGACGCCAGAACATCATGCTGTCCGGTCTGCAACTCGGCATGCGGCGGGCTCGGATCAGAGCCCGCGAGGCCCAGATCATCGAGCTGGCCGACATCGACGACTTCATCGATCAGCCCGTCCGCACCTACTCAAGCGGCATGCGTGCCCGCCTTGGCTTCGCGATCGCGTATTTCATCGAAACGGACATCCTGCTGATCGACGAGGCGCTCGCGACAGGAGATGAGGCATTCAGAGAAAAGGCGACCGGGCTCATTCGACAGAAGATCGATTCGGATCAGACGGTCGTCATCGTGACTCACTCGATGGGCATCATCGAGAGCGCCTGCACACGGGTGATACAGATCGAACACGGGCGTTCCCTCCCGGAAGTCAGCGTGAACGAGACGATTACCCGATATCGCGAGACGTCACGGCAAGCCTGATCCCGCTGCAGGCGTCGAGTATCCCCTCGAGCGCCCGGCGCTGATCAACAGACCCTGCCGCCGCAGCACTCCCGAGGCGGGCCGCATGCTTGCCCAGCCGTGCCAGCACCACGCCCCAGCCCAGGAGACGCCCGGTTCCCCTCGTGTGCTTCATCATGAACATGGTGTGGCTCGCAAACTCGGTTCGCCAATCTCGTTCATGCGCACGGGCGGTGCGGTACAAGCCGGGGGCGTGGAGGTGATCGACCACGGCAGCGGGGACATGCGTGATGGCCCCGCCAAGCTCCTGAATCGTGACGACCAGATCCGACTCATCGAACGCGAAGCGAAAGAACTCGTCGAAGCGTACCCCATCGGGGAGCCGCTGCGTGTGCAATGCGAAGTTGCAACCCTTCACGCTCATCATGTACCCACGCTTGATCTGAGCCGCTTGCAGGCCGTCGCGGCATTCGATCTGTCGGCCGGTCGGGCTTATCAGGCCTCGCTCGAACTCCGCGGTCTGCGCCGCACACCTCCCATCCAGGACCACCCCGCCTGCGGCGACAGCCTCGGGCTGGTCGCGGAATGCCTGGTTGTATGCCTCGATCCATCCCGGGTGAGCGATGGCGTCATCATCGATGAAGCAGACAATCTCACACTCAGTCGCATCGAGCCCCATATTGCGAGCGGTACAGATATTGGGAGCCGGGCAGTGGACCTGCTTGATCGGTAGTTCGCTGTACTCGGTGAGCAGGGATCGCGGGCAGGACTGCTCGTTTCCAGCAACGATTACGATCTCGTCGGCCGAAGGCGACTGTCTTTGGATCGATCGGAGGCACTCGGGGAGCACATGCGGGCGGTCGCGGGTCACGATCACAACAGCGATACGGCACCGTGAACTGGGCCTGCCGAGGGTCAACCGCCAGCCCTCGCCCCAAGGCCTCGGAGAACTTCGCTTAACGTCCCGACGGTATCTGGCCACTCGAACTGATGGCTGCGTTCGTGACCAGACTCGGCGAGTTCATCGCGCAGGCACCTGTCCTCGTTCAGTTCGAGCATGACCTTCTGCCATGCTGCCTCATCGTCGGGGTGGGCGTACCGGGCCGCGTTTGCGCACACCTCACGGTGGGCGGGTATGTCCGATGCGATCACGGGTGTTGCGCACCCCATGGCCTCAAGACAGGGGAGCCCAAAGCTCTCGTACCGGCTCGGAGCCAGCAGCATATCCGCGTGCGCGATCAGCGATGCAACTCGGTCTGGGGCATTGATCTGTCCCATCGCCCGAACGCGACTGCGAACCGCACCCGGGCAAAGGACATCGGCCTCTGTTGGAGTGACACCGATGAGCACCAATCGTGGCAGCTGCGGCGCGTCGGCGTAGGCACGGATGAGCATGGCCAGGTTCTTCGCCGGGGCGGCCGAAGTTACCGCGACCACATACGGGCCATCAGGCAGGCCCGGATCGCGAGCAACGCGTGGATTGAACGCGGCATCGAGCCCGGGCCTGAGCACACCGATCTTGCCCAGCGATTCAGGATATTCGGCTTCAATCTCTGCACGCTCACACTCGGAAACGGTAAAGACATGGTCCGCCCGGCGGATGATCCTTGGGATCAAGCGCTCGTACCATCGCACGAATGCCTTGGAGTAGCTCTCCGGGTGCATCCGATATCGCAAACAGTGCACGATAACCAGCAGCCGAGTGTCGGATTGCAGGCGGCTCGGCGCCATATTCGCGGGGCAAAGCAACGCGTCATATGCCCGTGCGATGTTCGGGAGTGTCCGTTGTTCCCAGACCATGCCGGCAAGTCGCGAGCCGCGTTTGGGTTGAGTCCAGTATGCATCGAGGCCGGACACCTCGATGGCGTTCGATAGCCCCTCAGCGTATCTCTGAACACCGCTCATTCGCCGCTGAGTTCGCCATTTCGCGTTGATGAGGAGCTTCATGGTCATCTGCCCAGCCAGGCGTGAATAAGATCGATCTGAATGAGCGATTCTTTGGATCCGATCGCAACGTGATCGGGTCGAGGGCGTTAGAACTGGAGTATGGTACGCGTCGCGTATCTGTAGGTGTGGACCTCATAACCGAGGAAATGGCAGGTCGCAGCTCGAGCGGTCTGCCCGAGTAAATATGCAGCATCGGAACTGTCACCGTCGCGAAAACGGATCTGTGCCCGTACACCCTTCGAACTCAGGGGGCATGTCTTGTACCCATACCATACACCCGAACAGCACGAGATCCGTGCCCCGCATCGCCTTGGGTGCCGCTCTGTTGGGTTCGTCGATCCTGGTTGGGTGTAAATCTCCATCTACCTACCGATCCGAAGCGGATCAGGTTGCTCAGGAAATCCTTGATTCCGCGTGGGAAAGCTCCACCGGTCATCAGGAAGAGAACTTCACGATCACCCCCGCTGAGCAGACGCTTCGTGAGCGTCTGCTGATCGATCAGAGGCTCCCCGTGGTCAGCCCCGCTTCGGCCGGCTCGAAGTATGACCCTCGGATTGAGCAGTGGCCTGACGAGCAGTATCCTGACGATGCGGGCGAGGGCTTCCTGCCGGACGATTTCCCCGCGGCGGTTGACGCACCTGTCCGGCTCTCTCTCCGCGAAGCGCTCCAGGTCGCCGCGTACAACAACCGGGGCTACCAATCCCAGAAGGAGAGCGTGTATCAAACCGCGCTCCGACTCGATCTCGAGCGTGATGCGTTCCGCACGACCTGGTCCGGTGTCGTTGACTCGGTGCTCAGCGCATCGCTGGATGCTTCCGGCGAAACCAACGGCGTGGTCACGAGCCCCTCGCTGGGTGTGAGCCAGCAGTTCAAGAATGGTATGAGATTCACGAGCCTTCTCGCCGTGGATCTCGTGAACCTCCTGAGCGGGAACAAAGAGAGTTCGGCAGGCCTCACCCTGGATACGAGCCTTGAGATCCCGCTCCTTCGCGGTTCCAGCAGGTTCGTGGTGACGGAGCCGCTCACGCAGGCGGAGCGTGATGTGGTGTACTCGATCTACTCGTTCGAACGCTTCAAGCGGACCTTCGCGGTTCAGATCGCCAGCAGCTATCTCTCGGTGCTTCAGCAGCAGGACCGCGTGGAGAACGCGGTTGAGAACTACGAACGCGTTGTCGCGTCCACTCGGCGGGCACGCCGACTCGCTGATGCGGGGCGGCTCCCGGGCATCCAGGTCGACCAGTCCGTGCAGGACGAGCTCCGGGCAAGGAACTCCTGGATCAGCGCGGTCCAGAGCTACGAGCGGGCGCTCGATGGATTCAAAATCACACTCGGCCTCCCCACCGACGCGGCGATCGAGCTCGACCCGAGCGAGTTCGATCAGCTCCTGAGCATGGCACGCTTCGAGCGATACCTGAGCCCTTCGAATGAAACAACCCGCGAGGATGTCCCCCCCGCGGACGCGCCGGTCGTGCTCAACCCACCCAGCGATGCAGACGCGGGGCCGCTGGAACTTCCCGAAGAAACCGCGATCCTCGTGGCACTGCTCAATCGACTCGATCTCCGAATCGCGGTCGGCGAGATCGTGGATGCCCAGCGCGGGGTCGCGATCGCTGCGGACAATCTCCGTGCGGACGTCACGCTGCTGGGGCGGGCATCGCTCGGCGAGTCCCGCTCGCTTGGCAGTGCAGACGACCCCGATGCCCAGCTGCGAACAGACCGTGGCTTCTACTCGCTCCTGCTTGGGATCGATCTCCCCTTTGAGCGGACCAGTGAGCGAAACAGCTACCGCAACGCGCTGATCGGGTACGAACAGACAGTGCGTGCACTCCAGGATGCTGAGGACTCTGTGAAGCTCGATGTCAGGAACGTGCTGCGAAACCTGCTCGAGTTTCGGGAGACCATCAAGATTCAGGCCGAGGCGGTCCGCGTGGCGCAGCGTCGAGTCGATTCCACCAACCTGTTCTTGCAGGCCGGCCGTGCAGAGATCCGAGACCTCCTCGAAGCCCAGAACGCGTTGAACTCGGCACAGGACGCGCTCACCAACGCGGTCGTGAACTACCGCATCGGTGAGCTTGAGCTGCAACGCGACCTGGGCGTCCTGCAGGTCCGTGGCGACGGGCTCTGGACCGAGTTCGACCCCGCGGTCGTCAATCTCGAAGAAATCCGTGAACTGATCGAGGCGAACACCCCCGATCTTCAACTGAGCGACGCGTGATTGGCACGCGGAAGGACATCATCATGCGCAAATCCATACGCAACTTCATCCTGATCGGCGCTGGGCTCCTGCTCAGCGGAGGGGTGCTCGCGGCGATGGCAGCCGTGGACGCACAGTCGACGAAGGTCACGTCGAAGATGGCGACGTACACCGTGAAGCGAGCGCCGTTGTCGATCACGCTGACCGAGTCGGGCACGGTCAAGTCACGCGACCAGCACATCGTGAAAAATCAGGTTGAGGGCCGGACCTCGATCATCTACGTGATCGATGAGGGCACAGTCGTTCAGGAGGGTGATCTGCTCGTTGAGCTCGACGCGAGCGAACTGGAGGATCGGCTTGTCGATCAGCAGATCCAGGTCGAGAACAGCGAGGCGGATTATGTTTCGGCAAAGGAGAGTCTCGAGGTTGTGAAGCTTCAGACACAGAGCAACGTCGCGCAGGCGAAGCTCGACAATGACTTTGCCATCGAGGATAAAGTCAAATACCTGAAGGGTGAGTGGCCCGCCCAGCTCATGGAGTCCGAAACGGACGTCACACTCAAGGACGAAGAGCTCCGTAGAACGACAGACGAGTTCAACTGGAGCAAGCGGCTCTACGAGGAGAAGTACCTCTCCGAGACCGAGTACCGGGCGGACGAGCTCGCGATGAAGCGTGCCCAGCTCCAGCTCGCGCTCTCGAAAGAGAACCTGAACCTGCTCAAGGAGTTCACCCACAAGCGCCGCCTCGCCGAGCTCGATTCGAATATTGAGCAGATGGGCCTGAATCTCGAGCGAGTCCAGCGAGAAGCCGCCAGTGATCTGGTGCAAGCCCAGGCCCGCCTCCGTGCCCGCGAGGCCGAACTGAAGCGTCAGCAGGATCGACTGACGAAGATTGAGGATCAGATCGCGAAGACGAAGATGTATGCCCCCGCGAATGGCATGGTGGTGTACGCCACGAGTTCTGAGTTCAGCTGGCGTGGTGATACCGAGCCGCTCGATGAAGGCCAGGAAGTCCGCGAACGCCAGGAACTCATCCACCTCCCCACAGCCGACTCGATGATGGTCAGGATGCAGATCCATGAATCTTCGCTGGGCAAGGTCAAGATTGGCCAGCCGGTTCGCATCCGTATTGACGCGCTGCCGGAATCGAGCTTCACCGGTCGGGTCACCAAGATCGCGCCGCTCCCCGACGCCCAGTCCGTGTTCATGAACCCAGACCTGAAGGTCTACGACACGGACGTCATGATCGATGGCGTGCACCCGCAGCTCCGGACGGGCATGAGCTGCCAGGCAACGATTCTCATCGAGGACCATCTCGACGCGATCGCGGTGCCGCTGCAATCGGTCGTCGGGCGTGGAAACCAGTCGCTGGTCTATGTGGTCAGCGGGAACGAAGCCGTCGCCCGCCCGGTTGTCACTGGCCTCGACAACAACGCGATGATCCATATCGTCGACGGCCTGAAACCCGGCGAAAAGGTGCTGCTTGTGCCGCCCCTGAGCGACGATATGTCCCTCGCCGATGCGAGAAGAGACTCGGGATCCTTCACGCAAGAAGGAAACAAAGCACAGAACACGAGCATGCCCGGCGGCCAGGGCGCGAAGGAACGCAGCGGAGCAGAGCAACCGAGCACGAGTCGTTCAGGTCGTCCACAAGGCGCTGGCGGAACACAACCCTGATGAGCACGATCGCAGAAGCCCAACTCAGTTCGATGCGTTCCGACCCTTCCGGGGCTCCTGAGCAGGATGAGGTCATCCGGCTGCAGCAGGTCTGGAAGACCTATCGCATGGGCGATCAGGACGTGCACGCCCTAGCCGGCGTCGATCTCTCGATCAAGCGTGGCAGCTTCTGGGCCATCTCTGGCTCCAGCGGCTCGGGGAAGAGCACGATGCTCAATCTCCTGGGCTGCCTCGACCGCCCCACGAAAGGGACGTACCTCCTTGAGGGCAAGGATATCGCCAGCACGAGCGACGACGAGCTCTCGGATATCCGGCTCAAGCACCTCGGGTTCGTGTTCCAGAACTTCCACCTGATCCCGCAGCTCACCGTGCAGGAGAACATCGCGCTCCCGCTCTTTTACCTCGGCATCATCGGCTCCGAAGCGTCCGATCGGGCTGAGACACTCGCGACGCGTGTGGGTCTGGGCGAACGCCTCGGCCACCGGCCAACCGAGCTTTCAGGGGGGCAGCAACAGCGCGTCGCCATCGCTCGCGCTCTGGCGAACGACCCCTCGGTCCTGCTTGCTGACGAGCCAACGGGGAACCTGGATACCGCCACCGGCAACTCGATCATGGAACTGCTCGGTGAGCTCCACGCCCAGGGCAAGAACATTATCATGGTCACACACGAACCCGACATCGCCGCCCACGCGCAGTACGAGCTCGTCATGCGTGACGGGAACATCGAGTCGATCCGTGAGAACCCGCCGCATCACTCCCGCGCACAGCAACAGGAGGCGCAGGCATGATCGCCTCACGATTCCTCCGCAACGTGCACCTCGGGATCAAAACGCTTCTGCTTCACAAGATGCGTTCGATGCTCACCATGCTCGGCATGGTCTTCGGTGTCGGCGCGGTCATCGCCATGCTGGCGGTCGGTGAGGGCGCGAGCCGAGAGGCATTAGATCAGATACGCAAGCTCGGCAGCCAGAACATCATCATCAACTCGCAGAAACCGGTGGAGCAGGCCGCTTCCGGGGCGATGAACGTGCGCATGAACATCTACGGCTTGCTCTATGACGATCTCGACCGCATCGCCCAGAGCTATGAAACAGTCGACCGTGTCGTCCCCGCCAAGCTCATCCGAGGGCAGGGCCGGGTAGGCGGACGCACGCTTGAGCTCCGTATCGTCGGTACGACGCCGGAATGGTCGGATCTTGTCCAGCGGAACCTGATCGCCGGTCGCAACATCACCCAACGGGACCTCGATGAGAACTCCAGCGTGGTGGTGCTCACCGAGCACGGCGTTCGCCGCCTGCTCTCCGGGCGACAGACCCTCGGTGCCCAGGTCCTGATCAACTCCGGTTACTACACCGTGATCGGTGTCGTTCAATCCGAGGAAACGCAATCGAGTACGATGCAGACCCCGGATCAGAATATCGACGCGTACATACCGATCAACGTCGCTATCGAACGCTACGGGGACATCACTGTTTCACGCTCGAGCGGCTCGCGCTCAAGAGAACTCGTTGAGCTCCATCAACTGATCGTTCAAGTCGACTCGATCGACAATGTTGAATCGACAGCAGCAGCGATTGAGCGGATGCTCGAACTGAGCCATCCCAAGGGCGATTTCAGCATGAGCGTCCCCCTCGCGCTGCTCCGACAAGCCGAGGCCACCCAGCGCACGTTCAGCATCGTCCTCGGATCGATCGCGGGCATCTCCCTCCTCATCGGTGGCATCGGCATCATGAACATCATGCTGGCATCGGTGACCGAACGGACCAAGGAGATCGGTATCCGCAGAGCGATCGGCGCGAAACGGAAACAGATCGTCGGGCAGTTCCTCATCGAAACCGTCGTACTGTCTGTGTCTGGCGGGCTGATCGGGATCGGGATCGGGTTGCTGATCCCATGGATGATCACGATCATCGCAGATATGCCAACCGCGGTCACCCCTTGGAGCGTTGGTCTCTCTGTCGTCATCTCGGTCGGCATCGGGATTATCTTCGGGATGTATCCCGCCCTGCGTGCGGCCAATCTCGATCCGATCGTTGCACTGCGTCATGAGTAGCACAAGTAGGATCTTGCGCGAGCCCACTGGAACGGAACGCGACCGAGCGGGTCGCTCCGGAAAGCTCAAACATCTGTTCTACGGCGAAGACTGTGATGTATGCAGGGCTGGTGCTGGGCCGCTACTACATATGCCCAGATAGGTGCCAGTGGCTGTTTCAGTGCATGAAAAAAGGGACTCGCATTTGCTGCAAGTCCCTTTGTTTCAAGAAATAGCGGGCCCGTAACCCTCTTCGTAACGCTTTCAGAGTCACTCTTGAGGCACACCAGGGTTATCCACTCTCGTGAGTTACAAGCACCCCCTAAACGGGAAAATTTGCAGAGGGATCAGCAGAACGTGAAAACCATTGAGCAGTGTTTATGGACTAAAATCAAGGATGACATGGATCAACCTGAACGATTTTTGAACAGTTTCAAGAGTCCAAAATATACGGAACCTGACCTGCATCACTTCAATGGACTGCGATAAGGCAGGCAATTCCGCTGGCCCACTTTAGCGATGTGTAATCATCATCTACTCACCGGGAATAACCCCATGAACTAGATTGTTGATTAAAAACAACTGCTTCGTTAGACTGTCTCTACCCATGACCCGCTGGCTGACCCTCATCTTGTTCTCAATCGGCGTGCTCCACGCCTCGCGTATCGCACTGCCCGGCGGGACGGGGCAGGACTGCGCTACCAGTTGCGCATCGCATACGGTCCCTGAGATCGAGCAGGATCCCTCATGCTGTCCGCTGGGTGATGCGAAGATGCAGGCACCATCCGGCGAGTACTGTGCGATGAGCAACGGGCCGTGCACCTGCGGCATGAAACCCATCGACGATCGATCACCCAACGAGCCGCTCCCGCTGCCATCACGCGATCGCGACTCGCTGCAGATGGTCCGCGGGCCGCCCGCGTCCATCCGGATCATCATCACTGAACTCCCCACGCGTCTGATCTCGATCGCCCGGACGGGCTCGATCCGCGCGGGGTTCTCGCACAACCAGGCACAGGCACTCCTGGGCGTTTGGCAACGGTAGAGACGCGTCCCTGAGGGACGGTACGCGCTGCGCGTGCCGCTCCACGATGCGTTTCAATCTGACCAGACCTCATCAGGACATCTGCCATGAACCCGACCATCCTGTTCGCGTGCGCGTCATCTTTGGCGCTCATGGGATGCACGAGCGACCCGCTCCGGCCGCGCCCATCGCACACCCTTACCCGCTCGATCGACCCGATGATCTCTGCGACACCCGTGCCCTCGCGTTTCCGCGAAGAAGCGGATAAGCCCACGCCCTCGGGCATGATCGACAATCCAACCACCCCCGACGGGTTTGTGCGCTTGGCGCTCTACCGCTCGCCCGAACTCGAACGCGCGTACCAGCAATGGGCTGCCCTGCGCGAGCGTGTGGTGCAGGTCGGTGCCTTGCCCGATCCACGATTGAGCGTGGGGTTCTTTGCCAACGAGGTCGAAACACGCGTAGGTGCGCAGCAGGCCCGCATCGGCATCACCCAGCGGTTCCCATGGGCGGGCAAGAGACGCGCCGCGGAAGACGCGGCAGCCGCCGAGGCTCGCAGCGCCTGGGTGCGCTACACCGCGATCGAACGCTCAATCACCCGACGGGTCATCACTACCCTCTACAGACTCCACGAGCTCGACGGCACCATCGACATCACCCGCGAGAGTCTCAATCTGCTGGTGTCGTTCGAGGACTCGATCCGCGCCCGGTACCGGGTCGGGTCAGGGTCGCACCCCGACCTGGTCCGCGTGCAGGTCGAGCTGGGCATGCTCGACGATCAGCTCGTGTCGCTCCAGTCCTCGCGCATCCCCCTCGTCGCCCAGCTCAACGCGCTCCTCGATCGCCCCCACGACACACCCGTCGCGCCCATCGATGACCTCCCGATCCCCGCGCTCGACGCGACGCTCGAGGAGCTCATTGCCCGCGCCAGCAACACCAACCCATCGCTCATCGCGCTGGGCGAACGCGTCCGAGCGGAGCAGTCCCGCACCGAGATCGCCCGGTACGCGAGCAAGCCCGAGCTGGGCATCGGGATCGAGACGATCCTCACTAACGACGCGATCAACCCCAATACCCCCGAGAGCGGCGACGACCCGCTCATCCTCAGTTTCAACCTCAACCTTCCCATCTGGCGCGACAAGTACGACGCGCAGGTCCGCGAGTCCATCGCCAACCGGCTCGCCCTCGCCCATGAGCACGACGCGCTCCGCAACGACCTGAGCGCCCGCATCGCACGCGCCCACTTCGACTACACAGACGCGAAACGGCGCGCCGGGCTCTACGAGCACACCCTCATCCCCAAAGCGACCGAGTCCATCCAGTCCATCCTCGCGTCCTTCCGCACCGGCTCGGGCGGGTTCACCGATCTGCTCGATGCCCAAAGGACCCTCCTCGAGTTCGAGCGCAGCGCCCTCCGCGCTCAGAGCGCCCAGGGCATCGCCCTCGCCCAGATCCACGAGCTCATCGGGATCTCCGACGCGAGCGCCAACCACAACGACTCCGAACCCACCAACACGGAGACCCACCCATGAAGACTCCACGCATCCCCAAGCCCGTGCGCTGGATCTGGAACCACACCGCTGCGTTCATCGCGCTGGCGCTCATCGTGATCGCGTTCGTGATCGGGGTCCGCATGGGCACCACCGAAGAGCCCACTGTCACTTTCCACGCGCACGGGCACGAAAACCCATCATCTGACAGTGACAGTGGTGACACCGATCCCCAGATGTACACCTGCTCGATGCACCCGTCCGTGCGCCTGCCCGACCCGGATGCCAAGTGCCCGATCTGTTTCATGGACCTCATCCCCGTACGCGAGGGCGACACGGGCGATCCCAACACGCTCGTGCTTTCCGAGTCCGAGACCATCGCGGCCCGCGTTGAGACCACACGCGTCTCGCGTTATGTCCCCACGAGCACCCTCCGATTGTTCGGCACCATCGAACTCGACGAGACCACCGTCGAACGCATCAGCGCCTACTTCCCCGGACGCATCGAGACCTTGTACGCGAACTTCCTGGGCGCCCGCGTGAGCAAGGGCGACCACCTCGCCCAGATGTACGCCCCCGAGCTGCTCGCGGCGTTCGAGGAGTTGCGACAGGCCGCCATCTTCGCGTCGCAATCGAGCACCATGAGCGACATCGTTCGTGAGAGTTCGCTCGCGACCCTCAGCGCGGCCCGCGAGCGCCTGCGACTCTACGGGATCGATGAGGGACTCATCGATCAGATCGAACGCGAGGGGTACGACCAGGACACCTTCACCATCGACGCGCCCCGCGGGGGCACCATCACCCACATCGACGCACGCGAGGGCGCGTATGTCCAGACGGGCACGCCCATCCTCACTATCGCGGACCTCACCCACCTGTGGGTCGATCTGCAGGCTTACGAATCTCAGATCGGGCAGATCCGATGGGGTCAACGCGTCGCGTTCCGTGTCGAGTCCCACCCCGGGGAAACCTTCGAGGGACGCGTGTCGTTCATTGATCCCGTCATCGACCCGATGACCCGCACCGCGACGATCCGCGTCACGGTGGACAATCCCGATCGCACGCTCAAACCCGGGATGTTTGCCAGCGCCACCATCGCCGTCGAACTCGACGGGATGACCCACGCGATCGACCCGGAACTGCTCGGGCGGTATGTCTGCCCGATGCACCCGACAGAGATCCACGACACCCCGGGCGTGTGCACGGTCTGCTCGATGGACCTGGTCCCCATCGAGTCGATGATCGACACGAGCGCCCCCGAGGAACACACGAGCCCGCCCATCGTCGTCCCCGCGAGTGCTGTGCTCTTCACCGGGACACGCTCGCTCGTCTATACCCAGATCGACGACGAGAACGGGTTCCGGTACACCCCAACCGAGATCACCCTCGGGCAACGCGCGGGCAACGCGTACATCGTGCTCGACGGGCTCAAGGAGAACGATCGGATCGTGACCAAGGGCGCGTTCCGGATCGACAGCTCGATGCAGATCGCAGCCAAACCGAGCATGATGTCGATGGAGTCAGACGCTTCTGCCACCACGGGCACTGCCACTTCACACCCTAGCGGGTTCATAAACGGGTATTCTGACAGTGTCAACGCGTACCTCGACGCGCAGGAAGCGCTCGCGGACGACGACCTGAGCGCCTACAACACCCATGCCCAGCGCCTCATCGACGCGATCGATGCGACACCCATCGCGGGTTTGCTGGGCGAGGACCTGGGCACCTGGCGCACCAGCGCCAAGGCCCTGCGCCCGAACGCTCCCTACGACGACATCGAGATCGCCCGCGCCGACTTCGAGCCCATGAGCAACGCGATCTTCGCGCTCATCGATCGGTTCGGGGTTCCCGAGGGCGCCCCGCTCTACATCGCGTACTGCCCGATGGCCTTCGACTTCGAGGGCGCGGACTGGCTCCAGCGCACCGAGCCGATCGACAACCCCTACTTCGGTGCCACCATGCTCCGATGCGGCGAGGTCCTCCGCACCATCGAACCCGACGCGTCGCAACCAACCCCCAAGCGCCCACCCGCGGGGGCACCTGCCCATGATCACGGGGGGCACTGAGCATGGACCAGCGCCCCCACCAAGCCCCGCTCGGACGCATCGTCCGGTTCTGCCTCACCCAGAAGCTCGTCGTCGCGATCCTCCTCACTGGCATGATCCTCTGGGGCGTGCTCGTCGCGCCCTTTGACTGGAAACTTGGCAACCTCCCACGGAACCCCGTCCCCGTCGACGCGATCCCCGACATCGGCGAGAACCAGCAGATCGTCTTCACCGAGTGGATGGGGCGATCGCCTCAGGACATCGACGACCAGATCTCCTACCCCCTCACCGTCGCGCTCCTGGGCATCCCGGGCGTCAAGGACATCCGCTCCTACTCCGTCTTCGGGTTCTCCACGATCTATGTCGTCTTCGATGAGGACACTGAGTTCTACTGGTCCCGCTCGCGCGTGCTCGAGAAACTCAACGCCCTCCCCGCGGGCACCCTCCCCCAGGGCGTGTCGCCCATGCTCGGCCCCGACGCGACAGCGCTCGGGCAGGTCTTCTGGTACCCCCTCGAAGGACGCGACGCGCAAGGTAACCCCACTGGTGGGTGGGACCTGGACGAGCTCCGCTCGATCCAGGACTTCAATGTCAAGTACCTGCTCTCGGGTGTGGAGGGTGTATCCGAGGTCGCATCCATCGGCGGGTTCGTCCGCGAGTACCAGATCGATGTCAACCCCGACGCGATGCGTGCCGCGGGCATCACCCTCACCCAGATCATCAACGCCGTGCGAGGGTCGAACCTCGATGTCGGCGCACGCACCATCGAGGTCAACCGGGCCGAGTACCTCGTGCGCGGGATCGGGTTCATCGAGTCTGTCGAGGATCTGGAACAGACCGCGATCGTCGCGCGCGATGGGCAACCCATCCTCCTCTCGCAGATCGCCAAGATCGGCACCGGGCCCGCGCTGCGTCGCGGGGTATTGACCAAGGAGGGGTCCGAAGCCGTCGGCGGGGTCGTCGTCGCACGCTACGGCGAGAACCCCATGGCCGCCATCCAGCGCGTCAAGGACAAGATCAACGAGATCGCGCCGGGTCTACCATCCAAGGTCCTTGAGGACGGTACCGAGTCCCGCGTCACCATCGTCCCATTCTACGACCGATCCGGTCTCATCAACGAGACTCTCGAGACCCTCAACTCCGCGATCGAGCAGCAGGTCCTCATCACCCTCATCGTCGTGGTCCTCATGGTCATGCACCTGCGATCGAGCATCCTCATCGGCGCGATGCTCCCCATCGCGGTGCTGGGCACCTTCATCGGGATGAAGCTCATGAGCGTCGAAGCCAACATCGTGGCGCTCTCGGGCATCGCGATCGCGATTGGAACCATCGTCGACATGGGCATCGTCCTCTCCGAGAACATGCTCCGCAAGCTCGAGGACGCGCCCGAGGGCACGCCCCGCATCGAGACGATCTACGACGCAACGATGGAAGTCGGGGGCGCGGTCCTCACCGCCGTCGCCACGACGATCGTCGGGTTCCTCCCCGTGTTCACGATGACCGGCGCAGAGGGAAAACTGTTCAAACCCCTCGCGTACACCAAGACCTTCGCGCTCTTCGCGTCGATCGTGATCGCGCTGACGATCCTCCCCGCCGTCGCCCATGTGCTCCTCGGGTATAAGCCCAGGCGCGGGCTCGTCGCACGCATTGCGCAATCCAAGCCCGCACGCGTGCTCGTGTGGTCGATCAACATCGTGGTGGTGCTCGTCGTGCTCGTGATGCTTACCCGCTCGTGGGAACCCATCGGGCCCGAGCCAGGCCTGATCGGCAACGGGGTGCTCATCGCCCTGATGATCGCGATCCTGCTCGTCGGGTTCTGGGTCGTCCGGCTCGCGTTCCCGCGTGTGCTCGGGTGGGCGCTGCGCAATAAGCTCGTCTCCATGCTCCCGGTGCTGGTGCTGGTGCTCACGGGTGCCACCGTCTGGCTGGGGTTCGATCGCGTCTGGGGGTGGATGCCCGATCGGATCCGCGCAACAGACCCGATGGTCAAGCTCGCCCATGACTTCCCGGGGATGGGCTCGGAGTTCATGCCCTCGCTCGACGAGGGCGCGTTCCTATACATGCCGACCACCATGCCCCACGCGTCCGTCGGGGAAGCAACCGACATCCTCAAGGAACTCGACAACCGCATCATGCTCGTCCCCGAGGTTAAGAGCGCCGTGGGCAAGATCGGTCGCGTCGACTCCCCCCTCGACCCCGCGCCCATCTCCATGATCGAGACGATCATCGAGTACGAGAGCGAGTACATCGTTGACGAGCATAACCGACGAGTGCTCTACGCCTATGACACTGATCGCGACGAGTTCTTCCGCGACAACGAGGGCAACCTCATCGAGGACGAGGACGGCAAACCTTATAGACAATGGCGAGAAAGCATCGACTCGCCGCAGGACATCTGGGACGAGATCGTCAATGCCGCCCAGATGCCGGGGCTCACAAGCGCCCCCAAGCTCCAACCCATCGAGACCCGCATCGTCATGCTCCAGTCTGGGTTCCGCGCCCCGATGGGCATCAAGGTGTTCGGCCCGACCCTCGAATCGATCGAATCTTTCGGGTACGAGCTCGAGAAACTGCTTAAGCGGGTTCCTTCCATCCAACCCGCTGCTGTCTTCGCGGACCGGGTGGTCGGGAAACCCTACCTTGAGATCGAGATCGACCGTGAGAAGATCGCACGATACGGGCTGCAGATCGCTGATGTGCAGCAGGTCATCGAGGTTGCGATTGGGGGCAAGCCTCTGAGCATGAGCGTCGAGGGACGCGAGCGCTACCCCATCCGCGTGCGCTACCAGCGCGAGCTGCGCGACCAGCCAGACACACTCGGCGACATCCTCATCGCCTCCCCGAGCGGCGCGCAGGTCCCTTTGCGTGAGCTCGCAACGATCATCTACACCCGTGGGCCGCAGATGATCAAGAGCGAGGACACGTTCCTCGTGTCGTATGTACTCTTTGACAAGAAGCCCGGGTACGCGGAGGTGCGTGTCGTCGAGGACGCACGCGACTTGATTAACGCAAAGATCACATCGGGTGATCTGCGCGTGCCGGCGGGCGTGACCTTCGAGTTCGCGGGTTCCTACAAGAATCAGGTGCGGGCTTCCAAGACCCTCGCAGTTGTCCTCCCGCTCTCGCTCGCGGTGATCTTCTTGTTCATCTATCTTCAGTTCCGGCGTGTGAGCGTCACACTGATGATATTCTCCGGTGTATTCGTCGCCTGGTCCGGCGGGTTCCTGATGCTCTGGTTCTACGCCCAACCCTGGTTCATGGACTTTGATCTGCTCGGCACAAACATGCGCGAGCTGCTGCAGATCCGCGAGTACAACCTGAGCGTCGCGGTCTGGGTCGGGTTCCTCGCGCTCTTCGGGATCGCGACGGACGACGGCGTGGTCATGGCTACCCGTATTGAGCAATCGATAAACGAAGACAAACCGTCAACCATCGACGGGATCCGCGCCAGTGTCGTGACGGGCGGGCGCCTCCGTATCCGCGCCGCCGTGATGACCAGCGCGACCACCATCCTCGCGCTTCTCCCCGTGCTAACGAGCTCGGGGCGCGGCTCGGACATCATGATCCCTATGGCCATCCCCACCTTTGGAGGCATGGCCGTCGCATCCCTCACTTGGTTCGTCGTGCCCATCCTCTACTGCGGGTGGGCCGAGATTAAGCATCGTTTCAACACCATGAGACCCGGACGATCCGGGCAAGAACAAAGGAGTTCCACATGAAGACCTTACTGATGAGCGCGATCATCGCGTGCGCCAGTTGCGCACCCTTATCCCTCGCGCAGGACCACCACGGTGATCACACCGACCATGCGCACTCGGATCACGCAAAGCCCGTCAACACCATGTGCCCCATCGGACAAGAGCCCATCGTCGAGGGTGTTCCAACGATCGAGTACAAGGGCAATACCATCGCGTTCTGCTGCCCTGGGTGCGACAAGGAGTTCATGGGGTGGGAGGAATCGAAACGCGACGCGTTCGTCGCCCTCGCCAAGGCCGGCAAAGAACCCGGCGAACACCATGCCATGGGCGATGCCAAAGCCGTGGACGCGATGCCCATCAAGAGCCAGCCTTACACCCTCTCCACCTGCCCCGTCTCGGGTGAGCCCCTCGGGTCCATGGGCGACCCGATCGTGAAAGAGATCGAGGGGCGGGAGGTGCGCTTCTGCTGCAAGATGTGCGTCGGACGGTTCGAGAAGAACAAGGACGAGTACTTCAAGAAGATCGACGAACAGATGATCGAGGATCAGCTCCCGTACTACCCGATGACGACCTGCGCGATCTCCGGCGAGCCCCTCACAGATGACGGTGAGGATATCGCGATCAATCTCATCCACTCCAACCGTCTTGTGCGTCTCTGCTGCAGCTCATGCGTGAAGGAGTTCAAAGCGGACCCCGGCGTGTTCATCGCCAAGGTCGACAAGGCGGCCGCCGATTCGCAGCGGGCGAACTACCCACTCGACAAGTGCATGATCGGAGGCAAGCTCGGTTCCATGGGCGAGCCCTCCGAGATCGTCATCGCTGGTCGCCTTGTCCGGTTCTGCTGTTCGATGTGCGAACCCAAGGTGATCGCAGAACCCGCCAAGTACCTCGTCCAAATCGACGAAGCGTGGGCGAAGCAGAACCCGTAACGCATGTAAGTGTGAATCCGCTTTAACGAGCGGATCACGCATTGTTTATCTCAATCTGCTTTGATCTCATTAGGTACACACACGCGAAAAGAAGAGGATACAAAGATGAGTCACGAAGACAATCACCAAGAGCACAGCTCGAAGAACGCGCCATACATCCGTTTCGCACTCATGATCGCTACTTCAATGGTGGTCATGTTCTTGCTGATGTATCTGCACTCATACCAGATCCTGGATCACGCCTGGTTCAGCGAGACCCGGTTCTTCATGACGATGATCATGGGCGGCGGGATGATCGTGGTGATGCTCCTGTTCATGCTCAAGATGTACAAGAGCACCACTAAAAACATCATCACCATCGCGATCGCGTTTATCTTGCTCGCGGGAGGGATCGCGCTGGTCCGATCCCAGATCACCGTTTCTGATCGTGACTACATGGAAGGGATGATCCCGCACCACTCCATTGCAATCCTGACAAGCGAGCGTGCACAGATCAAGGATGTTCGGGTGCGCAAGCTCGCTGACGAGATCATCGAAGCCCAGCGCCGAGAGATCAAAGAAATGGAGTGGCTGATCGCAGATATCAAGGCCAACGGGATCGCTGACACCCAGGCGAATGCAGAGGCACGCCCCGTTCCTGAGTTCAAGGGAACGCCCGAGTAGATCGATATGGGGTTCTCCGTATAGCCCGAAACCCTTGAAATGAAACCATTTCGCACACCTGACACCAGTGTGTGTGTTTCTCTGTGAGGACCCATTTCTCAGGAAATTGACTCAAACCGTGCACATTCAGTTGACAAGCAGGATGCGACATTATACCCTAAGGGGGTATGGGTAATGAGGCACGCAATCAGAAGACGGCAGGGGCTTGTGATCACGATCGAGCCCGTAACTTGGCAAGGCTCAAACGCATCGAGGGCCAGGTTCGTGGCATCGCTCAGATGGTCGAAGATGACCGGTACTGCGTCGATGTGCTCACACAGATCGCCGCGGTCCAATCCGCCCTCCGCTCGGTGGGAAAGGAGCTCCTCCGCCATCACCTCAAGCACTGTGTCGCCGATGCTGCGCGGCTCGGTGAGGACGACTTCAACGCCGCATCTGATGAGCTCATCGAGATGCTCTACAAGAACGCGAGGTAATCATGAACACTACCATCCACACCACCATCGAAGGAATGCACTGCGGCGGCTGCGAGGGCAAGATCCGCAACGCGCTCATCTCGTTCGATCAGGTCTCGGACGCGAGCGTCTCGGCGAAGAATGGCTCGGCCGAGATCCACTCCACCAGCGATATCAGCGACGACGCTATCCGTGACGCGATCGCCGGAGCTGGTGACTACCGCGTGACCAATATCGATCGGTCCAAACCGACAACCGCGAAGACACGCCCAGAGCCTGCGCATCACGCCCCCGCGGAAGACAACACGCCACCCGAGAGCCTCTACCCGCTGTTCCTGATCGTCGGGTTCATCGTGGGCATAACCATGCTTGTCGCCTGGTCAACTGGAACCTGGCAAGTTGAGCCCATGATGCGCCATTTCATGGCCGGGTTCTTCATCGTGTTCTCGTTCTTTAAGCTGCTCGATCCACCCGGGTTCGTCTCAGCGTACCGCGGGTACGACCTGCTCGCCCGCAGGTCCGCCGCGTGGGCCTGGGCGTACCCGTATGTTGAGCTTGCACTTGGCGTGATGTACCTGATGGCCTGGCTCCCGATGACTACGAACATCATCACCTTGATCCTGATGCTGATCGGAGCCGCCGGCGTGCTCAAGTCTCTTCTCAACAAGCGTGCGATCCGGTGCGCCTGCCTCGGCACGGCCCTCAACCTCCCGATGACGAAGGTCACGCTGGTCGAGGATCTGACTATGGCGCTCATGGCTGGGTGCATGCTGGTGCTGATGACCTTTTAAGCCGCCTGATACACGGGCCAGTGATTCAAGCTCTTTGATGTATTGATATCAGGGCCAGAGCCGGCTCAAGATGATCCAGGTACTCAATCGTCGTCAGTAAAGATCTATGACCGAGTTGCCGTCTGATGACTGCGATGTCCACGCCCTCGGATCGCAGCTCGCTCGCGTGCGTGTGCCGTAAACCGTGCGCATGAACGCGTTTGTATACCCCTGCCGCTCGTGCCAGTTCCGGGATCTTCCGCCGCAAGTACCCCTGGCTCAGCGGCAATCCGCTACGTGTCATGAATAATACTTTTCCGTTTGAGTACCCCATGCTACGGTGCTCATGCATCCAGCCTTCGAGCGCCTCGAGCCCGATTCGATCGATCCCCACGGTCCGCGCTCTCCCGCCCTTGCCCCGCAGCACCCGGATCGCGCCGCGCTGCAGATCCACATCGCACGGCCGCAATGCCAGCGCTTCCGCGATCCGCAGCCCCGTCCGCCAGAGCAGCACGATCAGAGCGTAGTTCCGCCGATCGGTCCATTTCTCCTTCCCGCACGCCTCCAGAAGTGCCTCGATCTCGCGTCGCGTGAGCACTTCCGCCGGGTATCGCTTCTTCATGTTCCTTTCTCCCATGGATACGGATTGTCCGTAAAGTCGTATCCATCGAGAGATACCTCGAGACGCGAGCATGGATCAAGCACTCTCCTCCTGTTTTCCACTACGACACCACCCCTCGGGCGGCGTGCCGCGGATGATGCGCACCACGTACCACTCGCGGCCGCAGCGGCGGCACGGCTCGGGGAGCGGCTCGTCCTCCCCAAGGAGCAACTTCACGCGCGTCTTGCCGCCGCAGACCTTGCACGCCCCCTCCTTCCGCACACTCTTCTCCAGCGTGCCCACGCGCATTCTCAAACGCCCGCTCACTGCTCCTCCTCTGACACGGCGTGCTCAAGCTTCACTATGCGCTCCGCCAGGTCATCAAGCTCGATGCTCTCGCGCGCGAACTTGAGCACGTTCGTCGCCGCCGATACACGCGAGGAGTCGCGGGCCTTCGGGTCGTGCATGATACGCAGGAGCGTCGCGACCGCCGCGGCCGCGGAGCGCTGGGTCAGCCCGATCGCCTGCGCGAACGCCTCCCGCCGCGCGTCGCGGTACGCCTGGCCGAACAGCTCCTGCCGCATCCAGCGGTGCAGGGTCCGCTCGCCCACGCCGGCCTTCTTGGCGGCCGCCGCGATCGAGGGCTCGCTGAGCAGCGCGAAGATCGACTGCTGCTGCTGGTGATTGAGCTTCTCGAGGCCCGTGACGTCCGGGTCAGCCATGACCGCCCCCTTCCTGCGAATAAGCAGATTCTCCGCGAATCACCCCAGATCCGCCTTGCAATGCGGCGTGAGATCGGCCTTCATGTGACACACGCGGGGGCGATGCCCGCCCCCCAAGGAGACCACGATGAACGAACGCGCCAAAGAACTCGCCATGGACACCTACCGCCGACGCGCCGCGGACAACGCCGCGCTGATCCGCCTGCTCAGTGACGGGCTCCTGGCGCACGCCGAAGCCACCAGCGCCGATCGCGTGAACTGGGACCGGGCGGGCGACATCGGCCACGTCCGCAACGAGCTGATCGAGCTGCTGATGTTCATCAGCGGGCGCGACCGGCTCGATATCGAGCAGCACCTCGACCAAACCCGAGACCTGGCCCGGGACCTTCCCGAGGACCAAGCCACCCACTAAAGCCCGCGTGTTGCGGGCTTTGTTTTTCAATGCACTGAAAGGAGCACCGAGATGACGACCAAGAAGAAGACGACCAAGAAGACCGCCGCCAAGAAAACCCCGCCCAAGCGGGCCGTGTCCCCCGCCTCCCGCAAAGCGGCGAAGAAGGCGGCCACGCCCCCCGCCGACGCGCCAAACGCCACACAAGCCAACGTGGTCCGCCGCCCGCCCAAGGAGCCCAAGGCCAGCGCGATGCAGGCCGCGGTGATCGTCCTGGGCGACGCCCCGCCCGAGGGGATGAGCGCCAAGCAGATGATCGAGGTCATGGCCGAGCGCAAGCTCTGGGCGTCCCCGGGCGGGAAGACCCCGGAGGCCAGCCTCTACGCCAGCATCATCCGCGAGATCGCCAAGAAGGGCGAGGGAGCACGGTTCCGGAAGGTGAGCCGGGGGCGCTTCGTGCTCCGGTAGAGTAAATGATCGCCACGAACCCACGCCCTGGGCGATACCGGGGCGTTTTCTTGTCGGCATCGCGTTCACGCGACAAAGAAACGATCGCTTCATAGCGGATCGCACTACGAAAGCATCGTTTCGTAGAGAGCCGGGGGATAACCAAATCCGTGCGATCATGCCCCCTCCTCCCGCTCCGCCTTCTTCCCGGTAAGGTTCTCCCACCGCGTCACGATCACGTCGCAGTACGCCGGGTCGATCTCCATCAGCAGGGCGCTCCGCCCCATCTGCTCGGCCGCGATCAGCGTCGAGCCGCTTCCGCCAAACAGGTCCAGCACCCGCTCGCCACGCTTGGTCGAGTATTCCATCGCCCGAGCCGCCAGCTCCACCGGCTTCTCCGTCAGGTGCACCATGCTCTGCGGGCTCACCTTCTTCACCGGCCACACATCGGGGACGTTGTTGGGCCCGTAGAACTTGTGCGCCGCCCCCTCCCTCCAGCCGTAGAAGCACCACTCGTGGTCGCCCATGAAGTCCTTGCGGCCCAGCACCGGGTGCAGCTTGTGCCAGATGATCGCCTGACTGAAGTACAGCCCGCACTCGGCGAACGCCCCCGGGTAGTTGGCGATGTTCGCGTAGCCGCCCCAGCAGTAGAACGCCCGCCCCGGCTCCAGCACTCGGGACGCGTTGCCAAACCACGCCCGCAGCATGCCCGCGAACTCCTCGTCGCCCACGAAGTCGTTGGCCAGCGGGCGGTCCTTGGCCCGCAGCTTCTTGGTGGTCGGCTTCCCCTTCTCCGGGTGGCGGGCCAGGTCACGCTGCTGCATGTGGGTCGTCGCCCTGGTCGCGCTGGCCGGGAACGTCGAGAGCCCGGCGCTGATCGCGTTGTTCGAGCGGGGCTCCACGGCCACGTTGTAGGGCGGGTCGGTATTGAGCAGCTGCACGGGCTTGGAGTCGCAGAGGCGGTCGACGTCGGTCTCGCTGGAGCTGTCCCCGCAGAGCAAGCGGTGCTCGCCCAGGATCCACAGGTCGCCCGGCTTGGTGGTTGGTTCGTCGGGCGCTTCGGGGACCGCGTCCGGGTCCGTCTCGGTGCCGCCCTGCACCGTGGAGAGGTCCGCGAGCTGCCCGTCGTCGAACCCGAACGCCGCCAGCTCCGAGATGCTGTAGCCCAGCTCGCACAGCGCCTCGAGCTCGATCTCCAGTAGGCCGCGGTCCCACTGCGAGAGCTCAGCCGTGCGGTTGTCGGCCAGACGGTACGCGCGGACCTGCTCGGGCGTGAGCTCCTTGGCGACGTGCACCGGGACGGTGTCGAGCTCCAGCTGGTGGGCCGCTTTGTATCGGGTGTGCCCGCACACGATGATCCCGTCGCTGTCCACCACGATCGGCTGGCGGAAGCCGAAGTCGCTGATCGACTGGGCGACCGCGTCCACCGCCGCGTCGTTGTCGCGGGGGTTGGCCTCGTAGGGATGGATCGCCCCGATGGCCTTCATCTCAATCTTCATCCGTGAATCTCCTGATAGTGAGTGCATTGGTGCTGCATGCATGACAGATGACCGTTCGTGACAGATTGGCGCACAAACTCCTCCTGCGCGCGTATACGACTTCTCACAAACAATCCGTCACATCTGTCACGCCGCCTCTCAAGCGCCTGTGTTTCAGCGACTTGGGGGGTGACAGATGCATGCCGCGATCCGTCATCATGCGTCATCGATCTGTCATCGCACGGCGCATTCATGGCTCATTCTCCCGAATGACCAGCCCGATCCAGAACCGGACGCCGCCCCTGCGACCTTCCTTGACGCCAAGATCTTTCATGCGCGGGAACAGCGCCTTGGGAGAGATGGCATACTCACCGTTGCGCTCACACCACGCCTTGTACCTTGCATACAGGTCAGCCTTGGGCAGCTCAACACCCGGTACACGCTCGCAGCACTCCTCGATGAACCGCCTCACCGCGTCGCTCTCGTGGCGATAGCCGCTGGTCGCGCTTCGGACAGCTTCTGGTACTCCAAGCCCCTCTTGATTCCAGCGCACGCAGCCCCGCACCATCCACGCGAGAATCGTGTCGGACTCCGCCCTGAGCTTGTCGGTCAGGTGCGGGTCGCGCCGGTGCTTGTCGATGGTGACACTGAACGGGACCAAACGCATGCGACGCCAGATGCCCTCGTCGTTGTTGACTATCTCCGGGGTGTGGTTACCGAAGAGCAGCAGCTTGTGCGTGGGATCGAACTCCACCGGGTGCCCGTACAGCGGCCGCGCCACCTGCCGATCGCCGCCGGTGAGCTCCTTGATCCGCACCTCGGCGAACCGCCGCCCCTCCTCGAGCTCCGTGCTCACCGCGAGCCTCGCGCCCATCAGCCTCGCGGCGTTGGGCGTGGGACCGCCGTGACCACCGCGCGGCGGTCGCATGAGCAGCTCGGCGGGGACGCGCACCGCGTAGCTGCCCAGGATGTGCTGGAGGACCGACGCGAAGACGGACTTCCCGTTGCACCCGTCCCCGAGCAGGAAGAACAGGCACTGCTCGCTCACATCGCCCGTGAGCAGGTACCCGCACACGCGCTGCAGGTAGCCGATGAGCTCCTGGTCACCGCCGCACACGACCTCAAGGAATGACAGCCAGAGCGAGCAGTCCTTGCCGGGGCTGTAGCGGACGCCGGAGTAGTGCCGCATGAGGTCGCGAGGCGTGTGCTTGCGCAGCGTGCCCGAGCGGAGATCGATCACGCCGCTCTGGCAGTTGAAGAGCATCGGGTCGCCGTCGAAAGCGGACGCGCTCACGCTCATGCCGGGCTCGGACGAAGCGAGGAAGAGGATCTCCTTCACGCCCTGCTTGCTGCTGGCCTTTCTGCGGACGGACTGATCCTCGATGGTGCGGGCGGTTTCCTTGGCCATCGCCTGGGCTTCAACCGAAGACCGCACCCAGCGGTTGGTCTTGTAGACATACCACTCGCCCTCCTGCACGCAGTACCGCGCCCGGTCTCGGTGCATCACCGCGAACCGCTCGGCGTGACCGATGCCGTCGCTCTCGAAGCCGCCGCTCGGCTGCTTGCTCATGGAGGTCGATCTGTTCGGACCGGACTGGTTCACCCCATCGCCGTACCCGCTCTCGAAGGTGCGTCCGGTTTCACCGGGATCGAGCCCGCACAGCCGCGCACCGCGCTCGCACAAGGCCCAAGCAGCTGAGCGATCGACCATCTTCTGTCCGAGTTCCAGTGCCGCGGTATTGAGGGCATCATTCCGACCCGGCTGGGTCACCTCGCCGCGCAGGAACCGCAGCGTTCTCGTCGTCAGATCCACGGGGGGCGGCTCAGGGAGATGATCGATCAGCGCCGACCCGATTGTGCCGCCGCGGTAGGTGTCGCCGCCGAGCTCGTTGGGCTCGCCGGGCATGAGAACGTGGCTGGGCCCGGTGCTCTTGGGGAACATCTCCGGCTGGCCATCACGACTAAACCCCCACCGCTTCGCCCATCGAACGAAGTCTTCGGTGGCCATCGGCTCGCGCAGCTCGAAGAACGCATGCAGCCCCTTGCCGCCCTTCGATGTGAACACCACGGGCTTAGCGCCCAGGAAACGGCTGATCGGGCCTAACTGGTGCAGATTGCCGCCATCATCCGCGTGATCGTCCAGATCCATGCAGCACACGCGGACTATCCCATCCCGGTGCAGCACCAGACCAAGGCGGGTCGCGTGCTCGATGGTGTACGACTTGCTCTGCTTCGTGCGTGTCTCGAACCGTTCGCTCGCGAGAGTACCGTTCGCGAAAGCAGCGATGGCTCGCTTCGCGTCTGCGGCGTCGTACACCCAGCCGATCCGAGGCTTGTCACCGCCGGTTTCGGCGTGAAGCGCCACGCAGGCCTGCTCGCTGTTGGGCCAGACCCACCGCAGCAGATCGAGCCGCGTCACGCCAGCGGACGTGTTGGATTCAGCCTCACCCGGCACAGCCGTACTGCTTCCACTCGGAGACCTGGGACACATCCTTGTCGAACGCGGGGCAGGCCGTGAAGCTCTCTGCCCCGATCTCGTGCTCCAGCAACGCCGTGAAGATCCGCAGCAGCGTCCTCCCCGCCTTGCTCGTCGCGTCGATCAGCAGCCGGTAGTGCTCGTCGTCGTGCCAGCTGAACACTTCCATCCGCATCGCGACCGCGCTATGCAGGCCCGACGTCGCGACCCGGGCCGTGGGCTCGAGGGACTTGGCCAGCTCGTAGTCGCCCGGGCCGGAGAAATAGACGGCGTACACGGTCGTGCTCATGCTTGTGGCTCCCGTAAACGGAGGACGCCCCCGCCGCGCCACAAGCGGGCGGGGGACGCCTCCGTAAGTCACCTATGCCGTTACTCAGCGGCTGGTCCGCTTTCTTTGAGATAGATCCAGATCCTCGCAGGTTTCGTAGATCTGAAGCATCTGATTCCGCAGCTGCCTGCGGCTTATCCTCAGGATCTCGGCAGTCTTCACCTGCCCCGCTTCACGGAGCAGCACTGCCACCTGAACCTCCTGCGAGGAGAGTCGATCCACACATGCCTGATAGAGATCACGGACGTCTACCAGATCACTTTGCAAACACGATGTCGGCGTTGATCCAAGGGTGGATTCTTCCATGTATGGCCGGTTTGAGAGCCTTCCTCGTCGTTTCTGCTGCAGCCGGTATCGGATACGCATCTTCACGAACGAGTCGAGAAGCGCCTCGGCATAGCCTCCCACTGAGGCTCTGTACGGGTCATACTTGTGCTCGTTCTCAATCAGGTAGACCCTGATGTCCTGCTCCAGGTCTTTGGTATCCGATGAGCTGTGCCCACATCTGGTACTGAGCCGCTTTGCGACCCGCCTGACCTGCCCCTGCACATCCGGATCTTCAAGAATCCACCCGGGCGACTTCGAGTCCTGACGCTTGCGGCTGGCATTGTCGGCTGATTCGTTTTGATTCTTGGAGCGATCCCTTCTGCTCCAATGTTTGTCATTCTTTGATTCGTCAGAGTGCATCATGCATCTCCGTTAACGGTTCATCTTGGGGTCCGTCAGCGCACCGATCGCCCAGCCTCCCATTTGGTATGAACACATGACAAGAGGGATGGCGACAGATCGACAGCTGAAACGCGGTTCATCGATTTGCGATTTGCGCAGGCATAGCGACCCGCACTGGGTATTCAAATATTGAGTTGTTCCCGCGATTGGCCTTAGGGTGGACGCAAGGTCCCGCGATCGGCCGCAGGGGGGACGAGCTCCGTGCCCGCGATTGACGTCAGGGGGGAGCATGTAGCTCCCGCGATCTGTCGCAGGGTGGCACGGTCCGCACACCGCGATTTGCCTCAGGGGGACACACAGTGTCCCGCGATCAGCGTCAGGGGATGTGACTCATGCCCGCGATCGATCTCAGGGGTAGGCGATACCTACGCGATAGATCTCAGGGTGACACAAGCCCGAACACCGCGATCAGCCTCAGGGACCGGGAGAGCCGGTGCGGTTGGCTTCAGGGGGCGTTCGTCGGAAGTTGACCCGACGGCGTTAACCGGCGGGTGGTACAGTATAGAGTACAATCAGGCCAGGTCGAAACTGTGTCTCTGACAATTTTTCCTTCGACCGCCAATCGCCTTTCGCGGCAAGTAGAGAACTATTTCCCCCAGAAAGCCATCACACCAAATTTTACCACGACCGTGATCATAACTCGTAATATGCTGACGCAGATTTCTCATTATCACTACAATGTCTTGCTACTGGCTCTAGCTGTAGTGAATCTGCTGGTGCCAAGCCCTCTCAGGCAAAAGCCACCCACGGAGCGGACATACGATCAATCACCCGCGTTGATTTCTACATGAGCGACATTGGCAATGAGTAAAACCGTTATCACTCAACCGATTATCAATAGTCCCTTTGAGGAACCAAGGCGACACTATCTCTTTGATGACCAAGGTATAACCAATACTGTCCGTCGTGGCCGCCGCCCGAGTTCACACTTTGTCCCTATCGCAAAGCCAAGGTCAAGCAAGGCAGGTGCCCAGCAGACTATTGAGGACTGGACCGGCGATCGAATTGAGGAGAATCCGACCGTCATACAGATTCGGGCGGCACTGCAGCGATGGCGTCGCGGGCGATACACGGCGGACACCACTCGTGTGACTGCAAGACTTCTTGAGCACTGGAAATCACCCGAACGATCTCGGCGGCTGTTCTTCTGCCAGACCGAAGCAATCGAGACGATCATCTATGCCACAGAGGTCGCGAAGAAGAGTGGCGATCAGTGGATCGAGAATCACCTTCTTGATGCCGCCACGGAAGCGAACCCGGGCCTGTTTCGCCTCGCGATGAAGATGGCGACTGGCTCTGGAAAAACAGCCGTGATGGCAATGCTGATCGCATGGCACACGCTGAACAAAGCTGCAAACCCGCAAGACGCACGCTTCACGGATTCTTTTCTTGTTGTTACCCCAGGAATCACAATTCGGGACCGACTGCGTGTTCTGCTGCCGAGCGATCCTGCCAACTATTACAAGGATCTCGACATTGTGCCCGTTGAGCTGCGGCCGGATCTGCAGCGAGCGAAGATCGTCATCACCAACTACCACGCGTTTCGTCGCAAGGAAAAGGTCAAGGCCGCAAGGCTCACCAAAGAAATCCTCACCGATGGCAACCCTGACTCTATTGCGTTCACGGAGTCTGAAGGTGAAATGGTTCGTCGCGTTTGTAGAGGACTTGGTAGCTCGAAGCAAGTTGTGGTGCTCAACGATGAGGCTCACCACTGCTATCGCCGCAAACCTGACGCTATAGAGAAGCTTACTCGAGAAGACAAATCCGACGCCGAGAAGCGGAACAAGGCCGCACACCTATGGCTTGGAGGTTTGGAGGCTGTGCAGCGAAAGCTGGGCATCAAAGCAATCTACGACCTTTCAGCGACTCCATTCTTTCTGCGGGGTTCCGGTTACAGCGAGGGCACGCTATTCCCGTGGGTTGTGTCAGACTTCTCGCTCGTAGACGCGATCGAATCTGGGATCGTCAAGGTCCCCCGTGTTCCTGTCGCCGACGATGCCATGCAGGGTGATTCGCCGACCTATCGCGAACTCTGGATGAGAATCCGAGACGAGCTACCGAAGAAGGGCCGTGGTACACAGGAGATCTCTGGCGAGCCAAAGCTGCCGGCTGCGTTAGAGGGTGCTCTGTCATCCCTATATGACAACTACGCAAAGAGATTCCGCCGATGGGAGCAAGCGGTCAAAACGAACCCCAAGACCTCCAGCGCTCCCCCGGTCTTCATTGTCGTGTGTAACAACACGAATGTGTCCAAGCTCGTATACGACTGGATTGCAGGCTACGAGAAACGGGTCGGCTCCGAGGATGACGAGCAGACGGTCGTGGTGCCCGGGCAGCTCGACATATTCAACAATGTCGAACGTGGCCCAGACGGAGCGAATCGCTTCCGGTCAAGACCCAACACAATCCTAGTTGACTCGGAAGAGTTGGAGTCTGGCGACGCTATGAGTTCCAACTTCAAAAAGATCGCCTCCCGCGAGATCAACGAGTTCAAGCACGAGTATCGCATCCGGTATCCCGGCAGTGATCCCGAGAAGCTCACTGACGAAGACCTGCTCCGCGAGGTCCTCAACACAGTCGGCAAACTTGGCAAGCTTGGCGAGCATGTCAGATGTGTGGTGTCGGTGTCCATGCTCACCGAGGGATGGGACGCAAACAGTGTCACGCACATCCTCGGCATCAGAGCATTCGGCACTCAGCTTCTCTGCGAGCAGGTGGTCGGACGCGGCCTGCGCCGAATGAGCTACGCCACCCAGCCGCACACGGTCGAAGTTGACGGACAGAACGTCGATTTCGAGGCATTCCCGACGGAGTACGCCGAGGTCTACGGAGTGCCGTTCTCGTTCATTCCCGCGAATGGGAGCATCGTCGACCCAAAGCCCGGCCCGCCGCCGACACGCGTGCGGGCCCTCGAAGACCGCATCGACTTGGAGATCACCTTCCCTCGAGTCAACGGCTACCGCTACGAGCTTCCCGATGCTCCGCTAATCGCCACCTTTGGCCCTGAGTCCAAGCTTGCTCTTACCACGCAGGACGTACCGAGCAAGGTTGAGGTCGCACCGATCGTCGGGGAGAAGGACTTTCACACTCTCGATGACCTCAAGCGGAAGCGTGTCCGCGAGATGGAGTTCCTCCTCGCCAAGCGAGTGCTGGAGGAGTATATCAATGAGAATGGCGGCGACCCGCAGCCGTGGAGGTTCCCGGAGGTCCTCGCGATAAGCCAGCGGTGGATCGCTGAGTGCCTCGTGCTCAAAGATAACACCTTCCCTCAACTTCTCAAATTTACAGAGATCCAGCACAAGGCCGCCGACAAGATTTACAAGGCGATCGTCAAGGGCGACCCGCGGCCCAAGCGGCTCGTGCCGCTGATCAATCGCTACAACGACGAGATCGGCAGCACGCGGTTCGTGGACTTCGACACGACCCGGCCGACCTGGGAGACATCGCCCGACAAGTGCCATATCAGCCATGTCGTCTGCGACACCGACTCGTGGGAGCAGAAGGCTGCCCAGACGATCGAGGAGATGGATGAGGTTATCTGTTACACCAAGAATCAAAACCTCGGGTTCACAATTCCCTACACGCTCAAAGGCGAGACCAAGCGGTATATTCCCGACTTCATCGTCCGCCTCGACGACGGGCACGGCCGAGAAAACCCACTCAACTTGATTCTCGAAGTCTCAGGGCAGAAGGACGGAAAAGTAGGCCAGGCGAAACAGACCAAGGTGGAAACAGCACGCACGCTCTGGGTGCCCGCGATTAACAACGCCGGCGAGTACGGCCGGTGGGCGTTCATCGAGATCTCGGATCCGTGGGATCTTCAGAACACGGTGCGCGCCAGGCTCTCGAATATCGGGGTGGAGACAGACGCATGAAGTACAACTCAGAAACCATTGGAGATGTCCTCGATCGGCTCAATCGCCAGTACTACCTGCCTGCCATTCAGAGAGAGTTCGAGTGGAAGCCTGAGCAGGTTGTCGCGTTGTTCGACTCGCTGCTGCGTGGCTACCCGATCGGGTCATTTCTTTTCTGGGAGCTCAAGGATGACAACAAGACAAAATGGCCCGCCTATCGGTTCTTGGAGGCGGTGAAAGCTGGTGGCACGCGTAATGACTTGGCTTCTCTTGAATCCGCTAAGGACCCCGTGTTGATCCTCGACGGGCAGCAACGACTTACCTCGCTGCTCGTCGGTCTCCGCGGCCAGTACACAATCAAGAAGAAACATGCTCGTCGAAAGAATCCCGACGCGTACCAGAAGTGCACCCTCTATATCGATCTGCTCCACGATCCGAACCAAGAGTCTCCCGGTGACGACGGCGGAGACGCCGACAACTACTACCGGCTTGCGTTCCGTTCGAAGCCAAGCGGTCCGTCCAAATCCGAGATGTGGTACCCAGTCGGACGGATCTTGCAGTATCGAGATGAGGACGCGTTCGGCGATCATCTTGAAGAGACACGCGAGAAGGTCGAAGACACAGGCGTCGACAGCCGGCTGCTCAAAGTTCTTCGCAAAAACATGTCTCGCCTGCACCAGACATTCTGGAAAGACGACGTTGTGTCGTACTACACCGAACGGGAGCAGGACTACGACCGGGTGCTCGATATTTTTGTCCGCACCAACGAAGGCGGAACCAAACTCAGTAAATCAACGATCCTGATGTCCATGCTCACAGCGAAGTGGCAGACGATAGACGCACGCGACGAGATCCCCGCTTTCGTCGACGAACTGAACGCAGGCTTGCCATCTCGCAAAGGATTCTCGAAGGACTTTGTGCTCAAGGCACTGCTGGTTCTCAGCGATCTTCCCGTGGGTTTCAAAGCTGAGAACTTCAGCGACGAGAACCTGTCGCTTATGGAACAGAATTGGCCCAAGGTTCGCGAGTCCATTCGCCGGGGTGTCGCGGCGATCCGGTCCTTCATGCTGCCGGAAGAGGCCCTGAGCAGTGCGAACGCGATGATTCCCGTGCTCTACTTCACACACAAGCACCCCAAGCTTGACTTTGCTCACGGTACCAGCACCTACGAGAAACAGAACGCTGACTTGATGCGTCGCTGGTTCATCGTCGCGTTGCTGAACCGAGTCTTCAGCGGTTCATCGGACAACCTGCTCAAAGACATCCGAGATGTTCTCCGGGACGCTGATGTGAACACTGACTTCCCTGTAGCAGCGATCTCGAAGGAGGCCAAGAAATCCGGCCCCCGGAACCCGTTCACCTTCGATGCCGAGTCAGCTCGCGAGCTTGTCGAGGAGATCGAGTACGGACACCCAATGGCCTCAGTGGTGTTGTCACTCACAATCGGTGACGGAAGCTGGAAAGATCGCATCAATGATGTCGACCACATCTTCCCAAGAGCACGACTGAACAAGAAGTCACTCCGCGAGGTCGGCGTGAGCCCTGAGGATGCAGCCGACTGGGTTGACTGGAAGAACTGCCTCGCGAACCTCCAGCTCCTGACGCAGCAGGAGAACTTGCAAAAATCGAAAGCGGAGTTCGAGAAGTGGATGAAGTCCCGTGACGCATCATTCGTAAAGACGCACGCGATCCCGGAGGATCCGTCGCTCTGGCGGCTCGATCGTTTCTGGGACTTCACTGAGGCACGCGAGGAGCTGCTGGTCCAGCGGCTTGTCGGTTTGTTCGGCACGGAGAGCTGAGGCGTATGGCGAAGAAAACCACCAAGAAGACTACGAAGAAACACACCAAGAAGGCCTCCTCCAAGAAGAAGGTCCCTGTGGAGGTTTCCTCGGTCAAGCACGTCGACAAGCGGAAAAACATTCCCACACAAGAGCTCAAGGGCTTCGTCAAGGACGACGACGGCAAGAAGACCACGCTCTACCCGCGGAACCCCGACCTCGACCCGCAGCTCGTCTGGCGGGGCAAGGACGAGCAGG
Source organism: Phycisphaerales bacterium UBA1924 (assembly GCA_964229845.1). Classification (GTDB taxonomy): domain Bacteria; phylum Planctomycetota; class Phycisphaerae; order Phycisphaerales; family UBA1924; genus UBA1924. The sequence continues at coordinate 175,553 of CAXREY010000050.1, forward strand.
ATGCATCGCCGCTCGAAGTGCCGGCCGTGCCCATCTACATTCAGGAGAAGATCCACCCCCAGGCGATCATCGAGGACTTCCGCAAAGACGCCGACCGCGACCCAGGCAACGACGATGCCGACTTCGGCGGGCTCTTCTCCGACTTCAACGGCCTGCCCGAAGACTTCGCCGACCGCATCGACTTCTACCACCACGACGCCAACTGGTCCAACCGCCTGATCCTCGGCGACTCGCTGCTGGTGATGAACTCACTTGCCGAGAAGGAGGGGCTTAAGGGGCGGGTGCAGATGGTGTACTTCGACCCGCCGTACGGGATCAAGTTTGGGTCAAACTGGCAGGTGAGCACCCGGAAGACTCGTGTGGCCGATACCGCGGCGGACGCGGTGCGGCAGCCAGAGCAAATCAAGGCATTTCGCGATACGTGGAAAGACGGGATTCACAGCTACCTCGCGTATCTCCGGGATCGTGCGAGTGTCGCACGCGAGCTTCTCACCGATACCGGGTCGATGTTTGTCCAGATCGGTGACGAAAACGTCCATCTGGTCCGCAACGTGCTTGACGAGGTGTTCGGGCCCGAGTCGTTCATCTCGATAATCACTGCAAAGAAGACAGCCGGCCTCAGCAAGGGGCTCATGCCGGAGATCACGGACTTCATCCTCTGGTACGCAAAGGATAAGGACCGCGTCAAACGTCGAACCCTTTTCACAGCCAAGACTCCAGAAGACGATGCTGCATACAGCATCCTCAAGGAAGATGTTGGTGCGTATCGGCGGGCCGCCTCGTCGGAGGCCATCGATCCAAATGAGCTTGCTCGCTTTCAAATCTTGCTGGCCGCGGGGCGTACACCGAGCTGTATCTACAATGTCGATGCCTTTGGCCGTCGCTATCAGCCCACGGCAAACCGGAGTTGGTCGACAAATCGTAACGGCATGAAGCGTCTTCTCGTGGCAGATCGTGTTGCCCCAAGTGGTAAGACAATCAACTACGTCCGCTTTGTTCGTGACAATCCGGTGAACCCGGTGTCAAACTTGTGGGCTGACGCAGCATCCGGCAGTGCCATGAACAAGGTGTACGTTGTTCAGACGAACGAGCTTCTTGCTCAGCGTTGCATGCTGATGTGCACCGACCCCGGTGACCTCGTCATCGATCCGACCTGCGGCTCAGGCACCACCGCGTTTGTCGCCGAGCAATGGGGCCGCCGCTGGATCACGACCGACACCTCACGCGTTGCCCTGACGCTCGCACGCACGCGGCTGATGGCGGGGCGGTTCCCGTACTACCACCTCGCCGACCAATGGCCGCAAATCACCACGGCCATGGGCCACGCGGACATCAAGCAGACACTCAAGCACGAGAAGCCAGCAATGGACGAGAAGCAGGCGGATATCCGCCGCGGCTTCGTCTACGAGCGGGTGCCGCACATCACGCTCAAGTCGATCGCGAATAACGAGCAAATCGACGAGATCTACGAGCGTTGGCAGCAGACCCTTGAACCGCTGCGGGCGAAGATCAACAAGACCGCCAAGCAGACATGGGAGGAGTGGGAACTGCCCCGCCTGCCGGCGGACGATCTCGACGACGACAAGCGGGCCGCGGCGTGGAAGGCACTGGGCAAGCAGAACATCACCGAGGGCAGCGAGCCGGCGAAGCTTCTCGCCGATTGGTGGGAAGGTCGGCGGGTACGCCAGCGGGAGATCGACGAGAGCATCGCCAATCGGGCCGACCAGGAGCTGCTGTACGACCGTCCCTACGAGGACAAGAAGCGGGTGCGGGTGACCGGGCCGTTCACCGTCGAGAGCCTGAGCCCGCACCGGACGATCAGCGCGGCGAACAAGAGCGCGTTGAGCACGCAGGGAGCCAAAGCCGAAGACGGGTCAGTCCACACCATCAAGGTGATCGGGCCCGATGACTTCGGCCGGATGGTGCTGGAGAACCTGCGGAAGGCGGGTGTGCAGAACACCTACAAGGACGAGCGGCTGAAGTTTGACTCGCTGGAGCCGTACGCCGGCGAGTGGATCCAGGGCTCGGGTGAGTACACGGACAAGGCCGGCGATGTGAAGCGGGTCGCGGTGTGCATCGGCCCCGAGCATGGGACGGTTGGCTCGCTGCTGATCAAGGAAGCCGCGAAGGAAGCGGTGAAGGGCGTGGGCTTCGACCTGCTACTCGTCGCTGGCTTCGCGTTCGACGCGACGGTGACCGAAGAGGCCAAGCAGTACGGCAATCTGATGGTGCTTCCGGTGCGGATGAACAACGACCTGGCGATGGGCGAGCTGCTCAAGAAGACCGGGGCGGGCAACCTCTTCACTGTCTTCGGCGAGCCGGATGTTGAGGTGCGGGCCGCGGAAAAGGACGAGCTTGGCACCCGGACCGGCAAGCCAGCCGACTACCTGGTGGTCGAAGTCCGCGGGATCGATGTGTACGACCCAACAACGGGCGAGGTCCGCAGCGGCGTCGCCGTGGACCCCGAGACGGGCAAGGAGATCCACGACTCACGCGACGATGTCGCGTGCTGGTTCCTCGACACCGACTACAACGGCGAAAGCTTCTTCGTCCGACACGCCTACTTTACCGGTGCCGACGAACCATACAAAAAGCTCAAGCGTGCCATGCGTGCTGAGATTGACGAGGAAGCGTGGGAGCTGGTCTATTCGACCAAGAGTCGGCCATTCCCAAAGCCAAAGAGCGGGAAGATCGCGGTGAAAGTGGTGAACCACTACGGGGACGAGGTGATGCAGGTTTACGGTGTTTAACACAGATCACACTTCGATACATCGAGGTATGGCTCCATGTCCAGCGTAAAGAGATCAATCGGTGATATCGGAGAGGACTACATCGAGCAGCTCTGCCAACTCCCGATCGGCCGAGACTTCTTGTTCCGTGGCCCAAGATACATGACCGACAAGGGCGAAGTCGAACTGTGTGACTTACTCATACTTCTTGGTGATACAGCGATCTTGATCGAGATAAAGACTGCTGACCGGGAGAAGCGACCGGACAGAACAGAGGACGATTGGGCGAATTTTGCGAATCGCCGGTATGACCAGACCGTTCAGCAACTTACGCGCGGCGTAGAAGCCATCAAGTCCGGCGATATCAAATCTGTCACAAACGATCGCCAGGGCGAGGTCACTATTGACCATGGCGCAATCCAAAACCTGTACGCCATATCAGTCGTTGATCACCCAACGCTGGACATTTGGGGCAAGAGCCCAAGTCTCGATATTAAAGACGAGCACATTGTCGTACTCTGCACAACCCACACTGATCTCGCGGATCTGTTCACTGAGCTATCAACACCAACTGATCTGATCGAGTACATGGAGGCTCGCAAACTGTTTTTTCAGAAACACAGCTTGATGGGAATCTGTGAACTCGACCTCTTAGCGTACTACAAATCCGACCCAGACCAGTTTCATGATCAAGTTGAATCCGCCGACATGTTTATGTTGGCTGATGATCTGTGGGAAGGCTATAGCCAAACCGAGCAACGCCAAAACCGTGCGCTGCTCGATACACCCTCGTTCATAATCGATGACATGATCAACAACCTCCATCGGTACGCCGAAGAGGATTTGGATCATGTCTCAGAGTTGAACGAACGCCTAGGTGGAAAGCAACCAGATAAAGAAGGCTATGTACGAGTCGCGACAGAACTCGCCAAGATCAGGAGAATCGATCGCCGACTACTCGGCATGAAGATCCTCGAGAAGAGCGAGCTTTGTCTAGAGCAAAATCGTGATCGCTATTTCGCTTCATATTCAAGTTCCAGAGACGGCCCACTACTTGTGTTCTTGATCTCCCAGTATGAGAGAAAGAGGAGATGTGAATGGCTCCTACCTACTGTACTCGGCGCGATCTATCATTATGATCAAAGTGAAGCAGTTGGATTCGTACTGCCGCCTATCGATCCTGCCAATGGATTTGTAATGGATACAGTCTGGATCAGCAGAACGAAAGCTCAGGTCGTAGAGATGTTCTCACCACAGGATCTCAAAAACCTCCCACAGTTCTCAGTTCCAAAGCACAGTCAAATGACCGAGTTCGAACTCGAACCGGAGAAGGAGTCTTGAGTATAGTTTCACGAGCTGCTCACACGTCTCCATTTCATGACTTGCTCATTCCAGCTGCTCGAAGAAGTGATCTCACGCAGATGGTGCTCTGTGATCGCCTGACCAGGCATTACTTCCTCGAGCATGAGAATTTCCTCTTGTAATACCGGTGCAAGATGCAGCAGATTCATGATCTGCGTCATCCGCGGCTGCGAGACATGGAGTAGCTCCGCCAGCTCCGACTGGCTCTGCACCACGCCATCGTTGAGCATCTGCTCGTACCGTATCGCAAGCGCCATGAGCTTCGAGATCCGCGGCACCCTTCCCCTTGGTTCCTCAGCGACTCGATCGCTCTTTCGCTTGCCTTTGACTGCGAAATCTACCGTCCTCGTCACCGTCTTCATGCCGCCTCCTTCGCAAGACTCTTGATACCACTCGGCCTGAATGTCACGCTCACCGACTGCGATTCGCTGTTGTACTCCACCCGCTCGATCAGCAGCTTGAGCAATCTTGCTTGCTCGCGAGGGATCAGGCTGCTCCAGACCTCATCGAAGTCATTGAGCCGACGCTCCGCTTCTTTCGGATCGAGCCGCTGCGATCGCAGACCTTTGATCTCCTCTCGCAGCAGCTTCTCACGCTGCTGGTCGCTCATGATCTGCTCGTTGAGCTGCGCAATCCGAGCAGTTTGATCCCCCGGCTCCCCTACCGCCTGTCGCAGATCCCGATGCAGCCGTTTGAGTTCTTTCTCCAAATCGCCCAGGTCCCGCTCGCGATCAACGATCTCCTGTACCAACACCTGCTCGCTGTCCCCGATGATCTGCTTGATCAACGCCCGATCGGTCATCGCCGACCGCGCCTCGTCCACGACGAGCTGCTCGATGGCCTGCGCAGGCAACGAGCCGGATGGGCACGTACACGCCCCCTTCTTGATCGAGCCCACACACCGGTAGTACCGGTACTGCTTTCTGCCCTTCCCCCGCGAGGTCGTGAAGACATGCGTCATGGCGTGGTCGCACGCCTTGCACCGCAGCAGCCCGCGCAGGATTGCGCCGTACTTGTTGCGGACCTCCTTGCCACCGGTCCTCCCGTTGTAGCTGAGGATCTTCTGCACCCGATCGAACTGCTCCTCATCAATGATCGCCTGATGCTCACCCTCAAAGAGCTCGCCTTTATGGCTGATCATGCCCTTGTAGAGCGGGTTCTTGAGGTGCGTGTAGAGGGTCGCCTTGTCGAAGGCCTTGTCCCCGATCACCCTGCCCTTCTTGGTCACCCTCCTCTTGTTCCGCCAGCCTCGCCGCTCCAGCTCCCGCACCACCGGCTGCAGCGACTCCTTCTCGAGGTACAAGGCGAAGATTTGGCGCACACGGGCCGCCTCCTTGGCGTTCACGACGAGCTTGGGGCTCCCCCCGGACCGGTCCACGTCGTAGCCCAGGATCGGCACACCGCCCGCCCACTTGCCCTTTCGCTTCTGGGCAGCGATCTTGTCGCGGATCCGCTCGCCGATGATCTCCCGCTCGAACTGGGCGAAGCTCAGGAGGATGTTCAATGTCAGCCGCCCCATCGAGCTGGTGGTGTTGAACTGCTGCGTCACCGAGACAAACGACACGCCGTGCGCGTCGAAGGTCTCCATGATCCGGGAGAAGTCCATCAGCGAGCGGCTGAGCCGGTCCACCTTGTACACCACCACGCAATCGACCTTGCCCGCTTCGATGTCACGGATCAACCGATCGAGCGCGGGCCGCTCCATCGAGCCACCAGAAAACCCACCATCGTCGTATCGCTCGGAGAGGCATTTCCACCCCTCCGCTTTCTGGCTGGCGATGAACGCCTCAGCGCTCTCACGCTGAGCATCGAGCGAGTTGAACTCCTGATCGAGCCCCTCGTCGCTGGACTTGCGGGTGTAGATGGCGCACCGGATCGTGTCCGGCTTGGGTTGCTTGGCGCTGCTCATGACTTCTTCCCCAGCCCGAAGAAGCGGAAGCCGTTGATGTGGCTGCCTGTGATGTGCTTGGCCACAGCGCTGAGCGTGTCGTAGCGCTGACCCTCGTACTCGAAGCCACGGTCGCCATCCAGCACGACCACGCGGAGCTTCTTGCCTTTGTAGGTCCGCACGATGGCCGAGCCAGCCGCGGGGATACGAGGGTCACGCTTGATGAAGCGGGTGGTCTGGGTCTCCGGCTCCCCGCCCTGCGGAGGGCAAACCAGCGTCTTCGGGGCCATCACACGTATATCCGCGTCGTTGGCCAGCTCGGCAGCCCGTCGCTTCGCCCGCTCCGTGAGCCCACCGAAGGCGTGGGCCTGGATACGCCAAGCGTTCTTGCGGATCAGGTACTGGCGGTGCCGCGTGCGGGTCGGCTGGCCGTGCAGCTGCTCATACTTCTCAGCCAGCTGACCCGTCGTCATCTCGTAGAGCTCGGCGATCTCCGCCTCGACCATGGCCTGCTTGTCGTTCACGATCATGATTGACCTCCTTGGGGTTTGGTGTTCCCCACACTGAGGTCCGCATCACTCGGATCTTCAAGTCCCTCCGGTAAAGATCCAGAGACTTTCGGCGAGGCCGGAATCAAGCTCGATGCGCGCACCAAGCCGACCGCGAGGATGCTCGCGATCTCGTCTCTACGCTCTTGAGGTGTCATGGTCTGCGGATTGGTCGTGCGATCAACGGTTCGTTTCTTCGGCATGGGATCGTCCTTGATGCGGGCGTCATTGCCCTCCATCAAGCACCTATGCGGTTTTGCGGAACGCTGTCCGTTTTTTCGAACTTTGTTGTGCAGCGTTGCGAGCTGAAACCTGGGAGGTTGGGCGGCGCATGCTGGGCACCACGGTCTATTCAACCGTGCACCGGGTCTCTGAGACTTGAGAGACTTTCACGAGGACTTCGCCGGTATAGGGGTAACCCCGGAGCGATTCTGGTGATCGAGTGCGCGACACCAGAGACTCGCTTCACTCGCTGCGAACCGGCGTATTCTCCCCAGAACAACGAAAAACACCGCCGAGTCTCTCAGCGGTGCGGATCCCAAAACCAGAAAGCCGGTGCCTTTCGACACCGGCCGTTTAATAGCGGGGGCTGGATTTGAACCAACGACCTCCGGGTTATGAGCCCGACGAGCTACCAGACTGCTCTACCCCGCAATCAGGAAGGTATTGTTTGCAGAATCATCATCGAAAGCAACCCCGAGTCAATCAATTTCTGACTTGTGAACTGTTCGGTTTCGGGTTTTTTCCTGATGAGACCCCTCCTTGCCCCGAAACTCGGATACCCCGATCCGGTACAACACAGTTGCCGACGGTCGGCATTTGAGAGTACACACGAGAATCGGAAGACACCACATGAAAAAGACCACGCTGCTGATCAGCGCGGCGGGGATCGCGATGACGGCGACTCCCCTCCTCGCGCAGGACGATGACAAGCACTCCGGGATGTTCCGTTACCCGGATGTCGGTAAGGACCACATCCTCTTTGTCTATGCGAACGACATCTGGATCGTGGATAAAAAGGGAGGTGAGGCACGCCCTGTCGCGTCTCCGGCTGGGCAGGAACAGCATCCGAAGTTCTCGCCGGATGAGACCCACATCGCTTTCGTAGGCAACTACGAGGGGGATCGCGATCTCTACACGGTCCCCACCGCCGGCGGGATACCGATGCGGGTGACACACCACCCCGCGAACGAACGCCTGCTCGATTGGACGCCCGATGGCGAACTCCTTTTCTCGTTCAATGGACTGAGCGGAAACCCTGCGCACCAGAAACTGTTCACGGTTGATGCTTCGGGAGGCATGCCCGAGGCGGTACCTGTTCCGTACGGTGCCACTGGCAGCGTGAGCCCCGACGGTGAATGGCTCGCCTACACCCCCAACTCGCGTGACTTCCGGACATGGAAGCGGTACCGGGGCGGCCTGGCAACCGATATCTGGCTGTTCAATCTCAACACGAACGAGTCACGCAAGGTTACGGATTGGGAAGGCACCGACACCATACCAATGTGGCACAAGGACATGCTCTACTACCTCTCGGACAACGGGGAGGAGGGGCGTCTGAACATCTGGAGCTACAACCCCAGCAAGGATGAGCACAAGCAGATCACGAACTTCACGGATGACGATATCAAGTTTCCGTCGATGGGCGTGAGCGATGTCGGACGCGCCGAGATCGTGTTTCAGCTTGGCTCCCAGATCCATCTGCTCAATGTCAGCAACGGCAAATCAAAGCCGATCGACATCTCGATCCCGGGCGCGCGCGAAACGCTGCGTCCCAAGGCGGTCGATGCGAGCAATCACATGATGTCCGGCGACATCTCCTCGACCGGCAAGCGCGTTGTCGCGGAAGCACGCGGCGACATCTGGACCGCGCCCGTTGAAAACGGCGCACCCCGCCAGCTGACAAACTCGTCCGGCGCCTCGGATCGACTCCCGTCATGGAGCCCGGACGGCCGCTGGGTATCCTACTTCTCAGATGCGGATGGTGAATACGAGCTCTATATCACCCAGTCCGATGGGAAGGGCGAGACCCGCCAGCTCACCGATGGGAACCAGACCTACTTCATGAGTTCCTCCTGGTCACCTGACTCCAAGTCGATCTACGCGGTCGACAAAGCCGGCAAGATGTACCTGGTGGATGTCGAATCAGGAGAGATGAACCACTTTGATACAGAGCCGCTCGCGAACGCCGTCCAGGTGTCCTGGTCGCACGATTCACGCTGGATCACTTACGCGAAGGCGACTGAAGAGTCATTCAGCAGCAGTATCTGGATCTATGACACCGAGACCGGCGACAAGCACCATGTCACCTCTGGGTTCTTCAACGATGCGAGCCCGGCATTCTCGAGTAAGGGCGACTACCTCTTCTACGCGTCGAACCGTGATTTCACAAGTCCCCAGTACGAGGATGTGGGATCGACATTCGTGTATGCGAACACGGGCCGCCTGATCGCCGTGCCCCTCAACGCGGATGTTGAGAACGCCCAGCTGCTCGAGTCCGATGAAGAAACCTGGGAAGAAGAGTCCGAGGACACGGAAGACGCAGAGAACAGCGAGGAGGAGAACGCGGACGAGGGGGACGAGGACGCGGAATCCGAAGAATCAACCTATCTCGATGGGTACGACACCGAGCACCCGCTCTGGGGCAAGTGGGAAGGCACCGCCTCTGGATTCGCCGCCCTCGGGATGCCGACGGACGAGATCTCGTATTCGCTCATGATCATCGTCGATGCAGACGGGAACATCATGGGCCAGTCCGAGTCCATGGGCGAGACCGATGACCTCGGGGATGTCGTCAAGTGGAACGCGGACACCAACGAGTTCTATATGGAATCGTCAGAGTCTGGAATGACCATTATCCAGAAGGCCACCGTCGATGGCGACACCATGACCGGCACTTGGGAGATCAAGGGCATGGGCATGTCGGGCACATGGAAGGGCCGTCGCACCAGCTCGGACATCTCTGAGGAAGAGCTCGGTGAGGTCGTCAAAGACTCGGGCGAAGCAGCCGAAACCGTCCAGATCGACTTCGAGAACTTCGAGGCCCGCGCTTACGACCTCGGCGTCGCATCGGGCAACTTCGGGAACCTCGCCAGCAACGATAAGGGCGAGCTGCTCTACATCCGGCGGGGTGACAACGGCGCGTCTCTCAAGCTGATCGATCCTCGCGCGGACGAGCCGAGCGAAAAGACCGTGCTCGGGATGGCCTTCGGGTTCAGCGTGTCTGGTGATGGGAAGAAGCTCGTCGCCCAGACCCCCGGCGGTTTCGCGGTCGTCGATGCCAAGGCCGGGCAGAGCGCCAAGCCGCTCAACTTCAATCTGCGCACCACGGTCAACCTGCGTGAGGAGTGGAAGGAGCTCGTCACGGATGCGTGGCGTCGCTTCCGCGACTTCTTCTATGTTGAGAACATGCACGGCGTCGATTGGGACGCGGTCCTCGCGCACTATCTCCCCATGGTGGACGACGCCGTTTCTCGGGAGGACGTTTCCTACATTATTGGTGAGATGATCTCAGAGCTCAATGTCGGGCACGCCTACTACTCAGGCGGTGATACCGAAGGACAGCCGAGCACGAACATCGGGCTGCTCGGTGCGGAGTATGAGGTCGCTGAAGGCGACGAGCGTTCGGGGTATCGGATCACCAAGATCTACCGCGGTGCTCCGTGGGATACCGATGCGCTCGGCCCCCTATCACAGCACGGGCTCGGCGTCTCGGAAGGCGACATCATCACGGCTGTCAACGGTGCGGCAATCGACACGAGCAAGGACATCTGGGCCTCGTTCATCGGCCTCGCGGGCAAGCCGACGACGCTGACGATCGTTTCTGCGCTCGAAGGCGACGAGGAAACCATCAACGAACGCGAGGTCACGCTCAGGCCCTACGGGTCCGAGTTCGGGCTCCGCTATCGCGCGTGGGTTGAGTCCAACCGCAAGTATGTCGAGGAGCACTCCGACGGCAAGATCGGGTACATCTATGTTCCCAACACAGGTGTGCAGGGACAGAACGAGCTCTTCCGCCAGTTCTACGGCCAGATCGGCAAGGAAGCCCTCTTGATCGACGAGCGTTGGAACGGCGGCGGGCAGATCCCCAACCGGTTCATCGAGCTGCTCAACCGTCCACGGACCAACTACTGGTACCGTCGCGACGGCGCGGATTGGCCCTGGCCATACGATTCTCACCAGGGACCCAAGGCGATGCTGATCAACGGCAACGCCGGGTCCGGTGGTGACATGTTCCCGTGGCTCTTTAAGCACCACGGGCTCGGGAAGCTCATCGGCACCCGGACCTGGGGTGGGCTCGTCGGGATCTCCGGCGTCCCACAGCTCATCGACGGTGGGAACGTCTCTGTCCCCAACTTCGGGTTCTATGAGCTCGACGGCTCATGGGGCATCGAGGGACATGGTGTTGACCCCGATATCGAGGTTGATATCGATCCGACCGCGTCACTCGACGGGCGTGACCCGCAGCTTGATGCGGCTATCGAGCACCTGCTCGAAGAGATCAAGACCAGCGGGTACACCCCCGCAGATCGCCCGACACCACCTGTCCGCACCGGGATCGGCATCTCGGATGAGGACAAGTAAGACCTGACGCATGTCAGTGAACAATAAAAGCCCCGCGATCGACAGATCGCGGGGCTTATTTTTCTGAATGGGATGACAGGCGGATCAGCCGTCGAGTCGACCGAGCAGTTCCTCTACTGCGGCCTCAAGCTGCGGGTCACGCCCCGCTGCTTCATCCGCAGGCGTCTGAGGCACATCGATGTCCGGCTTCGCACCGTTGTTCTCCATGTCGGTCCCGTCCGGGAGGTACCACCCGCGGAACGGGCGGCGGACCGTCGTTCCATCGATGAGCGAGAACGACCCGGTCGAGATCACGCCGCCGAAGGTCTGCGTCCCGATCAGCGTGCCGCGGTTCGCGGTGCGGATCGAGTGGGCGAAGATCTCTGCGTTCGAGAACGAGTGCTGGTTAATCAGCACGTTGATCGGACGCGAGTACGCGTAGATCAGCCTCCGGTCACGCGGGTAGTTATCCGGCTGGACCTCGTCAGGATCGGCACCGCGTGGGATGGTGTAAGCGTGATTGGGCGCCGTGAGCGACGCGAGCAGGATATCGGTCGTCCAGCCCCCACCGTTGTCACGGACATCGATGATCAGCCCTTCCTTCCCGTGGGCGGCGGCGTACAGATCACGCTCGTAATCACGAACTTCCGCGAGCCCCATGCCTCGGATGTGGAGGTAGCCCAGCCGCCCGTTGGAGAGCTCGTCAACCTCAGCGCGACGCTTCATGACCTCGTCTTCGTAGCGCAGGATCGAGGCACGCCCGAACGAGGTGGGCGTCACCAACGCGAGCCGTGACGCTCCATCGCCGCTCTCTGCTGGGATGTACTCGATCAGTACTTCCTCACCGGACATGTGCGCCATCGCCTGATGCAGACCCATGAGTTGACCGTTGTCGTCAACGAGTTGGTTCTCACCGATCGCCACGATCACGTCGCCGACACTCGGCGCGTTCTTCATCTTGTCGATCGGTCCACCCTTGATGATGGCGTCAATTCGGTACCCATTCTCGACAGCGGTAAAGTCGATCCCGAGGTACCCGTTGCCCGCCGAGCTGGCGGAGTAGCCATCGCCCCCGCGGGTCGCCGTGTGCGAGCCGTCGACCTCGCCCCACATCAGGTTCATCAACCTTGTAAACGCTTCCTGGGTCCGTGTCTGCATCACCAGCTCACGGTACCGCTTTGAGATTGCCGACCAATCCAAGCCCTTCATAGTCGGGTGGTAGAAATACAGACCGAAACGCTCGGAAGCTTCATGAAACTTCTGGGCGAGCTCCGCTTCTCGATCGATGGTGATTGTCGCATCGATGGGAAGGCTTGTTGTCTTCCCGCCAGTCGGGCTCGTCGTCGCGGCCTGACCGCCTGAGACAAAGCTCAGGGTCTTCCCGTTCAGGGAGAGCCGAGGATCGCCGACCCCGCCGGACTTGATCGTCTTCCGATCGCGTCCACGATGATCCACGCTCACGTAGCTGCGACTCCCATCGATGACCGTTGAGAACACGACCCGATCCGCCCCCGGAGTGAGGAGCAGGCTGGATTCGGATTCGGGAGTTGACGTAAGCCGGCGCACCCGCAGATAGGCATCGTCGGCGTCGAACTTGAGCGCCTTGCTCTCTTGATCCTCGGCTTCCTTCTCATCCTTCTCCTCATCATCGAAACGCACAGGCTCGATCGGCTTCAGCTTCCCCGCCGCGGCTGCCGCGTCTTTGATGTACTGATCGAGCTCGTACCCGGCCATTCCCTCAAGCTCACGGTCGAGGAAGACCGCGTACACATCGAACGCCCAGTTCTCGTTGTCACGATCGGAGAGGAAGGTCAGCACCTTCCCGTCGTGCGAGAGCTGAGGCGAATGATCAATATCCGGGTGACGAGAGATGTTCATTGGCTCGGGGAGTTCACCGTCCTCGCCCGGGTGCGTATCAACGATGAAGACATCCGCATTAAAATCGAGGTCCTGTGCGGCCACAACGAGGTGACGCGAATCAGAGGCCCACTGGACATCAGGGTCGGACCAGAGTTCCATGACCACGCGGTCCTCGCCAGACTCCAGATCACGGATCACGATATCGCCGCGATCCCGCAAGTACATGAGCCTTCTCCCGTCTGGCGAAGGCATCGGGTTGTACACCAGCGTATCTGACTCGATCACCGGCGAGACCTCAAAGCGAAGGGCCTCGCTCCAACGCTTGGCGTGATCGACCTTGGGCTCTTCCTGCTCCTCCTCCTCGGTTTCGTCAGATTCCTCAGCAGACTCAGCCTCGTTCGTGGCATCATCGGCTGCACCCTCCTCAGTCTCCTCGGCGGGCTCTTCGGCGGCCTCCGTCTCTTCGCCCTCAGCTTGATCTTCATCCGCGGATTCGTCTGTTACCGGCTCGGGCTCGGGGTTCAGGTCCTCCCGAGTGAGCGAGACCATGACCTCGTAGATGTTCCCAAGCGATTCGCCGTCGTCGGCCGTGTAGTACAGCCTGGTGCCGTCGGGTGACCAGACAATATCACGCTCTCGGAATGGCGTGTCCGTGACGCGGACCGTTGGGTGGTCCTCGCTTGTCGAGCGGATGAACAGCTCCCCGCGAGCAATCTCCGCGACCGCCTTCCCCGAAGGGTGCACCGCTGCTTCTGAGACTTCACGTGAGATGTTCTTGCGATATGTGTCGCCAATCGCGAGATCCTCCGCAAGGGTGACATCGATCGCAACTGGCTTGGCACGGTCATTCGTGAGATCGAGCGTGTACAAGGTGTTCCATACGACGAAAACCGCCGTTGATCCGTCGGCGGACACCTGCAGATCACGCACGCCGTGCGCGATCGTGTCGGATGTGCTGCTCGACGGCTTGAAATGCGTCAGCTGACGCACCGCGCCAGCATCCTGATCGGTCTTCCCAGGCTCGAGGCGCACCAGATTGTACTGACCATCCCGGCTCGAGATGTACACCATCGATCCGTCTGGGAGGATGTTGGGCTCAAAGTCGTTGCCGTCGAACTGGGTCAGCTGCGTAAAACTCTCCGTGCTCGGCGAGTACTTGAAGATATCGATGTTTCCCGGCCCGCGGTACGCCACGCGATGCGGGTAGTAGTAGCCCCGGACAAAGTAGATGTCCTCGGTATCGGCGTGCGTGGCTGGCCCACGCCCAAACGCGTCGGTAACGCGTTCCATCGGGCCGCCATCGATCGCCGCCGAGTACATCCGCGGATGCCGGTAAATCTCGCGGTACAGATACGCGGAAAATAGCACACGTTTCCCGTCCTGACTGAATCCGCCGAGCATCATCGATCGGTCGGACTCCGTGATTCTTTCGATCTCGCCCGGGGCGACCCGATCGCCCTCCCGGATCAGATCGAGCGTGTACAGGTTCTGGGCACCGTCGCGGTTCGACTCGAAGACGACCCTCGCACCATCGTGTGAGAATCTCGACTGCCCCTCAATCCCCGGGTGCACGGTGAGTCGTTCCGCGACGCCACCGGAACGCGGCACACTCCAGAGATCCCCCGCCGCGGAAAACACGATGTGCGACGCGTCAGGCGATATGGATGGGTACTGGATCAGCCCCTGCCGTGTGTCTTGAGCCAACACAGACGCCGCAGATACGCCAGCCAATATGAGCAGGGTTGAGATACGTGAACGAATAGACATGCAAACTCCTCCGTGGATGAGCGCGATTCCGATGTCGCGATGGGATGAACGCCCGGATCGCCGAAAGAAAACAGGCCCAGCCGAGGGTGCGGCTGGACCTGTGAATATACACGATTCGAGGCCCGATTGAGCATCGGAGAGCCGTCTAACCAACGATCAATCTTCGATCGGCTCAAGCGATTCCGGGTCCCGCGTGGGGATCTTCGTGGCCTGACCAGTGAAAAACTCGTCCATGGTCGCGACACGGTTCGGATCGGCCTCTGAATCCGCGTTGCCCTTCTTGATCTCCTCCCAAGGCCCGACGACCAGGATCACCGCATCGTCTGGGTGGAGGTACTCATTCGCGGCCTTCTGAACCATATCAGGCGTCACGGCGCGAACCTTGTCGCGGTAGCTCTGCCAGTACCCTTCGGGCCGGTCCGTCCGCTCGTCATTCATGAAGATACCGAGCATCGCCCCCTTGGACTCGAAGTTCCTGGGGAAGGTCTCGATCAGGTTGTTCTGGATTGTTTCCAGCTCATCCGTAGTGACCGGCTCTGTCTGGATGCGTTCGAACTCATCGAACACCAGACGCGTGGCCAACGCCGTCGTCGGAGTTTTGGTAAAGAAGTATGACGCGAAGACACCGGGGTAATCGACCCGCGGCTGCATAAACGATCCTGCGGTGTACGCGAGCCCCTCGCGTGTACGAACTGAGTTTGTGATACGAGACGTGAAGCCGGACCCGCCGAGGATCTGGTTCATGATCTCCGCCTCGATCGCGTTGGGATCATCGCGTGTGAGGCTGCGATGACCGACCAGTACCTGCACCTGGGGCTGCTCTTTTTCGTAGTAGTAGACACCCGGCTTGTACATGTGTGTCGGCGCCGGGGCGTCCGGCGCCTCGGGCTTGACTTCCCATCCGCTGAGCTGCTCCTCGAGGAAAGCGAGCATCTCCTGCTCTTCAAAGTCACCGGTAACGGCGATCATCAGGTTGCCCGGATGGAAGATCCTCTCGTGGAACGATCGGAGATCATCCGTCGTGATCGATTCGAGCGATTCACGCGTCGGTTGGCGCGACTCGTGATGATCCTCGCCCCACATGAGATAACTGAACTCACGCATGGCGATCGCGAGACCGTTGTCGTCTCTCGCCTTGAGCCCCTCGAGCGCCTGGCCACGGAGCGTCTCAAGTCGGCCCTCGTCGAAGCGTGGGTTCCGCAGCATGTCCATGAACAGCTCGAAGGTCCGGTCGAGATTGCTCGTAAGCGTGTTGACCCGAGCACTCGCGGAAGTCGCCCCAACCCCAACACTCACGTTTGAAGCCAGGAAATCGAACTCCTCATCCAGCTCGCTCGGGGCCATCATCGACGATCCGCCTGTGCGGATCATCTGCCCGGTCATCGCGGAAAGGCCCGCCTTGTCATCGGGCTCGAGATACCCGCCGCCCTTGAAGCTGAAGCGGATATCCACGAGCGGAAACTCGTTGCTCGGTGCCATGTAGACCGGAACACCGTTGGAGAGCTCGTGCCTGAACTCGTCCGCCTCCGGGGGCATGAACTCAAGCGCCTCAAACTCAATCTCTCGGGGGTGTGACGGTATGTCTTGTGCGTATGCCATCGCCCCGCCGAGAACTGTTCCTGCGATGCAGGCCGCTGTAATCATCGTGTTCACTGGTCACCTCCCTCGGTGCCTTCGTCGTTGCCCGACTCGATCTCGTCGATCCGGACCTGAATCTGCTGCTTGATAAAACGCATGGCCGTCTCGAACTGCGGGGGCACCATGCCGGCCTGCGCGTCCATCTCTTCGATCTGAGCACGAAGCGCCCCTGCGTCAGTCTCCGACTTGAGGTTCGCGAGTTCCGCTTCGATCTGCGGGATCATCATCCCCGCCATCTCTTCGGGGAGAGACGCCCGGACGTCGTCGATGGTCAGAAGCTCAACCTCGCCCCCACCGCGTCGGGTGTAGTACGAGACCGCACGCTCATGCTCTTCGAAGTACTCCTGAGCGACACGCTGGATGTCCTCTGGAGTCACCGCGGCGATGCGCTTGGGATACTCGTTGAGGTACTCGTATCCGCCGTACGCTTCGGAGATCGCGAGCTGGAAGAACAGGGATGAGTTGTCCTGCAGACCACGGAAGTTGTCGGCGGCTGCCTGATTCTTCACCTTCTGCAGTTCTCGCTCCGAGACGAGCTCGGTCTTGAGCTTGTCAAGCTCCTCATACCAGGCCGCCTCCAGTTCCGAAAGCTCCGCGCCGCCCTTGGGCAGCGCAGAGAACGAGAAGCTGCCCGCGTATCGCATCGAACGGTTGCCCGCGCTCGCCAGCGCCGCGATCGCCTGATCCTCGATCAGAGACTTGTACAATCGACCCGTACGGCCATTGAGCAGGTCCGCGATCACATCAAACACAGGCTCGTCCGGGTGACCGTGCGGCACGGAGCGGTATCGCACCCCGACCTGGTCCTGACAATCGCATTCTCCCGAGAATCGCAGCTCGCCGAGCAGCGGGACAGAATGGGTCACCAGAGGCGCGGCTTTCGGCCGCTTGTTGGGGATGCGACCAAAGTACGAGTCAACAAGCTGCTTCGCCTCATCAATCTCGAAGTCGCCAACGATCACACCGGTCAGGTTCGCCGGCTGGTAGTACGTCTCGAAGTATTCCTTGATCTCATCCTCGGTGTACGCCATGAGATCGCTCATCCAGCCGATCACCGGCCAGTTGTACGGCGAGGCAACCCAGAACATCGAATCGAACTGCTCATCGAGCTTGCCCGTCGCGGTCGCCTCGAGTCGCTGGCGGCGTTCCTCGATCACGACGAAGCGCTCCGCGTCAAGCTCCCGGTATGACGGATCGAGCAGGCGATCGCTCTCCATCCAGGACCAGAGCTCGAGCTTGTTGCTGGGGATATTGATGTAGAACACCGTAAAGTCGTTGCTTGTCCCCGCGTTCATGCCCGACCCACCGTTGCCGGTGTAGATCGAATCGAACTCGTTTTTAATCGTGATCTCGGCCTGCTTGTCCTGCAGGGCGGTCATCTGGGCACGCATCGCCCGGAGCTCGTCCGTGTCATTCGCCGGATCCCACGGGTTCTCGATCTCGCCCGCGTACATCCGCTTGTACTGCACATCGAGCGTGTACGCACGCATCTTCTCACGGATCTCTGTGAGCTGCTCGCGGTACTGTTCATCGAGCTCCGGATCGCTGGTCCCGATCGAGTCGGTCCCCTTGAATAGCAGGTGCTCCAGCAGGTGGGAAACACCGGTAATCCCGGGGCGTTCGTTGGCCGAACCGACGGGCGCGATCCAGCCCGCGGTAATGATGTTGGGTTGCTCATCCCGTGGCATGAGCAGGAACTTCATCCCATTATCGAGCGTGTACTCGACGGGCTGTACATTCTGAGCTTGTGCGGTGCTGGTGCTGAATATCGCAGCTGCCGCGAGTGTCAAGGCTTGCTTGAATCTCATAGGATCTCCTCGATATCGAATCGATCCCGGTCACACGACGCGCCGGGGTTCAATGATACCGGTCAGGCAATGAGGAGATGCGGCTCGTGTGGGGCGGATTCGCCTCCGGCCCCATGAAATCAGGGGTTGCCGAGCTCCGCGATCATACAGCGGACACTCCCGCCCGCCACGTACTCGATCGTGGGTATCGGGACCACCACCACACGCCCCTTCGATTCGATCAGCGCCCGCTGGTCTGGCGTGAAGTGCTTCCAAGCAGACTCTGACATCGCGAAAACAGCGCCGCCGGAGGAGTCTTTCAGCTGCAGGAGATTCCCGCAGAAATGGGCGACCTGATCGAGGCTGATCTCGATCAGCGTGCGACCCGACTTCCGCAGCGACCGTTCAACAATGTCGTACTCATCCGGATCGGTGATCGATCGCATGCACACGACGGCCAGATCGTCACCGATACTCATGATGACGTTCGTGTGATAGATCGGGTTGCCCTCAAGATCAGCAGCATGGAACCGAACGACCGCGTAGCCCGTCTCATCGCTCCACACATCGAGCGCCTGCTCAGTAGTGCGTCCTGACAGGCACGCGTACCCGATCCCATTCACCCGGTCGAGCACGAGCGACCCCGTCCCCTCAAGGAACTCGCCCTCGTCCTCGAGCTCGCTGAGATCCAGGTGATCCATCCCGTTGCGTGTAAACCTGGCGATGGCATCGAGGATCTCTACCCGACGCTCCTTTCGGCGGGATGCCGCGCACATCGGGTAGGTGATGATCATCGGGACGTCTTTCACCTTTTTAAACTCGTGGTAGGACAACCAGTTGTTGGGAAAGACCGAGTCCGGGAGCTGCAGATCGTCCTCAAAGACGAGCACCTCAACCCCCGCGTCCTTCAGGGCCCCCGCGAGCCGATCAAACTCGCGCCGGGCCTGCTCCTGGACCTTCTCCAGCGAGTCATCCGACTTATTCATGAATGAGTTTGTCTCCGCGGCCTCATCATCGCGTGCAAACGCGGTCGGGCGGATCATCAAGACTCGGGATGCACTCTGACTGCGTTCGCTGCTCATGGTTCTATCATATCTTCGCTACGGACACCATTCACTTCACGGAACGCACCCGATGAGCGAGAACGCCACGATTACCCTCACCCACGACGCCGCCCCCACACCGAACCAGGTCGAGCAGGTCGCCCGCCACGGTGCGCGCGTCGAGCTCTCCGAGTCGGGGGCCGACGCGATTACCCGATGCCGATCCCAGCTCGAGAAGGTCCTCGACGACGGGCTCCCGCATTACGGGATCAACACCGGCTTCGGCTCGCTCTCCCGCAAGCAGATACAGCCCGACGAGCTCGAGCAGCTGCAGCTGAACCTCATCCGCTCGCACGCCGCAGGTGTTGGGGCCCCGCTCCCCGATGACGTCGTCAGGGCCATGATGCTCGTCCTCGCGGCGTCACTCACCCGGGGCTTCTCCGGGGTGCGCCTGGAGATCGTCGAACAGATCATCACCCTGCTGAACGCGGGGATCACTCCCGTCGTGCCCGAGTCCGGCTCAGTAGGGGCATCGGGCGATCTCGCCCCGCTTTCACACTGCGCACTGGCGTTGATCGGGGAAGGCGAAGTCTTCCATCACGGGCAGCGACGCCCCACACCCGACGTCTTCCGTGAGTTCGGGATCGATCCCGTCACCCTCGTCGCGAAAGAGGGGCTCGCACTGATCAACGGCACGCACCTGATGTGCGGCCGATTCGCACTGATCGTTCAGGACCTGCGCCGCGTTATCAACGCCGCGGTCATAGCCAACGCGATGTCGATCGACGCCGCCCGGGCCTCGCACGGATATCTGGATCCACGCATCTACAAGGCCCGCAACCAGCCCGGAGCAGTCCGCGTGGCAGACACACTGCGTGAAGTGCTCAAGGGAAGCTCGATCGTCGTTTCCCACGCAGCGGACGACCCGCGTGTGCAGGATCCCTACTCGTTCCGATGTGCCCCGCTGGTGCTCGGCGCGGCACTCGACTCGTTCGATTCGTGCTTCGCCCGCCTCCAAGACGAGCTCGGCGCGGTCTCGGACAACCCGCTGATCTTCGACAATGGTACTGAAGTACCCGACGTCGTCAGCGCCGGGTGCTTCCACGGCATGTCCGTCGCGCTCCCGCTGGACACGCTCGCGATCGGGATTGCGCACCTCGCTGGCATCGCCGAGCGGCGCGTGTACCACATCCTCAGCGTCTTCGACCCCGAGAGCGAGCTCAACGCGTTCCTCAGCCCCAAGCCGGGCGTCATGTCTGGTTACATGATCGTGCAGTACGCCGCAGCCGCGATGTGCAACGAGCTGATCGGGCTCGCCAACCCGTCGAGCGTCGCCAACCTCTCGACCTGCGCGAACATGGAGGACTACAACTCCTTCGGCCCACGCAGCGCCGCCAAGGCCGCCCGCGCCGTCCAGCTCGCCCGCTCGATCGTCGCCACCGAACTGCTCGTGGGTGCCGAGGGCATCGAGGCCCACCGCCCGCACATGTCAGGCCCGGCGGTCGAGGAAGGGATCAAGATCATCCGCGGCGTGGTCGAGCCGCTCACCGCGGACCGATCGCCCTCGCCGGATATCGCGGCCATTGAGAAGCTGATTGCAGATGACGCATTCGCAGACCTGATCCCCAAATAAATCCGCTCCCTACACTCATTCAAGCAATACCCAACTCAGGACAAGCAAAGATGAGCACCACCACCAAGCCCGGCGTTTCGAAGTACATTCCCGAACCCCAGGACCGCGTCATCCGCGCACCGAGGGGTACCGAGAAGACCTGCAAGACATGGCAGGCGGAAGCTGCGCTGCGGATGCTCATGAACAACCTGGACCCAGAGGTCGCCGAACACCCCGAATCGCTCATCGTCTACGGCGGACGCGGCCAGGCCGCCCGCTCATGGGCCGCCTACGACGCCATCGTGGAGACCCTCCAGCGCCTCGAGCCCGATCAGACCCTGCTCGTGCAGTCCGGCAAACCCGTCGGTGTGGTCCAGACCACCACCGACTCGCCCCGCGTCATGATCGCCAACTCCAACCTTGTCCCGCATTGGGCCACGCAGGAGCACTTCGACGAGTTGGCCGCCAAGGGCCTCATGATGTACGGCCAGATGACCGCCGGCTCGTGGATCTACATCGGCACCCAGGGCATCCTGCAGGGCACCTTCGAGACCTACGCCGAGTGCGCGCGTGAGCACTTCAACGGCACGCTCGCCGGCACACTCAACGTCACCGGCGGCTGCGGCGGCATGGGCGGTGCCCAGCCCCTGTCCATCACGCTCAACGGCGGCACCTGCCTGATCGCGGATGTCGATCGAACACGCCTCCAGCGCCGCCTCGATGACAACTACCTCGATGAGCTCGTCGATGACATCGACGGCGCGATCGATCGGGCCTTGGAACTCAAGGACCAGAAATCGGCCACCTCCGTCGGCTGGCCCGGCAACGCCGTCACGCTCCACGAGCGGATGCTCGAGCGTGGCATCACGCCCGACACCCTCACCGATCAGACCAGCGCCCACGACCCGCTGCAGGGCTATTGCCCGGTCGAGTACACCTTTGAGCAGGCCGAGACCGAGCGAATCAACGACCCAGAGGGCTACCAGAAGCTTTCGCTTGCCTCCATGCGTCGCCATGTCGAGGCCATGGTCGAGCTCCAGAAGCGCGGCGCGATCACCTTCGACTACGGCAACAACATCCGCCAGCGGGCCTTCGACCAGGGCTTCAAGGACGCCTTCGCCTTCCCTGGGTTTGTACCCGCGTACATCCGCCCCCAGTTCTGCCTCGGGCGTGGCCCGTTCCGCTGGGCGGCCCTCTCGGGCAACCCGATCGACATCTACAAGACCGACTTCGCCCTGCTCCAGCTCTTCCCGAAGGAGGAGGGCGGGTACAACGAGCGCCTGCACCAGTGGATCCTCGGCTGCCACAAGAACCCAGACGCCTTGCTCAGGCAGGACTTCGCGAACTGCGAGCCGCGCTTCGCGTTCCAGGGGCTGCCCTCGCGTATTTGCTGGTTCGGGCTGGGCGAGCGGGACAAGGCCGGTCTGCTGTTCAACAACATGGTCCAGGCAGGGGCGGTCGATGCTCCCATCGTCATCGGGCGCGACCACCTCGACTGCGGCTCCGTCGCCTCACCCAACCGTGAGACCGAGTCCATGAAGGACGGCACCGACGCGGTGAGCGACTGGCCGCTGCTCAACTTCGCCGTCAACATCGCCTCGGGTGCGAGCTGGGTCAGCTTCCACCACGGCGGCGGTGTCGGAATCGGATTCTCCCAGCACGCCGGGCAGGTCATTGTCGCCGACGGCACCAACGAGGCCGCCGACCGCCTCGCACGGGTCCTCAAGAACGACCCCATGATGGGCATCTTCCGCCACGCTGACGCGGGCTACGAGGACGCAGTCGAGTGCGGCAAGCAGCAGCAGGTCGATATCCCGATGTCGAACGACTAAGGAGCCCGGAAGATGTGGTTTATCCCGATACTCGCGATTGTGCTTGCTGTGCTCCCGGTGCATGAAACGCAGGGTGAACCGCTCACCGTTATGAGCTTCAACATCCGCTATGGCACCGCGAACGACGGCGAGAACAGCTGGCCCAACCGCAACCAGCTGGTGATGCAGGTCTTCGAGGACCGACAGGCCTCGATCGTCGGCGTGCAGGAAGCGCTCGCCTTCCAACTTAACGAGATTACCGAAGCACACCCGTACTACGGGGTCATCGGCGTCGGCCGTGATGACGGCAAAACCAAGGGCGAGTACGCCGCGATCCTCTACGACACACGCGCATTCGCGGTGGACGCATCCGGGACCTTCTGGCTCTCCGACACGCCCGAGGTTGTCGCATCCACATCGTGGGGGAACTCCATCACCCGCATCTGCACGTGGGCCCGCCTCATCGACCGTGATTCTGGCGCTGCGGTGTATGTGTTCAACGCCCACTACGACCACCGATCGCAGGAATCACGCGAGCAGGGCTCGCGGCTCATCCTCGATCGCATCGCGGGCCGTACGCACGACGACCCGGTCGTGCTCCTGGGCGACTTCAACGCGGGTGAATCCAACCCCGCAACCGCATCGCTGATCGACTCTGGGCTGTTGCACACGTACCGCGAGATCCACCCCGAAGAAACCGCCGTCGGCACGTTCAATGGCTTCCGGGGCGACTCCGACGGCGAGATGATCGACCACATCCTCGTCTTACCCAGCGTGAGGGTCCTCGATGCGGATATCGACCGTACCAACGACAACGGACGCTACCCGTCCGACCATGATCCGGTCTGGGCGACGATCGAGCTCCCATGAGCAGCGATCACTCCAATTTAACCTTGGCCGCGGAGATGATCGATGACGCACAATCGATCGTCATCCTCACCGGGGCCGGCGTCTCCGCGGAGTCCGGGCTCGCGACCTTCCGCGATCCGGAGGAGGGGCACTGGTCCAAGTACGACCCGATGGAGCTCGCGACCGTCCACGCGTTCAACAAGGACCCCGAGCTCGTGACCCGCTGGTACCACTGGCGTTTCACCCGAGCGCGTAATGTCGAGCCCAACCCAGGGCACTACGCGATCGGGGCACTGCAGAAGCACAAATCCAACGCGGACCAAGCCCTCACGCTCATCACCCAGAACGTGGACGGGCTCCACCAACGGGGCGGCGCATCCGATGTCGTTGAACTGCACGGTACCATCCACACCTGGCGCTGCACCAAGACCGGAAAGCAACGCCCGCTCACAGAGCTCAGCTTCGACACCTTCCCCATCCCCAGCGACGACGGTGGGCTGATGCGCCCCTGCATCGTCTGGTTCGGCGAGTCGCTCCCAGAGGACGCGCTCCAGCGGAGCTTCCAGGCGATGGCCGAGTGCGATCTGTTCATCTCGATCGGCACCAGCGGCACCGTCGAACCCGCGGCCAGCTTCATCCTCGCCGCGAAGGAAAACGGCGCCAAAACCATCGAGATCAACCGAGATCCGACGCCCAATACAGGGATCGTTGATGTCGCGCTCCAAGGCGCATCGGGTGTGATCCTCCCGCAGATACTCACTGAGATCGGTATCGAGTACCCAACACCCTGATCACATCTGCTCCGGACCGAAGACCTTGATGCCCGACCCGACCGCGTGCACGACACTCAGCGGCTTGGCCTCTCGCATGTGCGACCACTCACTACAATAGATACGCCCCCAATCGACGTCGATCTCGTGCGAC